>NZ_CP172595.1:0-620585 GCF_044593955.1 Haloferax sp. S1W
CAGTCGACCGACAGCGTCCCGTCGCCCTCGGGGTCGGGAGAAATCTCTTCGTCCGTTCGACGGTCGACGATGTGGATGACGCCGCGGCCCTTCTTCGCCGGGCAGACCTCCGCTGCACGGATGTTCTCGTCGAGTTCGTCCTCGCCGACGAAATACGATTTCGCACGGGCGAGACCGGTTTCGAGGTCCATCTCCCAGTTGTCGGCGACTTCCGCACATCGACCCGCCCCGAAGCACTTGTTCGCCTCGAAGATTATCTTGTACGGCTTCTCTTCGACCGACGGAGCATTCTCGTCGGTTCCGAAGTCGCTCGGCTTGGGTTTCTCGGACTCCTCGCTCATCGGCGGTTCTTACAACCCGGGCGACTTTGCGCTGTCGGTCGCCCGGTGACGACGCACTCCACGCTGTGCGTGACTACTCACTAACGTGGTACGTTTCGATGACTACCCATGACCCCGTCTCACCACCGAAATCAGATAGCAAGGCGTACTGTATTCCTCCGCCGAAAAGTGTCTTCACAAGCGACTAGCCTGAGAGACAAATTCGGCTGGGTTCCAGTACGAGTAACAAATTTACAACTTCAATTTTGATACTTTGAGGGGTGGACTTATCACATTCCAATAGTCTCGTTCGTCAATGAACGACGACAGGTATCTGCGGAAACAGGTGTCGTCGATTCGTGCGTCCGTTCAGGCTGCGCTCGGCGCACACACGACCGACGACGAGACCAGTGCAGAGAGACCCGACAATCCGACCGACGGCGATGGTGAACCACTCCACGATGGTGGAGTGCCGACCGACGAATCCGGGGTTCGCACCGACAGTGGGGCCTCGCTGTCGCACCTCGACGCGTTCTCGGAAGCCATCGAGCAGTGTATCGAAGGCGACCTTACCGTCCGTGTCGAGGTGCCGGACGACCCAGAACTCGCGCGGCACGCGCGCCTCCTCAACCAGCTTTTCGACGAGTGGCAGACAACGATACGGAGCGTCGATTCCTTCGCGGACCAGGTCTCCGCATCGACGCAAATCGTGTCGGACGCCGTCGGAGACAGCCGCAGCGAAAGTCGGACAGTCGCGGAATCGGTCGACGACATCGCCGCGGGTGCACAGCGGCAAAGCGAGAGCGTCGAAGAAGTCGCAGACGAGATGCGGAACCTTTCGGCGACAATCGAAGAAGTCGCTGCGTCGGCCGACGAGATTAGACACTCGACGGACGAAGCCGTCTCACGCGGCGGACAGGGGAAACGTGCCGCCGAAGAGGCACTCCGCGAACTGGCTGTCATCAGCGAACAGACCAGCGGAACGGTCGAACGAGTCGGGGAACTCGACGAACGCATCGACGAGATAACCGGTATCGCGACGCAGATATCGGATATCGCGGAGCAGACGAACATCCTCGCGCTCAACGCGTCTATCGAGGCGGCCCGCGCCGGTGAGGCGGGCGAGGGCTTCGCCGTCGTCGCCAAC
Source organism: Haloferax sp. S1W (assembly GCF_044593955.1). Taxonomy (GTDB): domain Archaea; phylum Halobacteriota; class Halobacteria; order Halobacteriales; family Haloferacaceae; genus Haloferax. The sequence continues at coordinate 1,468 of NZ_CP172595.1, forward strand.
GAGGTGAAATCACTCGCCGAAGAGACGCAGGCGGCGACCGATGATATCGAAGCGACCCTCGAAACGATTCGGGCACAGTCCGAAGAGACGGTCGAAGACATCACCGACACGAGCGGGCGACTCGAAGAGGGACACGAGACCATCGAAGACGCGCTGTTGGCGCTCGATGGCGTGGTCGAAGACCTCGAACAGACGAACAGTAGCCTCCACGAGATTAGTGATGCGACCGACTCGCAGGCGGCGACATCACAGGAAGTCGTGAGTCAAGCCGACGATGTCGGCGCGATAAGCGACGAAACCGCAACGCTGGCGTCGGATGTTGCTGGGTCGGCCCGCCGACAGACGGTGTCGCTCTCCGAGGCGATGACGAAGATAAACACGCTCTCGGAGCAAGCGGACGACCTGCAAGATTCAATCGACGACTACCAACTCCACTCGACGACGGGGGCGGGCCAAACGGTCGTCCAGTTCTGGCACGGTATGACCGGCGAGACGGCACTGGTTCTGGAATCGCTCGTCGAGGAATTCAACACTGAACACGATGGTGTCCGCGTCGAAACAGCGGCGAAAGGAAGCTACCGTGGCACGTTCGACGCGACGATGGCCGCCGCCCAGTCGGGGACGCCTCCGACCATTGCCCAACTGTACGAAGTGGGGACACAGCGCGCGCTCGACAGCGGGGCGTTCACTCCTGTCGAGTCAGTCCTTCCCGACGCCGCGTCCGTGTCGTCTCTCGTCCCTGAACTCGCGAACTACTATCGACACGACGGGACGCTCTGGTCGATGCCGTTCAACTCGTCGAACCCCGTTCTCTACTACAACGCCGACGCGTTCGAACGCGCCGGTCTCGACCCGGACTCGCCGCCGGAGACGTTCGACTCGTTGACGCGGATGGCGGCGACGGCGAAGACGAACGGAAACGCCCAGTACGGTGCCACGTGGGCGAACTACAGCTGGTTCGTCGAGCAGTGGTTCGCCACTGCCGGCGCATGTCTCTTCGACGCTGACAACGGCCGGAGCGGAACCGCCCGCACGTCCAATCTCGATGGCGAGGTTGCGACGAGGGTGTTCGAGTGGTGGCGTGACCTCGAACAGAACGGACTCCTGTACAACTCCGGTGTCGAAGCGAGAGGTGCCGCACGGGAAGCGTTCCTCGACGGACGTGCCGCGATGCTCATCGACTCCAGTTCGAGCGCCATGTCTATCATTCAGGGTGCCGACGAACGCGGCTTTACGGCCAGTGTCGGGAAGTTCCCTGCACCCGGCTCGCGCTCGGGCGTCGTCGTCGGCGGTGCCTCATTGTGGGTCGCAGACGAAGCGACAGACCGGCAGCAGGCTGCTGCGGGTGCGTTCATCTCGTGGTTGACGCAACCCGAACAACAATACCGGTGGCACCGCCACACTGGCTACTTCCCGGTTCATCGCCAGACGAAAACACTCCTCAGACAGGACGGCTGGTTCGACGAGCGACCCGGGTTCGAAGTCGCGTTCGAACAACTGGCCGAAAGCGAGGATACGCCGGCGACCCGTGGCGCTCGTATCGGGCCGTTTTCGACAGTCCGAACGATTATCTCCGAGGGGCTTTCGGAACTGTTCGCCGGTCGCGAACTCGAACCGGTGCTTGCGACGATGGACGACCAGATAACAACTCGGCTACGGGAGTACGACTCGGCGACTGACCACTGACCGGAGGTATCGATTCAGGGTGCCGAGTTCCCCGGTGCTTCTATCCGCCTCGCATCCCTAGCTTATGCGATGGGCCAGCCCCGCCGCTCGCGCTTCGCTGACCTGTTTCGCGCCGCCTCACCGAGCGAGCGCAGACGGTTCGTCGCCGACCTCTGGGACGCCCGCGGGTGGGACACTACTGTCGCCGACGACTTCGTCGTCGCCCGACGGGACGACGAGACAACGCGTATCGCCGTCGTCCGCGGCGGGCGCTTCGGGGTCGCTCGCCTCCCGCCGCGGAAGGCGGATGTGGTCGTTGCGCTCGACGAGGTTGCGCCGACCGATGCTCGTGTCTTCTCCCCCGGCGACCTCTACGATATCGCGCGCTACGGACTCCCCGAAGAGCGGAGCAACGAACTCTTTCAGACGTACTTCGGGTCGCGCCTCGACGAACCGGCCGACGAACCCTCCCGACTCAGACAAGCGATTCCCTCGATACCAGCGGTGCTTGGCCTCGTAGTCGTACTTGTCGTCCTCTTTTCCTTCGTCGGACTTCCCGGGTTGCCGCCGACACTCGATACACAGTCCGGGCCGCAACAGACACCGTCAACGCCCGCGACGCCGGAACCAACGCCGACACCGGAACCCCGAGTCGTCGCACCGGGCGTGACCTCCGCAGGGGTTCAAAACGCCTCACTTCTCGCGGCGGCCCACCGCGACGTGGTTACGAACCACTCCTACGAGTGGACCCTCGGCTACCGAGAGTCAATCGCGGGCGACGAGACCGGCCGCGAAGTCGAAGTCGTCCGCGTCGAGCGCCCGCACGTGTACGTTACTGAGACGCAGCACGCCGGCCGACTCAGGGCCTACCCGCGACCCACGTCAACCGAGGATAGCTACGCCGACGGAACATATCGCTACGGTCGTCGCCCGGCGGAATCGGACGGCTTCGCAACCCGCGTCATCGACCCGGATACGCTGAACAGCCCGGGCCGGCAGGCAATGCGGGCCGAGCGGTACGTCGAGTGGTACCTCTCGACCGAGTCGTCTCGCGTCGCGAACACGACGACCGAGAACGGGACGCGTGTCTACCGAGTCGTCGGGCGCGGGACTGACTTCCCCCGCTCTCGGCAGTACGACGTGGTCGCAGTCGTCGAAGAAGGTGGGTTCGTTCGGTCGCTCGCGGTGACGTACGAGACGCGCGATGGACTCGGCGTCACCGTCTGGTTCGAGTACGACGACATCGACGAGACGGCCGTCGAGCCACCACCGTGGGTGACTCCCATCAATGGGTCGACGCCCGTCTCGGGTTCCGCGTTACCGGTCGATGTCGACTGATTCGAGGACGACGTCCGACACCGGCTTGTCGTTGCGGTCGGTCGGGACCGAGCCGATATCTTCGACGACATCCATGCCATCGACGACTTCACCGAAGACGGCGTGCTTGCCGTCGAGGTGCGGTTGCGCGTCGAGCGTGATGAAGAACTGCGAACCGTTCGTGTTGGGGCCGCGGTTCGCCATCGAGAGGATGCCGGGACCCTCGTGGCCGAGGTCGGAGTGGAACTCGTCGTCGAACGTGTAGCCGGGACCGCCGCGGCCGGTTCCGGTCGGGTCCCCACACTGAATCATGAAGTTGCCGATGATTCGGTGGAAAAGCACGTCCTCGTAGAGCGGTTCACCCTCCATCGTCTCGTCGGTCTCCGGGTGGACCCACGTCTTCTCGCCTGTGGCGAGGCCGATGAAGTTCTCGACGGTGTTCGGAACCTTGTCCTCGAACAGTTCGACCGTGACGTCGCCCTTGTTCGTGTGGAGCGTGGCGGTTGGGTTGTCGCTCATGGTTCCACCGTTGGGCGGATGGGTGAAAACCGTGCCGCCTCACACCCCGGTCGGGCCACCGATAGAATTAATTGTCATTCGACAACTACTATCATGGAATGGATTATCAACGAGTTGTGATCTCTTTCGGCAGCGCGGTGCTGTCGGCTCTCCGGCGGCTCTCCAACCTCGCAAACACCTACTTCGTCGGCCTCGTGCTCGTTGCGTCGGCGACCGCACTGGTCCGACCCGGGGCGTACACGTGGATTGCACCGTACATCTCGCCGCTACTCGGCGTCATCATGCTCGGTATGGGGCTGACGCTCCAACCCGCCGACTTCCGGCGACTCGCCGAGCGTCCCCGCGACGTTGCCATCGGTGCCGTTGCGCAGTGGGTCGTCATGCCCGTGGCCGCCTACGCGCTCACTATCGCCCTCTCGCTCCCGCCGGAACTCGCCATCGGCGTCGTTCTCGTCGGTGCGGCACCCGGCGGCACCGCGTCGAACGTCATGGCGTATCTCGGGAAAGGCGACGTTGCGCTCTCGGTGGCTATCACGACTGTCACGACGCTGGCCGCGCCGCTTGTCATGCCCGCGTGGGTCGTCGTACTCGCCGGAGAACAACTTCAGGTCGGGTTTATGGACCTGTTCGTGAATATCCTCCAAATCGTCTTCATCCCGGTCGTGTTCGGCTTCGGACTCCGCATCGCGCTCGATAGGTACGCACCCGCGGTGGCTGAGGTCGGACTCGACGTGTTCCCCCTCGTCTCGGTCGTGACTATCGTCGCCATCGTCGCAGCGGTCGTCGGCCTCAACGTGGATACCATCCTCGGCGCGGGTGTCGCAGCCATCGCTGCCGTCGTCCTGCACAACGCCATCGGCCTCGGAACGGGGTACGGAACGGGACGACTCGCCGGGATGTCCCCCGACCGCGTTCGGACGACGACGTTCGAAGTCGGCCTCCAGAACAGCGGGTTGGCGGCCGCGCTCGCGCTGTCGTTTTTCTCACCAGTGGCGGCGCTTCCGCCCGCGCTCTTCAGCGTCTGGCACAACATCACTGGGCCGCTCTTGGCGAGCTATTTCTCGCGTGGCGAGGATGCTGTCGCCGGGGCTGCGCCTGCTGACGACTGATATCCAGCATCGACCCTCGGCCGCGTTCTCATCCCGTCGTGTCGTCCCCTAACTACAAGACACCACACTGCGATGCGTCGAATATGCACTCTGCGGAGACCGTGACGCTCGCCCGGCTCCCCTCCGGCGTCCCGGTACAGACGACGGTTCATACCTACGAACCTGAAGACGGTACCGACGGGCCGACGCTCTACGTGCAAGCCGCCCAACACGGGCGCGAGATAAACGGCACTGAGGTACTTCGACGGCTCCACGGCCAACTCGAACGCGCCGACCTCTCGGGACGTGTCGTCGCGGTTCCCGTCGCCGACCCGCTTACGTTCGACCGTGGCTCGTATGCGACCCCTGAGTCGCTCGACTCCGTCAACTCGAACATGAACCGGGTCTGGCCCGGCGACACCGACGGCACGCTCCACGAGCGCATGGCGGCCACGCTCTGGGAGTTCGCGGGCGACGCCGACGCTATCGTGGACCTCCACACTGGCAGCCCCGATATGCTCACCCACACGGTCTACCGCAAAGACGACGACCAGTCACGCGAACTCGCCGAAGCCTTCGGCGTCGACCTCCTGCTCGCGGAAGCCGCAGGCGAGGACGCCGAAGAAGAGTGGTCGAAACGGAACTTCGGCGGCAAACTCCGCGTCGCGGCGACCGACGCCGGAATCCCCTCTATCACGCCGGAACTCGCACACAACAAGCAACTGGTCGAACCCGCTATCGTCGCCGGAGTCGAAGGCCTGCTCAACGTCTGTCGGAGCATGGGAATCCTCGCCGGTGCTGTCGAACCGTGGGACGGCCAGACCTATCGGAACCATCTCGGCCGCGTCACCGCCGAAACGTCCGGGTTGTTCGTCGCGCGCGAAGACGTGCAACTCGGCCGCGAAGTTCGACCCGGCGACCACCTCGGCTGGGTGTACGACCCGACGAAATACACTGTGCTTCAGGAAGTCGAAGCCGAGCGTGCGGGTGTGGTCTACTCCATAACCCGCGAGGCGACTGTCACGGCCGGAAAGACGCTCGTCGGCGTCGCGCTCCCGCTTGGCGACGACTTCGACGAAGACGACCCCTTCGAAGACGGCGACGAAGCGTTCGAAATATAGATTCGCCCGCTTTTCACGTGGGTTTTCCGCTGTCGCCACTGGTCGACGAGAGGTGAACATCGTCAACCTGTAGCAAATACTTACTATGTCCGTCTGTAATCAATCATGTCTTATGTTACCACTCCAACTGGGTGTTTCACTCGACCCACAGCAGTACGTCCCGCAACTGGTCAGTGCAGCCACGGCGGTCCTGTTGTTCGTCGTCGTGTTCGCCGTCATCTACCTACTCGGGAAGTCCTTCATGACTCGGATGGTCGACGAGGGTCTCAGACGCCGCGGCTTCGACGAGACGATTGTCGGGCTTGCAGTGAGTACCACCGTGTTCGTCACCGCTGTCGTCGCAGTCGCGCTGGCTGCGACAGTCGCTGGCTTCGGTGTCGTGCTGGCGGCGTTCGCAACGTTGGCCGGTGCCCTCGCCCTCGCGGTCGGCTTCGCCGCACAGGACCTCATCGCGAACTTCGTCGCCGGGATATTCATCATCCAAGACGAACCGTTCGCCGTCGGTGACTGGATCGAGTGGGACGGGAACAGTGGCGTGGTTCGTGAGATTCAACTGCGGGTGACGAAGTTGGACACGTTCGACAACGAACTAGTGACCGTTCCGAACAGCGACCTCGCTAACTCGGCAGTGGTCAACAACGTGGCGAACGACCAGCGCCGGGTGTCGGTCGGCTTCGGCATCGGGTACGACGACGATATCGGGCAGGCACGCGATGCCATCGTCGATGAAGGGTCGCGCATCAAGGGCGTCCTCGCCGACCCCGAACCGACAGCCCCCGTCACGGAACTGGGCGACTCGGCGGTCGTCCTCTCGGGCCGAATCTGGATCGACCCGAACGTGACCAGTTACGGCGCGGTACGCGCGCAGTTTGTCGAGGCGGTCAAAGAGCGCTTCGACGCCGAGGGAATCGATATGCCGTACCCCAATACCGAACTCTCGGGTGGTATCGATGTCACGAATACCGACGGGAAGGCGGGGGCGACGAGCGACTGAACCGCTGGCCGACAACCGGGCACGCACCTTCGTCAGTAATTTCAAAAGATAGGCCAGAAGACATTTCCCGGGTGTGGGACGAATCGTCCCATGCAACGGCGTTCGTTTCTTGCGGCAGTTGGGTTGGGGGCAGTCGGTTCGCTCGCCGGGTGTGCCGGCCGACATGCGATTCCACAGAGCCGATTTGATTCGAACGCATCGTGCCCCGAGGAAGTCGACCTGTGTTATCACGAGGTCGGCGATGAGGCGGTGTTTCTGGCTCCGAAACGGGAGCGCGTCGAGATGGGCGAAGACACCTCGTTCCACCTCGTGAACCGCCAACCGTCCTCGCAGGGGATTGGACCGGATTACTGGCGGCTCTGGCGGCAGACGGACGGTGGCTGGATGAAGGTCCCCCGAAAGTCGGTCGTTGACCCCGGCGTGTCGATTTCACCCTTCGGAACGTACTCGTGGAACGTCCCGGTTACTCCTGATGACGCGCCGCCACAGAGAGACGCCACTCCAGACTGGGTCGCCGAATCCACCGCGTTCGAACCCGGTCGCTACTGTTTCACCGCGTTCGACGTTGCGACTGAAGACGGCGAGGACGAGACGCTCGGCGCGCTGTTCGACGTCGTGGAAAAACGGTAACGAACGGGGGTCGACGTTCCGAACGAACGTTAGAACGCGCGCAGGTCTTCGAGCACGTCGGCCGCAGCACCCGACTCGATAGCCTCGCGCGCCATCTCAAGCCCTTCGTCGATGGAGTCCGCATCTTCGCGGGCGTAGATACGCAGTGCGGCGTTGAGCGCAACAGCGTCGGCAAAGCGGTCTTCGCGCTCGCCGGAGAGAACGGCTTCCGTAATCTCGGCGGAGTCACCTGCAACGTCATCTTCGTCGACGCCGAGGTCATCGTACTCGAAGTCCATGCCGTACTCGGCCGTCTCGATTTCGAAGTCGTCAAACTCGCCGTCGGTCCATTCTGCGACCTTCGTGTATCCGGGTCGGATGTCGTCGTAGCCTTCCATGCCCTGGAACATGACGACGCGGCGCAGGTCGTGGTGCTCGCTCGCTTTGAACGTGTCTACCATCTTCTTCGCGAAGGCGAGGTGGTAGAACGACCCGAGGTGTGTCGAGGCGTTCGCCGGGTTGGCGATGGTTTCGATGGTGTTGACGAAGGTGCGGACGCCCATGTTGTCGCGGCGCTCCCACAGGTCGTGGATGGCGGGGTTGAACTTGGGCTGGTAGTAGAAACCGAAGCCGGTGTCGTCCACCATGTCGGCGGACTCGTCGGGTTCGAGTTCCGTGCGGACGCCGAGTTCATCGAGGACGTGCTTGTAGGCGTCCTGCTTCTGCGTCGGGACGCGGTCGCCCGAGTGGACGACGACGGGGGTTCCGGCGGCCGCGGCGGTGATACCCGCGGCGACGCCGAGAATAGCCGTCTTGCCCTTGCCGTCGTAGTTCGCACCACAGTCGACGGGGTCGACCTGCGGTTCGGCGTACTGGACGTGTTCAGCCACCACGTCGGTGAAGGCGGCCAGTTCCTCGGCGTTGTTGTGTTTCCAGCGATTCGCGAGCCAGAACGCACCGAGCGTCGTGTGGTCGGGTTCGTCGGCGAGGATGCGGCGCATCGCCTCCATCGCCTGCTCCCGCGTCATGTCTTCGGCGGACTTCGTACCGGTGCCGACGACTTCGGTCATCAGACGTTTCAGCGGCCACGCTCCGAACTCGGTGTCGGCTGCTGCCATGTACGAGGGTTCGGCTGAACGCGCAAAAAACGTCCTGTTCGGTCCCGCCATTCGAGGGCGACTCCGGGCCAGTGCGCCTGCGCCCGTCCGAAAGCGATAGGCCCCCCGACTCCTAAGCGCCGGCAATGAGCGCCCTCTCGGACGACTGGCGGACAGGCCTCGACGAGGTTGATGCCGCACTCATCGACGACTACCAGAGTGGCTTCCCCGTCGAAGCGCGCCCCTTCCGCGCCGTCGCCGCGGACCTTGGTATCGACGAAGCCGACGCCCTCGCCCGCGTTCGTCGCCTCCGCGAACAGGGAATCTTCCGCCGATTCGGTGCCGTGCTCAACCCGCCGGTCATCGGCAGTTCGACCCTCGCGGCCGTCTCGGCACCCGAAGCGCGCTTCGACGAGGTGGCCGAGGTAATCAACGGCTATCGGCAGGTGAACCACAACTACCGCCGCGACCACGAGTGGAACATGTGGTTCGTCGTCACTGCCGGGTCGCGAGAGACGCGCGACCGCATCCTCACCGAAATCGAGGAGCGAACCGGCTGTGCGGTTCTCAACCTCCCGATGCTCACGGACTACTACATCGACCTCGAATTTCCCGTGATGAACGAGGACCGCTTCGCCCGCGAGAGCCTCGAACAGACGGCCGTGAGCGCGACCCGAATCTCCGAGAACGCGACGGGCGACCTTTCGGACCTCGACGCGCGCCTCCTCGTGGAGATTCAAGACGGCTTCCCGCTGTCGAAGACGCCCTACGCTGATATCGCCGACCGCATCGACGCCGACACCGACGACGTTATCGAGGCAATCTCCCGCCTCCTCGACGACGGTTGTATCAAGCGCATCGGCTGTATCGTCAACCACGTCATCACTGGCTTTCGGAACAACTGCATGGTCGTCTGGGACGTTCCGGACGACGAACTCGACGCCCGCGGCGAGGAAGTCGGCAGCCTTCCGTACGTCACGCTCTGTTATCACCGGCCGCGCCGTCCCGAACAGGACTGGCCGTACAACCTCTTTACCATGATTCACGGCCGCGAAGCCGACGCCGTGGACGCCAAAATCGACGAACTCGACGCCGAACACCTGCCATTCGACCACGAGCGACTCTACTCGACAGAGACGCTGAAACAGACCGGCGCGCAGTACGAAGAACTCGTGAGTTCGGACGACTGACGAAGTACCTCCGAAACCATACCCCACTGCGATTTCCCGCGGCTACCGCGACGAGAACCGTGACAGTAACTGTGCGCCAGCGAGTGCACCTCGCTTGGCGAGATACCCGCTCTTGAGTGCGCCGACTTTGGCGTAGTAGCCCGATTTGATGGCTCCTTTCTTCGCGAGAATGGCGCTGACCAGCGCCCCCTGTTTTGCGTAGTACGCCGACTTCCGGCCCGCCGCACCGACGTAGTGTTTCGTGCTCGTCGGAATCGGTGTCCGCCGACCTTGGACTGCCGTCGAGCCATCGCGGATGGCGTCGAGGATGTGGGCTGCCGTGAGTGACGCGCGCGACACGTCCGGAATCTCGATTTCGGTGTAGGCGCGGCCGACGTACCCGACCTTGTGAGCGTCACTGCCGGCGACGCCGGGGTAGTCACGCTTGCGCGCGAATCGCCGGGCACGGCGGTTCTTGTACCCCGTGAAAATCCACGAATTGTACGTCTCGATGGCATCGAACACGTCGCCGCCGGAGATGTCGTGGTATCGCGCAAGTCGCTTGCGACGGACGCCGTGGCGACTCCGCTGGAAGGGATGGGGGACGATAGCGACGCCGCCGTGGTCGCGGACCCACTGGGCGGTTTCGTCGAGTGGGCGTTGCCGGGGCGGAAGCTCCTCGATGCCCAGAGCGAGCAAGTGGCCATCGGCGGTCGAGACTTCGACCCCGGGGATACCAACGAGGCCGTACATCGGCGCGAGTTGCGCCGCACGGATGGACTCGTGGATAACGTCGTGGTCGGTGATGACGACGGCGTCGAGACCGATTTCCGCGGCTTGCTCCAAGATGAGTTCCACCGGGTCGTCGGCATCGTAGGAGCCTTCCGAGTGGACGTGGGGGTCGATTCGGACGGTCAGCGAAGACACACCAATTGCTATGGAGTACGTGACGAAAAATGCATGCCCGACGTGTGCTAGCGCAGCACATGTGGTCAAATGTTCCCGTGTTCGGCACAGAAACCTGTATACGCCCAAAAACAGCCAACCAAATATAATTAACAACTAAATTACATAAAACCGGTTCAGCGAAGCTTTAGGAATTTTCGTGTCTTTCGCTAGCATATGTCTTCGACAGACCGCTTCGTTCCCGCTGTCGAGCGCGACGAACTCAGCGAATCGGGTCGCAAACTCGTCTCACTCGACGGCCGCGCAATCGCCCTCTTCGACCACGAGGGGTCCGTGCGCGCGGTCGATAACGCGTGCCCGCACATGGGATTCCCACTCATCGAGGGGACCGTAGACGATGGCGTCCTCACGTGTCACTGGCACCACGCGCGGTTCGAACTCGAATGCGGCGACACGTTCGACCCGTGGGCCGACGACGTGCTCACCTATCCCGTCGAAATTCGGGACGGGACCGTCTACGTGAACCCGACCCCCGAACCTGACGAACCGCCGGAAGTCCACTGGGCGACCCGCCTCGAAGATGGCCTTGAACAGAACCTTCGTCTCGTCGTCGCGAAGTCCGTTATCGGCCTCGTCGATGCCGACGTTGACGCCACGACGCCACTGGAGACGGGCGTCGAATTCGGGTGTCGGTACCGCCGTGATGGGTGGGGTTCCGGCCTCACTATCCTGACCGCGATGGCGAACGTCCTCCCCGACCTCGAACCAGACGACCAAAAGCGCGCCCTCTATCAGGGACTCGTGCAGGTCGGCGGTGATGTCTCCGGCGAACCGCCGCAGTTCGAACAACAGCAACTCGGTGCGACAGACACCGACTTCGACCGCCTGCTCTCGTGGTTCCGCGAGAACGTCGAAGTCCGCGACCCCAGCGGGGCAGAACGTGTCCTTCGGACCGCCATCGACGCCGGGTACGACGACGCCGACCTCGCGCGCATGCTCGCGACAGCGGCGACCGACCACCGCTATATCCAGACCGGTCACGTCCTCGACTTCGTGAACAAGGCGTTCGAGTCGCTGGACCACATCGGATGGGACCACGCCGACACCGTGCTCCCGAGTCTCGTTCGCGGCCTCACGACCGCCGAGCGGAGCGAGGAAACCTCGTCGTGGCGGCGACCAGTCGACCTCGCGGGCCTCCTCGACGACACCTTCGACGAACTCGATACGCACGCCGAAGCGGGCGCTGGCAAGTCGTGGTCCCGACCAGACGGGATGGTCGAAACGCTCCTCTCGGACGACCCGAACGAAATCGTCGCGGCGCTCGTGGAGGCGATTCGCGCCGGAGCGACGCCCGAGGAACTCGCCGAGACGGTCGCGCTCGCGGCGGGAACGCGCGTCGCCCAGTTCTCGACGGCCAACGAGTTCAACGACTGGAACACGGTTCATCACACCTTCACTTACGCCAACGCGGTTCACCAACTCACCCAGCGAACCGACGCCACAGAACTCTACCGCGGCGTGTTCGACACTGCTGTCAACGTCTATCTCGACCGCTTCCTGAACACGCCCCCTGCACCGCTTCCGGAGACGAACGCCGACGCGAACCCGGACGTGGAACTCGATACGCTCTCGGAGACGATGGATGCTGAAGGCCGCGTCAACGACGCAGGTCGCGCCGCAGCACACTTCCTCGACAGCGGCGGCGACCCGGAACGACTCAGACAGGAACTCGGTGGCGCGCTTCTCCGTGAGGACGCGGGGTTCCACACGTACCAAGCGCTCGAAGCGGGGTTCGCACAGGCTGCACACCGGCCGCCGGAGGAGGCGCGGACGCTCTACGTCGCCGTCGCGCGATACCTCGCCGCACATGCGCCGACTCGCCGCGAGCGGGAACAGACGTTCACCATCGCCGCCCGCCTCCGGCGCGGTGAGAAGATTCACGAGTGAGTGGTCGCGCGCGAACCGAGTACGCGAACGACGCGTGCTTCACGAACGAGCGACGACGCACGCGTTTCGAGTGAGCGAATGGCAGACAGCCGTCATAAAAACGCGGTCGAACCCGGCCACCTCTAGTCAGTCGTCGCCTACGTGTCGACGATTCGTTCGCCGACTTCGATACCGCTCCACAGTGCTGCGTGGACCCGGCCTTCACCGATGGTCCAGTCGCCCGCGAAGTACAGGCCGTCTGGCTCTCCACGGCGGATGACCTCTCGATTGGCGACGCCGTCGGGGAGTGCGTAGCGCCATCTCTGACCGTCAACCCAGTCGGGGTCACGGAGTCTGTCGTCGTCGAGGAGTGTGGCAACCTTGGCGGCGACCACGTCCGAGATTTCGTCCAGCGGGTCGTCGTAGTGTGCAGCGGACCACTCGGGACTCAGTTGCACGACGAGCAGACTTTCGCCGTCGGGAACGTGGTCGTCTTTGCACTCCTCGCGCGCGACCCATCCCACGTCGTGTTCCTTGTCGGTGTTGACAAGCGCGTACCACGGGAAGTCGAGTTCGAACGGGTAGTGGAGCATCACCGACCGAATCGTTCGGTAGTCGACGCTCCCGATGGCCTCTCGAAGTGCCATCATACAGTGGTCTCCCCACCCCATCTCCGTGAGGAGCGATGCGGTCTGCGGTGCCGGAGGCGTCAAGATAACGTCGTCGTAGGGGCCGTGTCGGTCGCCCTCGGCATCGACCACGGACCAGTACGTGGTATCCGGGTTGTGGTCGATGGCGGCGACCCGCGTCTCCCGCTCGACGGTGGCGTTGCTCCGGTCGAGCAGTCGCTTTGCGAGTTGGGTGATTCCCTCGGTCCACGTCCACTTGTGCTGGTCTCGGGAATCCCCCGGTGAGATGACGCCGTCGGCGTCGAACGTCCAGATGGGGTCGTCGATGTCGACGAGTCCGTCCTCGCCGAGGTCCCGAATCAGCCGCTCGGTTCGGTGGTCGGGGTCTTTCACGTAATTCGCCCCGTGGTCGTAACAACACCCGTGTTTCCGGCGGGTCGCGGCGCGGCCGCACACGCCGTTGCTCTTCTCCAGAATGGTCACGTTCGCCTTCGAGTTACGGAGCGCGTACGCCGCGCCAGCCCCGGCGGCACCCGCGCCAACGATACACACGTCACGGGTCATGGTGATACCCCACGTGTGAGTCCAGCCAACATCGACTACACCTGTGGCGTCGAGACGCTAAAAGACTCGTACCGCGGCGAGTGAGGTGTTTACTACGTGATGCGAAAATAATTCACCGTTCGGCCCCTCAAACGAGATATGTACGACGCAGTCATCTTCGACCACGACGGTGTTCTCACCACGCTGGTCGACCTCTCTGTCCTCCACGACGCCGCGTGGGCCACCTTCGACGAACTGGGCATCTCTGACCCGGACCCAGAACACGTCGAAAAGATGGTCATCCGCGTGCAACCTGACGACGTTCACGCCGTCGCCGATGCCTACGACCTCGACCCCGAGACGCTGTTTCGCACCCGCGACGAACTCGCCTCCTCGTTTCAGCGCGAGGCCGTCTCCGATGGCCGGAAGGTCCCCTACGACGACTTCGACGCCATCCACCGCATCGACGCACCGATGGGAATCGTCTCGTCGAACCAGCAGGCGACGATAGATTACGTCCTCGACTACCTTGACGCCGCACACCTCTTCGGCACCGCGTACGGTCGCGAACCGGCTATCGAGAGTCTCCACCGCAAGAAACCGTCGCCGTACTACCTCGAACGGGCGATGGCAGACCTCGGCGTCGAATCTCCGCTGTTCGTCGGCGACAGTGACAGTGATATCGCCGCCGCGAACGCGGCGGGTGTCGATTCGGCGTTCATCCGGCGGCCCCACCGCACGGACCACACGCCGTCGCCCGACCCGACACACGAGATTTCGGGCCTCGACGACCTGCTCGCACTCGACGGCGTCCCGGTTGTAGACGACAGCACCGCCGCCGCCGACGGTGGACTGTCCCAATGACGCGCGTCCCTCGAATCGGTCTCGGGACGATGGGTCTCGAAACGCCCACGGAGGCGAGCGCAGTCACGACTGCGCTGGAGATGGGCTATCGCCACATCGACACTGCACAGATTTACGAGAACGAGGCGGTCGTCGGTGACGCCGTCGCTGCCGCAGACGTGCCTCGGGGCGAGGTGTTTCTCGCGACGAAAGTCTGGGCCGATAGCCTCGGATACGACGACGCCATTCGGACGACTCGCGAGAGTTTGGACCGACTCGGCACCGACTACGTGGACGTGCTGTACGTCCACCGTCCCATCGAGACGTACGACCCGCCGGAGACGCTTCGGGCGTTCGACGAACTCGTCGACGACGGTCTCGCACGCGGCGTCGGCGTGAGCAACTTCACCGTCGCCGAACTGGACGAGGCACTGGACCTGCTGGACGCGCCGCTCGTCGCCCACCAGACGGAGTACCACCCGCTGTTTCAGCGACCCGCCCTGCTCGAACATGCAGACGAACACGGCTACGATGTCGTCGCCTACTCCCCGCTCGCCGGTGGGCGTGTCCGAGAGGTTGAGGAGGTCGTCGACGTGGCCGAAAAACACGGAACGACGCCGGAGTCTGTGAGCATCGCGTGGCTCCTCGCCAAGGGTGTGTGCGTCATCCCGAAAGCATCGAGCGGGACGCACCTGCGCGCGAACCTGCACGCGGCTGACCTCGACCTCGACGACGAGGACGTTGCCGCCATCGACGGTGTGGAACGAGAGGTCGAGCTATTCCCTGAATGAACTCTTACGGCCGCTGATAGTCGATATCGTCTCAATTACGGTACCTGTCCCGGAACGATTATAATTGGACAGGCGGTGTGTCCCAACATGCGGATTCCTAGTGGGGTAAGCGGGTTCGACCAACTCATTCAGGGTGGCTTTCTCCCTCGGCGACTGTACGTACTCAGTGGTCCACCGGGGAGCGGAAAGACGACGTTCACAGCCCAGTTCATGGCTGAAGGGCTTCGAAACGGCGAGCAGTGCATGTACATCACCATGCACGAGACCGAAGAGGAACTTATCAACGACATGTCGAGTTTTAACTTCGGGTTCGAGACGCTTGCGAACTCCGACGGCTTCCGGTTTATCAATCTGGTCAGTCCCAAGGGCAAGCACATGCTGAACCAGTTCTCGAAGGGCGGAAGCACGTCCAGCGTCCAGAGTCTCACCGACAAAATCGTCGCCTTCGTTAACTCGCGGCAGGTCGACCGTCTGGTCATCGACTCGACGATGCTCCTCCGCCTCTTTTTCGCCAACGGGTCCGAGGAGATGACGCGGTTCCTCACCGCACTCAAGCAGGGTGACGCGACGACGCTTCTCATCTCCGAGATGACTGACCCCTCGTCGTACTCGGACGAGCATTTCCTCGCACACGGGGTCGTCTTCTTCCACAACTATCTCGAAGCGACGGGGATGACCCGGGGCATCCAGGTCATCAAGATGCGCGGGACGAACATCGACTGTGACATCCGGTCTTTGACCTTTACCGACGACGGCCTCGTCGTCGACCCCCGGTCGAAGGTCGACATCTGAGGTACCATGTACGAACGGGTCTTCGGAACGGATTGGCGAACAATAACGGACGAAGAGGCGGTCAGACGGATGTACGCGCTGGGCGTCTCCACTGCACTGGGCCACCCGCACCGCGGGGAGTTCGAGCGCCTGCGCCGCCAGGCGAGCACCGCCTACGGGCGGAGCGTCCTGCAACTTGCCTTCGAGGAAGGGAAACAGCGCGTCGCGCGCAACAAAAGCGAGTACGACTCGAAACAGGACGTGTGGGAGGCGCTCGTCGACGAGGAGACGACGCCCTCGACGACCGGGCGGGCCGACGTATCCATGCGAAAACCGACCGACAAACAGGGTGTCCCCGATGCAGTCGGCCGGGCGAGCGTCCTCGACGCCGACACCGACAACTTCGCTGGTCTCCGCCTCCCCGAGTTCCTCCGGCGCGAATAGGCGACGCCGCTTTCTTGCTCGCGTGCCTTTGCTCTCGTATGAACGACAGCAACGTCACCCTTTCAGACGCCGAGTGGCGCGAGCGCCTCTCAACCGAAGCGTACCGCGTGCTTCGCGAGCAAGGGACCGAACCGCGATTCTCCGGTGAGCACGTCGACCGGACCGAGGACGGAACCTACCGCTGCGCCGGATGCGGTACTGAGCTGTTCACTTCGGAGACGAAGTACCACTCCGGATGCGGGTGGCCGAGTTTCTACGCCGCCGAGGAGTCGAACATCGAACTCCGCCGCGACCTGAGTCACGGCATGGACCGCACTGAAGTCGTGTGCGCCACGTGCGACGGCCACCTCGGCCACGTGTTCGACGACGGCCCGGACCCCACGGGGGAACGATACTGCATCAACTCGGTTGCGCTCGACTTCGACCCGGAATCGGACGACGACACCGAGGAGTAATCGCTTGCTAACGTCCCGAGACTCCACCGACGGGTCGCTGTGAAGCGCCTCGGGTGCGGAGCGGGTTTTGATACACCAGAGGACCTCCTCGTTCGGTTGTTGAATTCGACCGGGTAGGGGGCCTCTAACGAACGAATTCTCTGAGTAGCCGATTCGTACCAAAATGGAAACACGTCGTATCGTTGGGTATGTCCCGCGGCTACTCGACCCCGCATTCCCCTCGGCGCAGCAGTTCGCTCACGCCGTACGTCCTCGTCGTTGCGGGACTCCTCGCGTTCTGTATCGCTCTCGTCGGTCCCGCCCTCGACCTCTCGTCCGGACTCACGGTCGCGAGCATCGCGGCTGGAGAGAGTCTCACGTTCGATGGTCGGCTCCTCGTCGTCAGCGGCGGTCTCCTGCTCGTCAGTGCGATGTCGACGCTGTTCGGACTAGCGCTTTTACTACTGCGGGTGACGTGAGAACAGTGAACGGGACGTTCAGGGTTCGCTGAGCGGAGTCGCGAGAACGGGGATGTCTGCCTCGATGACGACGGTTCGAGAGACGCTTCCGAGGATGTTGTCTTCGAAGCGAGCGTGGGTCCCCATTGCGATGAGGTCCGCCCCGATTTCGTCGGCGAGGGCGAGGATTTTGTCCGCCGGGTCGCCGTGTTGGAGGTGCGTTTCGACCGAAACCCCGTGTTCCTTCATGGTCGCGCTGGCGACTTCGAGGGCGGCCGACCCCTGTGCTTCGAGTTCGTCCATCACTTCGTCGCGTCGGTCCTCGGCGAGCGTCAAGAAGGCGCGCTTGTCGACGACGTACAGCAGGTGAGCTGACGCCCCTCGCTCGGCGGCGAGGGTCGCGGCGTCTTCGACGATCGGTGCCATCGAGTCGCTCCCATCGACTGGCACGAGGATGGTGTCGTACATCAGGCAGTGGTTAGACCGGCGGTGATATCACCCTGTCCATCAGTTCCCGTCGGCTGAGAACAGTTCGTTTCAAAGAACCAATTTGTCTGGAGCCGCTGGCGGGTGCGTTATTCTCTGCTCGTGACTCTATCAAAAAGCCCCTGACCCCGGGTTAGTCTACGTCTTCGTCCTGCAGGACCGTCTGCACGTCGACCGATTTCGGGTCGGTGAGTACGGTTTCGAGTTCGTCTACGAGTGCTGTGAGGTCTTCGTCCGCCGCGTGGGCGGTTGCGTCGTCGCCGGGACCACCTGCGGCGGTTTCGAGGTGGTCACGAAGACGTTCGACGAGTGTCGTGGCCGCTTCGAGTTGGGCGGATTTCCGCCGTTGTGCCGTCACGTCCTCGGCGATACCGAGTACCGCTGGCGTTGAGGTCGACTCGATATCGAATGGGAATTTCACCACGCGCTCGACGCGCTCGTCGCCGTCTTCGGCGACCACGTACTGGTCGTGGATGTCCCTCGCGACCCCTCGCTCGATGACCTCACGGTCTTCTTGCCGGAACCGCGCGGCCGTCTCGGGGTCGTTCACATCCGATTCGGTTTGGCCTTCGATATCCTCGGGGGCACCCCCGTACGTCTCCGCGCCAGTCTCGTTGATGAGAAGGTACCGGCCGTCGATGTTCTTGACGAACACGCACTGCGGGAGGTGGTCGATAACGTCTCTGAGCAGGCGGGTGCTTTGCTGTGCGGACCGTTCCGCACGGCGCTTCGCGACGACGTTCCGAATGCGGTTCGCGAGGACGCCGAAGCGGTCGCTCCGCCCGCTCTTTCGGAGGTAGTCTGTGACACCGGCCGAGATTGCCTTGCTCGCGATTTCCTCTGACCCGCGGCCGGTAAAGAGGATAAAGGGGAGGTCTGGCTTGCGCTTTCGAACCTCGGCCAACAGTTCGAGACCGTCGATGACGGGCATGTCGTAGTCGCTGACGATGCAGTCTACGTCGTCGAGGTGCTGGTCGACAGCGGTCGGGTCAGTCTCGGTCCTGACTTCGAGAGGAGGGTCCGCGGCTGAGTCCCGTTCTAAGAGTGTTGCCGCCAGTTCGGCGAACGCATCGTCGTCGTCCACGTGGAGGACACAAACGGGCTTTTCGTGCCCGTCGTGTGCAATCGCCTGTGTTTCGTTCGTGCCTTCCCCCCGGCTCATGTAGCCCGATATGGAACTCTCTGTGTTATGTATTCGGGAAGCTGACCTTCTTTTGATAATTAAATCGTCTTCGGTCGTCCGCAATCAGGCGAGTCGTGCGAATGCGAGAGACCCGCTCGTGTTCTTGATGTAGACACGAACAGTCTGGCCTTCCTTCGCACCGGGAACGAAGATAGTGTAGTCACCGCGCTTGGCGACACCGTCGCCTTTGCGGCCGGTTCCGGTAATCTCCACCTCGTAGGTGCGGCCTTCTTCCACAGCCTCGCGCTGGCGCTTCTTGCTCGCGCTGGAGCGCTTCTGGACGGGACGGAAGGCACCACAGGCCTCACAGCGAAGCATGTCGACGCCGTCTTCGGTCACGAGACGGGTGTCCGGCAGGCCACACTCCGAGCAGATGACGTACTCTTCGACGTATTCGTCGATGGCTTCCTCGAAGTCGTTGATGGAGAACGACCCGCTGTAACGGGCGCGGTCGCCTTCGAGTTGACCGCTCGTACCGAAGGTACGCTGGATGGCGCTGTGGAGGTGTGCAGGCGTCCGCGAGAGAGCGTCGGAAATCTCGCCGAGGTTGGTCAGACGCGTGAACGCACCGTCGGTTTCGCCCGACGGGTCTGGTATCGTTAGTCGTTCTTGTTCCACGTTCCGCTCCGGAAGGATGTCGAGCGCTCGGTCGAGCGCAGTCTGGTATTCCATAGGCTGTGGAGTGTCTGGCGACGTATAGACGTTCCGTCAGTGGTCGCCGAACGGGACTGCGGACTTTTTCCCGAGACGATTCACTCGTCCGCAAGCGGCAGCGTCACGGTTGCAATGGTCCCGCGCGGGTCATTCTCCGCGAACGTGAGTGTCCCCGATGAAAGCGAGGCGGTCCACTTCACCAGCCAGAGACCGAGACCACTGCCGTGTTCGAGGTTCGTTTCCGTCGGGGAGCGCAGGATCGATTTTTCCTGCTCCGGGAGACCGGGACCAGTATCCGCGACGCTCACCCGAACGTGCTCGGCATCGGAGTCGACGTACACAGTCGCTTCCGGTGGCTCCCGGTCATTGTGAATAACTGCGTTCCCGATGAGTTCCGCAATCGCCTCTGTAAACAGGGTCTCGCTCATCACGCAGACAGACGCGCTGTTTTCGGAACGTTCCGGGCATTCGAATTTGATGACGGCGTCAGAATACGTCTTCCGGGCGTTCGTCACCGCTCGCTCGGCGGCCGCCGGTGCCGAGACGACCACCATCGCGTCGGTCTCTTTGAGCGTTTGTTCGATGTGGCGCGCTTTCTCGGCGAGTTCGATGACGAGCTGGGTGCTCTTTTTTGCCGACTCGATGTGTTCACGAGCGCCTGCTGTGGTCTGTTCTTCCAGAAGTTCTAGACGCCCGGAGACGATATTCAGCTCGTTGCGGATGTTGTGACGCAGTACGCGATTGAGCACGCTGATGCGCTGTTCGCGTTTGACGACCTCGGTGATGTCGTGCAGGTACACGATTCGTCCGACCTCTTGGTCTCGTTTGTCGGTCAACGAGGTCGACCGCGTGCGGAACGTCCGCTCTCCGGTCGAGGTCTCGATAACGAGTTTACCGCCGCCGAGGACGACATTCGACGGGAGAGTCTCCGCAGCGGGTTGGTTGATTGCGAGGTCTTCGAGAATGTTCGCAGCCATCGGATTGAAGTCACTGATACGGCCGGTTGGTCCGATGACGACCACCCCATCGTCGAGTTCGTTGATGAGCAGGTCTCGTGCAACGGGTCGGATCTCCAGCAGGTCAAAGTGAAACAGCGCCAGCGCGAAGGTGACCCCTGACACAGTCAACGCAGTGGTCGTAAGGTCGACCATTGGTTCCGGTCCAGCGCCGAATATCATGACCACGTTCGTCGCCAGTGGGACGAGTCCACCGACGAACATCAACACCGCCTGCTTGCGGTAGAGCGGTCCCGAGCGAATAACTACGATGCCGAGTACCGACATGGCCGTGGCCGTGACGAGATACAAATAGCCGAGGTTCACCCAGTACCAAACACCGACCTCCGGAACCAGCACTGATGCGTCCCCGACCCGAGCGAGTGAGACCGACCGCCAAAACAGCTCGTGGGACGGGTTCGTCCACACAGCCACGACCGTGATGACGGGGACAACTGCAAGTAACGCATACGTTCGGCGGGAGAGCCACCGCTCGTATCCGGCGTATCTGAGCGCCACGACGAGGTACATGACGGGAGCAGAAACGACTCCCAGATAGCGCACCCGCTCCCAGAAGATGACCCGTTCGAGTTCCGTATAACCAAGGATGATTGCATGCGGAACCGCCCACGCAGCGATTGCGAACATCAACACCGCCAGCGGCCACGCCATCGGATCCGGCCGCTGTCGGAGCGAGGCGAGACCGACTCCGAGTGCCACGACCGCGCTCCCGAGCACGACGACCGCGAACACCGAGACAGTCCATCCCATCTACTGTTCTGTTCTTTCTAGCCAGTCGTAATTTCTGTTTGGATTATCACATCCCGGCCGTTGACCCGACGTGTCCGACGGATTCGTTCACATTCGGTCGCCGCGAAACTGGACGCCACCTCTTCAGGGATGGCACCACAAGAGTACGCATGGGCTACACGTGGCAGTATTACGATCTCGTCCTCGTCGGTATCCTCGGAAGCCTCGTCGCCGGGGTACTCGTCGGATACCTGACCTCGCTCGCTTTGACGACGAGCATCGTCGTGTTCAGTTTCGTCGCCGCCGTGTTGATAGGCCACGGCCTGTTCGTCAACGGTCCGGTCGACGAACCGTCGGACCTCACAGGCGAGGTTGAGGCGCTGAACTGAGTCCGGAACTTCCAAACACAGCGCCGGTGCGGTACTACGCGTCCGGCGCAACGACCGTATTCGTCAGCGTCCCCACGTTCTCGTACCAGATTTTCACCTCGTCACCGGGTTCGACGAGACCGGGATTCGCGGGACTCCCGAAGGAGATGACATCGCCGGGTCGGAAGGTGTAGCGCTCCGAGAGGAACGAAACGACTTCCGCGGGCGAAAAGAGCATCTGCTCGGTGTTGGCCTCCTGTCGCAACTCGCCGCCGACGTGGGTTGTCATATCGAGATTCGTCGGGTCCACGTCGGTTTCTATCCACGGGCCGAGCGGACCGGACCCGTCGAACGCCTTCCGGGCGGTTCGGCGGGGTTGGTCGAGTGCGTCGAGGTCGTTGAGGATAGTGTAGCCACGCACCACGTCGTCCACCTCGTCTTCGGACACGTCGTGGCACTCGCGGTCGATGACTGCCGCCAACTCGCCCGCGTACGTCAGTTCCTCGGTCCACGTGGGATAGACGATAGGTTCGCCGGGGGCGAGTAACGAGGTCGGGGGCTTGATGAACCAGTCCGGTTGGTCGGGGATATCGTAGTCCATCTGGTCGACCTTGGCAGTGTAGTTCCGGCCGACGCAGAAGAACGCCGACGGCTCACACGGTGCGAGAAGGTCGGCGTCGACGCCGACTTCGAACGTCTCGCCATCGACCGTCACGAAACCGTCTTCGTAGCGCCCTGTCGCAACACCGTCGTCGGTTCGAATCCGTGCCAATCGCATCGCTCGCCAGTGGACACTCCACTCACTTCAAGCGATGTATCGCCGCAAAACGGGCGGCTGAGGCGCGGAAAACGAGTGATTCCTCTGGGTGGGGTCGGCAGTGAAATCGTACTCGCAGTGACTCAGTCCATCTTCGGCATCGACTGATTTTCCCGGTCGAAGAGGTTGTGGAGGCGCTCGGTCCGCTTCGACTCGAACTGCCGTTGGCACTGGGCAATCCACGAGTCGGCGTCGGTGGTGCCGGTGGTGTCTGTGTCGGTTTTGTCGCCAGCGGTGTCAGTCGAGCGCGACGAGCGTCGGTCTGTTCGCAGTTGCGGTTCGTATGTCGGGCGTGTGTTCGTGCTCACGGTTTTGGGTGCGGTCGGTGGGTCGGTCGGATGCGATACTGGGAGACAAGAGGATTACTGCTGTACGCGTACGACCGACATGATGTACTCAGCCCTTCAGACCAATCTATAATAAATGTTCATGTTCTATACGCCGCAACTGTCTGATCGAATCCAGCGGTCACTCCCGTGAGTCGTACTCCTGATAGATGACGTGCCCACAGGACTTGCAGTGGGAGGCGTCTCGGTCGTGATACGCCAACCCGCAGTTCTCGCAGACGACGTTGACTTTGTCCCTGTGTGCCCACTCTTTGACGATTTTGCTCGCTTGCCACGGAATAAGGATGATGCCTGTGAGAATCGCGGCGACCGTGACTGCTCTCCCCGCCTGCGTGACGGGGATGATATCGCCGAACCCGACGGTCGTGAGCGCAACGACGACGAAGTAGAACGCGTCGCCGAACGTCGACACCTGCGGGTTCACCTTGTGTTCGAACGCGTAGAACATCCCCGCGGAGACGAAAAAGATGGTCAGGACGGTCAAGAGCAACCTCACCACGCGGAGCGTCTCGACCGAAACTGTACCGAAGAAGAACTCCTCGTCACGGGTGAATCGGTAGAATCGCAGCACGCGAACCACTCGAATGGCGCGCAAGAACCCGATGTTTGCGGCGAGCGCCGGAACTGGGAGAAGCCACACCGACAGCGTCGGGATGATGGCTATCAGGTCGACGAGCGTGTACGGGTCGGTCAACTCTCCGACGCGACTCCGTGCTCCGTACACCCTGAGGACGTATTCGAAGAGGAAGATAACCGCAATCACCACCTCGAAGCGCCAAAGCATGTCCCGAACGGCCGACGAGAGCGGATACGTTTCGAGGATGAACACCGCCACGAAGACGAGGTTGAGACCGAGCAGTCCGATGTCGATGGCCTTTCCGACCACCGTCCGATGGTCGAGGAGGTAAAACCGGACCACGTCGCGGAGGGAGTCCCCGCGGTGAGACGGTGCGTGGCTTCCCATACTGTCCTTTGGGGAGTGAGCCACTTATACAGTCGCTGTAGTCGATTTCATTGGTATCGGTATTGATAGCTATATAGCCACTATTAATTCAATCCATAAAATTTGAATTTAACTCGGTGTCTTGCTCTGTTCATTGAGGAAGTCTAGAATTCTATGTGTCTGTATATTGGACTTTGACACCGTAAATCCCTGTATCATCACGTTCTACAAACAAAATTCATCCCCGACTGAGCAGCATCCTCCCCCTGAGTATTTGTTTCAATCAATACCATATAGTAGTTTAATTTATCACTGATGAGAAGAAACTGACGCATCAATGCGAGAACGCTGGTCGAGTCTCACGAGTCGCCGTCCTCGGGACATCGTTCGCAAGGTCGGCACGAGAGTCAGACGGGTCACTCCGTCGTCGGTGTTGCCGCGGGTCATTCGGCGGACGTACGCGCGCAAATTCTTTGCGGCGATGCTCGTCGCCATGCTCGTCAGACGAAGCAACGCAGGAGAAACCACCGATTCCGCAACCGGACGGCGGCATCGACCGGGGAGTATAATCGTGCCTGCCGAGTTAGATAACGAGTGACTCTTCGGGAAGCAATTCGTGCTCTGTGCGTCGTGCTTCTTCGCCTTCTGGGACCAACGTGGTTTTACTGACCGGTTCGTCGAAGCGGTCGGGGTCGGGGTCGACCCGCTGGAGCACCGACGAGAAGACAGACCCTTTCCGACCGCCGCCCGAGACGATACCGCCGTACTTCCGCTCGTCGAAGGAGGCCTCGTCGGGGTCGCAGAACTCCTCGCGGATGACATCCGCCCACGCTCTGATTTTCGCTGCTGCCTCCTTTTGTTCGTACAGGCTCTCGTTGTAGTAGCGGTCGAAGTACTCGTCTTCGACATCCTCGTCGGAGTGTTCGGGTGACTCGTAGAGGACGGACTCGGTCGTGGTGTACCCGCTCGCAAAGCGGATGTTGACGGTGAAACTGTCCGGGTACCGGATGATGACGGGAAAGAACATCATGTCCGTCACGGTGATGCGCTGTTGCATCCGCCAGAGTCCTTCGTAGTAGTACGCCGAAAGACGGCTCACGCGGTCGTCTCGGTCCCCATTGAAATGCTGGAGGGCAATCGTCTCGTACTCGCCGCCAGCGATGCTCTTGAGTCGCCGTTTGTAGCTCTTGGCGATGCCTTCGAGTTGCCGCTCGTAGGCTTCGAGCAATGAAATATTGGGGTCCTCGAGCATGTCCGCCTTCTGCTCTTGGGCATCTGCGACGTTCATCATGTTCTCGTAGAACATCCGCTCGGCGTCTTCATCTGGCAGTGGCGTCCGGACTGCCTGTCGGTAGAGAACGCGGGTATCCCCGTTGAACCGCCCCTGTTGGTTATCGCCCCGTTGCTCACTCATATACACCAACGGTTTGCGGGGAAACAAAATTAATTCGTTGGTGTTGTAACCCGTGACATAACGATTTCTTGCCTTGTTGAACGTTGAGAACAGTTTTGTAGGTATTTGGACCCAAAGAGTTGCCCGAGACGTGTTTTTCGACTCAAAGAGTTGCCCGGGACGTGTTTTTCGACTCAAAGAATTGCCCGGGACGTGTTTTTCGACTCAAAGAATTGCTCAACGTGGTCACTGGGAACCATCGGTGAGAGACTGGCGGTACTCGTATTTGACGGGCGGGTAACGCTGAGTGACGACAATCGCTCGTTCACCTGCACGAACAGTGGAACGGTCTGCATCCGAGCGAGAGAGAGTGAGCGTAGCGACCAGAACGCGATTCAGACAAAGTGTCTCCCGCGTGAATGAGACCGGCGACGACAACCCGATTCTCGACATCTACGCGACGCAGCCGCGCCTGTGTCCGCTAACGAAAACTCTGTGGAAATCCAGACGTATCAATTCTCAGCCATGGAAAAGCTGATATTTTTTCGTGTAAAATGTACAATGGATCGATCCCGAATGCCCACACTCCTACTATGACTCGTCCGACATTCCCCGCGGCGGAGCTGGTTGCCGACGTACTCGAACACGGGAGGGATGCCTTCTTCGCGTTGGACGACACGTGGCGATTCACGTATCTCGACACGCAGGCGGCGCACCTCCTCGGTGCGCCAGCGTCTGCACTCCGCGGGGAATCTATCTGGACGGTGCTTCCGCAGATCGAGGAGACAGCCATCGAAGAGAAGTTTCGATACGCGATGTCCAACCAGAAAGCGGCGTCGCTGAATATCTATTACGACTCGCTCGACACCGGGGTGGACGTTCGTATCTACCCGGACGACCCTGGTCTCTCCGTCTACTTTTCAGACACCACCGAGCGAAACGAACGAAGACGCCCACAGCCGAGTTACGAGCAGTTATTCGATGCGATTGCCGACGCCGTCTGGCTCGTCGACCCGGACGGACGAATACTCGATGTCAACCGGGGACTTGTCGACATATTCGGCGTCTCACGGGAAGCAATTCTCGGGGAACGCTTCGGGTCGCGGTTGGCGGAACTCGCTTCGGACCCCACGCAGGTCGAGACCTACCGCCAGCTCGTCGCTGACGTACTGGACGGGAATTGCGAGCAGGCCGGGCTCGAGTTCCAACTCTCCCGACACGGCCAGTCCGTCTTCTTCGACATCGAAATCACTGCGGTCGAACTGGATACTGGCTGCGGCGCCCTCATTGCCGCACGAGATGCGACCGAGCGCGTCGAGCGTGAACAACGACTCTCGGAACTCAACCACTTCCGCGAAGCAATCATCGAGAACGCGAATCTCTGGCTCAACGTTCTCGACTCCGAAGCGAACATCGTCATGTGGAACCGGGCTGCCGAGGAGATAAGCGGCTACGACAAGGAGGAAGTACTCGGTCACGCCGACATCTGGGAGTGGCTCTATCCCGATGACGCGTACAGAAACGAGATCCTCGACGAAGTCTTCGACATGCTGGAACAGGGCCGAGCAGTCGAAGAGTTCGAAACGACCATCCAGACGAAATCCGGCGAAGAGCGCATCATGTCGTGGAACACGCGGACCTTCTACGACGACGGGGAGATGGTTGGGATGGTCACGCTCGGACGAGATGTTACGGAACACCGAAGACGCGAACGCGAGTTAGAGCAGATTCGACACGAGTACGAAACCGTCTTCCACAACACGCAGGATGCGCTGTTCCTCATCGACGTCGACGAAAACGGCGGTGTCCGGCTCACGCGACTCAACTCGGTTGAAGAAGAACTAGCCGGACTGACGACCGAGGAAGTCAAGGGGAAGACACCGCGGGAGGTCTTCGGCGAGGAGACTGGTTCCGAGATCGAATCGAACTTCCGGCGATGCATCCGAAAGCGCGAGACGATAACCTACGACGAGACGCTGTCGCTGCCTGGTGGAACTCGGTGCTGGCAGACGAAGTTGACGCCGGTACTGGTCGATGGCGACGTCGTCAAGATAGTCGGTGCGGCGCGGGATATCACCGCGCTCCGCGAGTACGAACAGCAACTCGAATGGCAGCGGAATCAGCTCGAACTCCTGAATCAGATCGTTCGCCACGACATTAGAAACGATATGTCGATAATTCAGGGCTATGGCGGATTACTTCGGGAGTCGATTCCCGAGTCACTCGAGAAGGACGTCGACCGGATTCTCGATGCGAGTCGTCACACGACGGAGTTGACAAAGACTGCGCGTGACATCGTGAAGGTTCTGAGTAACGAACAGGAATCAGCGGTGGTCGCCGTCGAACTCGAACCGGTACTCGCTGAGCAAGTCGAAGACCTCCGAACCCGGTTCGCCGATGAGACGGTCGAGATTGTTGGAGACGTCCCCGACGCGACCGTGTGTGCGAATGGTCTCCTCGGGACCGTCTTTCAGAACTTGTTACACAATGCAGTCCAGCACAACGTCAAGGACGAAATACATGTCAGCGTGACTGCGACCGAACACGACGAGTCGGTGGTCGTGAGCGTGGCGGACAACGGTCCCGGGATCGCGGACGAATACAAGGAGACAATCTTCGGGAAAGGCGAGAAAGGGCTCGAAAGCCCGGGGACCGGGATGGGGCTTTACCTGGTCAGTACGCTCGTCGACCAGTACGGTGGGTCAGTCTGGGTCGAAGATAACGACCCCGAAGGGGCCGTGTTCAACGTCGAACTGGAGAAGGTAACAGCGACTTCTGACGATTGACTCGCTGGTGTCACAGTCTTCACCAGCACAGTTCTCGATGGCAGACCTGTCGAAGAGAGTCGGGTAAGCCGATACTATGTGGAACGTGCCATCCAGCCATCCCAGACTGGGCGGGGAGACCCATCCGATCTCCCTCGTCTCGGACGACCAGCCAGTCTCCGTGATGGCAATCGTCTGTCCTGCGCGGTCTGCTGCCTCGACGGAGACGGCTTTTTCGCTGATTCGGGATACGCAGCGGTAACCGAAATGAGATACCAGACTAACCTCTTTGTATCAGCGACCGAGTATCTACGCTTATTCAATATGGAACGTCAACGCGATATCGACCGATTGTATCAATTACTCGAAAATCTTGAGGAGACAGTCAGCGGAAAACAGAAACTCAAGGACTGCACCGGCTACATGGACTGGCCCGACCGTGGCGTCTATATTTTCTTCGCTCCGGACGAATATCGAGATACTGGCGACCAACTTCGAGTGACTCGTATCGGGACTCATGCGGTCTCCGAAGGAAGCAGTACGTCGCTTTGGGACCGACTGCGAACGCACCGAGGAGCGATGCGCGGAACCTACGAAGGCGGCGGCAACCACCGCGGGTCAGTATTTCGAAAACGCGTCGGTGAGGCCATCGTCGACAGCGAGGCGTTGACCGAGGAGTACCCCAACTGGGGGTCGGGTTCGACCGCGAAACGAGAACTGCGACTCGACGAACTTGAGATGGAGAAGCGAGTGAGCGACTATCTTCGGGACCTGCCGTTCCTCTGGGTGAACGTCGACGACGAACCGAGCGCCGAGAGCCAACGGGCCTTCATCGAGCGGAATATGATTGCCCTGCTCAGCAACTATCAGCGTGCGGCCGTTGATGCTCGCTCAGACGAGTGGCTCGGCCATCATAGTCGAAGCGAGAAACTCCGCGAATCCGGGTTGTGGAATGTGAACCACGTCGATGAGGAGTACGTCCCGGCATTCCTCGACGACTTCGCAGCTGCGGTCGAAGATACGCAATCGCTGTGACTCGACGGACGACCGAATCGACACGGACTTATTCGGCGATATTGTCCGGCACGGCCCGGTGCTCGAAGCGCTTCGACAGGAACCGCTTGACCGTGGCGAAATCGGGGACCGACTGGATGTTTTGCGGGCGACAAGCCACCGCTTGACGCAGTGGCTCGACAAACGAGGCCTCGCCGAGAAGGCCGACAGCCGATTTCAGCTACCCGGCCGCGGTGAGGCCATCGTTGACGAAGTACTCAGAAATGTGGGCTGTTAGAGAAGAATCGAGACGATTGCCAAGACGAGAAAGAGCAGGATGAACAGGCGAGCAATCTCCATCGAGATACCAGCAATACCGCGGAAGCCAACCAGCGTAGCGACGAGTGCCAGTACGAAGAAGACGATTGCGTACGAAAGGAACGTCCCCGTGAACAGTTGGAGTGGGAGCCAAACGGCTGTTCCGGCCAGCATCGTATTTATGACTCGACCTCTTCCTCTCTGTGCACTGTACGGGGCTGGTTGATGATTGCGAGTTCTTCGTCCGCATTGACCTCGTCTGCTTCCCACCCGAGTTCGATACGAAACGACCGGCCGTTTTCACCACCGAGCCACGAACTATCGGTGTCAGTCTCGAGTTTGAAGTGGACCGTCTCAGGTGGATTGATGGTTGTGCTGTCGTCACCGGCGACGAACGTCATCTTATCGCCCTGTTCGAGCCCATCTGCGAGTGTTCGGAGGTAAGACGCGACCTCGCCTCGTGTCTCCTCTCGTTCGAGTTCGAATTTGTTCATGTCGTCACCAACACTGGCCAGCAACTTTGTTATGTGTTATGTTTAGCTGTATTGTCATGAAATCAGGGTAGTGTTCGACCGTCGTCTTGGCTGTCTTGTTTTTAATTTGATATGGTGTAGTCGCTTGATAGTCAGTCCAAACGCTCTGCTCCGGGACTTTGCTGATTTAAGTATCGATTGTTCGGAAGGTCTGGCCTCACGATACTGCGACACGCGTAATACGTTCTTAGAGAATGGCCTCGGCACTCATAGGGTTCCTCATCGTCGGGTGCCGAGTCCGACTCAGAGCGGTGCCCTCGTCATCGGCCACCCGATGCTACGAACCCGGTGTACAAATCGGCAGGGATTGCGTCCGAACAGCCCCACCACATCATGCCTTCTGGAGCGCCACCAATTCCACCAGCGGAAGCGGTCGCCCGAAGAACATCGAGGACGTTCCAGCAACACGTCCCCAGACTGTCACGCGCTCGTCGTTCAACAACCGAAAGCCGATATCGTCGTCGAAGAACTGCCCGGCAGGCCACCGGCCAACGATATCACCGCGTAACCTCCCGTCTGTTCCTTCGACGGTGATGACGGCATAGCGCCTGTCGTCGCGCTCGGTCGTGTCGTCGATAGTTCCGGTGTAGGTCACGGCCGTTCCCTCGTATGCAGTCGGGTTCTCTCGCAGGTCGTCGTAGGGGACGGCCACCGAATCTGCGGGTGTCGTCTGCTCCGAGGCGTTGGTGTCGGGCACCGTCGGGTCGTCTCGAATCGGTTGCGGCGACGGCACCGACCACTCGACAGTGGGCAGGTTCACGTCCGGGAGATACGACCCAATCCACTCGACGCGCCGGGCGATGGCAGCCCGGAGCTTCGGCGAGTTCTGAATCGCATCAGAGATTCGCTCGACGATCAGATACGTCACGAGACCACCGGTGACGTACCCACCGACCTTCTTCAACGCCTCTCGTCGAGAAATCGTTTCGAGTTCGTCCGCCGCGTCGGCTTCCCCGTCGCCTTCCGACTCGTCGGCGTCGCTCTCGTCAATCTCGTCGCCGAGCCAGTTCGTCTTACCGTGGGACTTACCCCCCGTTTCGAGGTCGCGGACGAACTCCTCAACGCCGGTCTCGCGAATCTCGACGGCGATACTCGACGCGTCGAGTTCGACGAGCCCGGTTCGGTGGGCGTCGGGTTCGAGTTTGCCGCGGCCGACCGGTGCCACGTAGGGTTCGACGTCCGACCGGTCGCAGGTGCGGACGAACGCGCTGGTCATGTCTGCGGTGATGTTTCTGCTCGTCGTAATCCAGATTCTGACTTCTCGGTGCGCGCCGTCGGGCGTCTCGCCTTCGGCCTCGACGTGAACGTCGGGACCGCTGAATCGGACGTGCGTTTCGTAGCCCCTCGACTCCCAGATTCGCTCGAAGATAGCGGCGAGCTCCACGTCGGACCGCTCGTTGACGACCGACACGAGCGACGACTCTCTCATTCGTTCCAATCTGTCGCCGCAGAATGGTTAGATGTTTTCTCTCGATTCTCGAAACCGAGAACTGGAGCAGGGCGTCGGGAGCGACCGCACGCTGGCTCCGCCGTGGGTCGTCTCGCGGGGGCGATTTACGCCAGTCGCTCGCGGGCCGATGCGACGAGCAGCGGGAGCATGATGGTCGCGTCGCCGAGAATCGTCGCGTTTCGGGCGTCCTTTTCGAGTTTGCCCCACGACCGCGCTTCGTCCAGCGTCGCACCCGACAGCCCACCGGTCGCCGCGGGGTCCATCGTAATCTGGACACCGTAATCGTACGCCCCCGGCGTGACGAGCATCGTCTGGAGAGTGAAGTTCTTCGGGACGCCACCACCGACGAGGAGACAGCCAGCTTTGTCGGCGTCGTACGCGAGGTCCGTCAGCGGCGTCATATCCGACAGTGCGTCCAGTGTGAACGCCGAGGTCTGGGAGTACATCCACGCTTGCAGGCCGAGCACTGAGTCCTGCACAGCGGGGCAGTAGATGGGAACATCAGATTCGTAGGCCGCGGCAGCGACGCCAGCATCCTCCTCGATGCCTTCGCGCTCGTTGACCTCGCTGTTGGCGCGGCCGAGTTCCCGGCAAAGGCGTTCGATACTCACTGCGCCTTCTTCTTCGAGCGGCGGGAACACTTCGTCGCGGAGGTGCGACTCGAAGAGGGCGAAGTGTTCCTGCGGGAGATAGACGTTGTAGATACGGTCGACTTCCTCGTCTCGGAGCGTCTCGTCGTGTTCGCGGGGCGTCTTCTCGCAGTGGTGCTCGCTCCCGTGTTCCTGCGAGCCGTGCGAGTGGGAGCTAGACGGGCCCGGATGGGCCCGTCCGTGATGATGCTTGCCGCCGATGGCTTCGATGGCGTCGTGGGTCAGGTTCGCGCCGGTCGTTACGAGCGCGTCCACGTGGCCGTCGCGGATGAGGTCCGAGACGATTTTCCGCATCCCGGTCGGGACCATCGCACCCGCGAGCGACATGAAGACGGTGCAGTCCTCGTCGGCCAGCATCTCGGCGTAGATGTCGGCAGCCTCGTGTACGTCGGCAGCCCCGATACCGGCGTGGCCGTACTGCTGGACCAGTTCGCCGACGGTCATACCCGCGCTGACCTCGGCGTGACCGAGTGGGTTGTGTTCGAACTCCTCGCGCTCCGGCATCTCGTACCCGCCGTCGTGTTCGTGGGCGTCACCCTCGTGTCCGCCGTCCTCGTGGCCCCCGTCGTGGGCATCGTCGTGGTCGCTCATGCGAGGGAGTGCGGCGGCCGAGCGTTTGAACGCCCCGGTCCGGAGAAGCCGTGTGGGTGAGTACCAGATTCAGGGAAGATAGACAGTGAGCGTTACAGCCCGGTCGGGTGGCTGATGTACTCCGTCTCGACACCCACCTCATCGGCTAACGCGGCGAGGTTCCGAACACCGAACGTCTCGGTGGCGTAGTGGCCCGCGAGGAACACTGTGAGACCCGCCTCTCGCGCTTCGTGGTACACCTTCTGCTTGCCTTCACCAGTGACGAGCGCGTCGACACCGGTCTCGACTGCCTCGTCTAACCAGTCCACTCCAGAGCCGGTGACGATGGCGACATCCGAAATTTCGTCGGGGCCGAAGTCGATGACCTGTGTCCCCGTACTTCCATCGAGTTCGTCGAGCGCCTCGCGAATCTCCTCGGTCGTCTTCGACGACTCGAAGACGCCGCGCTGGCCGATGTGGACTGGCCCCATGGAGCCGAAGGGTTCGCGAACCCGGAGTCCGAGGTAGTCTGCCAGTCCAGCAGCGTTGCCGAGTTTCTGATGGCCGTCCAGCGGCAGGTGCGAGACGTAGAGGGCGATATCCTCACGAATCAAGGGTGCGACGCGGTCGAAGTTGCTGCCAGTCAGGCGGTCGAAGCCGCCCCAGACGAGTCCGTGGTGCGTAACGAGCAGGTCCGCGTCGGCGTCGATTGCGGCGTCGATGGTCGCCTCCGCGGCGTCGACGGCGAAGACTGCCTTCTCGACTTCTGCGTCGTCTGGGCCGACTTGGAGTCCATTCGCGCTGGCGTCCACGTCCGCGAACTCGTCAGTTGCGAGCGTCTCGTCGAAGCGGGCGACGATGTCCGAAAGGTGCATACTCGTCAGTCAGCGTCCGGCGACTTGTAAGTCTGTGAAAGTGGTGCGGAACTCCGATTAGTCCTGCGTGGCGGCGGCCGCGTGCGAGAAGACAAATTCGCGGAGCAATTTGGCCGCCAACGACGCCGCCTGTCCGTTGTCTCGGTCGTTGACTTCGACCACGTCGAAGCCGTCGGTGTAGGGGGCGACTGCCCGAACTACGTCGCGCATCTCACGCGAGGTGAGGCCGAACGGCTCTTTCGTCCCGGTTCCGGGTGCGAACGCCGGGTCGGCGGCGTCGATGTCGACGCTCAGATAGACGGAGTCGTCATCGCCGAAGTCTGGTTCCCAGTCGGCGACGGCTTCGGGTTCGACCACGGTCACGTCGTCGGCCTCGGCGCGCTCCCACTCTTCGGGCGACCCGGTACGAGCGCCGAGGATGACCGCCTCGTCGACATCGAGTTCGTCGAGGACGCGACGGGTGATGGTGGCGTGACTCCACTCGTTGCCGTCGTACTCGCGGCGGAGGTCGAGATGGGCGTCGAGACAGACGAACACGTCGGGTTCGACCCCGCCGACGCCGGCCGCAGTGACGGTGTGCTCGCCACCGAGGAGAAGCGGAACGGCGTCGTCCCAGACGATATCGCGGACGCTCCCAGTGAGCCACTCGACGTACTCGGGTGCGTCGTCCCACGCACGGACATCGTCCGCATCGTGGACGTTCAGATCAGTGAAAAACTGGTCGGTGCGCCGGTCGTAATCGTCGAACGACTCGGCGAACCGACGGATTCGATTTGGTCCAAAACGGGTCCCAGGTTGGAACGAGGTAGAGATGTCGAGCGGAGCGCCGAACACGACGTAGTCTGCTTCGTCGCGGTCGGCTATCGCTCCGGGGAACATCTCTCTACCCTCCGTTTAGACGACCTTGCGCTGGCCTTCGTATTCGAGGTACTCGATTTCGTCTTCGGGGTTGAGGTCCTCGTCTTCGGGGATGCGCATCGTGAACGTCTCGTAGGTTTCGAGGTCCATAATCTGGGCGTCCTCACCGGTGACGGAGACGACCTGACCCTGCTTTCGCTCGATGATGGGGACCCAAACCTTCGCGTCGACGGGCTGGGAGAGCGAGCGCTTCTTGTTGTCGAAGACGCCGCGTGCTTCGACACGAGCCTTCGCACTGCCGTGCTTCCCGGGCTTTGCGGTACTGTAGGCGTAGATTTTGCACGGCTTTTCTTCCATCATCACGTAGCTTCCTTCTTGGAGCTCGCGCACCTGCTTTTGCTCTTTCGCCATGTCCTCCCGTTATCGGAAGGAGGCTATAAACGGTTTGGAACGAGGTTCCCTCGGGAGGAGTTCTCGTAGCCGCGTTCACACCACTGATTGCTTGGTTCAGGCGTCGTTGGTGGCTCTTGGTTCAGGCGTCGTTGACGACTTCCGGTTCAGGCATCGTCGACTGCTTCGACCTCGGCCATCGCCGGGTCGAACCACGTGCCTTGCGCGTCTCGCCGGGCGAGACTGCCGAGCGATCCTGAAATCACATTCGGGAGCGCGAGTGCGAGCATAATCGCCGTCGTGAGTTCACCGGGCGTTTCGAGAAACGGGATGATGTACTGGAATGGAAAGAGAATCGGCGTTTCGTTGAGGAACGTGAGGAGAATCGAGACGGGCATCAGAATCGACCCCCAGACGACGCCCGCCATCATTCCGTGCCACGCCCCATCTGCGGGGTCACAACCGACGACGTATCCGGCGAGTGCACTCCCTGTGATACCGCCGACGAGTGTGAACTGCCCCGTCATCGCGTAGACAAGGGCCTCGGTACTCGCGGCGAGACAGACGCCCCCGAGTACCGGCCGCCACTCCGTCATGGCCGTCAGTAACTAACTGGATGCGCATAAAATTACGCGTCCGATTCTCAGCGTTGATTACTTTTCCCGGCGCTGTCGCAGATTTTGTCTGGTGAACTGCGGCGTCGCCTTGATGCCCTTGGGGCCGCGGAAGGAGCGCCACAGGAGGACTGCCACCGCGGCGGTCGGCACACCCGCGGCACCGACTGCGACGAGGTTCTGCGGTTCCAACGTGTAGACGATAATCGTCGAGACGAACCCGAACGACAGGAAGATACC
This sequence comes from Haloferax sp. S1W, assembly GCF_044593955.1. GTDB lineage: Archaea > Halobacteriota > Halobacteria > Halobacteriales > Haloferacaceae > Haloferax. The sequence continues at coordinate 36,984 of NZ_CP172595.1, forward strand.
GTAGACGAGGCGTCTTGCCAGTTTGTCGAGGACGCCTCTGCTGTCTTCGAGACGGACGTTCACCGTCAGGTTGTCGCGGTCCGCCCTGTCGAGGACGCGTTCGAGTTTCGGCGGGACACGGAACAGCGATTGGGCGGTCTTTTGGCCCTGGTCCCCGACATTCTCGATAATCTTCTGGACGCTCTCTTCGCGGTAGCCCTGCTCTGTCAGGTACTCGGTTGCCACCGCGATGAAGTCGAAGTTGGGGTCGAGCGTGACACAGACGCCTTCGACGACGCCCGCAACGCGAAGCACCAGCGCGAGGTTCCGCGGCAGGCGAAGCGGGAACTCGTAGATGGTCGATTCGACCTGTTCGAGAATCTGATTCACGCGGTACTGCTCGATGTCGTCGCCGCGGGCGTCGGCGATGGCGAGTTCCATCACGTCGCCCATCACCTGTCGGTCGACGGTGGGACTGAGCGTTCCCATCTCGATGAGCGTGTCGAGGATGGCGTCTACGTCCTGGTTGGCAACGGCGATGTAGAACTCGACGATTTTCTCCTGGATGAACGGGTCGACTTTGCCGTGCATCCCGAAGTCGTAGAAGATGATACGGCCGTCATCCATCACCGAGAGGTTCCCCGGGTGCGGGTCGGCATGGAAGACGCCGTCTTGGACAATCATCTGGAGGTAGGTGCGTTGGAGGTTCGTCGCCAACTCGGTCCGGTCGATACCGAGTTCGTCGAGTGCCGCCACGTCGTTTATCTTCGTCCCCGGGAGGTACTCCATCGTCAGGACGCGGTCGTCGGACCGCTCGTCTATCGGTTCGGGGATAACGATTGTGTCGTTACCTTCGAAGTTCTCTTGAATCTCGCGGAGCGTCCGTGCCTCCTCGTCGTAGTCCATCTCTTCGCGGATGGTCTTGGCGAACTCGTCGGCGAGGTTTTCCAGCGAGAACGCGCGGGATTGCCCGATAAAGCGCATGAGAAGGGGCAGCAGCCACCGAATCGCGCGAAGGTCGGCTTCGACCAACGCTTCGATTCCGGGGCGGCGAATCTTCACGGCGACTTTCTCGCCCTCGTATTCGGCGACGTACACCTGCCCGAGACTCGCGCCGCTAATCGGGTCGGTGTCGAACGAGTCGAACGCCTCGTCGACCGGGCCGAGTTCCGCTTCGAGGACTTCCTTCGACTCCGGCCACGGTGCGGGGGGCACGTCGTCCTGAAGTCGGCCAAGAACGTCGATGTACTCCGGCGGGAGGATATCGGGACGCGTCGAGAGGAGTTGGCCGAGTTTAATGAACGTCGGGCCGAGCGTGAGCAGCGACTCCAACAGTATATCTGCTCGTTTGCGTCGAGTCTCCGAAGAGACGCGTCTGCGACCGCCGAAGAACACGTACTTCCGTCTGTCGCGGGTGTACGCGACGATGAGCGGGAAGAACTGGTAGATGACGACGAGGAACCGCCAGTAGGCGCGGAGATTGACCAGCGTGACCACCCGCCTCGTCAGGCGTCGTCGCTGTCGTTGTTGCCAGCGGTGATGGGAATTGTCCGCTCCGGAGCGGCCTTTCGCTTCGGAAGTCGGATTTCGAGAACCCCGCGCTCCATCGTCGCCTCGGCGTCGTCACCGACGGCGTCCGGCGGCAGCGGAAGTTCAGCATCGAGGAACAGCGGCCGCTCCTCGCGGACGTAGTCGAACTCCGGCGGGAGGTGCTTGTCGCGCCGCGCTTCGACGACCAGTCGTCCCTTCTCTACGCGGAGGTCCGCGGTGTCGGCGGTCACCCCGGGGAGGTCGAGGACCAGCAGGTACGACGTTTCGGACTCCAACAGGTCGGCGAACACCGCGTCCGGCAGTTCGGACAGCGCGTCGCGCAGTGTTGACATGAACGGCTCTAAGGAGGCAGGGTCGAAAAACCCGGCGGTCGAACGCGCCCGCGCGCGACCACATGCGGCAAAACCGACCGCCACTATCGGGTCGAAGCCGACGCTTTTTGTCTCCGGCACCGAAGGGCCGCCATGGTACACGACGACCGGCGCACGGCCGGGTTCAAGGAGCGGACACGGCTTGCGGACGCCCGCGAGGCGCTCCTCGGAGCGGTCACGCCGCACGAGCGGACAGCACGGGTCGAACTGGCCGACGCCGACGGCCGCGCGCTCGCGGAACCGGCCGTCGCACCGGCCGACGTCCCCGGATACGACCGTGCCGCCATGGATGGCTACGCCGTCCGCGCCCGCGACACCTACGGGGCCAGCGGTCGCAGTCCGGAGATTCTCCGCATCGTCGAGGGGGCCGTCGAACCGGGAACAGCCGTCCGAGTCCACACCGGGAGCGACATTCCCGTGGGCGCAGACGCCGTCGTCAAGGTCGAAGACACAGAGCGCGTCGGCGACGAACTCGAAGTGTTTCGAGCGCTCGCCGAGGGGAAGAACGTCGGCGAACGCGGCGAAGACGTTCGCAAGGGGGCGGAACTCTTCGACGCCGGGCACCAACTTCGCCCCTCCGACCTCGGCCTGCTCCGGTCTGTCGGCGTCGAATCGGTACCCGTCTACGAGCGCCCCCGCGTCGCCGTCATCCCGACGGGGGAGGAACTCGTCGAATCCGACCCCGAACCGGGCGAAGTCATCGAGACGAACGGACTGACAGTCTCGCGTCTGGCCGAACGCTGGGGCGGCGACGCGAGCTATCGCGACATCGTCGTGGACGACGCCGACCGTCTGCGCGAGGCCATCGAGTCCGACCTCAACCACGACGTTGTCGTCACCACCGGCGGGTCGTCGGTGGGCGAACGGGACCTCGTTCCCGACGTGGTCGCCGAACTGGGTGAGGTACTCGTCCACGGCGTCGCACTCAAACCCGGTCACCCCGTCGCACTCGGTGTCGTAGACGACACGCCACTCGTGATGCTTCCGGGCTACCCGGTCGCCTGCGTCGTCAACACCTTCCAGTTCCTCCGGCCGGTGCTCAAACACGTCGGCAGACTCACCGAGCATCCGCTTCCGACCGTCGAAGCCACCCTCACCCGAAAGGTTCCGAGTTCACCCGGCACGCGGACGTTCGCGCGGGTGCGACTCGACCGGTCGGGCGACGCGTCGGCCGCAACTGACGACGCTCGGGCCGCGACCGATGAGACTCTCACCGCCGAACCCACCAGAACCAGCGGGTCGGGCATCCTCTCCAGTGTCGCCCTCTCGGATGGGTGGGTCGTCGTCCCCGAAGACCTGGAGGGGTACGACGAAGGCGAAACCGTAACCGTCGAGGGGTGGGAGTGGTCCGCATGAGAAAACAGTTCCGCGACCTCGCGTCGCCCGAGGAGGCGCGCGAAACTATCGCGTCGCTCGAACTGACGCCCGAGTCGGAGACGGTCTCCCTGTCGGAAGCCCGCGGGCGCGTCCTCGCCGAGCGAATCGATGCCGGGATGGATGTCCCCGGATTCGACCGGGCGAGCATGGACGGATACGCCGTCCGCGCCCGCGATACCTTCGGCGCGGACGAGGCCGACCCGGTCGAACTCGAACTCGTCGGCGAGGTCCACGCGGGAACCGAACCCGACGTGGAAGTCGAACCCGGAACCGCCGTCGAAATTTCGACCGGGGCGGTGATGCCCCCCGGTGCAGATGCCGTCGTCATCGTCGAGCGAACCGAGGAACGAGACGACACACTCGTCACCTACACCGCTGTCGCACCGGGCGATAGCGTGATGCCCGCGGGGACAGACATCGCCGCCGGTGCCCGTGCACTCGGCCCCGGAACGCGTATCACGCCCCGCGAAATCGGCTTGCTCTCGGCCCTCGGACTCGACGAGGTTCCGGTTCGAGGCAAGCCAGTCGTCGGCATCATCTCGACCGGCGACGAACTCGTCCGGCCCGGTGAGGAACTCCACTCCGAGCGGGGTGAAATCTACGACGTGAACTCCTACACCATCGCCACAGGCGTCGAAGAAGCCGGTGGCGTCCCGAAATTCTACCCTCACGCTGGCGACGACTACGAAGAGATGGAGCGCCTGCTTCGACAGGCGGCCGAAGAGTGTGACCTCGTCCTCTCGTCGGGGTCCACGTCGGCCAGCGCCGTGGACGTTATCTACCGGGTCGTCGAGGAGCGCGGCGACCTGCTCCTCCACGGAGTCGCCGTCAAGCCCGGCAAGCCCATGCTCGTCGGTACGCTCGGCGACGGGAGCGCGTACATCGGCCTGCCGGGATATCCGGTCTCCGCGCTCACTATCTTCCGAACCTTCGTCGCACCCGCCATCCGTGACGCTGCCGGACTCCCGGACCCGCGTACTGCGACTATCGAAGGTTCGATGGCCGTCCGCGAGCGCTACGCGGAGGGGCGGATGCGACTCATGCCCGTCGGTCTCGTCACTGACGGCGACGGCGAGACGCTCGTCTATCCGGTGGACAAAGGCTCCGGGGCGACGACGAGTCTCGTCGAAGCCGACGGCGTGGTCGAAGTCCCGCCGGACGTAGAGTACCTCGCCGAAGGTGAGACGGTCGAAGTCCAACTCTTCTCGCCGGACGTTCACCCACCAAAACTCCTCGGCGTCGGCGAAGACGACCCCGCGCTATCGCGCCTTCTCGACCGTGTCCCGTCGCCGCGCTACCTTGCTGTGGGGTCGCGCGAGGGACTGCGACGCCTCCGTGACGGTGTTCCCGACGTGGCGGTCGTCGCTGGAGACGGAGACAGCGAAGTCGAAACAGTCGAACTCGGGTCGTGGACGCGCGAGTGGGGGCTTGTCCTCCCCGCGGGCAACCCCGAGAACGTCACCGGACTCGCGGACCTCGTCGATTTGGACCTGCGATTCGTCAACCGCGACACGAACTCAGGGCTTCGAACCGCGCTTGGCAACGCCATCGCCGCCCTCGCAGACGACCGCGACACGACGCGTCACGAACTCGTCGAGGCTATCGAGGGATTCGACCGGGCGACGAAGGCGTTCGAAAGCCCCGCTCGGGCCGTCCGGGCAGGTCGTGCAGACGTTGGGGTCGGTCTCGCGACGACTGCCGACACACTCGGGATGGACTTCGTCTCACTGGGCGAGCAACCGGTTCGCGTTCTCGCCGACCCGTCGAGAACGGACAAACAGAGCGTCCAGCACCTCAAACGCGTTCTCGCGGAGAGCGGCGACGTGTTCGACGCGCTCGATGGATACCGCACACCGAGTTCCGGGTGTTGACAAGTTAATCATGTCTTAACAGTTGAACCAACATCGCGGACCGGTGCTGAGTTAACAGCACCATATCTCCGATTAGATATTATGTAATTGACGAGTAATTCTGGCACAACTGAATTATAAAAAATGTGGAACGTTTTTAACCTCTGGGGTGGTACCATTCACCATGGAACGTTCGCTGACGGTTCTACACGCAGACGACGACCCCGGGATGCTCTCCCTCTCGGAGGCGGCGTTTCGGCAGGTAGAAGCCGTCACACTGGTCACCGCGGAATCCGCGTCTGAGGCCCTCGATATCGTCTCATCTCCGTCGACGCACGTCGACTGCCTCGTGAGCGACTCGCTCGTCTTACCGAACGGGGTCGCGCTCGTCGAGGCCGTTCGAGAGAAAGAAGACGACATTCCCATCTTCCTGTTTACCGCAAAGTCGTGGGGTGAGGTCGAAGGTGTTGCCACCGCTGCCGGTGTCACCGACTACGTACAGAAAGCCGGGCCGGGCGACCTTTCGCTGGTCTTAGAGCGAGTCCGTAACATCGTCGACGACGGAGACGACATCAACACGACGCTCACATCGGGCGCGTCGGCAGTCGGTGCGGCGCTCACGGAACACGAGACTGCGGTATCCGCTGCGAGTCTCGGCCTCGCCGAAGATTGGGACCTCATCGGGCAATGGCTCGGTGACGAGGAACTGGGCTTAGTCATCGTCGAGACGGTCGAGTCGTACGCCGGACTGTCCGCCATCGAAGAACCGCTCTACGAATCTATCGACACCGACGCGCTCGAATCGCTGATTCGCCCGCTCGTCGAGGGGCAAGAGCGACTGGGTATCGAGGTGCGGTTCCCGTACGGCGACTACCAACTCGCGGTGACGAGTGCTGGCGATATCCTCGCACGCCCCTTAGACGACGCGCTCCACTAACTGGCCCGAATCGACTTCGCTGGCCGACCTGATTCGGTGAGAGGCATCGCGCGGCGACAACGCCCTTATTCACGTCCCGCGTAGAGCCAACAGAAAACTCGATGGACCATTCCGACGCCGAGATAGTCACTCGTCCACGTGTGCACCCGACCACCGATACACGCGGTCGAGCCCTGTACGACTGGTGGAGTCGCCACCAGGGGCTCTTTCGAGTCCTCTCTCGCCTATTCCTCACGGGACAGAACCGTCTCCGAGACCGCTCTCGCGCCGCCCTCTCGCTGGACGCCGGCGATACCGTCCTCGACGTCGGGTGCGGTCCCGGCGTCAACTTCGAGGCGCTTCGAGACGCTGTCGGCGACGAGGGAACCGTCGTCGGACTCGACTACAGTGCTGGAATGGTGCGTTCCGCGCGGCAACGCGTCGAACGCGAGGGCTGGTCGAACGTCCACGTCGTTCGCGGCGACGCGGCACAGCTACCGCTGTGTGAGCCATTCGACGCCGCGTACGCCACGCTCTCGTTAAGTGCGATGGCCGATGCCGAAACAGTCATCGAGGGCGTCTACGACGCCCTCCGGCCTGACGGCCGATTCGTCGTCTTCGACGCGCGTCCCTTCCCTCGGCTTCCGCTCTCGCTCCTCAATCCGCTTTTCAATCCGCTCTCGAAAGCCGCGACGAACTGGCATCCGGAAAACGACCTCGTTGCCCTCCTCGACGCCCGATTCGAATCGGTTCGAACTGCGGACGCCAACGCTGGAGCGATGTTCGTCGCAGTCGCGACCAAACACCGCGCTGGTGGTCAGACAGACCGGTCGTCGGTTCCAATTGATACCACAACTGACTGCTTCCACGACTGACCGATTACCACGACCGACCGATTACCACGACCGACTGAGTTCGTCGAACGTCTCGATGCGGTAGTCGCCGAGGACACAGCGTCCCCGGAACTCGGGACCGTGTCGTTCGACGTGGATACCGTCGAGCGAGGCGTTCCACGCCGCGCCGATGTCGCTTTCGCCGTCACCGGCGAGGACGCCCGCCGTGCCCCCGTCAGTGCGAAGTCCGTCGTTGACTCCGAGTTGGGAAATCGCCTGCTTAACCGGGGCGGCGTTCGGTTTCCATCCGGTCTCTTCAGTACAGCAGATGACCGCGTCGAACCAGTCGCGGATGCCGAGGTGGTCCAAGACAGGGTCGGTCAGGAACTGCTGGCAGTGGGTGACGATTCCGACCGGGCGACCCGCGGCGTGGATGTCGTCGATGATTCGGGCGGCGTCTTCGTGGAGGAAGGTGGCTTCGGCGCGCTTTTGGGGGTCTTCCTCCTTGTGGAAGGCCGGCCAGAAGTCTGCGGGGTCGATGCCCCACTCGCGGAGGGTCGGGTCGCGCGCACCGCCGAGGCCGTGCCAGATAACTTCCGCCTGTCGGTCCGTGAACTCGTACCCGAGTCGGTCGCCGACGCGGTCGAACACGTCGCGCGTGTACGCCCAGTCGGCGTCCACGAGCGTCCCGTCGAGGTCGAACAGCCAGAAGTCGTAGGTGGAGGGGGAGGGGCTCATTCGGACTTCGAGTTAGGTCACCTCCGAATAAAGGTATTCCGCCGTTAAGAGTCGCCAACCGATGCTATCGGACGCGTTCAGTCGTCAGATTCGACGTGAATCGCGCTCCCGAAGTACTTGTGAAGCGCGTCGCGCACCGAATCGGCGTTGAACTCGTCGAGGTTCTCGCCGACGACCGCCCGGAGTTCGTCGAGTGACGCTTCGTCGGTGCGTAACTCGGCGAAGGAACACGCTTCGACCGGCACGCCGACCCACGACGAGGCGAGTTTTCGGGCGTAGGTCGGGTCGTTCACCTCGCCGCGCCAGAGCACGTCACGGAACAGCATCCATCCCTCTTCACCGGGCGGTGGCGGTGTGACGCGGACTGTCGTCTCGAACGACGCCGGTTCCGTTCGGACGTGAGGTGGCGTTTCGAGGTGGTACCGAACCCGGAAGACGTACGTCAGCGACATCGCTCGCCCGCTCAGACCTCGTCGTCGAACAGGTCGGCGAGTCGAAGGTCTTTCTCCGTGATTCCGCCTTCTTCGTGGCTCGTGAGGCGGACTTCGACTGCTTCGTACCGGATGATTATCTCGGGGTGGTGGAACTCTTCTTCGGCGACTTCACCGACGGCAGCGGCGAAGGTTACCCCGTCGAGGTAGTCGTCGAACTCGTAGACGCGCACGATTTCGTCGCCGTCGCGTTCCCACTCAGCACCGAGTTGGCGGTCGACTTCGTCTGCAGAGAGAACCTCGGCCATGGCCGATATGTCGCGTGGCAGACCGATAAGGATTCTGCCGACGCGAGAGACTGTGTCGGAAACTCACCAGTCTCTGAGGACGAACCCGGGTCCGGTCAGCGCCCACCCACCATCACGATGCCGGACGACCCGTCCGGTGACAGAGAGGTGGTCTCCGTGTTCGATGGTCGTCGTCGGCTGCCGTGAGTCGTCACTGTCGCTGACGACGGCCCCATCGGGCGGCACTCGAACCTGAACCGAACCAGTCTCGTCTTCGAGGGCGAAGGGGCGTGTTTCCCGCCCGACGACCATCTCGGGGGTGGTGGGGTCTCCGTCCGTCTCCCACGCGGCGAGTGCGGGTCCGTCGCCAACGACGTCTGTGACCTGCCCGACGACAGTCGCCCGGGCAACGTCGTCGAGGTCGGTCGTGCGTCGGCGCGGTGCTGATTCGACGAGTCGCCACCGATAGCGTGCGCGAAGGCGGTCCCGGAGACGAGTGACGAGCGTCCGACCCGGACGCCAGCGGCGAAGCAGTGCGGACGTCGCCGCTTCTCTGGGCGTCGCGCGTTCGGAAGACGAGGAGTACATCGAGAGCAGGTGGTCCCGGATTCGGATAAAAAGGTTCGCAGGCGAAGGCGGCGTTCAGTCGTCCGAGAGTTGTTCGAGGACGCGCCGCGACAGTTCCTCTTCGGGCTCCGTCCGCCCACTGTCCGAGTTGGAACCGCGTCCGGTAACACCGGATTGGAACCGCGAAGACTCAGTCGGCAGGTCGTCGAATCCGGGGTCGAACAGTCGCATCGCGGTCTGGATGGTCGTCCAGTCGTCGTCGCCCGCAGCGTCGCGGAGGCTCTTGGTCGGCGCGGCGAGAATTTGGCCGATGAGTGCGTCCGCGAGCGACTCGACGGTTTCGCGTTGCTCGTCGTTGAGGTCGCCCTGTGCCTCCAACTTCGACAGCGCCGTCGAAACCTCGCGGCGCTTGATGTACTCGGCCGCCTCGTACATCGAACTGATTGCCTCGTCGGCCCGCTTTCGTTTGTAGGCGGCCAAAAGGCGGTCGAACTCCTCGTCGATCATGACCTCGACCTGTCGAGCGGCGTGTTCGCGCTGGCTCTCGGTCTGGTCGGTCACGGTTTCGAGGTCGTCGATGTCGTAGACGGCCACATCGTCGAGTTCGTCGACCGCCGGGTCGATATCACGGGGTTGTGCGATGTCGATAAGCATCGTCTCACCCGCCTCAGTCAGGGCCGCCGGTTCGACGACGTACGCTGGACTGCTGGTCGCGGTGATAATGAGGTCAGCGTCGGCCATGGCCGCTTCGAGACTGTCGAGGCCCGTCGCTGCGGTCGCTCCCGACAGGTCACAAACGAGTTGTTTCGCGTTGGAAACCGTCCGGTTGGCGACGACCAACTCGGCAACGTCTGCCGAGGCGAGCGCCTTCGCGGCGAGCGTTCCCATTTCGCCAGCGCCGACGACGAGCGTTCGGGCCGTCTCCAATGAGTCGTCGAGTTCGGCCCGCGCGAGTCTGACGGCCGCGCTGCCGAGGGAGACGGCACCTTCGTTGATTGCCGTCTCGTTGCGTGCGCGTTCGCCGACGTGGATGGCTTTCATCAGCGCGTCTTCGAGCATCGGACCGATGCCGCCGACTTCGCGAGATGCCTCCACGGCGGCTTTTACCTGCCCGATAATCTGGTCCTCGCCGAGGACCAGCGATTCGAGTCCCGCCGAGACACGCATGAGGTGGCGAAGGCTCTCTTCGTGGTCCATGTGGCGGACGCCCCCATCGCGTACCTCGGGGGCGAAATCGTCCAGCGCGCGGCGGCCGTCGGCGGCATCGTCGGTGACGACGTACGCCTCGGCTCGGTTACACGTTTGCAGCGAGAACGCCTCCGTGACGCCCTCCTGTGCGAGAAGGTAGTCAACGACGGTCTGTACGTCGTCGTCCGAAGCACACTCTATCTCCTGGATGCTCGCCCGGTCGTGGGCGACGCTGACGCCGGAGATGACACCCGCGCTTCTCATATCTCACCTCGCTGTGTGTCCCTAATCACGCGCGCTGCCTCTCGCCGGGGGTTTGCGTCCCCACTACGTAAAGCCTTCCAAACAGACGGGTTTCGCGCGACGGCGCGAACCGCGTCACGGCGCTCAGTCGGCGACATGTCCGACGTTTTGAGGTCCGCGCGAATCTCGGCGGTCAACTCGGCCATCGCCCCCGCGCCGTCGAGTTCCGCCTCGATACGCTCGCGGAGGTACTTCGACAACGCCGGGCTTGCGCCGCCGGTGGTAATCGCCACCGACACGTCGCCATCGTCCACCGTTGCGGGGACGACGACGCTTCCAGCATCACGCTCGCCGCTTCGGTCGGCGCGATTGACAAGCGCCCCGGCGTCGCGGGCGGCGGCGACGACAGCATCGTTCACGTCGGTATCGTTGGTGGCGGCGACGACCAGCGCGGGTTCGAATCGGGCGACCCAGTCGGCCACTTCCTCGGGGACTGGTGCTGCCCGGACTTGTTCCGCGTCACCGAAGTCACGGTCGGCGAAGTCGGGACTGACGACGACAGTTCGCGTCTCGCGGGCGAACCGTCGGGCCTTTCGGGCACCGACAGGGCCGCCGCCAAACACGAGGATGGTTTCTCCGCCGAAGTCGTGCACCAGTGGAATCATCTCACTTCGTGTTCGCGTCTGCTCGCTCGTCCAGTCTGATACCCGTCTTCTTGAGGATTCGCGTCGAAAAGAGGGTATCCCAGTCGGCGTCGCCGACATTCCAGTACTCACTCATGACCTCGCGAACGCGCTCGATTCGTTCTTCGCTCTCTGCTTCGGACCGGCCGTGGGTCATCGCAAAGAAGTTGTACGGCCAGACGCCTTCGTGGCGGGGGCGACGGTAACAGTGGGTAACGAAGTCGAGGGCGGCGATTTCGGGACCGACATCCATCACGATGTCGTCCGGAACGTTCCAGACGGTCATGCCGTTTTCCGAGTAGCCGAGCGCGTAGTGGTTCGGGATGACGCCGACGCGGCGCACCTTCCCCTCCAGATTGAAGCGCTTGATTGTCTCGACGACCCACTCGGTGTCCTGTCCGAGCGCGTCTGCGACATCGGCGTACGGCGTCTCCGTAATCGGGAGGCCGCCCTGAATCTCTAAGACGAGGTCACGCTCGTCGGGCGTGATGCTTTGTTCACCCGATGGTTCTACGTCGGGGCCGAGATTCGAGAGGTCGAGGTCGCCGTCGGAGACGGGACCGTCGAGCAGGAACTTCGCACCGACGTGGAACTCGTGGCGCTTGGGCATGTTGTACGTCTCTTGGCCGGTTTCGTCTTCTATCTCGCCGAGTACCTCGTCCACCCGCGCTTCGTCGGCGACGGAGACAACGAACCACATGTTCAGATGCGGGTGTTCGCGCTCGTAGTTGTGCGCCACCTCGCGGTGGGCGTTTACCTGTTCTGCCACCTCGTCGAACCGCTCCGGTGGCGCGTGCATGGCGACGAGGGTCGCCGTTCCGCCGATTTCCTCGGCGTTGACGAGCGCCCCGAATCGAGAGAGGACACCGTCTTCGTCGAGTGTTCGAACGCGTTCACAGAGGTCCGCGGCGGTCACGTCCACGCCGCGGTCGCGCAGTGCGGCCGCGGCGGGTCCGAAGGGACGTTCGACGACGGGGAAACCACCCTGGAAGGCGTTGACGATGGCGCGGTCGAGCGGAGAAAGTTCCGCGTCCGCCTGATTCATAGGCGTGACTCGGGATGCGAGGGGAATAAACGACTCGCTTGTTCTCAAAACGGCGAGACGTCCACCGCAGATGCGGAGGGTCCTTTACACGGACGAATCGCGGTGTGACAACCAGTCAGGAGGCGGCAAAAAGGTCGTGTGAAAACGAATGCGTCACTCAGGAAACGAACGCGTCTCTCAGGAAACGAACGCGTCTCTCAGGAAACGAACGCGTCTCTCAGGGAACGGGTGTGACGCGGTCGACGTGGTCGAGGTCGCCGAGGTCCTCGACGATGGCGTCGTGGTCGGCCGTCGCCTCGTAGTAGAACACGAGGTCGAAAGTCCCGTTTCGGAGGAGTTGCTGGCACTCCCAGACGAACTCGTCGTCGTCGACCGAGAGGCCCTGGAACTGGTTCGACGAGAAGTCAGTGTCGTCGTTTCCGGCGTAAATCCACGCGTCGCCCTTGTCCGCGTGTCCGGCGATGACCTCGTTGATGGAGACGGTCAACTCCTGCATTTCGAGGTCTTCCTGCCCGGAGAGGTCGGTGTGGACGATAGCGCCAACGAGTTCGATGTCGCCCGGTTCGATGAGGGCGAGCGTCCGCTTGTAGAGGTCCTCGTCGATGGTCTCGCTCATGGTGGACTCTTTTCGGGGAGGTACAAACGGATGACGATTCGTCGGTTGGGTTCCTCCAGTACTCGTGATGTCAACGTCTCTCCCACAAGAAACATACGTCACGGAGGCGACCCAACGAACATGCTCGGGTGGGTCCAGCGTGGGTTTCAGCGTGCGTACGAGCGCGTGCTCAAGCGAGAAATCGGCGACGGGCCGACCCACGTCGCCATCATTCAGGACGGGAACCGCCGGTACGCCAGAAAACGCGGCGACGAGGCCACAGACGGACACCGTGCGGGGGCACAGACGACAGAGCAGGTCCTCGAATGGTGTGAAGAACTCGGCATCGAGGAGTTGACGCTCTATACCTTCTCGACCGAGAACTTCGAACGGCCGCCAGAACAACAGGAACCGCTTTTCGACCTCATCGAACAGAAGTTGTACGACTTCGCCGACGCTGACCGCGTCCACGAGCGCGAAGTGTCGGTCCGGGCCATCGGCGAGGTTCACATGCTCCCCGACCGGGTCCGAAAAGCCGTCGAGTACGCCGAGTCGCGGACCGCCGCCTACGATGGCTTTACGCTCAACATCGCGCTCGCGTACGGTGGCCGGGCCGAACTACTCAGTGCCGCCCGTGACGTGTGTCGGGCGGTCGAATCCGGCGACCTCGACCCGGCGGACGTCGACGTGGCGGCGGTCGACGAGCGACTCTCCCGAAAACCCGTCCGCGACGTGGACCTCATCATCCGTACCGGTGGCGACGAACGAACCTCGAACTTCCTCCCGTGGCACGCCAACGGGAACGAGGCGGCCGTCTACTTCTGCGCCCCCTTCTGGCCGGAGTTCTCGAAAATCGACTTCCTCCGCGGCATTCGAACCTACGAGTCGCGGGAGAAGTCGTGGCAACGCACCCGAACCGAACGCGCCGTGGCGCTGGTCCGTGCTGTCGCCGAAGTCGAATTAGCAGACGCGCGGACGGTGGCGGGTCGGTTGCGCGGCCAACTCCCCTCGTCCGGAGCAGACGAGGTGTCCGCCGAGTTGGAACGGCGGGTCGAAGAGTCGGCCGATTAGGACGGCGGTGAACGTCGTCGTCAGGTGTCGCCCTGTGCAGTGCCAGCGTCCACGACACGGCCGAGGAAGAGCATCGCGTCCGTGGGCCTGTCACGAATCGCAAAGAGGAACGGGCGGTCGAACCGGAGTTCACCCCACGACGGCGGCATCGATTCCTCGACGACCACGGCAGTCGCGGCGGCGGCCTCGGTCCCTTCTTCGTCCACCGAGACGAACGACTTGTGGTACACCTCGTCGATGTGAAGTCCTCCATCGCCTCCTTCGACCATTCCGCTGAAGTCCGCACCCGCGCCGAACGGAGCGGGCATCCCGAGGTCCGAAAGCGCCTTCGAGAGTTGGACCTCGGTCTCGAATTCGAATTTGGGGAAGACGAGCGTCCCGATGCTGGTACGCAACTCGTCGAAGATGCCGAAGAGACGACTCGCGTCGAGGTTCTGCTCGAACTCTTCGAAGGTGCCTTCGTCTGGGAGAATCAGGACCATCGACACCTCCTCGCCGACGTAGGGTAACTCGATGGCCTGTGCGCCGGGGAGGTCTGCGTACTGGGTCTTCAACTCCTGTTGCATGAGCGGAACCGTCGATTCGGACCCATCCAGTGCGGTGAACGTCCCGTCTTTGGTCTTTTCGGGGTCGAGCTTGTGCAACCACCCCGCCATGAAGTAGATGGCATTGGTGAGGACGAGCACCGTCTGCGGCGTGAGAGCATCCGCTGGCAGGAGGTCCTCGATACGGTCTTCGGTCGCGTCGGCGACCCAGTCGTTGATGCGTTTTCGTTCGCCGTCGGGGTTGTTTGCGAAGTCTGCTTCCCGAAGTCCAGCGCCGTAGTGTTTCTCCAGCAACGCGAGGTAGTCGTCCGAGAAGGGATAGCCCTCCCGACCCCACAGCGCATTCACCACGGCCAGTTGGAAGGCGTCCACTTCGGACCCGTCGACGGGGTCCGTCGCAGTCTGTCGCTGGTCCAGCGCGGCTTGGAGGTCGGAAAAGGCCGGATGGATATCCTCGCCGAGCGTGTAGTGGAGGACCTCTTTCATCTGGTCGCGCGTCTCGCCGCGAGCACCGGCGTAGGTCATCGCCAATGCGACGGAGATGCTGTACGGCGACAGGAACTGATTCCCGCCGTCTTGGTCGGCGAGGTGCGTGTGCAGGTTGAGCGCGAATTCGGCGTTCCCGGATGCGAGCGCGGCTAACTGCTCGTCGTTCACGCTTGGTTCGCCCGTGGGCGGTTCCTCGGAAGGTGGCTCGGTTGTCTGTGTCGGCGGCGCTGTCGTGGTCTCTGTGTCAGTTTGGGTCGTCGGGCTTCCCTGTCCGTCACCGGTACATCCCGCTATCGTCGCGGTGGCGAGGGCACCCGAGAGCGCAAGTAGTTCGCGCCGGTTCATACCGGAGATTTCACTCGCCCGACAATGTGTTTTCTGTAAACTCAGATGGGCGTTTGTGTTATCCGACGGCCGGATATGGGCACGTCGTCCCGTGATTCGGGCGAGTGTTACTCGCCTCTCTGGGCCGACCCGACATCGACGACCCGGCCGAAGAAGAGCACCGCGTCGGTCGGCCGGTCGCGAATCGCGAAGAGGAACGGGCGGTCGAACCGGAGTTCGCCCCACGACGGCGGCAACGAGGTAAACGCGATGACCGCCGCTGTTGCGCCCGTGGCTTCCGTTCCTTCTTCGTCAACCGAGACGAACGCCTCGTGGTACACATCGTCGATTTTGAGGGTTTGCTGGTCGTCCGCTGACATCCCGCTGAAGTTGGCGGTCCTCTCGAACGCGACGGGCATCCCGAGGTCGGAGAGCGCCTTCTTCAACTGGACCTTCGTCTTGAACTCGAACCGAGGGAGTACGACTGTCCCCTCCGCGTCGCTCAGTTCGTCGAAGATACCGAAGAGGTGGCTCGCGTCAAGGCTCTTTTCGAACTGCTCAAACTCACCTTCGTCGGGGAGAATCAGGACCATCGAAACCTCTCCCCCGACGTAGGGTAACTCGACGGCCTGTGCGTCGGGGAGCGATGCGTAGTTCGTCCTGAGTTCCTGTTGCATGAGCGGAACCGTCGATTCCGAACCATCCAGCGCGGTGAACGTCCCGTCTTCGGTCTTCTCGGGGTCGAATTTGTGCTCCCAATTTGCCATGAAGTAGATGGCGTTGGTGAGCACGAGGGCCGTATCTCGTTTGATGGACCCCGCTGGCAGGAGGTTCTCGATGCGGTCTTCGGTCTGGTCGGCCACCCAGTCGTTGATGCGCTTTCGCTCCCCGTCGGGGTTGTTTGCGAAGTCCGCTCGCTGCAACCCTGCGCCGTAATGCTCCTCCAGCGACGCGAGGAAATCGTCAGAGAAGGAGTACTCTTCTCGCCCCCAGAGTGCGTTCGCCACGGCCAGTTGGAAGGCATCCAATTCCTCTTCGCTCCCGGGGTCAGTGGCCGTTTCGCGCTTCTCTAGCGCGGCTTGAAGGTCAGAAAAGGCCGGATGGACATCCTCGCCGAGCGTGTAGCGGAGCGTCTTTTCCATCTGCTCGCGCGTTTCCCCACGAGCGCCAGCGTAGGTCATCGCCAGCGCGACAGAGATGCTGTACGGCGACAGGAACTGATTTCCGCCCTGTTTTGCGAGGTGGGTGTGCAGGTCGAGGGCGAATTCGGCGTTCCCCGACGCGAGCGCGGCTAACTGTTCGTCGTCTACACTCGGCTCGCCTGTCGGTGGGTCTTCGGCCGGTGTCATGGTCATCTCTGTCGGCGGTGTCGTCGGGGTCTCCGTGTCAGTCTGAGTCGTCGTGTCGGATTGCCCACTGCCGGTACACCCCGACAGCGTCGCGGCGGCGAGTGCACCCGAGAGTGCGAGCAGTTTGCGCCGGTTCATAGTACAACTGTCAGCTACCTAACGATGTGTTTTCTGTAAACTCAGATGCGCGTTTGTGTTATCTGGTTACAGACTATCGAGGATTCGATTGCAGATTATCGAGGACGGTCTCGCCGTGTCTGCGCGGAGCGAATACGCCGTCTGTAGGTTCTCCAGCCCGCCGTGCCAAGCATCCCGGCGCTTACTCCACCGACTAGCGAAACAACCGCACCCTCGTATTGCGGGCCGAACAAGAGTATCGTCGCACAAAAAACCACAGACGGTAGCCACGACCGCCAGTCATCGAATTGGAATTCGGCGTACAGCCACGGAAACACGAGAACTGCACCGACGACGACCCACTCCCACTGTATCGGTTCCAGTGGGCGGTCGCGCCAGAGTGTGAAGAGGAGCGTGAGTGAAAACAGGCCGGTGCTGCCTTCCGCCCACTCGGTCGGGTGCTCAGTTTGGAGGGCATCCATATGAAGTAAAGGTCAACCAAGTAACAAATATGTGTGTCTCTTGGTTTACTTACGAGAGCGTTTGGGTGGCTCGCTTACGCTCACCGCCCAAATCACCTCGTCGACGGAGTCGACGCGTGATTCGGTCTACCGACCGAATTTCTGTCTCGCCCTTCGGGCGCGACAACGTTTGGGCGGCACGCTTACGCTCACCGCCCAAACCTCCGCTGTCTGTCCTGATAATCTCGTAACGCCCGCAGATAGTCCCGCTTCCGGAAGTCCCGCCAGTTCACGTCGGTGAAGTACAACTCCGCGTACACCGACTGCCAAATCATGAAATCAGAGAGGCGTTCTGCGCCGGTCTTGACGACGAAGTCCGGTTCGTCGGGGAAGACCAGTCGCTCTTCGACCTCGTCGGCGTCGATATCGTCCGGGTCCAACTCGCCGTCGGCGACCTCTTCGGCCAGCGACTGGACGACGTTGGCGAACTCGTGTTTGCCGCCGAGGCCGATGTTGACCTGTACGGGTTCGTCGGCGGGTTCGGTGTCACCGGGTTCGCGGACCGCGAGCGGGTACGGGCTCTCGATACTGCGGAGTTCACGCGAGAGGGTCGGCACGACGGCTTCGTCGAGGACGCTTACGGAGACGGTGACACGCTCTGTGCCGTACTCGAAGGCCCAATCGAGGAAGTCCGCGAGCGTGTCATAGGCACCCTTCTCTAACAGGTCGCGCTCGGTGATGACGACCGCGACGTGTTCCGGGGTGTCGGCGTCGTCGAAGCGGGAGCGGAGGGCGAGGTAGTAATCGTACAGTCCCACACGTTGTCGTCGCGCCGCGGAAGCTCCTAACGCTTCGGGTTCGCCGTGGGAGACACCCCCGAAGTCACCGATGTCGGGAGGGTTAAGTGCGCGTCGGGGAAATCGAACGATGTGACTTCCACACTACGGCGAGCGGGTGGATTCGCGGTTGTCGGGACGTTGGCCCTCGCGGCCCCCAGTCTCGGCACGGCCGCGTTTGCACCATTCGCCGCAGTCGCGCTCTTGGCGGCTTTCGTCATCGACGACGGGCCGCTGTTCGAGCTGTTCGCGCGACCGGGAGACCGAGAGGACGGCCGCCTCAACGGGCTGGCTGGGTTCGCTCTCGCCGCGACGGTACTCGCACTCCTCGCAACGGTCCCCCGGGTCAAGATGCCACTCTCGACGTTCGTCGCGTCCGTGTTGGTACTCGCGTACGGGAACCTCGGAGGGCGACTGGCCGAAGCCAGCCTCGACGACGAGTTCTTGCAAACCGCCGGGTTCGTCGGGGCTGGCATCGTCGCTGCGACCGTCGGGCAACTCGCTGTCGTAAACGTCACGGGAGCGCCAGTCTCGCTCGCCCGGTTTACCTTCGTCGCCACACTGGGTGGTCTCGTCGCCGCCCTCCTGCGGACGGCCTTCTACGAGCGTGACGACCCCCTCGTCATGCTCACCGTCGGATTCGTCCTCTGGGGCACGGAAGTACTCGCAGGACCGATTTCACTCACACAGACAGGCATCTCTATCGCGCTCACGGTCGCCCTCGGGTACGCCGCCTACGCACTCGGCACCGCGTCCCTCGCAGGGATGCTCACAGGCGTCCTCCTCCTTCTGGCCGCTATCGGTCTCGGCGGATTCGGCTGGGCTATCGTCCTCGTCTCGTTCTTCTCCATCGGCGGTCTCGCTACCAAGTTCCGCTACGACCACAAGGCCGAACGCGGCGTCGCCGAGAAGAACGAGGGCGCTCGCGGCACAGGGAACGTTCTCGGCAACTCTGCCGTCTCGTTGGTCGCCGTCGTCGGCTACGCTGCCACACAGACTGTCGGCCACAGCCTCGGCAGCGACCTCTTTATTCTCGCGTTCGCCGGGTCGGTCGCGGCCGCGATGAGCGACACGCTCTCCAGCGAAATCGGTGGCCTGTTCGACAACCCACGACTCATCACGACGTTCAAACCCGTTCCGCCGGGAACCGATGGTGGCGTCACGTGGCAGGGCGAAGTCGCCGGTATCGTCGGTTCGGCGCTCGTCGCCGCGCTCGCGTACGGCCTGCTTCCGCTTTCGACCACTCCTGCGGCGCTCGCGGTTCTCGTCGGCGGAGTCGCCGGGATGACGGTCGATAGCCTGCTCGGTGCGACTGTCGAAGGGAACGGCCTCGACAACCAAGCGGTCAACTTCCTCGCGACGCTCGCCGGGGCACTGGGTGCCGTCATCGCGTGGATTCCGCTGTAACCGTGTCGGTCAGACTCGCCCACACGTCCGACCTCTCGACTATCTCGTCGATTCAGCAACACATCTCACACCCATCGACCGACCTGCTCGACGCGTGGCCAGCGGTCGGAACGCTTCTCGTCTCCGTCGACACTGCCGACCAACCGGTCGGGTATCTCCTTGCGACGGGCGACCACATCGCCGAACTCGCGGTCACACCTGGTGCCAGACGCGAGGGTCGTGCTACTGCCTTGGTCCACGCGCTCCGAACCCGGCGGCCGGACGCACCGCTCACGGTGTTGGTTCACCCCGAAAACGCGAGTGCTCGGGCGTGTTACGAGACCATCGGTTTTCGCCTCGACGAACGCGTCACCGACGCCTTCGACGGTGACGACGCGGTTCGTCTCGTCTTCGCCCCGTCTGTCTAGCTCTCAGTGAGCAGTTGGTCCGCAGTCCTGACGCGGACGCTGACCGGTTTCTTGACGAACTCGCCAGCCGACCGACCGACGACGTGCTCGACACCGCGCTGGGCGGCGATGTCGACGAGTTTCTGGCTGGCTTCGTCGTCGACGACGACGAGCAGCGGAACCGGTTCGATGGCTTCGAGCGTGTCGTACACGTCCTCGGCATCGACCTCTTCGATGAGGTCGAGTTTGCCGTCGAGGAAGCGCGCCCGGCCGCTTTCGTCGCGGATGACCTCGCGAACGTGGTCGGCGAGCGACTTCGTCGCCGCCAGTTGCTCGTCGGGCGTATCGTCAGGTTCGAGAGGTTCGGTTGCGTTTTCGTCCGCTGTTGCACCTGCGAGTGCTTCCGGGTCGGGAGTCGGTTCGCTCGTCGTCTCGACGGTTATGGTGCCGCTGTTGCTCGATTCCGACTCGGTGGCCGCGTCGCTGGAGGCGTCTGCGGTCGGCGTCGTCGACGCGTCATCAGTCGTCGGCGACTCCGGACGGGGGCCGTGGATTCCCGCGCTTCCGCCAGCGGCGGCGACGGCGGCGCGTATGTCACCGTCGTCCGGGAGCGCCGAGAAGGCAATCTTGTTCCGAAGGGCGCGAAGCATGTCGCCGCGGTCGAGGTCCTCGACGGACTGGCCGTCGGGCGCAAACGCGACGTAGTCAACGTCGCCGACCTGCGCAAGTTCGCGGAGGATGAGTTCGCCGCCGCGGTCACCGTCGAGGAAGGCAGTTACCGTCCGGTCTTGCGTGAGCGAGGCGACTGGTTCGGGGACGTTCGTCCCCTCGACGGCGACGGCGTTCTTGATGCCGAAGCGAAGCAGTCGCAGCACGTCGGCGCGTCCTTCGACCACGATGATGGCGTCGGAGTCGGTGACGCGCGGTCCGGCCGGGAGGCCGTGATACTCGGAGATGTCCTCGACGCGGACGCTCTCTTTGACTTCTTCGAGGATTTCGGTCGACGACATCACGGTGTCGTCGAACGACTCGGCGAGGAGTTCCTTCGCCCGCTCGACGACCTTCCGACGTTTCGCCTCTCGAACGTCTTCGATGCTCGTGACTTCGATGACTGCCTGACACGGGCCGACGCGAGTGAGCGTCTCCAGTGAGGCCGCGAGGATGGCCGTCTCGACCTTGTCGAGACTGCTCGCGATGGTCATCTGGCCGAACGAGTGGCCGTTTTCGGAGTCTATCTGTACGTCTATTCGTCCAACCTTGGAAGATTGCTGCAGGTCGCGGAGGTCGAGTTCGTCGCCGAGCAACCCCTCGGTCTGCCCGAAGACTGCGCCGACTACGTCGCTCCGTTCGACTACTCCATCGGCGGAGATTGAAGCGTGGATGAGATATTTTGCGGTGTCGTCCATTGGTGAATGCCCCCTGCGGGGGGGGTGATGATGATGATGTGATGATGATGTCACAGGCCGGTCCTGCGAACGTCATTATATAAGTTGTGCAGCAGGGAAATATCTATCGTGGCCGATGACGCGGTCGCTCGAATCGGTCGGTTGTGTGCGTGTGAGCGACTAATTCTGCTGGACTGTCCTTACTCACGGTACTCGGTGAGTGTTTCCCCCGCCGACTGGCAGAATGCCGCGGGGTCGTCGGGATGGTCGTGCTCGGCGATAACCCACTCGACGAACCCGGTTTCGGCCGCAGCGGTCAGACACCCCTCGATATCGAGTTCGCCTTCGCCGAGTGCGACGGGTCTACCACCGCGTTCGGCCGCGGAATCGACGACGACATCCTTCAGGTGGACGAGTGGCGTCCGGTCGGCGTACGTCTTCAGATAGCTCTCTGGGTCGTAGCCAGCGGCCAAAATCCATGCGAGGTCGAGTTCGAACCCGACGCCGGAGTGTTCCGCCAGACGGTCTAACGCCGGGTCGCCATCGACTGCTCGGAGTTCGTGTTCGTGGTTGTGGTAGAGGAGTCTGACGCCTCTGTCGTCGCACTTCGCGGTCAGGTCGTCGAGACGATGGGCCGTCTCGTCGACAGTGTCGGCATCGGCGAACGCTTCGGGTGGAAGGTAGGGTACGACGAGCGTCTCGACGCCCAGCGCGCCGTATCGCTCACACACTGCGTCGAGGTCGGACTCCAGTTCCTCGATTGGGACGTGCGCGGACGGTGCGCCGAGGCCCGTCTCGGCCAGCGTCGTCTGGATGGCCGCGTCGTCGTCGAGTTCCGCGAACTCGACGCCGTCGAATCCTGCGTCAGCGGCGCGTTCGACCAGCGCGGCCGTCGATTCGTCGAGGCCGCGGAGCGAGTAAAGCTGAATCCCGAAGTCCATGCTTCTCCCTCGTCGCGCGTTAAGGAAATCCTTTCCACCAGTTCGGTCGAGTACGGAAATTCGACGGGATGTGTTGAAGAAAATTCTTCTTCAGTCAACGGCAACGTAGGAGAATAGAGTAACATTTACGTCCAGTTATCAACTATCCTTCCCAGTAATGACGAGAACGCGAACTGATTACCTCTGGATTGCGACCTTCGCGGTCCTCGCGGTATTCTCCGTCCCGTGGTTTCTGTGGGGCGATAGCCGCGTGTTCGCTGGCTTGCCGCTGTGGCTCTGGTGGCATATCGGGTGGATGTTGTTGACCGCTGGGGTCTTCCATTTGTTCACGCGTCGGGCGTGGGACCGCGGGATGGGTGAGGTGACTCACTGATGGCGTCCGCACTCAGCATCCAACTCGGCGTCATCGGCATGTACCTCGTGGTCGCGCTCGCCGTCGGGTTGCTCGCCTATCGTCTCACCAGCAGAGACGCCGAAGATTACTATCTCGCAGGGCGCTCCATCGGGACTGTCGTCCTGCTGTTTACGACATTTGCGACGCTGCTTTCGGCCTTCACCTTCTTCGGCGGCCCGGACCTCGCGTTCCGCGCCGGGCCGGAATGGATTCTGGTCATGGGCGTCATGGACGGTGTGCTCTTTGCCATCCTCTGGTACGTCGTCGGCTACAAGCAGTGGCTCGTGGGGAAGACCTACGGCTACGTCACCCTCGGCGAGATGCTCGGCGACCGCTTTGCATCGAAGCGCCTCCGTGCGCTTGTCGCCGGAATCAGTCTCTTTTGGCTCTTCCCGTATGTGATGCTCCAGCAGATGGGGGCCGGTGAAGCCATCGTCGGCCTCACGAACGGTGCCATCCCCTACTGGGCGGGTGCCGCGGGCATCACAGTGTTCATGATTGCGTACGTCGTCCTCGCGGGTCTCCGCGGCGTCGCGTGGACCGACACGCTGCAAGGCCTCTTCATGCTCGGCGTCGTTTGGGTCGCAGTCGGCTGGGTCGCGACCGCGGCAGGCGGCCCGACCGCGCTCTCGAACGCACTCGCGACGAACAAACCCGAGTTCCTCGCACTCGGTGGCGGTCTCTACTCACCGCAGTTCATCATCTCCACCGCCGTCACTATCGCGTTCGGCGTGGCGATGTTCCCGCAAATCAATCAGCGCTTCTTCGTCGCCAAGTCCAGCAAAGTTCTCAAGCGCTCGTTCGCGCTGTGGCCAGTGCTCGTCGTCTTGCTGTTCGTTCCGGCGTTCATCCTCGGGACGTGGGCCGCCGGACTCGGTATCTCGGTCCCCGAAGGTGCGAACGTCCTGCCGGTCCTCCTGAACGAGTACACGCCGGTGTGGTTCGCCGCGCTCGTCGTCGCCGGGGCGATGGCCGCGATGATGTCGTCGTCGGACTCGATGCTTCTGTCTGGGTCGTCGTACTTCACTCGTGACCTCTACCGGCCGTTCGTGAACCCCAGCGCCAGCGACGCCCGCGAGGCGTGGCTTGCCCGCATCGGCGTCGCCCTGTTTGCGACGCTCACCTTCGTCGCCAGCCTGTTCCGTCCCGGAACGCTCGTCGAAGTCGGTGACACCGCCTTCGGCGGGTTCGCACAGATGGCGCTCCCGGTCATCGTCGCGCTCTACTGGCCGGAGACGACCCGCTCCGGCATGTTCGCCGGTATCGTCGGTGGACAGGCGTTCTACCTCGCCCACGTGTTCGTCCCGGCCGTCGACGTTGCCGGAATGACGCTTCTCGGCGGCACGTATCTCACGTGGGACTTCGCCCTCTGGGGAATGCTCCTGTCGGCCATTCTGACGGTCGGTGTCTCCGCGCTCACCGTCGCTGCACCCGAAGAGAACCAACAGCGGTTCTCCGAAGGGCTTCGGGCCGACTGAGGTCACCTCTCTCTGACTGAGGTCACCTCTCTCTGACTGAGGTCACCTCTCTCCGACTCGTCTTTCCGACTCGTGTTCTGGTTCTGAAAGTGTCGGACTGAGGCAAATATTAATCCGTTTGTGCGTCGTCTATCCGCCCATGCCAGAAGAAGTTCTGTTCAAATCCGAGACCAAACAGTCGCGAGCGGATATCGCGTCGTACCTCCGGGCCGTCGCCGACAAACTCGACTCCGGTGAGGCGATTACGCTGACCGCTGGCGACCAGTCTGTGACGATGGAACCCCCCGCAACCCCGACGTTCGAGGTGAAGGCAGAACGCGAGGGACCGACCGGCCGTCCGGGCGAACTGAGCATCGAGTTCGAACTGGAGTGGGACGAAGACGGTGGCGACGGCGGCGAGTCGGGCAGCCTCGAAATCGAGTAACCACACCCCCGACGTTCGGCGGGTAGCAGATACATTTTTGACACACGGCCGAGTGGTCGAAGACTCATGGACGTTCGACCCCTCCGAGCCGACGACGTTCCCGCACTCGTCGACGACCTGTGGTTACCGTTCGCCACCGAGATGGGCGAACTCGACGAGTACGACGCCCTCGCCGACGACGGACACGTTCGAACCAACGCGATGGCGTACCGTCAGCGACAATTCGCTGACGACGACGTAGAGACGTTCGTCGTCGAAGCCGACGGGTCGTTTCTCGGGTACGCGACCGTCTCGTACACGGAGTCGCCGCCGGTCTTCGACCGCGGGGCGACGGCGAAGGTGACGGAACTGTACGTCACACCCGACGCCCGCGGCCGTAGTCTCGGGACGACACTTCTCGACCGTGCCCACGAGTGGGGGAGCGAGCGTGACTGCGAATACGCCGCCTTGTCCGTCCACGCCCGCAACGAGACGGCACAGGCGTGCTACGAGCAGGCGGGGTACGAGACGCGGTACCTGAAGATGGACCGACCACTCTGAATGAACCGGCCGCGCTGAAGCCGGGTTACGATATCTCGAATCCCCGTCGTTTCGAGGGTACGATTCGACCACTAAACCCGAACCCTCAAATCGTCGCACACCAACCCCCGCGCATGAACGAGCCGGGACTGCAAGTACTCATGGAACAGGACGTGGTCCGCCGTCGTATCGACGACGGCTCCCTGCCCGAGTGGGCGGTGAAACACTACGAAACGTTCCGCGAGACGATGCTCGGCGACCGAGACGGCGCGCCCTTCCCGTGTTACTTCGGGGTCGAATCCGAGCGCAACGGTGACGCGCTCTACACCTTTGTCGAGTCCTCGACGGACAAAGACGCCCTCCTGGCGCTTCGAGACACCTTGCTTGAGTACCTCGACGTGTATCGAGACTACTCCGAGCAGTGCTCGCTCGTCACGTTCTTCAAACCGCCCGCGGAGGACCTGACGGAAGCCGACTACCACGAGCGCCTGTGGCATATTCTGCAGTTCCTCCACATCAACGACCCCGAACCGTGGCCCGAGGACATCCCCACCCACCCCAACGACTCGAAGTGGGAGTTTTCCTTCGGCGGCGAACCCATCTTCCCGACGACGCGCGCACCCTTCTACGACGAGCGCATGAGTCGCTATTGCCCGTGGGGGCTCGAAATCACGTTCCAACCGCGGGCGCTCTTCGACGGCATCACGGCTGACACCGAGGCCGGACAGAAGGCTCGCAAGGTCATCCAGGACCGCATCGAGGAGTACGACGGCGTCTGCCCCCACGCTGACCTCGGCGACTGGGGCGTCGACGGTGACCGAGAGTGGCCGCAGTACATGTTCTACGCGGACGAGTCGCAGGCCCCCGACGAGTGCCCGATTCGTATCACCCGCGAGCACCCGAAGGTACCGATGGCCCGGGCGGACGACTGATGGCCGACGACAACGCCAAACCGGCACAGGGCGTCGACCTCCCGGACGACACCGTCCTCGTCTGCATCGACATGCAGGTCGGGTTCGACGACTCCCGCTGGGGTGAGAGAAACAACCCCAATATGGAAGCGCACATTGCCGACCTGCTCGGCGCGTGGCGCGACGCCGACGCACCCGTGGTTCACGTCCGCCACGACTCCACGGAACCGGATTCCCCGCTCCGCAGTGAGAGCGAAGGCTTCGACTGGAAACCTGAGGCCGAACCTGTCGAGGGTGAACCGGTGTTCACGAAACACGTCAACAGCGGCTTCATCGGTACCGACCTCGAAGCGTGGCTTCGCGAGCGCGACTACGACACGCTCGTCGTCTGCGGTCTCACGACCGACCACTGCGTCTCGACGACGACCCGGATGGCCGAAAACCTCGGCTTCGACGTGCATCTCCCCGCCGACGCGACAGCGACGTTCAACCGCGACGGCCCGAACGGCGAGTCGTACTCGGCCGACGAGATGCACCGCACCGCACTGGCGCACCTGAACGGCGAGTTCGCGACTGTCGTCGAGACGGCAGTACTGGTGCAGGCGCGGTAACTCCGCGCTCTCCACGGCTCGATTTTCTCACGGTTCTCCTCTCTCCACGGCTCTACTCTCTCCACATTATTGTCGGTGGATTTACACTGTTGTTGGGAGAGGTGCCCCTGTGAAGCGACGATTCCTCTTTGCTCTCGGCGTGTTCGACATGCTCGTTCTCGCCCTCCCGGTGGCGTTCTTTGGCCCTCCTGAACACCTCCACCAGTGGGCTTGGATGAGTGGCTTCGGCGTGGCAGGACTGCTTCTCATCGCCGCCGGACTCCGGGATTCGGTCGGCATCGGTCCAGCGTCCCTCGACTGGCACGTCGCCGCCGGTCTCGGGTACGTCTGCTTCGGTATCGGGATGTTCGCAAGCACCGCCCCGACGCTCGGCGGGAACCGCGAAGACCTGATTTTCGGCGCGTTGACGATGGCGACAATCGTTCCCGTGATGCTCTTTATGGGCATCGACTTCATCCGCGGCGGCGTCCACCTCGACATCTCGAAGTGGGATAACTAAATTTGGTTTCGAATCTCTTTCTCTGTGTGCTGTTATCGTTACGCAAACACATTTAGTGATTCACTCGGTAGTGAGGCGGGATGGCCGTCTCGCTGCCGTACCGCGACGAACTCGCAGTCGATTTCGCGTGGAACGAGTTCACCGGTGCGGTCGGAGATTCGGTTACGGTCCTCCCCATCGTGGTCGCCGTCGCACGGCTGACCGACCTCTCGCTGGCGCTCGTCCTCGTCTGGTTCGGCGTCTTTCAGGTCGTCTGGGGCCTGTACTACGCGGCCCCACTTTCGGTCGAACCGATGAAGGCACTCGCGGCCCTCCTCCTCGCCGAGACGGTCACCACCGGCGAAGCGCTCGTCGCTGGCGTCCTCCTCGGCGTCACCCTCCTCGCTATCGGCCGGACGCGCTCGCTCGACCGAGTGAGTCAGTACATCGGCGCGCCGGTCGTTCGCGGCGTCCAGTTCGGCGTCGCGCTCGTCCTCCTCTCGACCGGTGTCGAGTTGGGACTGGGTAACCCGATGCTTGCCGGGGTCGCAGTCGGCGTCGCCGCACTCGCGGCCGTCACCCGACGCTGGAATCTGAGCGCGCTCGCCGTCCTCGGTGTCGGTGCCGCAATCGCTGCATCCGACGTGGGAACGCTCGGACTCACGATTCCGTCGGTCGGCGACACCGCGCTGTTCACGCCCGCGACCGTCACGCTCCCGGCGTTCGAGGCCGCCGCCGCCCAGTTGGCGATGACCGTCGGCAACGCCGCCCTCGCGACGTCGGTCCTCCTCTCGGATTACTTCGGCCGCGACGTATCGGCGGACGAACTCGCCTCCAGCATGGGCGTGATGAACCTCGTTTCCGTCCCGTTCGGCGGCCTCCCGATGTGCCACGGCAGCGGCGGGGTTGCAGGCAAGTACGCCTTCGGCGCTCGCACCGCCGGTGCGAACGTGGTGTTGGGGATTGGGTACGTGCTGGTTGCCCTCTTCGCCGTGGACGTTGCGGCGGCGTACCCCGTTTCGATGCTCGGCGTCGTGCTGGCGCTTATCGGCGTGCAGTTGGGTCGGACGAGTCTTCGGGAGGTAGGGGGCGGTGCGTATCCGTTTGTCGTCGCTGTTGGGATGGTTGGTGTGCTGGTGAATCTGGGAGTGGCGTTTGTCGGTGGGGTTGGGGTGTGGGCGGTGTGGGAGTGGGTGAGTCGCGACTGAGGTTGCTGATGGCCACTAATCAATCGTGTTAACCCACGCTGTGGAGTAGATGCCTACTGCTGAGCTAATTCGTCTTTCTTCGTGTAGATGACCAGTGCCATGACCGCACCGAATACAGTAGTCAACAGGCGGAGCTGACTGATACTAACACTGTTGGAGAACTGCGTGAGTGCGGCCGCGAAGACAGCAGCGAACAGGAGACACGGAAGGATGATGTACACTGTGAGCGCCTTGTTTCGTTCCATGCGTAACCTGAAATGGTGTCAAATACAAAACCACTTTCTTATGACTCACAGTGGATTCGTTCGACGAGGGGGCCTCTCGAACTCCACGGCTTAGAAGAGATACACCACCAGCGTTCGGTTCGCCGACCGACAGTCTGGCCATTTTTATAACTGCCACACCACCGTTCCACGTATGCAGACGCACATCGTTCCCGTCGGGTTCGATTACGACCGGCTCATCGCGCCCCTCATCCGCGACCAGTTGGATGTCGACCGGGTCATCCTGCTGGAGGGGGCCGTCGGGAGCGAGGCGAACGTCGAGTACTCGAAGAAACTCTCTGGAAAGCTCGAAAAGGACTTCCAGAACCTCCTCGGCGCGGAGACCCACCGGGTCGTCGTCGACGACGTGTACGACTACGACGCCGCCTTCGAGCAGGCGTACGACCTCATCAACGCGGAACTCGACGCCGACGACGAACTCCGGGGCGACGACGACGAACCGGGCGAAGTCTGGGTCAACGTGAGCGCCATGCCGCGGCCCGTCTCGTTCGCCTTCGCAACCGCCGCGCACTCGATTATGGTCGAACGGCAGGCCGACCGCGAGCGCATCCACACCTACTACACGGCCCCCGAGAAGTACCTCGAAAGCGAACTCGCCGAGGAGTTGCGGACGGGCCGGGACCTCATGCAAGACATCCTCGAATCCGGCGAGATAGACGAAGAGCGCATCCGCGAGCGAATCGAAGTCTCGTCGGACCTGCTTTCGGAGTTCGACGAACGCGGGACCACAATCGGCGCGAAGCAAATCGACAACCGGCACATCGTCGAACTGCCCGTCGCGTCCTTCTCGAACGTCAAGCCGTTCGAGGAGGTTATCCTGTTCAAACTCGGCGAACACGGCGAATTCGGGTCGGTCTCCGAACTTGCAGAGGCGCTCGCCCGCGAGATGAACGAAGAGTACACCGACTCCTTCCGGTCGAAGGTCATCTACAACGTGGACCGTCTCGGCCCCGGCGGCAAGGGCTACATCGAACAGCAAGAGCGCGGGAAATCCTACCGGACGCGACTCTCGCGTATCGGCGAGTTGTGGGTGCGTGCCCACGCCGACAGCGACGAATAGGCCGAGCGAGCCAACCCACAGGCGGAACGGTGTGCAAGACGACACGGTGCTGTGCGTTCTGGCCGCCACTCAGTATATAAATCTACGGGCGCGGTGCATCCGGCAAACCCTGCCGCATCGTGCTTAATCGGCCGCCTCCCCCATTTTTGGTCGGGTGAACTACACGTGGCGTCGATACTCGCAGGCCTCGTCGGGGGACTGCTCGCAACCGTTGCGATGACCGCACTGATGATGGCAATCGGAGACGGGTCACCGCCGCCGACAGCGAACTTCTGGTCGAAGTTCGTCGGCGACGAACCGCCGGATGAGTACATGATGCAAGGCATGGTCCTACACCTCCTGTACGGGACCGTCGCGGGCATCGTCTTCGTCCTCGTCGTTCCGCTGGTGCTGAGCGTCTCGACGCTCACCGCTGGCATCATCGCCGGGATAGCCTACGCACTCGTCCTGTTCGTCGTCGCCGCCGTGTTCTGGATGCGACTCGTGCTCGGCATGGAACCCGAGATGCGGAAGGCGGGCGGCCTCCTCGTGTTCCACCTCACCTACGGGGTGGTGCTCGGAGGTATCGTCGGCCTCAACATCCTCTAATCCAGCACGAACGCCCAACGTTCCCCCTTCCTGTACATTTCCCCAACCCACTATTTTTGGACCTCAGAAATCGAGCCCCGACGGGCTATCGCTCGGCGTGAGTGGACTCTGCGGGAGTCCTTTCGGTGGGTCCGGGAGGTTGTATCCCTGCGGCGCAACATCGTTTGGGCCGTCTGGATAGAACACCGACGCGAGCAGTTGGATGTGGTCACGCCCTACGTCGAGTTCGAACTGTCCGCCGCCGTAGAGTGACATCCCGCGTTCCTCGGCGTACTCGATGGTCGCAAAGAGCGATTCGACGGTCCCGAACCGCGAGGGCTTGATGTTCAGCCGCGACGGTTCGAACGGGAGCGATTCGACGGATTCGACGCCCGTAATCGGCGCGTC
Source organism: Haloferax sp. S1W (assembly GCF_044593955.1). Lineage (GTDB taxonomy): Archaea > Halobacteriota > Halobacteria > Halobacteriales > Haloferacaceae > Haloferax. The sequence continues at coordinate 67,291 of NZ_CP172595.1, forward strand.
CCACGAGACCCGGTCTTCCTCGCCGTCGAAAATCGGGCGCGTCTCGTCTGTGAACGCCGGGTCTTCGAGAACCGCATCGGAGAACCCGGTAACGATTCGCTCGTAGAGTTCAGGGTCGGGGTCCTGGTCGACGGACGTGCCCTCGTATTGGCCTTTCAGGTCGAGAATGCGGACGCACCCGTGGTCAGCGAGCGCCGACACGAGGTCGGCGTCCCAGTCGCTCGTCGGGTCGAGTTTGAACTCGCAGTCGGGGTCGCGTTCGAGGAGCATCTCGACGCGGTCGGCCGATGGTGGATCACCGAGGCGCGTGCTCACGACGAACCGCACCGGGTCGCGTTCGCGGCCGACCGCACTCGCGAGGTTCGTGTCGTTCTGCCGGAGTGCGAGGTCTAAGGCGGCCGATTCGAGCGCCCACCGCCGGTAGTGGTGCGACGAATCCTGTTCGGGAACTTTCGTTGGAAAGAGGTCCACGCCGTCGAGCGCGGCCGAGAAGGTGGCAAACGAGTCGTACGAACCCACGATGTCGAACACGTTGGCGGGCGTCTTCGCCAGCGCGTCGTGGTCCGCGGCGTCGTAGGTCACGTCCTCGCCTCGTCCCGTCTCACCCTTTCCCGAGAGTTCGAAGACAGTCGTCTTCCGGAGAAATCCGCTCGAGGTGTCGCTCTCGAACCGGTCGCGAGAGATGGACTCGATGGTGAGTGGAAGGTCAGCCACGCGGTCGAAGAGAGTCATTGCGCGGCGATTCGCACGCGACGAGGAAAAGGCTAGCCCGCAGGAGAGAATCCGGATACGTCAGGCGAGACCGCCGAGTTCGACCTTTTTCACGCGAGTGGCGAGCGCGAGGAACGTGGCGAACAGCGTCAGGAACACGGCCCCGGCGGCCGCAACCTGGAGGACGGTCGTTCCGTAGGCGGCCGCCGAATCAGCGAGCGGCAGGGCCGTGTGGTGGGGGTCGCCGACAATTGGGAGGAAGTAATCGACGAGGTCGTTGAGGGCGTACCACGCGACGGCGACGGCGACAGCGCGAATCGGGAACGCCGAGTACCGCTGGATGAGGAACGCTTCGACCACCATGGCGAGGTGGCTGAAGAACAAAAACAGGTACATCGGGAACCACGTGTACGCGAGGAACGAGTCGGCGAACGCGGCGAGGACAAACGGCGTCCACAGGCCGAGTTTCCAGCACCCGAAGAAAGCGAGCGCGTTTACGTACTCGTTCGACCGCCCGAGTCTCCAGAAGGCGAGCGAGAGGGCGATAAAGAGCGTCGCAACGGGGCTATCGGGGACAAACGGCCACATCACGAGCGGTTCGTTTGCGAACTGGAGTTGGACGACGGGGTCGGAAAACGGGTGAATCCCGTAGTACCAAAAGCCGAAGGCGGTGCCGACGAGGTTGATGGCGACGACCAGCCACGCGATGTTGAGGCCGAAGTTCTCCAGCCACTGCGGCAGTGGTGCGAGCCACCACGGCAGGTTCGTGGTGGGCGGGAGGTCGTCGTCGCCGAAGAGGCGTCTCGGGTCGTCGAGTATGCGGCGCAGTCGCGTCGCCTCGTCCATATCCGGGCGGAAGTGTGGCGGAGTGAAAGCGATGCCGGTCTCACCCATGGGTGGGCCGCCCGTGAGAGAAGCTGACGACCGGAAGCGATTCCTTAAGTGTACCCAGTCGAAAGCCACGACTATGGCAGAGGAGACCGACCTGGAGGAACTCCGGCGCGGGACGGAACTCGTCAAGCGCGGGTTCGCCCAGATGCAGAAAGGCGGCGTCATCATGGACGTTGTCAACGCTGAACAGGCGAAGATTGCCGAGGAAGCTGGCGCGGTCGCCGTCATGGCGCTCGAAGCCGTTCCGGCCGACATCCGCAAGCGCGGCGGTGTCTCTCGCATGGCCGACCCAGAGACGGTCAAAGAAATCATCGACGCCGTCTCCATCCCGGTGATGGGTAAGGCCCGCATCGGACACTACACCGAAGCGCAGATTCTCGAATCCATCGGCGTGGACATGATCGACGAGAGTGAAGTGCTCACCCCCGCCGACAACGACTACCACATCGACAAGCGCGAGTTCACCGCGCCGTACGTCTGTGGCGCTCGCAACCTCCAAGAGGCGCTCCGGCGCATCCACGAGGGTGCTGCGATGATTCGCACGAAAGGCGAGGCTGGCACGGGTGACGTGAACCAGGCTGTCACGCACCAGCGCACCATCAAGAACCAGATTCGTACGCTGACGGGGCTGAAGCACGACGAGCGCGAGAAGTGGGCCCGCGAGCACGAAGCACCCATCGACCTCGTCCACGAGACGGCCGAGATGGGCCGCCTGCCGGTCGTCAACTTCGCCGCCGGTGGTATTGCGACGCCCGCGGACGCTGCGCTCATGATGTACCACGAGTGTGACGGCATCTTCGTCGGCTCCGGTATCTTCGGCGCGGAAGACCCAGAGAAGATGGGCACGGCCATCGTCGAGGCCGTCAACAACTGGGACGACCCCGACGAACTCGCCGATATCGCCTCCGGCATCGGCAAGGGCATGAAGGGCGAAGCGAACGTCGACATGCCTGAAGAGAAGAAGCTGCAGGGCCGCGGCGTCTAAGCCGAGTTCCTCACTTTCTATTCGTTTCCGAGGCATCACGGAGAGCGACCGCTCGCGTTGGAGCAGAAGCTCTGTACACGCCGTCGAGCGGTAGCTCAGCGGCGTCGTTGTGTGAGAAAACGGTGCGCGTCTCAGGCGAAGAGCTTGCGGTCTTCTTCGGCTTCCGCTTCGTCCTCTTCGCCGAGGAGGACAGTGACCGGGCCGTCGAACTGCAGCATCAGCGTCTGCGTCAGGTCGCGCGAGATGAGCTTTCCGGCGGGCGAGCGACGGCGACCGGAGATGAATAGGTGGTCGCAGGCTTCCCACTGGGCCGTCTCCAGAACGGAGTCGACTTCGGGCCCGATGTCGGCCACGACGCGGTAGTCCACGTCGAGTCCTTCGAGTGCGTCGCGAGCCACGCGCTTGGCGCGGCGGCGCGCGGATTCGGTCGCCTGGTCGATGCCGTAGACGACGTCGGACGACCCGACATCTGCGAGGGCCGAGCGAGTTCGCTCGAACTCTTCGCTGGGGGTGACGGTGAGGACGACGAGTTCCGCACCACTACCGGCGGCGAATTCACCGGCTTCTCTGAGGATTCGCTTCGACCGCTCGTTCGGTGAGACGACGACGAGTGCACGTTTCATATCAAGAACGTCTCGCGTTAATGAGAAAAGTCTTCTCGGAATCGTGCTAGCATACACCATGTTAATTCGTTCCGTTGGCTCAAACCACAGATTACGGGACGATAGACAATGAGAATGTGTGTCTATATACTACTCAGAATTCAAATATTTCTGCGCCGCGACCGACGCGGGTCTTGTACGCGCGGGCGGACACGTCGGCGTCGTCGAATGCTTCGAGCATCGCGGAGGCGACGCGACTCCGGTCGTTCGTGCCACAGACTGCGAGGACCGAGGGTCCGGCACCAGACACCGTGACGCCGTCGGCACCGGCCGCGAGCGCGGCTTTCCGAACCTCGTCGTAGCCGGTGATGAGTTTCGCTCGCGCTGGCGTGACGATTCGGTCGTCCATCCCGGCACCGACGAGCGCCGGGTCGCGGCGACACATGCCCACAGCGAGGGTCGCCGCCCGGCCGACGGTGTGGACGAGGTCTTCGATGCTCGCCTGATTCGGGACGACGCGGCGGGCGTCTCGGGTCGAGACGACGATTTCGGGCAAGCACGCGACGAGCGGAATATCAGCGTCGATGGTGGTGACACCCTCGTCGGTGGCGACGGTGAAGCCACCGAGGAGTGCGGGCGCGACGTTGTCGGCGTGCGCTTCGCCGGAGACAACCGCTTCACCTTCCGCGGCGACCGGGACGAGTTCCTCACGCGAGAGGCCGCGGTCGTACAGTTCGTTGAGCGCGAGCGCGGCGGCCGCGGAACTCGCTGCCGACGAGCCGAGCCCGGACGAGGGTCGGACGCCCTTGTCGATGCGGATGCGCGCCGGCGCATCGAGTTCCTCGGCGACAGCGCCCACGACGTTCCGCTCGGGGTCTGTCGGAATGTACTGGCTTCCGACGCCAGTGACTTCGATTGTTGTGCGGTCCGCTCGCTCGACGTGAACCACGTCGGCGGGACGGTCGAGTGCCACACCGAAAACGTCGAACCCGCTGCCGAGATTTGCGCTCGTGGCGGGTGCGCGGACCGTAACCATGCCCCGCTGTTGCCGTATCGCAGATAAAAATGTGGCGAACGTCGCAACAACGGTGGTCGCTCAGTCGGTAGCGACTTTGGTCATAGCGTCGTTCTGTACGTCTTCGACCCCACGGAACTCGAATCGCGCCCCGCCCGACGACCCGTCAGTCACGTCGACGCTCCACCCGTGCGCCTCGGCCACCGAGCGGACGATGGGGAGTCCCAATCCGGTTCCGTCGTCGTGAGTCGTGTAGCCCCGCTCGAACACCTGTTCGCGGTCGCTCTCGGGAATGCCGGGGCCGTCGTCTTCGACGTAGAAGCCGTCGTCGACTGCACCGACGACCACCGTGACCGCGGACGAGCCACTCCCGACACCGTGTTCCGCGGAGTTACGAAAGAGATTCTCGAATAGTTGTCTGAGCCGTCCTCGGTCGGCCATGATGGTTCGGTCGAGCGCCACTTCGACGGTCACGTCTTCCGCCGCGACACCGTCCCACGCCTCGCGTGCGACGGTTCCGATATCGACCGGTGAGAGGTCAGAGAGCGTCTCGCCCTGTCTGGCGAGCGTCAGCAGGTCCTGAATAATCGCCTCCATCCGGTCGTGGGCTTCTTCGACGCGCTCGAAGTGCCCGTCGTCGCCCGTCTCTTGTGCCAACTTGAGGTAGCCGCGGGCGACCGTCAGCGGATTCTGCAGGTCGTGGGAGACGACCGATGCGAACTCGTCGAGACGGGCGTTCTGGCGTTCGAGGCGGCGCTCGCGCGCCTTGCGTTTGGTGATGTCGCGGACGAGCAGCAGTCGGCCTGTCCCGTCGCCGTCTTCCCCGAGGAAGTTCGTCTCGACCAACACGTCTTTTTGCTCGCCGTCGCAGACGAGGGTCACTTCCGAGGGGTTGTCGTCGTCTTCGACCGCCTCGGCGAGTGGTTCGGGGAGGACGCTCACCGCGGGGCGGCCGTACGCATCGATGCGGTCGGCCGACAGACACTGTTCACCCGCGGGGTTGACGGCGAGTATCGTGCCGTTCGCGTCGATGACGAACGCCGCTACCTGCATGGATTCGACGGCCGACTCCCACGCCACGGGGACGAGTGTGAACAACCGATGGCGAAGGACGCTCCAGGCGACGGTGGCGGCGGCAAACGAGAACGCGAGCGTCGGAAGATTGAGACCGGGGACGGGACTCGCACCGAGGACGTAGACGACGCCTGCGACTGCCGGAACCAGCCCACCGAGGAACAAGCCGACAGTCTGTTTTCGATAGATGCCGTCGGCGCGAACGAGTTCTCGAACGAGGAGCCCGATACCGATGACGATGAGGACGTACGCGTAGACGATGTACCCGACGAACGCGATGCCGTGGTCGTTGACGAGGATGACGTAGCCACTTTCTCTGGAGAGCCACAGGCCGTCCCAGATGAGGCCGTGCCAGTCGTTCGTCAATACGAGTCCGATGGTGAACACGGGGACGGTTCCGAGCGCGAGCCATCCCGACCGCGGGATGTCGGCGACATCGGTGTGCCGTATCACGTACGCCAGCCACAGGAGTGGAATCGGTGCGATACCGATGTAGCCGAGTTGGTTCAAAAGCACCTTCGTGGCGAAGTCGGTGCGGGCGAGTTCGAGCGTGTACATCCCCATCCAGAACCCCGAGGCGAAGAGGAGAAACGCCCCAAGCGTCGCACCCGGAACGAGTTGTCGTTCCATCCGTCGCCGAAGCAGGTACACGCCTAACGCCAAGAAGATCCCTGCGCCGACACCGAGCGGAACAGTATAAGGCGTCGACTGCCAGTGGGACGCGCCGTGCATGCACGTTCAGTCGTTTGTGTTAGAATAAAACCTCGGTCCTAGTGACGTCCGAGCGGTCAACCAGAATAGTGACGTCCGAGCGGTCAACCAGAAAGGCCTTTCCCGCCCGCAGCGAACTCCGCGACATGATAGGTATCGTCGGCGGCGGTATCGCGGGCCTCGCCGCGGCGTATCGACTCCGGAAACGGGGTCACGACGTTCGAGTCTTCGAAGCGAGCGACTCGCTCGGCGGACTCGCAGCGACGTACGAGACGAACGGCGACGACATCGAGCGGTACTACCACCACCTCTCGAAGTCCGAAGAGACCATCGTCGAACTCGCCGAGGAACTCGGCCTCGGCGACGACTTAGAGTGGCGCATCGGCAAGAACGCCTACTACGTCGACGGCGTGGTCCACCCGCTTGACACCGCGTGGCAAATCGCCGCATATCCGCACATGAGCCTCTACGACAAGTTCCGCCTCGGCATGCTCACCCTCGGTATCGACGTGCGCGGCGGCATCCCCGACTTCAGCGCCTACGAGGAACTCGCGGAGTACGAACACACGCCCATCGAGGATTTCGTGGTCGAACACACGACGCGGGGTGTCTACGACAACTTCGTCGACCCGCTTCTCGACGGCAAATTCGGCGAGCGCAAACACGACGTGTCGGCGGCGTGGTTCCTCGGGCGGGTCCGCTTCCGCGGTGAGCGTGACCTGCTTCGCGGCGAGTTACTCGGGTACTTCGACGGCGGATTCGCCCCGCTCATCGATGCGCTTATCGAGGCCGTCGGCCGTGAGAACATCCAGACCGGGTCTCGTGTAACCGAACTCAACACCGACGGCGACGAGGTAGACACCATCACCGTCGAAACAACCGGTTCGTCAGAGACGGACCGAGCAGACGGCAAAGCCGTCGGAGACGGCGGAACCGAAGTCCACGAGGTTGATTCGGTCGTCGTCGCGACGATGCCGAACGTCCTCGAAGACCTGACTGGCTTCGAGTGCGAAATCGACTTCCAGGGAGCGGTCTGCGGCCTCGCCACCATGTCCGAGTCGCTGATGGACACCTACTGGCTCAACATCGCCCACGACGCGCCCTTTGGGTCGCTCATCGAGCACACGAACTTCATCCCCCGCGAGCGATACGGCGGCGACCACCTGCTGTACGTCGCGAGCTACGTACAGGGTCCCCACGAAGACCTCTGGCAGATGTCGGACGAGGAGGTCGAAGACCGCTGGGCCGACGAAATCGAGGACATGTTCCCCGACTTCGACCGGTCGGCCATCGAGGAGTTCAGAATCTCGCGCAACCCGCGCGCTGGTCCCGTCTACGAACGCGGCTACCTCGACCTCGTGGTCCCCTACGACCTCGGCGAGGACGTCGCCGAAGGCGTCTACTACGCCGGGATGGCCTCGGAAGCGCAGTACCCCGAGCGCTCCCTGAATGGCGGCATCGTCGCCGGCTACGAAGTCGCCGACAGAATCGACTCCCGACTGTAGCGCGTTCTTCTTTCGGTTCCGGTTTTCTCCTCCTGATAGTCCCTCAACAGGCGTGCCACCGCGAGCCACGCTTCCCGGCAATCGGCTTCGGATTCGCAACCCCTTTTCACGTCGCTGACTGACTAGTCAGTTAGTGACTGCGGACACCACCTCGGACCGGTCGGTCCCCGACGAGGTCCACGAGACGTTGATGGAGGCGACCTATCGGGCGCTGTGCGCCCACGGGTACGCCGACTTGACGATGCAGCGAATCGCCGATGAGGCTGGAAAGAGCAAGTCCCTCCTCCACTACCACTACGGGACGAAGCGCGAACTGCTCGTTGCGTTTCTCGACTTCCTCCTCGACCACTTCGAGCAGCGGGTCGAAGAGACCGAGGGCGACGCGCCCGAGGAGCGACTTCGATTCCTCCTCGACAAGATGGTTCCCGACGAGGACGACGACGGCGAGTACGACCGCTTCGGCCTTGCTCTGGCAGAGATTCGGACTCAAGCCCCCTACGTCGCGGCCTACCGCGAGCAAATCGCCCAGAACGAGGCCGCCATCCGGGAGCGCTTCGCCGACATCATCCGCGACGGTATCGAACAGGGCGTCTTCCGTGATGTCGATGCCAACCGGACGGCCACGCTGCTGTTCGCCGCGCTCGATGGCGCACGACTCCAGCGGGTCGTCGTCTCGGAACCGGACGCAGACGGTGAACGGACGGAAGCGACCGAGGCACCGCACGAGGTCCGGGCCGCCCTCGATGAGTTCGTGGTTTCGGACCTCCTCGTCGAGGAGGGGTCGCAGTGAGCGCGACCCCGAAAGACGTCGACCTTGTCGACGGCGACCTGGTCAAACCGATGTTGGTGCTGTCGCTGCCTATCGTCTTCTCGCAGATGATGCAGGTCGCGTACAACCTCGCCGACACCTTCTGGGTCGGCCGCGTTGGCACGAACGCCGTCTCGGCGCTGTCGTTTTCGTGGCCGCTGGTCTTCTTGATGATATCCTTCGGTGGCGGGTTCACCGTCGCCGGGACGGTCCTCGTGGCGCAGAACAAAGGCGCGGGCAACCATGACCAAGTCGACCACGTCGCCGGGCAGACCCTCGGGTTCGTCATCCTCCTGTCTGCGGGATTCGCCGCCCTCGGATACCTCCTGACACCGGTGTTGTTGCCACTCATCGGGACGACGCCGGGGACGGAAGTCCACCGCCTGTCGGTCGAGTACACGCGCACTATCTTCCTCGGCGTCGCGTTCATGTTCGGCTTCTTCATCTTTCAGGCGCTCCTCCGCGGGTGGGGTGACACGAAGACGCCGATGTACCTGATGGCGTTCGGCGTCGTGCTCAACGTCGCCCTCGACCCGTTTCTCATCCTCGGGTTCGACGCGAACCCGGTGTTCGCCGTCCTCGGCCTCGACGGCCTCCGACAGACGCTCTTTGCGGCGACCGGGTTCACCGGATTCGGCGTGCAGGGCGCGGCCATCGCGACGGTATTCTCCCGCGGTGTCGGCGCTGGCGTCGGGTTCTGGTTGCTCCTGTCGGGGCGAGTCGGCATCGACCTCTCCCCCCGTGACCTCGTCCCGGAGCGCGAGACGGTCGAGAAAATCGTCCGTATCGGTGCGCCGTCGAGCATCGAACAGTCGACTCGCGCGCTCGGCGTGACGGCACTCACCGCACTCGTCGCCTACGCCGCCGTCAACGCCGGAGGTGTGGACACCGAGACTGCCGTCGCGGCGTTCGGTATCGGGAACCGCCTCAACTCGCTCGTGTTCCTCCCGGCTATCGGTCTCGCACAGGGGACGTCGACCGTCGTCGGGCAGAACCTCGGCGCGGACCAACCCGAGCGGGCGGAACGCGCCGTCTTCTGGGCGGCCGGCATCATCGCCGCCGCGCTGGTGTTCGTCTCGGCGGTGGCGTACTTCTTCGCCGAACCCATCGTCGCCGTGTTCATCCCCGGCGAACGCTCGGTCATCGCCATCGGCGTCGACTACCTGCAGGTCATCGGGCCGACGTTCCTCTTCCTCGGAGTGTTCAACGTCGTCAACGGCGGCTTCCGCGGCAGTGGGTCGACCCGGACTGCGATGATATTCTCGCTCATCTCGCTGTGGGTTCTCCGCATTCCGGCGTCGTTCGTCCTCGTCGAGTTCTTCTCGATGGGACCGACTGGCGTCTGGTACGGTATCGCCTTCTCGAACGTCGCGGCGGCGTTGCTCGCACTTGCGTGGTTCACCCGCGGAACGTGGAAAGAAAGTGTCGTGGACACCGGGCCGCCGGTTCCGAGCGGCGACTGACGAGGGGACGCTAAATTAGGTCGCTTCCCGGACGCTAAATTAGGCCGCTTCTTCGTCGTCGACGTCTTGCATGCCGGGCGCGGCCGTCACGTCTACGTCCTCCGGCTCTTCGGTGCCACCGACGTCGACTTCGCCACTCGCGTCTTCGACGTACACGTCGTCTGCGAAACCTCCCTCGGCGTGCGGGTGTTCGGGGTTCTCTAACTTCTCCAGCGTCGCAGGCGCATCAGGGATGTCGAGAGAGCGGAACTCGCCCAGCGGGTTCGCGATGTCGATGTCGTGGCGCTCGAAAAAGTCCTCGTAGCGCTCGTAGTGCGCCTCGATTTCGTCGGCCGGGAACTCCATCATCTCGGTCCAGCCGTGGTTGTAGAAGTCGAAGTTGGCCTGGATGTGCGTAATCTCGCGGGCCTCGGCCTCCGGGAACCCCTCGTCCAGCGCCGCCAGATAGGTGTCGAAGGTACACTCGAAGAACGCCGCCATGTGCGCTTCGCGCGCTTCTCGGTGGTCTGGGTCCGCGCGCTTGCCGAAGACGCGAACGTGAAGGTCCACCATCTTCTCGGTGGCGATGTCGCCGATGACGGGCATGGTCAGCGCCTTCTTGGTCGCGAAGTGGCGGATGTTCTGACGAATCTTCATTTCGTCGCCCGCTAGGGGTCGGATGAACGTAAAGACCACGTGTATCCGAAGGGTGCGTAAAGACCACGTGTACCGTGGGCAACAAAAGAAGATTACACGACCCATTTTATTGTAGTTCGTGTTCGATGAACAAGGTATGAGCGACTCCGCCCAAGCACGCGAGGAAACGCTCCTCGGCTGTGAAGACTGTCTCTCTCCGGCCGAAGCGTTCGCAATCGTGGCCGACGAGACGCGACTAAACATACTCGAAGCGCTCTGGGAGTCACCCGACCGGCCGGTCCAGTTCTCGGAACTCCGGCGACGTGTCGGCGTCGACGACAGCGCCCGATTCAACTACCACCTCGGCAAACTCCGCGGTCAGTTCGTCCGCAAGACCGACGACGGCTACGACTTCCGCCACGCTGGTGAGAAAGTCGTCCGCGCCGTCCTCGCAGGGACGTTCAACGAAGACCCAGTCTTGCCGGCGTTCCCTGCACCGGGGTCGTGTGTCGAGTGCGACGGTGCGCTCGAAGCGACCTACGCGGACGAGAAACTGACCATCGCGTGCGCAGACTGTGGTCGTGTCCACGCGCACGAAGAGTTCCCACCGGGTGGAATCGACGGACGCTCGCCTGAGGCACTGCTCGGGGCGTTCGACCAGCGAGTTCGACACCTCCACTGTCTCGCCGCCGACGGCGTCTGCCCGGAATGCGGCGGCACGACCGAAACGGTCCTCTCCTCCGAGTCAGACTTGTACGACCTCGACGTGGTCGTGAGCCACCGGTGTGGACAGTGCGCCTACGAGGCCGTCTCTCCGGTCGGATTGGTCCTCCTCGACGAGACGACAGTCCTCGGGTTCCTCTCGTCGCGGAACACCGACTTCTGTGCGACGCACTTCTGGCGATTCCCCTGGGTCGTCGGCAACGACGCGCTCACTGTCGTCGATACCGACCCGTGGCGACTCCGCGTTCGCGTCGAAGACGGCGACAAGGCACTCGTCGTCGAACTCGACGAGACGCTCACGTGCGTCGATTCGCACATCGAACGTATAGAACAGATTGCATAAACTGGGTACGGTAAGGAAGCTTACAAAATTATCATTCTGCTTACCCTTTTGGTGTCGGGGGTCGTCTATCCAAGTGAGGAAAACGACCATGGGACACGACAATCATCTCGGACTTCCCGACCCGCTCGACCACGCCCCACGGGGCGTTGAAACGCTTCTCGACACGCTGTTCGTCGCACTCGCGGCCATCGTCGGAATCACCGCGGCAACCATCGTGGCGGTGCTCGTCGCACCACTCGGTGCTGGCGTTGGTCTCCTCGCATTGTTCGTCGGGTGGCCCGTCGGTTTCGTCGCCGCCACGGTCGGCCTTCGCGCTGGCGTGGATGCCATCGCCAACAGTGGCCTGCTCGCAAGCCTCCGAACCCTCGGCTTCCGTGGCCGCGCTGCACTTCGCCGCGTTCGGACGGGTGCACCCGCCGTCACTGACGGCGCTGGGACCTACGATAGCGACGCGACCTGCGAGTGCCAATAAGCCGCCATATTTCGCAAAAGTCACCTCTATCTGCCGTTTTCGACCGACTCATGAATAATGAGAGAGATAGCAATCCACATTAACCCCGAATACAAACGTCGGGTTATGAGTCAATCGTACGTGATTGTCGGGGACGGTATCGCGGGTGCCTCCGCGGCGGAGACGCTCCGCGAGGAGGACCCAGAGGCCGACATCACAATCCTCACCGACGAGGGGGAACCACTGTACAATCGCATTCTCATCAAAGAGTTCGCCAAGGGCAAACTTCCCGAAGCGCCCATCTCTATTCACGACGAGTCGTGGTACGACGACCGCGACGTCGACCTCGAGTTGAACACGCTCGTCACGGATATCGACCCCGACGCGCACACGGTCACCGCGCACGACGGGACCGAGTACGAATACGACAAACTCCTTCTCGCCATCGGTGGCACGCCGACGCAACTTCCCGTCGAGAACTCCGACGCCGAGGGCGTCCACCACTTCTGGACCTTCCAGGACGCCCGCGACATCAAAGAGCACATGGAACAGGCCGACAACTCGGTCGTCATCGGCGCTGGTCTCCTCGGTATCGACCTCGCAGCCATCACCGCCGCACAGGACGTTGAGGGCAAGTACCTCATGCGCGGCAAGGCCTGGTGGCGCTACGCACTCTCGCAGGACGGCGCAGAAATCATCCACAACGCGCTCCGCGAGCGCAACGTCGAACCCGTCTTCGACTCCGGCGTCGACCACTTCGAAGTCGACGACGATGGTCGCGTCACCACTGCCGTCGACCCCAACGGCGACCACTACGACGCCGACTTCGTTGGCATCGCCATCGGTCTGAACTTCAACACCGAAATCCTCCAGGGGACCGACATCGAGTACGACAACGGCATCTACACCGACGAGTACATGCGGACGAACCACGAGGACATCTTCGCCGCCGGTGACATCACCGAGTTCCACGACCTCATCCTCGGCGAGCGCGCCCAGAACGGTGCGTGGGGCTCCGCCAAGGAACAGGGAACCATCGCCGCGAAGAACATGGTCGACTACGAAAGCGAGGAGTTCCGCTGGGTTTCGTCGTACTCCATTACGCACTTCGGCTTCCCGTTCCTCTCGTTCGGTCACCCGACCCTCGGCGACGACCACGTCGAAGCCAAGTACTCCGACACCGAGTGGCGGCGTCTCGCCATCAAGGACGGTAAAATCGTCGGCGGCGTCCTCATCGGCGACCTCTCGCCGCAGACGAAGTACAAGAAGCTCATGCGCGAACAGGTCGACATCGGCGGCCAGAAGGATATCCTGATGAAGCAGGACTTCGAGCTCGAAGACCTCGAAGGCGCGACCGCAGAACAGTAACCGCACACAGCGCACGCAGTTCTTTTTGCGACCACCGACCGACAGGCGAATCACCGTCTCCGACGACGTACCCCCGAAAATCACCCGACTCGACCGACCTTCTTCTGTGTGGTTCCCTGGATTTGACGACCGTTGATATGTCACAAACACTTATGGTCTTCAACGCCATGTGTTACCATATGTCATCGAAGGATGGACAGTCGGCATCGGCGTCAGCGGTCAAAACGGCCCCTGCCGTCGTGCCAATCACGGACGTTCCCTCCAGTGCTCGGGTTCGGCATTTCGACGAACTGAGTGACAGGACGCAACAGGCTTTCACGACCGCTTTCCCCTCGGGACATCTCGACATCGACCCCGAGACCACGGACCTCTCCCGTGGCGACGTCGTCGTATTTACCGAGTACGTCCGTATCCAGTAACTCGTCTCTGGTCTCTGTGGGTGAGAGACGACCCGTCGTTATCTCATCTGTCGGACATTACCGCCCCGATAAATAGGAGCGTCGCGGCTGTGTGCCGAGACGATGGCACCCACCCGCCGACAGATTCTCGCTACCGCGAGCGCGGCACTCGCCGGGCTCTCCGGCTGTAGCGGGACACCCGGCCAGTCGGACGAGACGACCACTACGGACGTGTCGGCTCACCCGGCAGCGACAGCGAACGGCACCACTTCGGAGACGGCGAACGAGACGGCTTCGGAGACGACAGACGACACTCCCCCGGAGACGGAACCAACGACACAACCGTCCGCGCCCGAAGACATCACGTTCGAGGGAAGCGACGGCCGAACCGTCCACGCCACCCGATACGGAAGCGGCGACTGCGGTGTCGTGCTCGTCCCGCAGATAAACCTCGATAGGGAGAGTTGGGAGTCGCAGGCGCGCCTGCTCGCCCGTGAGGGATATCTCGCGCTCGCCATCGACGAGGGTGAGTCGGACAAGTTCGCCGGCGTCGAAGGTGCAATCGAGTACCTCCGTACCGAGGCGTCTGTCGACCACGTCGTCCTCGTCGGAGCGAGTTCCGGCGGTGAGGCGGCCGTCGTCGCCGCGTCGCAGACGACACCACCGGTCGCTGGCGTGGTCGGTCTCTCCGCAGCAGGAGGTACCGATGTTGTCGCCGACATCGACGCTCCGAGCCTGTTCGTCGTGGGGAGCGGAGACGCTGACCGGTTCGTCCAGACCGCTCGAACGCTGGTTGAGAACGCGCCCGACCCGACGGCACACGTCGCCTACGAGACGGACGCCCACGGACAGGCGCTCTTCGACTCGAACGGCGACGAGTTGCGGACGCGACTGCTGTCGTTCGTGGCCGACACGTGCGACGCCGGTGGGTCGTAACGCAGTCGCCGACGAGGACCGAAGTGATTTTCCACGCTACGCGGCAATCGCAGGGTATGGCAGCAGGCGGCGGCCAAGGGACGATGACGCTCGCGTTCGAACTGGAGGCGCTCAAACGCCTCGCCGACCCCAATGCGGCGTTTAGCGACGCGCGGCGGTGGTCGAAGTACGTCGGCGTCGTAAGCGAGAAGCCGACCTACGTCGTGACCAACTTCACCCGGAAAGAACGCATCCGTCAGGATTTCTTCTCCGGGCCGCGCGGCGTCACAGAGAGCCTCGAGAACGTGATGCGTCAGTTCGACACGGACAGACACGTTTTCGTCGGCACCACCGACGAGGACCGCAGTATCGCCGAGGACGCTGGCTGGGAGTTCCTCCCGGTCGAAGAGGCGGCCGACGCCGCGGAGTGGCCCCTCGCAAGCGACGACGAACCAGTCGAAGACCCCTTCGAAGACGACGGCGGTCGCGACGACTGGCCCTGATACGGTCGGTCTGAGTCGAACGCTCTCGGCTATCGTTTCGGCGATTCCTCTCAACGCCACTGCGGAGTAACGGCACTCGTCAGCCGTCGGCCTCGGCCCAAAAACAGTGAGTCTGCGGTCTGCTTAGAACGGCGGCGAGTAGTCTTCGTACTCGTCCATCTCTTCCATCTCTTCTGTCTTCGTCGGCATCACGGCGGCGCGCGGTCCACCCGCTCGAACCACGTTCACCTTCGAGATATCTTCGAGTTCCTCCGGTAGACGGTGCCGTATCGCCTTCATCGTCATCGGTGCGATACCACACCCAGAACACGCCCCGCCGATTGCGACTGTCACTTCACCGGCCTCCTCGTCCACGTCTTGAACTTCGAAGAAGCCGCCGTGTTCCTGAATCTGCGGGACGTTGTTGCTCAGATAACTCCGCGTCTGTCGTTCGAGGCCTTCGGCACTCATGGCATGGACTATGTTGGCATGTAGCAAATAGATTGTGTCCAACAATTTCGTCCCGAGGAAAGTATCCAATATGACCGTCAATTCACACGGAAAATCCACTGAATTGGCGTTTTCTCGGGCGGTTCCGTTCCCCTATCGAAAGCCCTAATCACGGACAGTCCTTTTGCTTCCCCGATGAGTCACCAGTTGCCTGACGTACAGGCCTCTCAACCCGACGTGACGGTCGGTCTGAGTCAGGTCGGCGTCACAGGCGTCGAGAAGCTCGTCAAGATCGCCCGTGACGACAAGCGGCCGCTCATCTTGATGGCTGAGTTCGAGGTGTTCGTCGACCTCCCAAGCGGTCGCAAGGGAATCGACATGAGCCGCAATATGCAGGTTATCGACGAGGTTCTCGAAGCCGCGGTTTCCGAACCCGCCTACCGCGTCGAAGACATGTGCGGCGACGCGGCCGAGCGATTGCTCGCGAAACACGACTACACGTCGACGGCGGAGGTCAAGATGACCGCCGAACTCGTCGTGCGCGAGGACACGCCCGCGAGCGGCTTGACGACCCAGAGCACCGCGAAGATTATCGCCGGTGCGACGGCCACCGACGAAGGCACCCGCGAGGAGATTGGTGCCGAGGTCGTTGGCATGACTGTCTGTCCCTGTTCGCAGGGAATGTCTGCCTCCCGCGCCCGTGACGTGCTGCAGGACCTCGCGGTCGACGACGACACCATCGAAGAGTTCCTCGAGAAGGTCCCGCAACCGGGTCACTCCCAGCGCGGGCACGCCACGCTCACTGTCGAGACGGAAGGCTCGCCAGATGTCGACCTCATGGACCTCGTCGACATGGCCCGCGACTCGATGTCGGCGCGCATCTACAATCTCGCAAAGCGACCGGACGAAGACTACATGACGTACCACGCACACGCGAACGCGAAGTTCGTCGAGGACTGCGTCCGGTCGATGGCCGAGATGACCGTCGAAAACTTCGACCACCTCGCCGACAACGCCGTCGTCCACATGAAGCAGTCGAACGACGAATCGATTCACCAGCACAACGCCCACGCAGAACGAGAAGTGACGCTGGGCCAACTTCGCGACGAACTCGGGCGCTAACCCGAATCGACGCGTCTTATAGCGCCAGCGGGACCGCCCGCTCCCACCGCGGCTCGAACGTTCCTCGGAGGTCCGCAGCGAAGTCTGGGTCCTTCAGGTCTATCATCGCGAAGGCCTGTCCGGGGTCGAGCGGGTTCGGCACCTCGATACAGACTTCAACGTCGTCGATGAGGTTGAACACCCCAGTCAGATTCTCTGCCGTCCGAACGTGGAACTTCGGATGGTCGGACAGTTGGTCCATATATCGTCGGCCGACGCTCTCCGGAAGCGAATCGACCATGTCCGGAGACATGAGAACCGACACCTCGACGCCGCGTTCGAGCGCCGCCTCGATTTCCTCGACGACGAGGTCACCGACCGCCCCGAGGTCGAACTGCGGTGACGGCGTGCCCGCGACCATCACGAGGCTCTCGTCGGCCGCTGCCAACCGCTCGATAAGCAGGTCGACCGTTTCGTCGTCTCCGACCGCCGCCGTCCAGAACTGGTCGTGAACGGGTTCTGCGGCGTCGAGTTCGGTCGTCAACTCGTCGACGACCTCCTGATACTGCTTTGCCTTCTCGTCTAACTCCTGTCGCTTACTTTCGAGGAGTCGGTCGAGCGCCGTGTCCGGTTCGACGGCGACGTACTTCTTCGGCCGACTCGCCGCCTGACTTCGGATGAGGTGGTACTGTTCGAGGCTGTTCAGCACGTCGTAGATTCGCCCCATCGGAACGTCGCTCGCCCGTGAGAGTTCCTTTGCCGTCGTTGCCCCCGTCCGAAGGAGCGCACGGTACGCTCGTGCCTCGTATTCGGACAACCCGAGGTCTCGAAGACTCGCCATGCTCCGTCTGTCTCGTTTCTTCGTTATAAACAAACCGGATGTTTACACCTTCTACCGGTTGGGAGAGGGCCCACTTAGGCGTCGGGTGTGACTGACGAGACTGCCTGCATCAACTCGTCTGGAGTGGTTGCTGTCTTCGTTGAGTCTCCCACGCTGACACGTGCAGTCCCGTGTTCGACATCGGCCTCGGGGACGACGATGGCCTCGTGGTCGGCCACCCGAAGTGCTGCTCGGTGGAGGTCCGTCCCCACGTCGCCGCCGATTTCGACCACGAGCGGGTCGCGCAGGAGGCGCGCGGTGACCGCGCCGAATTCGGCGACTTGGACGCCGATGCGGTCCCACGCACCAGCGAATGCGCCGATTGTTTCCTCGGCAACGTCGCGGTAGCGGTCTTCGCCGGTCAACGCCGCGAGGTCGACAAGCGCGTTCGCCATCTCGGCGTTCCCGTCGAGTGGTCGGAGCGGATGCGAAAGGAGGCCCTCACCAGTTGTGGGACCGTCGCGGAACGACCCGTCGTCGAACAGTTCGTCGATGGCGACGTTTGCGACCGATTGAGCGAATTCGAGGAACGAACCGCCAGCACCATCGTCGGTTCCCAGCACCTGCCGAGCGCGGCAGGCGGCGGACACGACGCGCGCGTGGTCTTCGAGGAGGAGCGATTCACCCGACTCGCCACCCGACTGGAAGTGCGTCACGACCCCGTGGTCGACGAGGTCCTCGGCGATTCGGTGCAGTGTCCGCTCTGCGTACTCGCGGGCACGCTCGTCGTCAGTGAGACCGGCGAGGACGAGGAGTGCGTCAACCGCGAGGGCGTTGCCCCCGGCGTAGACGGTGTAGTCGGTCCGCGGACCGGTCGAGTTCTCCCGACCCTCGGCACCGAGGAGGTAGTAGTCGGTTCCCGCGGCGGGACCCATGCTCCCACCGAATCCGGTTCCGGACCACAGTGAGTCGATGAGGAATCTCGCTGTCTCGACCGCCGGGTCGCGGTAGGCGTCGTCGCCGGTGTACCGATAGCCGTTCGCGAACGCCCGCAGCAAGGCGGCGTTCGATTCGAGCGTCTTCTCGCGGTGTGGATTCGACCACGACCGGTCGTCGGCGTAGCGGAAGAACCCGCCATCGACGGGGTCGAAGAGTCCGTCGCGAACGGCGTCCAGACTCTGAAGCGCCCGCCGCCGGTCGCGCTTGAGCGCGAACTCGATGGTGCGCGGCAGCGGGAACTTCTGCGCGTCGCCCCACCCGCCGTGTTGCTCGTCGAAGGTGACCTCCAGTTGCCCCGCGAGGTGTTCTTCGATGCGCTCGGACACCTCGCCGCTCGGCGGCAGGTCGCCCGCGAGTGCGCGAGGCAGGCGACCGGCGTCAGGCCCCTTCTTTTCCCACACCTCACGGACGCGTTCGATGACCTGTCGCATTCCGTCCGGTCGGACGAACGTCGTGCCCGTCATCGGCCGTCCGTCGGGCGTGAGAAACACCGTCGACGGGAAGCCACCCATGTTGTAGCGCTCTCGAATCCGTGGGTGGCGGTCCACGTCGACCCGAAGCGGAACGAACCCGTCGTTGATGTTCGCGGCGATGCGCGGTTCCGCGTAGGTTTCGGCGTCCATCTCGTGACAGTCCGAACACCACGTCGCGGTGAGCGACAACAGAATCGGCTTGTCGGCCGACTGCGCCTCGGCGAACGCGTCGGCACCCCACGTTCGCCACTCGACGCGCGTCTCGTCGGTCATGTCATTCCATGCGCGGTGGACGCGGGTAAGCGCTTCGAGGTGGCAAGGCACACGGCGGGCCGCCGATGAAACTCGGCCCCGCTCCGGTGACAAAAGGGCTATGGGCCGCGACCCGGTAGGTGCGACCATGCGAACGCGCACGCTCATGGCGCTCTTGCTCCTCATCCCTCTCTCCGACGCCTTGCTTCTCGTGGTCGTCGCGCAGTACATCAACCTCGTTCCCACCGTCGCACTCGTCGTTCTGACCGGCTTGGTCGGGATGCTCATCGTCCGCGCCGAAGGCCGACACACCCTGCGGAACCTCCAGTCGAAGTTCGCGAAGGGTGACCTGCCGACAAACGAACTCATGGACGGCGGCCTGCTCATTGCGGCGGGCGCGTTCCTCCTGACGCCCGGCCTCGTCACCGACACTATTGGCTTCCTCATCGCCATCCCGGTGACGCGCTATCCCATCCGTGAGGTGCTCAAGCGGCTCGTCGTCAAGCCGTACCTCGACAAACGGGCCGACGGCTTCGTCTCCGGCACGGTGTGGACGACCGGGTTCCCGCAGGAAGGCTCGAGCGGCGAGGACGTCTACGACGCAGACCCCAACTCGTACCGCTTCGGCGGCGACGACTCCGAATAAGACGCCCTATTGTCACGTTTTCCGGTTGTCGGTCTCCGAATCTCGTTGTTCTCTCGGTTTACAGCCGTTCACTGGCGCGAATAGTCACTGCTAAAACCGAGCGAATCGCCCGACGACGGCGGCATTCACTAACACGCACCAACGCTGCCTCGAAAAGAAAGTCTTAAAATCAACAGCGCACAACGAGTGAATGCGCTTACCTGGGCCAATAGCTCAGTCAGGTTGAGCGCTCGGCTGATAACCGGGAGGCCCGCGGTTCAAATCCGCGTTGGCCCACTCCCATCGGTAACGATTCGTTGCCGATGAGAGTTAGGGGCTCAAACTCCCCGGCCACCCAACTTCTGCGGATAACTACGCTCCGAAGAGCGTTCTGTCTCGGTGAGTTCGACCGCACTCCGGTCGGTAGTCCACTCAGCCAACGATTAGCGTCGCCTCCGAAGCGTCCCGATTCGGCAGTACTCCGCTATCACCATCAGCTCGAATTAGCCTGCAGCACAAACACCACGTGGCCGCCGGAAGACGAAGGCCTGAATCGAAGTGCGCCGCCTGATTGCCGGAGCACCCAGTTCATCATCCAGATTCCGAGGCCCGCTCCGTGTGTGAGCGACGCCTTCCCATCGGTCTCTAACGCCTCGTATTCGATGTCCGGAATTCCGGGTCCGTTGTCGACGACGTGAAGTACTACGTCTTCACGGTCCCGGTCGGCTACCACTTCGACCTGCGGTGAGTCGGTGTCGGCGTGCTGGTGTGCGTTCGAAATCGCTTCCCGAAGCGCGGTTTCGAGCTGAGGATGCGCCTGCACAGTTACGTCTTCGGGAACGTCCGTCGTGATGTCGACGTGGGGATGCTGGTCTCGAATTTCGGTGACAGTGGACGCGACGAGGTCTGAGAGGTCGATGGCGACGTGATTCTGGTCGCCGACTATCGTCGAATCCTCGATTGTCGACGCGTGTTCGCAGAGCCTGACGACGCGGTCGGTTTGCCGGAGAATACGATTAATATTCTCGTTCTCACCCGTGTCCGGAATCTCCCTGACGAGATTTTCTGCCGAGCCTTCGACGATGTTCATGCTGTTGCGGAGGTTGTGACGGAACACCCGATGGAGAACGGTGAGCTCTCCTTTCAACTCGCGGAGGGACGCGTTCTTTCGCTGCAGAGAGCGGCGACTCCGCTTCGTCAGCACGTAAATGAGACCGGCGGTGAGAAGCACCTCCAGACCACCCTTAGCGGCCTGCAGTTGGGCGAGCAGGACAGCGGAATCAATCCAGTAGACCAACAGCACGTCTGAGAAAAAGAGGGCTGCCGTTCCGAGCACCAGATAAACCAACGAAATTCGAAGCGGCGTCAATTCCCACTCAGGAATGGTCGTCAGCCAGTGTTCGCGGTCGAATCTGGGTTGTTGATGGGTGGATTGGGTTGACATGTGATTGAGGGAACCGAATTATTCTCCGGCGCGTTGTCTAGTGACCCAAACATTGTTGCGTGATAACATATCATTTTCCCCGAAATAGAGAATGGTTGAACACTAACACCGCTTCGTTCTCGAACGAGTCGGGCCGACATCCACTCACAGGCATCCGGCAGAACATCTTGCACGAACTGACATGTGGTCATCTCACAAAGTCACCATTTCGTTCAGTCCCGTCTCACGGAAAATGGCGCTTTGTCTCTCGATTATCGAAGAGCACCGAACCGGAACCCACCCAAATTTACTCAGTTCTGTATTCCAGTAGTATTAAAGCCACACACGACATACGAACTGGTGATGCCTACCATCGATGTTTCCGAACACCTGTACCGACAGCTCCAGTCCGCTGCCGATGGTGACGACCTGAACGAGGCGATGTGGAAGATGGTCGGTCGCTACCAGCGCGGCAACACCCCGGGCGACTAAACAGGTTCGGAACCCTCCCCCCGGCCCCGACCGCTCTTGATGCGGTCAACATCAACCTCACTCGCCGCGACAGACTCCTTTCGCGGCGAGCACGTTTTCTCCTGTCGACCGGCGAGTCTGTCGATTCGCCGCATTCGCCACCTGATTCTTGGGAACACCACCCGTAGCTACTGGCATGTTCGACGACACCCTCACGAAGTTCGCGGAGACCGCGCATATCTTCGCCGAGCGACGGCCGTCGGTTCGCGGTCTGTGGGCCAGTCGAACCGGGTCGTTCGACCGCGTCCACGCCACCCTGCCCTCGACGGCCGCGGTGGGCGAATCCCTCGACCTGACGGTTCAGGTGTGGGACGAGTACGAGCGACTCCACGACGGGTACGACGGCGACCTGCGCGTCGCTGCGACCGACTCCGACACGACACACCCTGCACGCGTCTCGTTCGCTGGTCGGGATGATGGATACGTCACCCACAGCAACGCAGTCACCTTCGAGACGCCCGGGACCCACTATCTTACGTTTTCACGACCCGGCGTCGACGAACGATTCGTCTCGAATCCAGTGTCCGTCACCGCCGACGCCCCGTCCGAGCGCATCTACTGGGGGGATATCCATCTCCACTCGCGCCTCTCCGATGGGACCGGATACCCCTCGCGGGGCTATCGCTTCGGCCGCGACGTGATGGCACTCGACGTGGTGGCGTACACCGACCACGACACGATGGGATTTTTCATCCCGCCGACGCTCCAGCGCGCACTCATGCATACGTGGTTCTTCGAGCGGTTGCGCCGGGTTGCGGACCGATTCGACGACTCCGGCGAGTTCGTCACGCTCGTCGGCTACGAGTGGACCAAGCAACCGAACTGCGGCGGTCACATCAACGTCTACTTCGAAGACAGCGACGACGCCATCCTCTTCGACTCGCGGACTGGGACGACGAACACCTACGAAAAGCTCTGGGACCGCCTCCGCGAGTTCGAAACGACGCACGACTCGCGAGTCGTGACGATACCGCACCATCCGACCGAGGCGATGTACCCCTTCGACTTCTCCGCGGTCGACTACGACGACGAACTCGCGCCGCTCGTCGAAGTGTACTCGCAGTGGGGGTCCGGCGAACTCCCCGGCGACGAGGGCAACCGCTTCCCACTGGCGATGGGTCGCGGCGAGATTTCCGAACCGGGCCACCACGTCCGCGACGCGCTTTCGATGGGGTACCGCGTGGGAGTGATTGCGGGGGCGGACTACCACGGACCGCACCCGGGCCACTCGCTCATCCATGCCGACCCACACCTTCCATCGGCCGTCGAATGGCTCAGAGACGGCGTCGGATGGGCGAACATCTGGCGCATCTGGAACGAACGGAGCTATCCGGGCGGTCTCACCGCCTTCCGCGCACCCGAGTTGACTCGTGAGGCTATCTTCGACTGTCTCCGGTCGCGCCGCGTCTACGGAACGTCACAGCCGCACCGTATCCTCGCCGATATCTCCGTTGCGGGCGTCTCACCCGGCGAAAACGACAGCACGGTCCGACTCGATGCCCGCGACGAAGCCCGAGAAGTCGCCGTCGAGGTGGCGGGGACCGCTCCGCTCGAACGTGTGGAGGTCGTCAAGAACGGCGACGTGTGGCGCACGCAGGCGCTCACCGCGGACCCCGATGCACCGCTTTCGACGTACACGACGGCCGCCTCGTGGACGGACGACGACCCAGTCAGGGGAATGGACTGGGACGCGGAGCGGTGGTCCGGGGCGGACGTGTACTACCTTCGCGTGACGCAGGTCCCGAGACACTGCGAGTTCCTGGGGTCTGCATGGGTCGGACCTGTGTGGGTCGAACCGCCAGACTCCCCAAGGGAGTGAGGTGAGCGAAGTCGGGACGGGGCGCGAACGCCCTCAGAACCCTTCGCGGAGGAAGCAGTCGCGCTCCGGGAACGCGTCGGCGAGTGCGTCGCGGGTCGCGTCGTCGTGGAGGGTCAGCGCGTCAGTTCGTTCGACTTCTTCGACCGGCCGGGTCCCGACGAGCAGGTGCGAGAGACCACCAATATCGGCCGTCGCGTTTGGGGTGGCATCTGTCCGCTCGACGGTCGCCTCGCCCGCTGCGATGGTGACTCGGAACGTGTCGTCGTTCCACGGACAGCGGGCGTCAGACACGTCGACGACGAATTCACACGCGGCGTCGGCCGGGAGGGAGACGGCTTCGAGTGCCGCTTCGACGTCGACGATACGGACCATCGGCCCGGGTTGTATCTCGACTGTCGCGGCGCGCGGGTCGGTCAGGTCGTCGATAAGGCGCGTCGATTCGTGTTCTCCTCCGAACTTTGCCTCGGTAATCTGCGAGTCGTGGTCGCGGACGAACCGCAGGAGATGCCCTCGCGCTTCGGCATCGACGGCGACGAGTTCGTCGACGAGCATCGTCCGGTCTTTGAAGTTGCCTTCCATCCGGTAGATGAGGTACCCGCGCAGGTCGCCGTCGCGCTCCCATCCGTAGACGTACGGGTCGGATGTCGACCCACTCAGGACGCGATGTCGCCAGAAGCCCTCGGTCCGGTCGAGGGCCAAGTCCTCCGTCGCCGCCTTCGCGTAGACGCTGTCGACTCGCACCCAGTCGTCGGGGCCGAGGCGGACGAACTGCCCGCTCGCGTCGGGGACAACGCCGTCGAGTTCGTCGGCCGGGACTGTCGTCATCGCGGAGTTGTTGGCCTTCACCCACCCGAGTCGACGGTAGAACTCGTACTCGAACGGCCAGAGCGCCGAGAGGTACCGGCCAGACTCGCGGAACTCCACGAGCAACTCTTCTATCATCGCGGCCACGTGACCCTGACGGCGCGATTCCGGCGGGGAGGCGACCGCCGAGAGTCCCGGCAGCGGGTGCCACTCGCCGCGGACGCGCGCCGTGAAGTCGTAGAACGCGCAGACGGTCACGAGGTCCGACTCCGAGAGCGACTCGTCCGCGGCGTCGGGAGGTGCGTCGTAGTAGCCACGAGGGTGGTTGATGTCGGGGTCAGTGCGATCGGACTCCTCCCAGTCCGGGCCATCTTCGGCCCGGAAGGCGTAGCGGAGTAGCTTGTCGTACCGCGCTTCGTGTGCCTCTGGAAGGGGGCGAAGATGCATGCCACCGCTGCGTCGGCGGCCGGTATATACTTTAGGTCGGGAACGGGGGGTGAGCGGGACGCAGTCGGGTGGTTTCGATGACCCCCGCGGCAGCGAGGTCACTTCCAGCGGTGGTGTCGGAGAACCGTGCGATTCACGTCGTCGCGTCCCCGACGCGAAGGCATGAGCGAGACACAGGGGTCGTGGTTCACCCGAGGTCGACTCCTCCTCATCGCAGTCGTGACTGTCGGTATCGTCGTTCCGGGCGTGCTGCGCCGACTGCTCGGGGAGGCTGGATACAACGACCTCGGGATGGTCGTGTTCGTCCTCGGGTACGCAGGGATGATTTTCGTCGTCTGGTACGGGTGGATTCGCCCGCTCGAAATCTCCGGTCCTGACGACCAGAAGCACTGAGACTGCTCCGACGGGGTGGGCGCTCCGACACCACCCACCATATCGTGGGACAGGCCACTCAGAACGAACGTCGATAACGGAACTTTGATAGTCGATTCGAACCGACCGAGAAAACAAGAATGCTTCCCCTTCAGCTCATCGACAGCTTTCTGCTCAATTACAACATTGGGCAGGCGCTGCTGCTCGTGTTCATCCTGTCAACCGTAGGGGCACTGCCGCTGAAGTCCCGGCGTGTACTTGGCATCAACACCATCGTGTTCGGGCTCATCTTCCTCCTGACCCCGGTTGCCATCGCCAAGCCGCACTACCTGTTCCTCGGCGTCA
This sequence comes from Haloferax sp. S1W, assembly GCF_044593955.1. Classification (GTDB taxonomy): domain Archaea; phylum Halobacteriota; class Halobacteria; order Halobacteriales; family Haloferacaceae; genus Haloferax. Next base: position 92,812 of record NZ_CP172595.1, read on the forward strand.
CGCTGCTCATCGTCGGCCCCATCCTCTACGTTTCGGGCCGCCGCTGACCACACACTCGTTCTTCACGGGCTCATTCTTCGCGGATGCATCCTCACGGACGCATCCTCACACCACGGACACACCCTCATTCCTTACGGATGCATCCAACTCCGCAGAACGCGACGTTTAAACACCGAGGACCGTAATCCCCCGGTATGTCTGATCCGCGCGTCCCCGGCGGACGCGGGGCGGTCCTCGACCTCCCCTGCGGCGAACAGAAACGCGTTCGGGAACTCGACCTCGGGAAGCGAGAGTTCGACTGCCCCTGTGGCGACGCCCACGCCGTCGTCATGGACGTCCACCCGGCAGACCGATTCCTCCCCGAGCTCCTCGTCGAGGTACTGCAAGGAACCATCGAGACGACGAGCGAGGATATGCCGGAGTTCGGCACGGCCCACCTCATGGGTATCGTCCTCGAAGAGTTCCCCGAAGCGGTCGTCTCCGAGGACGTGTCCGACGACGGCGAAGTCGGTGCTGGTATCGTCTGGGTGACCGACTTCGACTCGCGCCGCCTCCACGAGATAATCGTCGAACTCGTCGTCGAGCTCATGGAACACGCCGTGAGCCACGCCTCCGACGAGAGCGCAATCACCGAGTTCGAAGAAAAGATGCTCCAGTTCGACGTCAGCGAGTTCGTCGAGCAGTACCGCGCCCAGCGCGACTTAGACCCCGGACCGTACGCCTAAGTTCCAGACGACGCGACGGAACGCGACCGGTTAGTCGTCCGCGTGCGACGATTCCGGCGTGAAGGTGACGCCGTCGATTTCGATTTCCTCGGGAATTCGACTCGTGTCGTGGGTGCCGACCGGTGGGAGGTTCGTCTCCGCCGCGGGCGACGCGTCGAGGTCCGTCTCGTCTTCGATGGCGGTCATCTCGCCGTCAGCGTCGCGCGCGTCCTGGTCGATACGCATCGAGCAGAACTCGACGCCGCACATCGAACAGAAGCGCGCTTCTTTGTAGTTGTCGCCGGGGAGCGTCTTGTCGTGATAGCTTCGCGCGCGCTCGGGGTCGAGCGCGAGGTCGAACTGTCGCCGCCAGTCGAATTCGTAGCGCGCCTCGGAGAGAGCGTCGTCCCAGTCGCGCGCGCCGGGCAGGTCGTTCGCAACGTCGGCGGCGTGCGCAGCGATTCGGTATGCGGCCAGCCCTTCGCGAACGTCCGCTTTCTCGGGCAGGCCGAGGTGTTCTTTCGGCGTGACGTAACACAGCATCGCGGCACCCGCTCGACCTGCTTCGGTCGCGCCGATGGCGCTCGTGATGTGGTCGTAGCCGGGCGCAACGTCGGTGACGAGCGGGCCGAGGACGTAGAAGGGCGCGCCGTCACAGACCTCCTGCTGTTTCTCGACGTTCTCTGCAACCTGGTCCATCGGAACGTGGCCGGGTCCTTCGACCATCACCTGAACGCCGTAGTCCCACGCGGTCCGGGTGAGTTCACCGAGCGTGTCCAGTTCGGCGTACTGCGCGTCGTCGCCCGCGTCGGCGACACATCCGGGGCGGAGTCCGTCGCCGAGCGAAAAGGTCACGTCGTACTCGGCGAAGATGTCGCATATCTCCTCGAACGCTACGTACAGCGGGTTCTGCATCCCGTTTTCTTCCATCCACTGGGCAAGAATCGACCCGCCGCGCGAGACGATTCCCGTCTTCCGACCGTCGGTGAGCGGCAGGTGTTCCATCAGCACGCCCGCGTGAATCGTCATGTAATCGACGCCCTGCTTGGCCTGTTTCTCGATGACATCCACGAGCAGTTCGCGGGTGAGGTCGGCCGGGCTTCCAGCCTGCTTGACGGCCTCGTAAATCGGGACCGTTCCAACAGGCACGGGCGAGTACTCCACGTTCGCCTCGCGAATCTCGTCGAGATTCGACCCGGTCGAGAGGTCCATCACCGTGTCCGCTCCGTAGTGGACTGCCGTGTGGAGCTTTTCGAGTTCACCTTCGAGGTTGCTCGTCTCCTCGCTGTTTCCGATGTTGGCGTTGACTTTGGTGGAGAACTCTCGCCCGATAATCATCGGGTCGAGCGAGTCGTGGTTGTGGTTGCTCGGGATGACCGCCTGTCCCGATGCGACCTGCTCGCGAACGAACTCCGGGGACCGGTTCTCGCGTTCGGCGACCCGTTCCATCGCCGGGGTAATGGTACCCTCGCGTGCGTGCTGGAGCTGTGTGTGCGCCATATAAATTAGTGATATCACTAAGTAATAGATTTTCTGATGGCGCGATGCTGATACGCCGAGGGGAACAGACAAAAATCAGACAGAGATGAGTCGCGCCCTACTCGAACCGAATTCGGCCGATTTCCGGGTCGAGCGTTGCCTTCGACCCGAGCGGGAGCGGGACGTTCGGGTCGGCGTGGCCGAACTCCACGTCGAAGACGGTGGTCGCGTCAGGATTGTACTCGTCGAGGACGCCCAACACCTCCTCGCGGAGTTGTTCACCGTAGTCGGACGGTGGTTCCCACTCCAGTCCGGGCGAGTACGTCCGCGGTCGGCCCATCACGAGACCGTCAAATCGTTCGAGGAGGCCGCGTTCGCCCATGCAGCGCAGGGTGTAGCGAACCTCGCGGGGAAGCGGCACGTCTTCGGACGTTTCGAGCGCCAGAATCGCCCCGTCGAGGTCGTCTGGGTCCGGAAGGTAGCGGTTCGTCTGGAGGTGCCACTTGACGATACTGAAGTTTCCACCCCAGAGGCGACCCGTCACGTGCTTTTCGCCGTGCCACGTCCGACCGGGGTTTTCGTGCCACTCGCGCTTTTCTTCGGTGTCGAAGTCGAACCAGTCGTCGGTCCACTCGGGGGCCGGTTCGACCACGCCGACAGACGACTGGAAGAACGCCCGCCGGAGGTAGCGTTCGAGGTACGGGTGAATCTCGGAATCGACGGTCAGCGTCGGGTGAAGCGTCGCGCCGTAACTGACGATGCCGTGGTTCCATAGATACAGTCGTAGATTGTCGTTGTCGCTGTATCCGAAAAATCGCGTCGGCGACGCGGTCAACCGGTCCGGGTCGAGGTGCTTCAAGACCCGTATCTGGTCGTCGCCGCCCGTCGCCGCGATGATGCCGCGTATCGTCGGGTCCTCGAAGGCGTTCATGATTTCCTCCGCGCGCGCCTGCGGATTGTCTCGAATCCACTCCCAGTCCTTTCGCGCCGTCTCGAAGACGACCGGGTCGAGGTCGAACGTCTCCCGGAGGCGGTCGCACGCGCGGTCCAGCATGGACTCGTCGATTGGCCGCGAGGGAGCCGCGACAGCGATGCGACCACCCGGTTCGAGCGGCGGGGGAGTCGTGAACACGTTGGGCATGCTGAGAGTGTTCTCGCAAACCCCTCAAAAGCCTTCCCCGGGCGGTCTACCGTCGCTCGGCAAGTATTTCGAAATTCGCAATCGAGTTTCGGACCTCGTAATTTTTCGCCGGACTTATTACGATGTGCGGATTGGATTGCGACGATGACTGACGAGGACACCGTAACCGGGACTCAACCGGACACAGAGGACCGGACGATTCTGCTCATCGGAAGTGGCCCAATCCAGATTGGACAAGCGGCGGAATTCGACTACTCCGGCGCGCAGGCCTGCCGCGCGCTCCGAGAAGAAGGCGCGCGAGTTGTCCTCGTCAACTCCAACCCGGCGACGATTATGACGGACCCGGAGATGGCTGACAAGGTCTACATCGAGCCTATCACGACCGAAGCCATCGCCGAGATTATTCGGAAGGAACGCCCCGACGGCGTCATCGCCGGACTGGGTGGCCAGACGGGACTGAACGTCACCGCGGAGTTGGCAGAAGAAGGCGTCCTCGACGAGTTCGACGTCGATATCATGGGGACGCCGCTGGACACGATTTATGCGACCGAGGACCGGGACCTGTTCCGCCAGCGGATGGAGAAGATTGGACAGCCCGTTCCGCGTTCGACGACCATCTCACTGGAAGACGGTGAGAAGGTCTCGAACATCACCGAAGACGACCTCGAAGGGCGCGTCGAGGACGCCGTCGACGAAGTCGGCGGCCTCCCCGTCATCGCCCGCACGACCTACACCCTCGGCGGGTCCGGGTCTGGCGTCGTCCACGAGATGGACGAACTCGTCGCCCGCGTCCGCAAGGGACTGCGCCTCTCGCGCAACAGCGAGGTGCTCATCACGGAGTCCATCTCCGGGTGGGTCGAACTCGAATACGAGGTGATGCGCGACGCCGACGATTCGTGTATCATCATCTGTAACATGGAAAACATCGACCCGATGGGTATCCACACCGGCGAGTCGATGGTCGTCACGCCGTCGCAGGTTATCCCCGACGAGGGACACCAGGAGATGCGCGACGCCGCGCTCGAAGTCATTCGTGAACTCGGGATTCAGGGTGGCTGTAACATCCAGTTCGCGTGGCACGACGACGGGACCCCGGGCGGCGAGTACCGTGTCGTCGAAGTGAACCCCCGTGTCTCCCGCTCCTCCGCACTCGCCTCGAAGGCGACCGGATACCCAATCGCTCGCGTGACTGCGAAGGTCGCACTCGGCAAGCGCCTCCACGAGATTACCAACGAGATTACCGGCGAGACCACCGCCGCGTTCGAACCCGCTATCGACTACGTGGTGACGAAGATTCCGCGGTGGCCCAAGGACAAGTTCGACAACGTGGACTTCACGCTCTCGACTGCGATGAAGTCCACGGGCGAGGCGATGGCAATCGGCCGGACCTTCGAGGAGTCCTTCCTCAAGGCGCTTCGTTCCACCGAGTACGAACCGGCACCCGACTGGGAGGAAATCTCGGACGACGAACTCGAAGCCGAATTCCTCGAACAACCGTCGCCTGACCGCCCGTACGCCATCTTCGAGGCGTTCGAACGCGGCTACACGGCCGAGGATGTCGTCGAGATGACCGGCATGAAAGAGTGGTACGTCGAGCGCTTCGGCCGCGTCGTCGAAGCGGTCGAGGCAGCGTCGGAAGGTAACTTCACCGAGGCGGCGACTGTCGGCCACACGAACGCCAGCATCGCGGCGACGACCGGCGCGACCGTCGACGAAGTCGAACAGGAAGTCCCCGGTCGCACGTACAAGCAGGTCGACACCTGCGCCGGTGAGTTCGCTGCACAGACGCCGTACTACTACTCCTCGCGCAAGCCGGAGTTCTTCAGCGGACCGCTCAAGGGCGCGGCCGCCGGTGAGGAACTTCGCGTCGACCGCGACCTCGAAAGCATCGTCGTGGTCGGTGGCGGCCCGATTCGCATCGGACAGGGTGTCGAATTCGACTACTGTTCGGTCCACGCGGTACAGGCCCTCCGTGAGATGGGCATCGACGCGCACGTCGTCAACAACAACCCCGAGACGGTCTCGACCGACTACGACACCTCCGACGGCCTCTTTTTCGAACCCATCACGGCCGAGGAAGTCGCCGACGTCATCGAGGCCATCGACGCCGACGGCGTCATGGTCCAGTTCGGCGGGCAGACCTCGGTCAACATCGGTCACCCGCTCGAATCCGAACTCAAGCGCCGCGGCCTCGACTGCGAGGTTCTCGGCACCACCGTGGACGCGATGGACCTCGCCGAGGACCGTGACCGCTTCAACCGTCTGATGGACGACCTCGGCATCCTCCAACCGGAGGGTGGCTCCGCGACGAGCGAGGAAGAGGCACTCGAACTCGCAAACGACATCGGCTACCCCGTCCTCGTCCGCCCGTCGTACGTCCTCGGCGGCCGCGCGATGGATGTAGTCCACTCCGACGACGAACTCTGTGAGTACATCGAGGAAGCAGTTCGCGTCTCGCCCGACAAGCCCATCCTCATCGACGAGTTCCTCGCCGACGGCGTCGAACTCGACGTGGACGCCGTCTCGGACGGCGAAAACGTCCTCATCGGCGGCGTGATGGAACACGTCGAGGCCGCTGGTGTCCACTCCGGCGACTCCGCGTGTATGATTCCGCCGCGCTCGCTCGACGAGGAGACCATGAAGCGTGTCCGCAAGGTCACAGAAGACATCGCAAAAGCCCTCGACACGGTCGGCCTGATGAACGTCCAACTGGCGGTCAAGGAGAACGAAGACGGGTCGAGCGACGTGTACGTCCTCGAAGCCAACCCGCGTTCCTCCCGCACCGTCCCGTTCGTCTCGAAGGCGACGGGCGTCCCGATTGCCAAACTCGCTGCGAAGGTCATGGCTGGCCAGACGCTCGACGAACTCGGTGTGAGCGAGCAGATTCCCGAGCAGGTCTCGGTCAAGGAAGTCGTCCTTCCGTTCGACCGCCTGCCGGGTTCGGACCCGCGCCTCGGCCCAGAGATGAAATCCACGGGTGAGGTCATGGGTACCGCGACCACGTTCGGCAAGGCCTACGAGAAGGCACAGGCCGCCGCTGGCGACGCCGTGCCCGACGCCGGAACCGCCCTCGTGGACCTCTCGGCCTCCGAGTTCCCCGACGCCGACAGCGAGGCGGGACAGGAACTCCTCGCCCACTTCGCCGAGTACTACGACGTACACACGCCCGACGACTTCGACGGCGACGACATGCTCGCCGCCCTCCGCGAAGGTGAAATCGACTTCGTCGTCTCGCGGAACCGCGACCTGCTCATCAACTGTGTCGAAGAAGACGTGAGCTACTTCTCGACGCTCGCGTCCGCCAAGGGTGCGCTCGAAGCGCGCGCCTCGGCCGACGAACCAATCGACGTCGAACCCGTCTCCGAGCGCCCGCGCGTCGTCGCCGACTGGGGCAAGTAAGCGCTCTCCCGACTGGGGGAACCGCTCTCAGCACGACGACTGACCGCGATTCGCACCCACACCTGACTACTGATTTTTCACACAGATTCGAGGGTCACTGGGCCGGAGTCCCTCGACGTTGGATTCGGTCGCGAACGTTTTTGACGCGTTCACGAAGGTTATTGAGCTTCGACGCGACGTGCGTGTATGACACGCACTGACGGACGCGTCCTCGTCGTGGGAGCGACGGGGAAGACAGGAACACATGTCGTCGCGGCGCTGGCCGAGACGCCGTTCGTCGTGCGGGCGCTCACCCGCGATGCGGACGCGGCGGACGCGCTTCGAGCACAGGGGGCCGACGAAGTCGCGGTGGGTGACCTTCTGGACTCCGCCGACGCGTTGCGGGCGGTGGCGGATGTCGACGCTATCATCTCGACGGCCGGGGCCTCGCTTCGCCTCGGGGATATCCGCGGTGAACTCGTCGACGGTGCGGGACTCGTCAACCTCGTCGATGCGGCGGCCGCTGCGGGCGTCCAGCGGTTCGTTCTCATGTCTTCTATCGGCGTCGGTGACTCCAAGGGCGGCCTTCCGCTCTCGATTCGTGCGATTCTCACCGCTGGCGGCGTCCTCTCGGCCAAAGAACGGAGCGAAGAACACCTCAGAGAGTCGCCGATATCCCACACAATCGTCAGACCCGGCGCGCTGACCGACTCGCCCGCGACGAACGAAGTGCTCGTCGGCGAGGGTGGCGACTCGGTCTGCGGCAGTATCCCTCGCGCGGACGTTGCGAACGTTCTCGTTCGCGCGCTCTTCACGCCGGGAACCGAAAATCGAACCTTCGAAATCGTCTCGCGCCCCGGCCTCCGCGAACCGCCGAACACGCTCGTCGATATCGACTGGGGAACGGTTCCGCGGGCGGAACCCGCCGACTAGGCGAGTCGTCGATGCGTCGGCGGCGACGAGCCGCGCGAACGTTTTCTAATCGAGTTTTCCGAGGGCTTCGAAGAAGTCCGAGGTTGGCCCGGCGAGTCGAACCGGCGAGTCGGACCGCTCGATACTGACTTCGATTGGGGGTTCGATGGTCCGTCGCGTCCGACCGTCGCCGACGACCACGGCCGAATCGGCGTCTGTGACCGTGACCGTCACCGTGGCGTCGAGCGGGACGACGAGCGAGGGCATTCCTTCGCTGGCGGCCATCTCCGTGACGACCAGTCCCTCGACGCCGGGGTGGACGAGCGGGCCGCCTTCGCTGAGGTTGTAGGCCGTGCTTCCCGCAGGTGTCGTAACGAGGACGCCGTCGGCGTGGCCGCCGGAGTACAGCGAGCCGTCGACGCGAACCTCGACGCCTGCACCGCCGCCGTGACCGCGTCGGGGGCCGTGGACGACGACTTCGTTCATCGAGGGGTCTATCACCCAGTCGTCACCGCTGGCGACGATGCGTGGGACCTCCCGAATCGATGGGTCACCGTTGCGGAGTGCGGCAACCACGTCGAGGATGGTGTCGATGGCGTCGTCAGGCGAGACGGCGTTGAGAAAGCCCACTTCGCCGAGGTTGACGCCGAGAATCGGGACGCCGTCCGCACCGCGGGCGGCGTAGAGGAACGTGCCGTCGCCGCCGATACTCACCACGAGGTCGCAGTCGCAGAACTCCTCGACAGGGATGCCATCGATACCGAGCTGTTCGGCCGTCGCGTCGTCGACCAGTGCCTCGGCATCGACGGCCGCGAGCGCCTCGCGCATGTCGGCCGCGAGATACGCGGCCCGACTGTTCCCCTTCTGCGCGACGATGCCGACGTTCATAGCCCGCGGTTCGATGGCCCCGGTCAAAAGCCCACCGTCACGTTCGTTCCTGACACGGGAAACGTTCATCACGTCCGCTGCCCACGTTTCGGTGATGGCAGCGACGGCAGTCGTTCGTCCGAACACTGGTTGGTGGTTCCCGTGAGCGACGACGACTGGTTCGAGCGAGCACTCCGCGAGGCCGACGAGCAGTCTGATGTCAGCGACGTGGACGACGCAGACGGTGCGGACGAGGACGACACAGCGGACGTAGCCGACGATTCTGAAGTCGCCCCCGGCGCTGACGCTACCGAACCGACGCCGGACTTCGACCCGGATGCGTTCGGAAACAGTGGTGGCGCTCCCGACGACGACCCCTTCGGGACGGACTTCGCAACCGCCTTCGAGAACGCACCGTCTCCGGACACGATGGGAGGCGGACTCGACGGCGGCGAGTCGGGCGGCCCGGGCGCTGGCTTTGGATTCGGTGGCGGCGGTGGCGGTGGTGTTGGCGGACCGGAACCTGCGTCGTTCGACGACGAGGACTTCGAATCCGACATCGACCGAGTCGACATCGGAATCAGCGGCCTCGACGACATGATTCTCGGCGGCGTGCCGAAGCGGTCGCTCATGGTCGCAATCGGGAGTGCCGGGACCGGGAAGACGACGTTCGGTCTGCAGTTCCTCCACGAGACGCTCAAAAACGGCGGCAGCGGTGTCTACATCACCCTCGAAGAGAGCCGAGAGCGCATCCTCGATACGGCCGACGAGAAGGGATGGGACTTCACGGGATACGAAGACAAGGAGCGACTCTCTGTCGTCGACATGGACCCAGTCGAGATGGCAAACAGCCTCACGAGCATTCGAAACGACCTCCCGCGACTGGTCGAGGAGTTCGGTGCCGATAGGCTCGTCCTCGACTCGGTGTCGCTTCTCGAAATGATGTACGACCATCCCTCGAAGCGCCGAAGCGAGGTGTTCGACTTCGCCCGCTCGTTGAAAGATGCCGGTGTGACGACGATGCTCACCTCCGAAGCAGACCGGGAGAATCCACACACGTCACGACATGGGTTAGTCGAGTACCTCGCAGATGCCGTGTTCGTCCTCCAGTACGTCCGCCCCGACGACTTCCGCGAGACGCGACTCGCAATCGAGATTCAGAAGATTCGCGATGCGAATCACTCACGGGAGACGAAACCGTACGAACTCACCGACGAGGGAATCAGCGTCTACCGACAGGCGAACATCTTCTAAGGCCGAAAAACAGAGTCTCTAACGCCGAAATAAGCGCCTCTAACACCGAGAAACGGAGTATTCTGGCGGACCACTCGCGTCGCGGGTCACTCGATATCTTCGAGAGACTCGAACTCGCTCCAACACTCACAGTCCAAATCGTCGATGGAGGTCACCTCGTCGGGAAGGTCGGAGATAGACATCCCACCGCCGACGCTATCACACTCGTCGGCGTGTATCGAGAAGTCATCACTCGACATGATTGGCATACTCCCCCGTACTTCCTCATCTATGATAAATCTATGAATTATCGTTCGGAGCCAAGAGTAGGCGAGAGAGACGTCGCAAACGAAGCAGTGAAACAGTCGAATCGTCGAGTCAAACTGTTGAAACTACCCGTCTCAGTCGTCCGCAGGAGCCGGTTCGGACGACTGCTCCGGCGCGAACTCCTCGAAGTGAACGACTTCGTCCACGGGGCGACGGTACTTACGCTCCGCCTGCAATTCGGCGGCGTCGTCGGTGGGGATGCCCATCGTCAGAAGCATTACGGGTTCGTACTGGTCGCCGTCGATGTCGAACGCGTCGAGAACGGCGTCGTGGTCGAAGCCACCGATGGGGCAGGTGGCGACGCCCTCGCTCCACGCGGCGTGCATGAGCGACATCGCGACCAGCGACGTCGAACGGACGGTCCAGACGCGGCGTTCCTGTTCGGGGAGGTCAGCCATCCCGGCGATGTTTTCGAGGATGCCGTCGCGGACTTCTTCGTTCGGCAGGTAGCCCTTTTCGAGCATGTCGTCGGCGATAGTCTGGGCGTGGGCTTCGGGGTCCTTGTTGCCGAGAATGATGACCGAGGCGGCGGCACCAGTGACGTGTTCCTGGTCGTAGGCGGCCTCGCGGAGGGCTTTCTGCGTCTCGTCTTCGCGCAGGACGACGAACTCCCACGGCTGGAGATTGTAACTCGACGGGGCCTGAATGGCCGTCTCGAATATCGTTTCGAGCGTCTCGTCGTCGATTGGTTCGTCTGCGTACTCGTGGAGCGAACGGCGGGTCGTGGCGACCTCTTCGAAATTCATCGTCTCGTGAAATGGGCGACATATTAATAGGCCGACGGATTCCGGCCTAAACCGCCGATTTCGGTGTGCTCGCACCACTCGTTCCATCGATACCACCTAGTAACACTAGTGTCACTTCCACCGTGGATAAAAATACTATGTCAAATGCTGTCGTATGACAACCATGGCATCATCAAAAGAGTTCGACACGTCCGACCTCGACCCGGATGAGTTCCGGGAGTTAGGCTATCAGATGGTCGAGATTATCGCGGAGTACCTCGACAGCATAGACGACCGTCCGGTCTTCCCGGGAAAGCCACAGGAGGAAATCGAAGCGGTGTTCGACGACCCACTCCCGGAGCATGGGCAGGACCCTGCCGACATACTGGATGAGTGGCCCGACCGGGTGCTTCCGAACGCAACCCATCTGGGTTCTCCTCGGTACTTTGGGTTCGTCAATGGGTCCGGAATGCCGATGGGTGCCCTTGCGGACGCGCTCGCTGCCTCCGTCAACATGAACTCAGGGGGGTGGAAAGCCGCACCGTCCGCGACGGAAATCGAACGCCAGACAATCGAGTGGATTGCCGAGATGATCGACTATCCCGTCGACTGTGGCGGTTTGTTCACGAGCGGCGGGACGATGGCGAACCTCACGGGGATTCTCACCGGTCTCCGAGCGAAAGCGGAATACGATACGAAGTCCGGTGGCCTCCAGTCTTCTGACCGCTCCGGCCAGTTTACGCTCTATATGGCCGACCACGAGGGACACACGTCTATCTATCGCGTCGCGGAACTGCTCGGACTTGGCAACGACGCGGTTCGACTCGTCCCCAGCGACGACGATTTCACGATGAACGTCGACGCGCTCGTCGAACAACTGGAGCGAGACGAGGCCGACGGCGACGTTCCCTTCTGCGTCATCGGGCAGGTCGGCTCTATCAACGTCGGCGCTATCGACCCGTTGGAGGAGATTGCGACGGTCTGTGAGGACCGTGACCTCTGGTTCCACGCCGACGGTGCGTGCGGTGCGTTCGGGGCGGTTCTCCCGGAGAAGCGGACACAGTACGCCGGACTCGAACGTGCAGACTCGGTTACACTGGACCCGCACAAGTGGCTGTACATCCCCTACGAGTGCGGGTGCATCCTCATACAGGACGAGTCGAAGATGGCCGAATCGTTCGCGATGTCCGCCTCCTATCTGGAAGGGACGAGACGAACGCCCTACGAGGGGCCGGATTACTACGAAATCGGCCCGCAGATGTCGCGAGGATTCCGGGCACTGAAAGTCTGGATGAGCCTGAAACACATCGGCGTCGAGGGGTATCGGGCGTTCCTCTCACGGAGCGTCCACTGTGCGGAACACCTCGATTCGCGCGTCCGAGAATCCGATGACTTCGTCGCGCTCCACGAGCCAAACCTGTACATCTACTCGTTCCAGTACGCGCCGCAGGATCTCCGAGCGGCCGCCGCCGAGGGCACAGTGTCACGCGAGGCGGTTGACGAGTATCTCGACGAACTCAACCAGCGAATCGCCGACGAAATTCAGCTCAGCGGCGTCGCGTTCGTCATGACGACTTCAATACACGACCGGACCGTCCTGCGACTGTCGATCTGTAGCCACCGGACGACACCCGAGGATATCGACCGGACCTTCGAGACGCTCCGGGATATCGGGGAACGTGAGGACAGTGACCTTCGCCGAACACACGGCTTGGAGGTGTAATCGGGATTCCGTACTCTCGTCGGACGCACTCTCGCCTCACCTGACGATGGTGACGGGAACCGGCGAGTGCCGAACGACTGCTTCGGCGACGCTCCCGAGGAGGATGCGCGAGACGCCCGTCCGGCCGTGGCTTCCCATCACCACGTGGTCGAACTCCGCATCGTCGGCGTCCAACACGTCCACGATGGTGCTGGCGGGGCTTCCGACGGCGATTTTCTCGTCGATTTCGCGGTCGCTGTCGACTAGGCCGACTTTCGCTTTCGCCTCCGCGAAAGCCTCGCGCGCCTCGCGTTTTTCCTCTTGATACCACTCTTGTGTTCCGCTGAGTGCCCGTTCTCGGTAGTCAGCGTTCGAGGGGTTGATGATGTGGACCAACGTGAGATGCGCGTCGGGCCACTCGGAGGTAGCGAACCGAAGCGCAGCGATAGACTGCGGCGACCCATCGACGGGAACGAGCACGTGTTCGGCCATGCAACGCTCTAGTCGGTGTGAGGACAAAAATCCGGGCGACGGTTTGGGGGATTCGAAGTCGCCTCAGTTCAGTGAATCCGACTCAGTCTCCGTGGCGCGTCACACAGGTCGAAAGACCGGTGAGTTCCACCGGTTCGGAGTTATCCGGCGAGTAGACGACCATCTGGCCTTTCTCCATGTACGGTACCTTGTCTTCGAGGTTCGGTGGGATGTTGACGCTCTTGATGGCGTCTTCGTCGCCGAGGTTGAGCACGACTTTGGTGTTCACCTGTTTGAACACCGGGTCGGCGATGTCCTGTGGGTCCTGCGTGATGAGGAACAGACCGAGTCGCTCTTTACGGCCCTGCTTGGCCGCTTCGGTGAACTTCTGGATGACCTTCTGTGCCTGCACGGTGTCGGCATCGGTCAGGAAGTTGTGTGCCTCGTCCATCCCGAGTACCAGTGGCGTCTCTTTGATTCGGTCGCTCGCTGGGTCGTTCGAGAGTTTATCGTCGATGAGCAGCGATGAAACGGCGAGCACGAACAGTTCCTTCGCCCGACTCGACGGCAGGTGGTAGGTCGGAACGACGGTTAGGCCGCCGGGACGGACGAGTTCGTGGTCGAGGTCCGTGATTGGTCGCGCGTCCTGGTCAAAGACACCGCTCGGAACGCCTCGTACCCGCCGTTTCACCGCGTCGAACGTCGCCTCGTGGACGCGCCCGGACTCGTGGAGTTCCTCTTTGAGCGCCGGGTCGTCGAGGAACGTCAGGAACTCGCTGTAAGTCCCCTGTTCGCCGTAGTTGCGGAAGAAGCGGTTCAGCAGTTCGAGGAGCGCTGGATACTGGTTGTCGTTGAGGTTGCTCCCGGCGACCAACCACGGGAGGTCGTTCGCCATCGAGAAGGGGATGGTGAACTCCAACTGCTCGGCGTGGTGGTTCGACCCCGGATACGACGACCCGGCCATCTTTGGGACGAGGGCGATGGTGTCGTCGTGGCCGCCGTGGGCGATGCCCTCGCGCTCGTAGCGCTGGGCGATGTCGGCGTTCATATCCGGGTTGTCGTCGTGCATCTGGGCGTACTCGTCCTGCGGGTCGAACTGGACGACCGCAGTCTGGACCTCCCGGCCGTCGTCCATCTCGTAGGTCCGCTCGGGCGAGAGATACTGCCGGAGCATGTTCTTCGAGGCGTGGGTCTTTCCGGACCCGGTACCGCCCGCGACGAGCGTGTGTCGGAAGACGAGGGGGTCGCCGTCGGTGTAGTCGTCTTTCAGACGGTAGTCGATGGTTGGTGGTCGCGCCGCGGTTCGGACCTTCTCGCCACCAACCGAGAGGTGGCCGAGGAAGACGCCCTCCTCGGGAATCTTCAAGCCGGTCTTAATCTGGGTCGCGTCGTCCGCCTCGCCGACGGTCGCACCCGGTTTCGGCACGCGGTCGACCATCCGGCGCTTCAGGTCACCGCGGTCCGAAAAGAGAACCGCGATAGGTTCGAGTTCGGCGACGAACTTGTAGTCGCGTTCGGCGAACTCGTCTGCGGACCGCCGCATCGCCCGACGGGCGTGAATCTCCGTCGCGTCGTCGGATTGGAACTCCTGGGCGTACTCCAAGCCGACGATTCGACAGAACAGCAGTTCGTCGTCCGGGTAGGGGGCGACGAGATACTTCCCGAGACGGACCTGTTCGCGGTTCCCGGTCGTAACGAACGCTCGAAGCGTCGTTCGCTCTCGGTCTTCAGAGACACGAAGCCCCTGTGAGACGGAAATCGCACCGATACCGTTCTCGGTTCCGACCGGGTTCGCGTCGTACTGCTCGAAGGTGAGTTCGTCGTCGCCGTCGTCGGCGACCGGTGCTGTGTTGTCGGTCCCCGATGTGGCCGTCTCGCCGCCGTTGGATTCGTGCCCTGCCGCGGTGGCCTCGTCGCCACTGGCGCGGCGGCCCTCCGGTTCGGACTCGGAATCGGATTCGTCGGTGTCGTCGCCGACGAAGTCGTTGAAGTCCCCCAGGTCGGTCATGTCCGAAGGCTCTCGGGCGACGAGTAAAAAGCCTCACCACCGGCCGCCGCCGGGGACAGAACCACCCGCATCGACACCATCGGATATCGACTTCCGTTCTTTCGTTCTCGCACGTCTTTTCAGTCTCGCCACCCTAGAGTAGCTATGCTCTTGGTCCGCGGTCACGGCGGCGGAACGGCCCTCACTGGCACTATCTTCGAGCGAGGTGAAGAAGCGCCGACGTACCGGGGTGCGCCCAACGAGAACGCACCCTACGTCTGGGTTTGCGACGAGTTCTACGAGGTCGAAAGCGGCGGCACTGAGACGACCATCGACGGACAGAAGATTCGGGTCGCGTTCGACACACCGCTTCCCCGCGGATTCGACACCCGCGAACAGGCGATTACGGCAGCAAAAGAACACATCCGGACGCAGTTCGCACGGGTCGGTGTCGCCAGCGATAACGTTCGAATCGAGGTCATCAGACCCGAAGACGAAGGCGACGCTGCGGCCTGATTACTCGCCTTCGCCTTCGAACCAGCGAATGTCGTTGTAGGTGTGTACCGACCCCGACGACAGCGTCTCTTCTAACTTCCGGCGAAGCGCCGCCTTTTCGACTGCACTCACTCGCGCGAGTTCGTCGGCTTTCGCAATCGCCAGCGGCGGCCCGCGCCCGGCAGCCACGTCACGAACGACGTGTTGCGTCAGGTTTTCACGGCGTTCGGGGTCCTTCGTGAACGCGTAGGGCGCTTCGACTCGGTAGCACACGTCGGTTCGCGGGTCGTAGAGGACGAAAAACGTGACCGTGTACGCTTCGGGGTCGAGTTTCCGGTCGATTCCGAAGGCGTCGCCGTCGACGCTCAACTGGCGGTCGGCCCCACCGCGCGAGACGAACCAGTTCGTGAACGTGAGGGCGTCTGTCTGCCTGTCGTCGGGTCCTTCGCCGTTGCCCCGTTCGAGCAACCGGACGAAAAACGAGGTGTCGTCTACCCACGGCACGTCGCCGCTGCCGCTCTTGCGGAAGTGCTTCTGGACGGTTTTGACGATGTGCTTGGCGGCGGGGTTCTTGACGAACCCGGCCAGCGGAACATCTCGCTCGACGAAGGTCTCCACGAGGCGGATGTAGTTCTCGACGACGCTCTTCGGCTTAGCCTCACGAGCGAGGTCGCGGAGTTCGGCGTCACGGTCCTGCCAACTCAGGAGTTCCTTCGGGTAGAGTGGCCCATCCAGAAGGAGCAGGTCGTCTACGGCCTCGGCGTGTTCGAGTGCGTGCGAACTCTCTGCGAGGTAGAGCGAAAGCGCATGGACGACGCCTTCGGCGTACTTGCTGACGCGCGGCGCGTGGACGACACGCCGCCTACCGTAGCCTTCGTCGGAGTGCCGCCACTCGTCGTCGAACGCGGTGGTCCGGTCGCGCGTGTGGACAGTCATGACGATGCTCCGATGGCGGTGAAGGTCGAGGTCCGAGGGGTCCGCCGCCATCGCGGCGTGTGCAACGTCGAGGACGAGCCCGTTTTTGAACGTCGTCGGGTTGATTGTCCCCGAGTCGAGACCGTGGACGGTCGGAAACGGCGACTCGACCAGCGCAACGTCGTCGATGGCGGCCGCGGAGAGTCGCTGGTCATCCAGCGGTTCGACCACGGGCGACCCACCGCTGGGAGACTGAAGCGGGTCGAGCCACTGTTCCCACACCGTCCGCGCGATGTCGTCGTGGTCGGTGTCGTCGACCGACGTGGCGATAGCGCCAGCCATCGACGCGATGTCGTCGACGTGGACGGGGTCGAGGGTCATACCTCGGCGTCGTCGCGGACGGTGAAAAACCCGCCTCTCTTTCGAGAGCGACGCGAGGAAACGGAACTGACCGTGTCGTCGGTTCCCGGCACGCTCATATCACTTGATATCCAACGCTCGGACGACGATGTCAGTCACTGCGGTCGGGTTCGACCTCGACTACACCCTCGCCGTCCCGACGCGGGACCGCGAGACTATCCTCGAAGAGGCAGCGGCTGCGGCGGGCGCACCGCAACTGTCTCGGGAGGCGTATCTGAAAGCGCACCAAGAGCACCTCACGAACCGCACTCGAACGCCCATTTTCGAGACGCTCCTCGACAAACACGAAACGGCCGCGGACCCCGAACACGTGGCGACGGCCTATCGAGAGCGTATCACCGACGCCGTCGTCCCCGTCGATGGCGTCGCGGCGATGCTGGCGGGACTCAGAACGACCTACCGTGTCGGACTCCTTACCAACGGCCCGGTGGTCGCACAGGAAGCGAAACTCGACAAACTCGACTGGCACGACCACTTCGACGCGACCCTCGTGACCGGTGCACTCCCGGCCGGGAAACCGGACGCTCGCGCGTTCGGGGCACTCCTCGACGCACTCGATGTCGAACCCGACGAGACGGTGTACGTCGGCGACAGCGTGCACCACGATATCGCCGGCGCGCACGACGCTGGCATCCGCCCCGTGCAGGTGCTCGGCGAAGGCTGTGACGACCCCGACCCGCGCGCCATCGCGCACATCCCCCGCGACGAACTGCCGACGCGACTCCCTGAACTGCTCGCCGACCTCTAGGTTCTATTCGTCCGCGTCCGCTCTCAGTGCTATTCGTCCGCGTCCGATTCGAGTGCAGCGACCAGTTCACGGAACGCTGGGAGCGTCCACTTCACCTGCGCGCCGTCCTCGACGAAGACGAGCGTCCGCGGGGGACGGACAGCCTTGGGCCGGACACGAAGTCCCGCTTCGTCCGCTGCCTCGGCGGTCACGTCGGGGTGGGAAATGAACTCGATTCGTGCGCGGTCTGGTTGCACGTACACCTCTGCGACCCGCTCGTCCCCGGCCGCGACGGCGTAGGCGAGTGCCCCGTCTTCGGTCGGTTCCACGTCGGGGTCCGAATCGACGATGGAGAGAATAGAGAACGTCTCTTCGTGCCCGGTCAGTTCGGAGGCGAGGAGTTGGGCGATTCGCTTCCCGTCGGAGAGTCTATCGACGACCATACCCGGCTTTCGCGGGGCGACGGTTTTGGGGTGTCGCTTCAGTCTCGCAGTACCTGCGGACGGATGCTACTCTGACAACCCCGATTTGGCCTTTCGGGCCGCATCGCCCACGTCAACGCCGTTCGAGCGGGCGAAGAGGACGGCGGCGGCCTCGGCGGTCACGCCGAGTTTCGACTGCCGCTCGTTGATACCGGCGACGGCGGCCTGTTTTTCGATACCGGCGGCGACGCAGGCGTCGAGAACCTGCTCGAAAGCGGACTGCTCGCGGAGGACCGACGCATCGGGTTCGAACTCTTCGGGGACCTGCATGTCGGCGGGGTCGAACGTCGCGACGATTTCGGTGCCATCGCGTTCGACGAGGCCGCGGCCCGCGGCGAGGTCGATGAGGCGCTTCGCCTGGTCGGGTGAGAACCAGTCTCGGTCGAGCGACAGGGCGACGACGAACTCGCCTTCGCCGAGGCGGGTCGACCCGTGCTGACGGAACGGGACGGCGACGGTAACGTCGAGACTCATCGGTTCGACGGCGGCGGCGGGCGACCAAAACGGTTTGTGTTCGCCCCGACGCGGCCCTGCACACCCCGGCGGACACGCCACACCCATATGTGAACGCCTCACAAGAGCCGATTCGAGCGATTCAAGTAGTCACCGAGGTTTTTACCCCGTATGAAGGACCAAGGACGCTCCAAGCGGAAGCGAACCGGTGGGCGGCTCAAGCCGTCTTCGAACAAGAAGCGCTACCAACTGGGTCGCGAACCCGCCGCCACGACGGTCGGCGAACCCCGATTCCAGACCATCGACTCCCGCGGCAACAATGAGAAGCTCCGTACGCTCTCGACGAACGTCGCGCAGGTCGCCGACGGTGCAGAGGTCACGCAGGCCGACATCGAAGGCGTCATCGACAACCCGTCGAACGTCAACTACGCCCGCCGGAACATCATCACGAAGGGCTCCATCATCGACACGAGCGCCGGTCGCGCCCGCGTCACCTCCCGCCCCGGTCAGGACGGACAGGTCAACGCCGTCGTCGTCGAGGAATAAATTTCTCTCCGCCGCGTCGCCCTCCGGCGCGGCACCGACTGTTTGCTGTTCGAGAGCGGCAGCCTCACGTCTCTGTAGAACACCGAAATAGCCGAAAAAGTGCGTTACTGAGTCTGAGCGACCGAGTTAGGGCGTCGGTGCGGCTTTCTGCAGAGCCGTCTCGGCGATGTTGCCGCCGTAGTCGGCGCTCCGGGAGACGGAGTCGACGATGAGACCGAGCAGTTGCGCGCGGGCCGGGTCGAGGCCGCGAAGGAGTTCGTCGATTTTGCGGGCGCTCTCGTCGATGGCCTGAACGGCCTCGCGCGATTCGTTCGCCAGACGCGTCGCCTCGCTGCTGTCTTCGGCGAACAGGGCGTCCATCCCGCCGTTGACGACCTCTTTAGCCTCTTCGAAGAGGTCCTCGATAGCAATGATAATCTCCTCGTCGACGGGTTCCTCGAAGTTCAGCGAGAGGTGGGCAATCTTCGTCGCGTGGTCGCCGATACGCTCCAGTTGGCGCGCGGCGGACTGGTAGTCGAAACACACCTCACGCGGAAGGCCGAGTTCCTCGGCGGCCTTCGGGGTGCGGAGCGTCGCCCGGAAGATGCGGGAGACGACCATCCAGAGGCGGTCAACGTCGTCGTCGCGCTGGATAACGTCGCGCGCCATGTCCTCGTCGAGTTCCGCGAGCGCGGCGATTGCGTCTTCGAGCATCGACAGCGCGATGAGGCGCATGCGCGTGACCGCGTTGTGGATGGAGAGTTCCGACGAATCCAGCAAGTCGCGGATGACCACGCGGTCACGCGTCTCTTCGAGGACTTCCAGCCCAACGAGACTCTGGGTGGCCTCGCGGATGGTCCGGCGCTGGTCGGTCGTGATACGCGAACTCTCCAGCGCGATGATGTCGAACCCGCTCACGTACATGGTCATGACCGCGCGCGTGAGTTCGTCGCCTTCGAGATTTGTGATATCGAGGGTTCCCTCGGTTCGTTCCTCCTCGGAGCGGGGAGTCAAGAACAGGGAGTCTCCTTCGGGGTAGAATTCGACTTCACTCCCGGCGGAGACGCCGTTTTCCGTCGCCCAGTCTTTGGGGATGGAGACAGTGTAGGTGGAACCGCCAGTCACCTGCACCTTTCGGGTTTCGACCATACCCGAGCGTGGTCGGCTACGAACAATAAAACTGTCTATCTCTATATAATGCGAGTAGAGATTACTACCTGAGAGAGTACCATGGGGTGGAACACCTCAGTTCACCCCTCGATATCGACTTCTCTGGATAGCAAGGGACGACTGAATACCCGCTCGCCGGACGTGTTATCACGGGACTGAATTCGTCACACACGGACGCATCCCCGCATATTGAGGTTTCTACTCTCGGGCTCCCGGGTTGTTCCGGACGCACCGCCATCACCCATGTCCCACATACTAGAACGTATATCTATATATTTGTCATAGCAGCGTATTTACCCACAAATCGATTCGACAATGATGATGACGCGTAAGACGGACACTGCCCTTTCACGGCGCAAGTTCCTGATTGCCTCTGGTGCTGCTGGACTGACCGGACTGGCTGGCTGTACGGAGAACAATAGCGACTCCGAACCCACCGACGCGTCCGGTGGCTCGGGCGACTCCGACGACTCCGGCTCGGGGTCCGGTTCCGAGGGTCTCTCTGGCGACATCAACGTCGCAGGTTCCTCGACCGTCTTCCCGCTCGCCACCGCGATGGCAGAGCGCTTCCAGAAGGAACACTCGGGCGTCAACATCAACATCCAGTCCACCGGGTCCGGTGGCGGCTTCGCGAACTACTTCTGTGCCGGCCAGACGGACTTCAACAACGCGTCTCGCCCCATCAAGGGCGAAGAAAAGGACCAGTGTTCGAACAACGACGTCACTCCCGTCGAAATCAAGGTCGCGACCGACGCGCTGACGGTCATCGTCAACAACGACAACGACTTCCTCGGCGAGGGTCTCACTGTCGAGCAACTCAAGACCATCTTCTCGGCCGAAGAGAAGCCGACGACGTGGTCCGACGTGAACTCCGAGTGGCCCGACGAGGAAATCGAAATCTTCGGTCCCACTGACGCCTCCGGTACCTACGACTACTTCATCGAGGCTATCCTCGGCGAGGAAGGTCCGGGCCACCGCCAGGACTACTCCGCGACCGAGCAGGACCGCACCATCATTCAGGGTGTCAAAGGTTCGAAGTTCGCCATCGGCTACATGGGCTTCGCGTACTACAGCGAGAACACCGAGGCCATACAGGCAGTCGCTATCGACGACGGCGACGGCTACGTCGAACCATCCCTCGACACGGCCCTCTCCGGCGACTACACGCCGCTTTCGCGCCCGCTGTTTACGTACCCCGCCAAGGAGTCGCTCGCAAAGGAACACGTCGCAGAGTTCACGCGCTACTGGCTGGAACAGTCCACCAGCAAGGAAATCGTCGCCGACGAAGTCGGGTACGTCCCGCTCGGCGAGGACGAACAACAGGAGATGCTCGACAAGGTCAATTCGGCCATCGAAGAGGCTAACTGAGCGTCTATTGGCAGAATAGGGTAACGAAGCGCTTTTTCATACGCCACGATTCATACAATCCAATGAGTACAGATGACCTCGAAACAGACCTCACGCGGAACACGGAGAACGCTCCGCGTGAGTTGCTGACGCGGTCGTTCTTTTTCCTGTGTGCGGCGCTGTCCGTCGTCACAACCCTCAGCATCGTTGGACTCCTCATCACAGAGGCGTCCAAGTTCTTTAGCCTCACCGCGCCGCTGATGGGTGTCGCAGGAGAGACGGCGAACCTCGTCGACTTCCTCACGGGAACGACCTGGC
The DNA here is from genome assembly GCF_044593955.1 of Haloferax sp. S1W. Taxonomy (GTDB): domain Archaea; phylum Halobacteriota; class Halobacteria; order Halobacteriales; family Haloferacaceae; genus Haloferax. The sequence goes on from NZ_CP172595.1 coordinate 114,590, forward strand.
AGATAAACAGCAAAGAGTTCGGTGTGATGGCCCTCATCTCGGCCACGATGATGGTGACCATCGGGTCCGCAATCATCGCGCTCCCGCTCGGTGTTGCGACGGCAATCTACCTGAGCGAGTACGCGAGTCCGCAGGCCCGCTCTATCCTCAAACCCGCGCTCGAAATCCTCGCTGGCGTCCCGACCGTCGTCTACGGGTTCTTCGCACTCATCTACATCACGCCCGCGCTCAAGGTTGTCTTCCCCAACATCGGGACGTTCAACATGCTTTCGGCGAGCATCGTCGTCGGCATCATGATTATCCCGATGGTCGCGTCCATCAGCGAAGACGCGATGTCGGCCGTGCCGGACGAACTCCGGCAGGCCGGGTATGGGATGGGTGCCACGAAGTTCGACGTGTCGACGGGTATCGTCGTCCCCGCCGCACTCTCCGGTATCTTCTCGTCGTTCATCCTCGCGCTCTCGCGCGCGATTGGTGAGACGATGGCCGTCACCGTCGCTGCGGGCGCACAGGCGAAGTTCCTCAACCCCCTGAACCCGGCATCGTATCTCGAAGGTGCGCTGCCGATGACGGCCGCGATGGTTCAGCTTCTGACCGGCGACATCACCGGTGGCGGCCTCGCCTACCGCAGTCTGTTCGCTATCGGTCTCGTCCTGTTCGTTATCACGCTCATCATGAACATCATCAGCGACTACGTCGCACGCCGGTACCGGGAGGTCTACTGAGATGGCAACGGAACAAGAATCCGGCTACGCTCAGGGCTTCGGGCAGGTCAGTCGGACCGCTGGCATCATCTTCCGGTATCTGCTCTTGGCCGCGACGATGTTCGGCATCGTCACGCTGGCGGTGCTTCTCGTCTACGTCGCCAACGACGCCATCCAGCCCCTGACGGCCGACGCCGGGTGGCACCTCACGTTCTTCCTGACGCTCGTTCTCCCATCACTACTCGTCGGCGGCTATCTCTACCGGCAGAACGTCGAGGCGCTCAAACTCGGTGGCATGGTCGTCGGCGCGCTCCTCGTCTCACTGATGTTCAGCGGCGGGGTTGCAATCGTCTTCGTCGACATCATCCCGCCGCTCGTCGGCTTTTCGTACGCTATCGGACTCGTCGTCGCCGTGGCCGGGACCGTCCTGCTGACGAAGTACGAACACCAGATTCCCTTCACCGCTCGCGTCGCCGCGACCGGTCTGTTGTTCTTCCTCTCGCTGTTCGGCGTCCCGGGGTACTTCCACAGCATCCCGGAACTCGTCCAGAAGGCACCCGTCGTCCCCACTGACTGGGTTATCCTGACGCTCGTCCTCGGCGGCGTCACCGCACTCGCCGTCGGCCAGTACATCGCGCGGATTCGTGAGGACAGAACTGCTGGACTGGTCGCCGGTGTAGGTGCACTCGTCGTCACAGGTCTCGCGGCCCTCATCGGACCGATGGTCGGCACCGACGCCAACGCGCTCGTCGTCGTGACCGCGGTTTCGTTCGTTCCCACCGCGGCGTACGCTGGCGGGTCGGCGCTCACCCGTGAGGAAGCGAAAATCGGCGTCGTGTTCGCAGCAACCGTCATCGTCGGGGGTCTCGTCGGTGCCGTCGCCGTGGACGCGCTCGGATTCGCCGGGCCGCAAGCGTGGACTGACTGGCAGTTCCTCACCAGCGCACACAGCGGCTCCGCCGAAAATGCGGGTCTCTACCCTGCTATCGGTGGGTCTATTCTCCTGATGGTCACGGTTGCCGCGCTGTCGTTCCCGCTCGGCGTCGGTGCCGCGGTGTACCTCGAAGAGTACGCCCCGGATAACCGCTTTACCCGCTTTATCGACGTGAACATCTCGAACCTCGCCGGTGTCCCTTCTGTCGTCTACGGTCTGCTGGGACTCGGCGTGTTCGTCACCTACCTCGGACAGGCGACGGGGACGGTCATCATCGGCGGCGCGACGCTCGCGCTCCTCATCCTCCCCATCGTCATCATCTCCTCCCGCGAGGCGATTCGCGCCGTCCCGCAGGACATGCGGCAGGCCTCGTACGGGATGGGTGCGACGCGGTGGCAGACGGTTCGCAACGTCATCCTCCCCGAGGCGTTCCCTGGAATTCTCACCGGCACCATCCTCGCGCTTGGTCGCGCAATCGGTGAGACCGCACCGCTCATCATGATTGGGGCCCCGAACGTCCTGTTCAGCCTGCCCACCGCGCTCAACTCGAAGGTGAGCGCCATGCCGCTGCAAGTGTACGCGTGGTCGAGCCTGTTCGCCAGCGAGGACTTCTACACCAAGGCCGTTCCGGCCGGTGTCGTCGTCCTCCTCGCGGTGCTTCTCGCCATGAATTCCATCGCCATCGTCCTCCGGAACAAGTACGAAAGCGAAAGCTAATACAAGCCAATGAGCCAAAGAGACAAAGCGACTGAGGTTGAATCACCAGCAATGAATGGGACAGACGACCCGACGAAAGACGAGATGCTCGTCCAGACGGACGTAAGCGAGGGTCTCGCCACGTCGGATTCGCCCACGACCAGTGATGCCGAGACGGTCATCCATGCGGAGGATATCAACGTCTGGTACGGCGAAGAACAGGCGCTCCACGATATTTCGATGGAGATTTCCGAAAACAGCGTCACCGCGATGATTGGCCCTTCGGGGTGTGGGAAATCAACGTTCCTCCGGTGTATCAACCGGATGAACGACCTCATCGATGTCGCCCGCGTCGATGGGAAACTGACGCTCCGCGGCAAGAACGTCTACGACGACGACGTTGACCCCGTCGCGCTCCGTCGTCGCGTCGGGATGGTCTTCCAGAAGCCGAACCCATTCCCGAAGAGCATCTACGAAAACGTCGTCTACGGACTGAAAATTCAGGGTATCGACGGCGATTACGACCAAATCGTCGAAGACTCGCTGAAGCGCGCTGCCCTCTGGGACGAGGTCAAAGACCGCCTCCACGAATCCGGTCTCGACCTCTCCGGTGGGCAACAACAGCGCCTCTGTATCGCCCGCGCGATTGCACCCGACCCGGAGGTCCTTCTGATGGACGAACCGGCGTCCGCACTCGACCCCGTCGCAACCTCGCAAATCGAGGACCTCGTCGAAGAACTCGCCGAAGACTACACCGTCGTCATCGTCACGCACAACATGCAGCAGGCGGCGCGTATCTCCGATAAGACCGCGGTGTTCCTGACGGGCGGTGAACTCGTCGAGTTCGACGACACCCAGAAAATCTTCGAGAACCCCGACAGTCAGCGCGTCGAAGACTACATCACCGGGAAGTTCGGGTAACGCCGACCCACGTCGGTGGTGGTGCGTCACGGACGCACTCGATACTCGGGCAGTCTGTCTCTCGTTCGCGTTTTGTTTCTGTGCCTGCTATTACTTGAGGCATCACAAGGAATTTCACCACTCCTAACGGAACGTCACACATGGCCCGCAATAGCTACCAAAATCGGCTCATCGAACTCGAGGAGGATGTACTCTACCTCAGCGAGCTCGTCGCCGAACGCGTCCGGTACGCCCTCGACGCGCTCGAAGAGAAAGACGAGCGCAAAGCACAGGAGGTCATCGAAGGTGACCACGAAATCAACCGTCTCTACCTCGACCTCGAACAGGACTGCATCGACCTGCTCGCCCTCCAGCAACCCGTTGCGAGCGACCTCCGGTTCATCACGGCGTCGTTCAAGATTATCACCGACCTCGAACGCATCGGTGACCTCGCGACCAATCTCGCACAGTACGCTATCGACGCGGAAAACGACGTGTACACGGAAGTCGACATCCAGCGCATCGGCAACGCAGCCCTCGACATGGTCGACCAGGCGATGGACGCCTACGAAAGCGAGGACACGGAACTTTGCCACTCGGTCGCAGAGCGCGACGACAACATCGACGAGATGTGTAACAACGCCTCCCAGACCGTCGTGCGCGACCTGATGACCGGCAGCGACTTCGAAGGCGACGGCGAACTCGACCCCGAAGAGTTCCTCATCGACGTTCGCCGCCTCCTGCTTACGATTCGCGACCTCGAACGCATCGGCGACCACGCGGTCAACGTCGCGGCGCGAACGCTCTACATGATCGATAACGACGACTCGCTTCTGTTCTGAGGTTTCTCCCCCGCGACCTTGTTTCGGTTGGCACACGAATACCGCACGGTCTTGCTCTTCTGACGAGTGGTCTCGTACGTGGTGGGTAGACGTTCAGGCATGCGCCTGAGCGAACAGATAGACGAACACTGCAATTGCACTCCCGCCGGTCAACACTCCATACCCAAGTACGTACTTCCACGAATACGTCGAAGAGTACCAGACGGCGACAGCGGTAGCGACCGCTGCAAGCCCCAGAAATCCATAGATAACAGGCATGCCTTCCAACGAGAGCCGATGCGCGAGTATCTCCTCCGCGACGAGCGGGGCGAGGACGCCGCAACAGATAGCGAGGAGTCCAGCGGTGGACCGTCGGTCAGCGTGGAGGGTCATACACCCGATTGACAGAGGGAATTGATATCTTTTCTGCCATTATTGTGGGGTTGCTACGGGGACTGCCAGTTCTGTCGAAATCATTTGTTGATACTATGTCGGAGCCGTGCTGAATACAGAGCGCGTATCCATCGGAAATTCGAACGGAGATAGGAGACAAATCTGTCCTGAGAAGAGGAGACGCTCGATGAATAAAGTCGTGACAGTTGGTAACACACGTCTCTCTTATGTTGGCCGCGTACGAATAGAGAGACCATCATGACCGACGGCGATCATAGACCCGAGTGGAACGATGTCGATACCGATGCAGACGAGGCCAGAGCCTATCTGGATACTGTAACCGGCCTCGAAGGGATACAGGACTACAAACGTCGGAGTCATCAGCTCCTCCGTCCGACACAAGGTGATCGAATTCTCGATGCCGGGTGCGGTATGGGTGATGATGTCGTCATGCTCTCAGAGAGGGTTGGACCGGAGGGGGAAGTCATCGGCGTCGATAAGAGTGAATCCTTAATCGAGGAAGCGAGGGAGCGGACCGGTGATATGGATACAGTGTGTTTTCGGGTTGATGATGTAATGCAGTTATCGTTCGAGGATGGAACATTCGATGGATGCCGAGCGGATCGTGTCCTCCAACACCTCGACGATCCCCGAGGGGCGCTGACAGAGATGCGCCGTGTCACTCGTCCGGGTGGTCGGCTTACTGTGAGTGGGCCGGATTGGGATACGTGTATCGTCGCCATGCCCGACACTGATACAGAGGTGACTAACGCGGTGACCGATAGCAAGTGGGCTGACTCGCTGAATCCAACGATTGGACGCCGTCTCTATGCCCTTATCCGAGAGGTGGGGCTAACGGATATCGATATTGACCCGGTTTCGATCGTTTTGACTGATTTTGAGATAGTGAACGAGGTGCTGTATCTTGAGGAACGGCTAGCAAGGATGCGGGAAGCAGGAATTCTCTCGGCCGAACAGGCCAATCAGTGGATCGAGAATGCGCGTCGAGCTGGCGGGGATGAGCTGCTATTTGGTTCACTGACAGGGTTTACTGTCGGTGGAACTGTCCCTGTAGAGGGAGCGAGTAGCTCCTGACGAATAGATCCTCTATGTGTGTCACGCCACATTTGACAGACCTCGGTGAGATTTCTGCGGCCGTGCTGAATACAGCGCGCAAGTCGGCTACAACGTCTATATTGGACTCACTTTATCGAGGTTCGTCTCACGTCTGACTCAACATTTTTATGTCTATATTCTGTCTCGACAACATGGTTGACTCCAAAGCCCTCTCTATCGGCGCTATTGCCGGAGCATTCGCATCTGGGGTGTACTATCTCGATGGGTCGTGGGACTCACAATTACTGTTGTTTCTCGGGGTTACGTGGGTTATGGCTGGGTGGTTAGTGACCCGAAATCGGTCCGTTTTGAAGAACCCGAACACTGTTCCGCAGATTCTGCTCGTTCTCTTAGTGGTGGGAGTCCCGCTGTTCGGTATTCACTCGGACCTTTCACTCGGAACGCTTCGAAGTCCGCTCGGACTGCTTGTTATGGGTGTCGCAGTTGCAGGAATCGGACTCGGAGCAGAGATGAGTAGATCACCCGCTGCAGAACAGAGCGCCACGGTCGCTCCCGCTGACTGACCTGCTGACCGATACACCCCCTCTATTCAGCACGCCGCAGCTATCATATTCTACGGATTTCACCAGCGCCGGACCACCAGACGGCGCGTCCGCTATCGTCTCGATTCTCTAAAAACCGAAGACCCCCGCAGGCGTCGGCTTACTGGAAGCCGATGCGGCCGTCGCGGGTGTCGGGCGAGAGGCCCTCGCGGGCACCGCCCTTGAACTGGTCTTGAATCTCTTCGTAGTAGCGCATCAGCTCCTCGGTGATGGTCGGCCGGACCGCTTCCATCGCCTTGCGGAAGTGCCGCATCTCGATTTCCTCGGCGTCGTCGTCCTCACGGAGCGCCTCGATAGCCGCCTCGCGGCAGATGGATTCGAGGTCCGAACCGACGTAGCCGTCGGTGATTTCGGCGATTTCGCGGAGGCTCACGTCGGGTGCGAGCGGACTCTGGCGGGTGTGGATGTCCAGAATCTGCTCGCGGCCCTCCTCGGAGGGCTGGCCGATGAGGACCAGCCGGTCGAAGCGACCCGAGCGGATGAGCGCGGGGTCGATCATGTCCGGGCGGTTCGTCGCCGCGATGACCATGACGTTGCCGGCGTCTTCGAGACCGTCCAACTCGGTCAGGAGTTGGTTGACGACGCGCTCGGAGACGTTGTTGCCCATGTCGTTGCCACGGGCGGGCGCGAGGGCGTCCAACTCATCGAAGAAGATGATGGTGGGCGACACCTGCCGCGCCTTGCGGAACGTCTGGCGAATCGCCTTCTCTGACTCGCCGACCCACTTCGACAGGAGTTGCGGGCCGCGCACCGAGATGAAGTTCGCGTTCGTCTCGTTGGCGACGGCCTTGGCGATGAGGGTCTTCCCCGTCCCGGGCGGGCCGTAGAGAAGCACCCCTTTCGGTGCCTCGATGCCCATCCGGTCGAACTTCTCGGGAGTGACGAGCGGCCACTCGACGCTCTCTTTGACCTTCTGTTTGGGGTCTTCGAGGCCGCCCACGTCGTTCCACGTGACCTTCGGAATCTCGACGAGCACCTCGCGCATCGCCGAGGGTTCGACCTCGCCGAGGGCACCGCTGAAGTCGTCGCTCTTGACGACCATCCGGTCGATGAGACTCGGCGGGATGTCCTCGCGGTCGAGGTCAATTTCGGGCAGGTAGCGCCGCAGCGCCTTCATCGCCGCCTCCTTGGTCAGCGCCTCGATGTCGGCACCGACGAACCCGTGGGTGTCGTCGGCCAGTGAATCGAGGTTCACGTCGTCCGAAAGCGGCATGCCGCGGGTGTGAATCTGGAGAACCTCCTTGCGGCCTTCCTCGTCGGGGACGCCGATTTCGATTTCGCGGTCGAACCGACCGGGACGACGGAGCGCGGGGTCGACCGAATCGACGCGGTTCGTCGCTGCGATGACGATAACCTGCCCGCGGGCTTCGAGGCCGTCCATCATCGTCAGCAACTGGGCGACGACGCGGCGTTCGACTTCGCCGGTCACGTCCTCGCGCTTCGGTGCGATGGAGTCGAGTTCGTCGATGAAGATGATGCTCGGCGACTCCTCTTTGGCGTCCTCGAATATCTCACGGAGTTGCTGTTCTGACTCCCCGTAGTATTTCGAGATAATCTCCGGGCCAGCGATAGAGAAGAAGCTCGCCGAAGTCTCGTTGGCCACCGCACGGGCGAGAAGCGTCTTCCCCGTCCCGGGTGGGCCGTGGAGCAGCACCCCTTGCGGCGGTTCGATGCCGAGCTTTTTGAAGATTTGCGGGTGCTTCATCGGCAACTCGACCATCTCGCGGACGCGCTGAATCTCGTTGGTCAGGCCACCGATGTCCTCGTAGGTGATTCCGCTGCCGGTCTTCTCGAAGCCAGATATCGGCTCCTCACGGAGGTCGACATCGGTGTCCTCGGTGACGAGGACGACGCCTTCGGGCTTCGTCTCGACGGCGATAAGCGGGATGGCCTGTCCCGGCGACCGCATGAATGGGTGGTTCGTACTCGACATCACCGGAACGATGTCGCGTTCGACCACGGGCCGCTTGAGAATCTGCCGCTTGACCATGCCAGCCGCGTCGGAACCGAACTGCACGCTCGCCTCCTCCGGGGGTGCGAGCACAAGTTTGTCGGCCTTCTTGGCCTCTGCTTTCCGGATGGTCACGCGTTCGCCGATGCTCACGTCGGCGTTCTGCCGAGTGAACCCGTCGATGCGGACCGTATCCGTGTTCCAGTCTTGCCGGTCTGCCCGCCACACCTTCGCGGCGGTCGTCTTTCCACCCTCTATCTCGATGATGTCGCCCGGTGAGAGCTTGAGATGGAGCAGGGTGTCCGGGTCAAGACGGGCGATACCGCGCCCCGAGTCGTTCGGGTACGCCTTCGCCACTTCGAGTTGGACTTCGTTCATAGTATCCTCGCGGGGATGCTGATACCTGTGAGATGCCTTCGGATAAGTCCTTCCCCGAGTTGACCTCGGTGACAGTACTCCCGCAGGTGACAGCCTAGCAGACCGTAGGGTAGGTAGCTACTAATCCCTACCGACTAAACACGTCTCGGCCGCCACGATGCCGGGCGTTTTTACCTTCCCGTAGCGACGGATTGAGTATGCGACTCCTCGCGTTCGACGGCCGGATGGGTGCCAGCGGAGACATGCTCCTTGGCGCACTCGTTGCCGCCGGTGCAGACCCGGCTGTTCTCTCCCCTGTCGAGGCCGCCCTCGACGTTACCTATCGCGTCCGAACTGTCGATAAAAACGGCATTTCGGCGACGAAAGTCGACGTGCTTCTCGCCGAGTCCGCCGGCGGCGACCCGCGCGGCGAAGGGCACGGTTCTGATGACTACGGACAGGAACACGATTCGGACGACGACGCCCGCGACGACGAACAGGCAGACGACGAGCAGAGTCGTCAGCACCGCCTCCGTGGCAGTCTGGCTGGAGGCCACGACCACAGACACAGTCATTCCCACGCGCACGACCATAGCCACGGTCACGACCACAGCCATTCACACACTCACGACCACACTCACGCCGAGGGCCACGGCCCACACCGGACCTACCCGGAGGTCGTCGAACTCGTCGAGTCGATGGACCTCCCCGACTCGGTCGTCGAGGACGCGACGACCATCTTCCGCATCCTCGGCGAGGCCGAGGCTGAGGTCCACGGGACCGACCTCGAAGACACCCACTTCCACGAAGTCGGCGCAGACGACGCCATCGCCGACGTGGTCGGGACGTGTCTCCTCCTCGCGGACCTCGATGCCGAGCGCGTCGTGACAGGCCCCATCTCGGTCGGCAGCGGCGAGACGACGATGAGCCACGGCACGTACCCGATTCCCGCGCCCGCGGTCCTCAACGTCGTCGAGCAGGCCGACTGGTCCATCCGCGGCGGGCCGGTCGAGGCTGAACTGCTCACCCCGACTGGGGCCGCCATCCTCGCACACGTCGCCGAGGGCGTCGAGACGCTCCCCTCGATTTCGGTCGACTCGTCGGGCTACGGCGCTGGCGGGTGGGATTTCCCGGACCATCCGAACATCCTCCGGGCCATCGTCGGCGACGGCGGGTCTCGACTCGTCCGCGACGACATCTCCGTCTTGGAAACCAACCTCGACGATGTCGCGCCCGAGGTTCTCGGAAGTCTTCAAGAGACGCTGAAAGACGCCGGTGCGCGCGACGTAACCATCCTACCGACGACGATGAAGAAGTCCCGGCCGGGCCATCTGGTGAAGGTCATCGTCAAACCCGACGACGTCGAGCGCGTCGCCTACCGCCTCGCGGTCGAAACGGGAACGCTCGGAATCAGAGAACACGGCGCGGGCCACCGCTGGACGGCCCATCGAGAGTTCGAGACGGCGTCGCTGGACATCGACGGCGACACCTACGAGGTGGCGGTCAAAGTCGCCAGCGACGCCGACGGCGTCGTCTACGACCGCAGCGCCGAGTACGACGACGCGCTCGCGGTGGCGAAAGAGACGGGCATGGCGGTCCGAGAAGTCATGCGCCGGGCGGTCGATGCGGTGGCAGCAGCCGAAGAATAGCCCGTCCTTGCGCTCACTCGTCGGTCAGTTGGGGAAACGCGACTTCCCACAGATGGCCGTCGGGGTCGGCAAAGTACCCTGAGTAGCCGCCCCAGAACACGTCCTGTGCGGGCTTGACGATTTCTCCGCCTGCGGCCTTCGCCTCTTCGAGGGCGGCGTCGACTTCCGATTTCTCGGCGACGTTGTGCGCAATCGTGACACCCGAAAAGCCGCGTTCCGCCGGCGGAACGGTCGCATCCGACGGGACAGTCGCGTCCTCAGCGAGGAGGTCCCACGGATAGAGCGCGAGCCAGGTCCCGTCGAGCGTGAAGAAGGCAATGTCACTGTCGGGGTCGCGGTCACGCAGTGGAAAGCCGAGACCGTCACGGTAGAACCGAATCGACTCGTCGAGGTCCGAGACGCCGAGCGTCACGACCGTTATGTTCGGGTCCATCCGTGACCTGCGTCGGCGCGAATCATAAATTCACTCACAGTATCCGGCGGGTGGTTCCACTCGGTTACTCGGGGTGGAACAGTCTTCGCGGGTTGCTGTGGTGGAAGACCCCGTCCGGATTATGCGTGTGGACCCAGACGTGAAGCGCCCAGACGAGAAACGGGTCCGCGCCCGGAACTCCCTCGTTGAGGTCGACGATGTCCCAGTGTTCGTGGTTCCCGCTCGACTCGTCCGGGTCGTCGTGGGCGAATACGTCCGGCGGTGAGTTCGCGTACTGTCCGGCCTTCGGGACGAGGTATTCGATGGACCCGTAGACAGGTTTCCCGTCGCCCGCCTGTCCGTAGGTCAACGCCTGCGGCTTCAGCGGGTCGAGCGTCCCGATGAGGCTCATCTTGGCGTAGTGGTAGCCCTGTCCGGGGACGAATGGTGTGACTTGCACGTACCCGTCAGCAAGCGCGTTGTCCAAGTTGTTGTACTTCGCAGTCGCGGACCTGACTTTCGCGAGTTCTCCTTTCAGGCCGCCACGATGCGCCGCTGCTGGTGTTGCGAACGCCCCAGCGGTAACTGCCCCAACGCCCAGCGCTTTGAGATAGGTACGTCGACCTATCGGTTGCTCTCGTCGTGTACTCATAAGCCAGGTAGTGTAACAACGCAGAATGAGAAAGGTATGAACAGGTGGTTTGGGGTCTCACGCTCCGATAATCGGATTATTCGGTCGTTATCCGTCCCGAACGACTCACTGTTCGGATTCTGAGAAGTCAGCGAGGAAGTCCCGAACTAACGGCACGAGGTCGGGACCGAACTCCTCTTGGACGAAGTGGCCGACGCCGTGCAGTCGAACCGTCGAGGCGTTCGCAAACAACCCCTCGAACGTCCGCAGTTCGGCGGGGCGGAACACGTTGTCTTCCATCCCCCAGATGATTCGCGCGGGCAGGAAGGCAATACGCTCGCGTCGCTTCCACAGCGAGGAGAGCCACGCGGTCGAATCGAGAATCTCCTTCGGGAAGACGCCGAGAGCAGTTCTGTCGCCGCGGTTCGCCATGCGGTACTGCTCACGGGCCGTCTCCGTGAACTTCGACCGGTCGGCGAAAGCACTCGGCATCAGTCGCGTCATGAGGTCGAATCGCTCGATGAGTTCGCACCCGAGACGGTTTCCGAGGAGTTTCGAGAACCGACTGAAGTGCGGGTCGTCAGCCACCGGCCACACCCACGTGTTCATCACGACGAGGCCGCTGACGTTCTCCGGGTGCTCGATAGCGTACGAGAGACCGATGGGGCCGCCCCAGTCGTGGACGACGAGCACCACGTCGCGGAGTTCGAGTTCGTCGATGAACTCCTCGACGACCGCGGCGTGGTCCTCTGGTCGGTACGAGAAATCGTCGGGGCGCTCCGACAGGCCGAACCCCAGATAGTCGAGCGCGACACACCGATACTCGTCGCGGAGGCCGCGAATCAGCTGTCGGTAGAGGAACGACCACGTGAGGTTCCCATGGAGCATGAGAAGCGTCGCCTTCCCGCCGTCGGTCGGTCCCTCGTCGACGTAGTGGACCGCACCGGACGAGAGACCGAGGCACTTCGATTCGAAGGGGTAGGCGTCTCTGTCGACCCATTCCGTCCCGCCGTGTGCCGCCGAGATGGACTCGTCGAGCGCGCTCGGACTGACAGATAGCATAGCAAAACCACGCGCTGCAGCAGTATAAGACCGAACCATGGGATGTGCCGATATTCGGGGTTATAGGATTACTAACGCCGGATTTAATGATTTTCAGATTCGGGGATGTGTGGAGATTCGCTACGCTTCGCGCTCGCGGTGTTCGTCGAGTGCCTCTTGGATGCTCAGTTCGCCGCCAGCGACGCGCCGGGCGAGTTCGTCGTCGATGGTCCGGTTGTCTTTCGACTGCTCGCGGGATTTGGTTTTGATTCGCTGCAGTTCGCCGTCTGTCGGTTCGATTTCGCGGGAGTCGATTCGCTGGCCGTCTCTCTGCGCGATGTTGACCGCGGCGAGCACGTCGCCCATTCCGCGAGCGCCGGACCCGAGATACGGCGTCGTGCCCGTCTCGTCGACGAGTTCGACGGGCACCTCGTCGAGGGCGTTGATAATCTTCGCACCCTGGAGGCGCGCGCCGTCGCCGATGCGGACCAGCGGGTCGACGGCGTCGTCTGTCTCCCTTTGGATGACTTCGACGGCGTCCGAAAGCGGGACGTGGAACGCCGCGACGACCGTCTCGCCGGAGAGGACGGCGATTCCCGGTCTCGTTCCGGGGTCGACACCGACGATGGTTCGTCCACCACCGCCACGGAGTACCGCGAGCGCTTCGTCGACAGCGCGGCGGGCCTCGTCGCCGGTGGCGGTCACTCGGGAACAGTCGGTATCGATATCGTCGTCGGGGGCGGTGATGACGACGGTCGCGCGGTCCGGCAGCGGGTCACCCGGTTCGACGGTGGTGAAGGTGACACCGCGACTTCGCAGTTCGGCCACGGCTTCGTGATAAAGTTCGAAGTCCGCGGTGGCGACGACTATCACATTCGACGCTTGGTGACCGAGGAGATAAAGCGTATCGCGATTTCGCACCCCGGCCGGACCGAGGACTTTTTCGGTCGGTGGCGCACACGTTCCTTCGTGACAGAGCCAGTCTCCACCGGGTGTTCACCCCTCGACGACCTGCTCGACGGTGGCTTCGAGCGCGGGACGGTCACGCAAGTCTACGGCCCGCCAGCGGCCGGAAAGACCAACGTCGCCCTCTCGGCAGCCGTTCGAGTCGCCGCCGACGGCGGGACCGTCGTCTACATCGACACCGAGGGACTGTCGGTCGACCGCTTCCGCCAACTCGCCGAAGCGGTCGCGCCGGGCGACGTGGAGGCCGTGACCTCCCGCCTGATGATAAGCGAAGCGTACGACTTCGAAGACCAGGAAGAGGCCGTCCGCGACGCCAGCGAGTTCGCCGAGCAGGCCGACCTTATCGTCGTCGACTCCGCGACGGGCTTCTACCGCCTCGAACGCGCCGGTGAGGGTGACGGCGGCGAAACCCTCCGGCGCGTCGCGCGACAGGTCACACACCTCCTGTCGCTCGCGCGCAAACACGATATTGCCGTCGTTCTCACGAACCAGGTGTACTCGGACCCAGACACCGACCGTACGCGGGCACTCGGCGGCCACACGCTCGAACACTGGACAGGGACGGTCCTCAGACTCGACCGCTTCCGAGGTGGCAACCGTCGGGCGACACTGGAGAAACACCGAGCCAAACCCGCCGGTGAGAAGGCGACGTTCAAAATCACAGACCGCGGACTGGCTGGCACTGAGTTTTAACCGGTTGCTAATCGGAATTTTCCGTCGTTCATTAAAAAAAAGGTCGAGCGGGCGTTTCGAGGTGGTCGCGCGTCGGTTCCGAGTTACAGTTCGTTGAGCTTCCGCAGGAGCTGGCCGCGGTAGCGCTCGTCTGCCTCGAAGCCCTTCACTTCGAGCACGTTGCGTTCGAGTTTGTCGAGCGCGACGTGGAACGCGTGTTCGGCACCGTAGCCTTCGCCACTCCCTGCCAGTTGGCCGTGACTCGTCCGGAGACGAATCTGGCACTGGATGAGGGGCGTGCCGCGGAGCTTCTCTTTGTGTTCGTGGAAGCGCACGTGGGCGTGGTGGACGTTCATCCGCTGGTACTTGTCCGCCACCTGCGTGATGGCCGAGATGATGTCGGCGCGTTCGAGCGTTTCGAGCAGGTCGATGTTCGTGACCTGCACGTCCATCCGCTCTTCTTCCGTGTAGGTGAGCGCTCGGAGCACGTCGGTCTTGGTCACGACGCCGAGGACTTCACCGTCGTCGTCTTCGGGCGTGACGACCAGTCCGGCGATGTCGTGTTCGAGCATGCGAGCAACCGCGTCGCGGACGCTCTCGTCGGGCGTCGCCGTGAGCGCCGGACTCGTCATCAGGTCGTAGACCGGTAGGTCGAGCATCCGGTCGGTGTCGCCGCGGCGGTCCTGTTTGCCCTGTCGGCCCTCGTCGCGCACCATGAACTCGACGAGGTCGTAGGTGGTCAAGACGCCGGTGAGGCGCTCGTCCGGGTCGACGACCGGGAGACGCGAGATGCCGTGCTCGCGGAGCAGGTTGATGGCCTGCCCGAGGTGGTCGCGCTCGCCGATGGTCACGACATCGCTCGTGAAGATTTGGTCGACGGTCAGCGTGTCGAGGTTTTCGAGGACGGCTTCGAGGATGCCATCTTGGGTGACGATGCCGTAGCGCTTTTCACCCTCGTAGACTGGTGCGACCTTCGTGTCGCCCTCGACGAGCATCCGCGCGACCTCTCGCACGTTCTCGTGAAGGTCGAGTTTCGGGACGGGCTTCATCAGCGCCGAAGCCTTCGTGTCGTCCTCAACGTGCGAGTTGATGAGTTGCTTCTCACCAATCACGCCCGCGTACTCGCCGTCGTTGCCAACGATGATGCCCTTGGGGTTCTCGCGCTCGAAGATTGCGCGGACCTTGCCTAATCGCTCGTTGGCGTCGACCTCGACGAAATCAGGAGTGGCGATATCAGCAATATCCATAATACACTTTGGTATACAACCCATCTGCTCTTGAAACTTCGTCCCATTTCTACCCCACAAGAAACAACGAAATCGCAAGGCATCGGAGGGACAGAACCCCAGAATTCTCGCGGTAGACGCCCCATTGTGTGTGATTAGCATAGACATGGCAATTAACACCACAATTTTGTTGTAACAAAACGCACATATGCCGGGTCGACTCGGTATCTGTGAGTCCACCGCGGCAGGAACCAGTTGGGTCGTCGGCAGGTCACGTTCGAGCGTGAGCGTGTGCGTTCGACCGTCTTTCGGGTCCCATAACGAGTCTGTTCTTCCATTTTTCCAAACTGCCGAATTCGGGCAGTAGGTGTGCCCTAACTCGCCGAATTCCAACCCGTAGCCGCTCCATACTTACAGGCTTTCCTACCGTTCTCACTGCCAAGACAATGACGGCTCCTGACACGAATCCAACGAACAACGACGACGGGGCGGAATCCGCCCGTACCGACGGTGCTGGCAGCACGGAGCTGGTTCCGACGACCGGACCCGAGGCGATGGACTCGCGCGCGGCGGAACTCCCCGTCTCGCCGACTGACCGAATCGAGTACGGCCCGACAGAGCACGTCACCGAGGAGTTCAAACGCGACCAAGAACTCGACCACCCGGAGACGCTCCGCGAGGCCGTCCTCCGTGAGGTCAAAGACTACTTCGGGGCTTTGAACCCGGAAACCGCCTTCGCGCCCGCCCCGTCGGAGGAGTTCATCGAGACGAGATTCTTCGACTTCTCGTTTCTCGAAGGCGTCGAAGACGTCGAACACTACTGGGTGAACAAACCCTTCGCGTTCGTCTCCATTCTGTACGACCCCGAACTGCGCGAACACCGCTACCACGTGAGCGAACCGCAACTCGACACGTTCGAGACCTTCGTGCGCGACGACCTGACGAAGATTCTTCGGAACAGCCTCCTGTACCGTGACCTCGACAACGAAGGCGACCGCAAGGAGGTGTTCGACGACGAGGCCCGCGAGATAATCTCGAACCACGCCGCGACGGTCGAAGAGGGCTCTCTCTGGAAACTGTTCTACTTCCTGCTCCGTGATTTCATCCACTACGGTCGAATCGACCCCGTGATGCGCGACCCGAGCATCGAGGATATCTCCTGTGACGGCGACGAGGTTCCGGTGTACGTCTTCCACGGCGTCTACCGCGACATGCCCACGAACGTCGTGTTCGACGACGGCGACCTCTCGTCGTTCACCATCCGCCTCGCACAACGTGCGGGCAAGCAAGTGACTGTCTCGGACCCGCTCGTGGACGCGAGTCTTCCGGACGGCTCTCGGGTGCAGTTGACTCTCGGGTCCGATGTCGCCACGCGCGGGTCGAACTTCACTATCCGAAAGTTCTCGGACGTGCCGCTGTCGCCGGTGGACCTCGTCCGGTGGAACACCTTCTCCGTCGAGCAGATGGCCTACTTCTGGCTGGCCATCGAGAACAACCGCTCTCTCATCTTCGCGGGTGGGACGGGGTCGGGCAAGACAACCTCGATGAACGCGGTGTCGTTCTTCGTCCCCGGTCACGCGAAGGTGGTCTCTATCGAGGACACCCGCGAGGTGACCTTACCGCACGAAAACTGGATTCAGTCGGTCACTCGCGACACCTTCACGGCCGACGGACGCGGCGAAGTCTCGATGTACGCGCTCTTGCAGGCCGCCCTCAGACAGCGCCCCGAGTACCTCCTCGTGGGTGAAATCCGGACCCAGGAGCGCGTCGCGCTGACGTTCTTCCACGCCATCGCCACGGGCCACACCGCATACACGACGTTCCACGCCGACTCCGCGGAGGGCGTGGTCAACCGGATGCAGAACGAACCGCTCGGCGTGCCCGCCCAGATGCTGTCGGACCTCGACATCATCTCGGTGCAAAAACAGATTCACCTCGAGGGTGACCGGACTCGCCGCAACATGGGTGTCACCGAACTCGTGGACGTGGACGAAGACGGGGAAGTCGAACTCCGCGACGTGTTCAAGCGGAACCCCACGAACGACACCCACGAGCAGGTCGGCGACTCCCACATCCTTTCGGGTATCGCCGCCGAACGCGGGTGGACCGAGGCCGACCTCCAGTACGAACTGGACATCCGCGCCGACGTGCTTCGCTACATGGCTGCGCAGGGTATCGACGACTACCGCGACGTGGCCGCGATGATTCGCCGGTTCGAACGCGACCGCGAGGGAGTGCTCGCACTCGTCTACGAAGACACCTCGCTCGTGGCCGTCGAGGACGAAGACGACGCGTCGGACGCCGACCACTACGACGACGACGAACTCTCCGGCGAGACGCAGGAACTCCTCGAAGACCTCTTCGACCTCCACGTTGACGGCGAGGAAGCGGCCGACGACAGCGGGTCCGGCCCCGACCCAACAAACGGTGCGGCAGACTACGCGATGGCCGGTGACGACTCCGAGTCCATGATGGACGGCGACTCGGAGTACGAGGCTGTTGACGACCTGGAGTACGAGGTTGTTGACGACGACCCAGAGATGACGAACGGCGAATCAGCCGCCGGTGCTGAGAGCGCCGACGAATCGGAGGAGGACACCGATGGGCGCTGATTCCAAGACCTCGGTTCCGCTCCCCGATTACGAAGTAGAGCAGTACTTCCCGCGGGAACAACTCGACGAGTCGCCGGAGGAGGTCAAACGCCTCCGCGACAGATACGGGTACATTCGGACGTACTTCAAGCGACACCCGTCGGGACACCGCGACTTACAGCGCTGGTTGAATCAGGCACGCGTGGGGACGACGTACGACATCTACCTCACCCGGTCTATCAAACTGGCACTCATCACGACGCTCTTCGGGGCTCTCATCGGGGGCGTTGCGGCCGTGGTCCTAGCCCGGTTGGGTATCCTCGCGAACGTATCGAGTCCCCTGAACTTCGGCCTTCCTTACGAACTTGTCGAACCGCTCCTCCCGTACAAGGTCGTCATCCTCGCGTGGGCGCTTGTCATCCTCTCCGGCCTCACACTCGGCGTCGGAACCTACTACATCAGGTACTACATCCCGAAGAACCGGGCCAAGATGCGCGGCCGGAGCATCGACATCCTGCTCCCGCACGCCATCGTCTACATGTACGCCCTCAGCCACGGCGGCATGAGCTTCCTCGAAGTCATCCGCTCTGTCGCCGAGGCCGACGACTACGGCGAAGTGTCCCGGGAGTTCGAGATGATTGCCCGCGACATGGACCTCTTCGGCAACGACCTGTTTACCGCACTCCGTAACTCGCGGAACCTCACCCCGTCGATGAACTTCGAGCAGTTCCTCGACGACCTGCTGTCGGTGCTCGACTCCGGTGGCGATGTCTCCGAGTTCTTGGACCGCGAATCGTCGACCTACCTCGAGGAGGCGCGCGACGAGCAAGAGGAGTTCATCGAGACGCTCTCGATGCTCTCTGAGGTGTTCGTCGCGGCGTTCGTCGCGGCACCGCTCCTGCTCATCGTGACGCTGATGGTCATCAGCTTCCTCGGCGGCGACACGCTCGTCCAACTGTACGCGCTGAACTACCTCATCTTCCCGTTGGGGATGGCGTTGTTCTTGCTTCTCATCGACGTGCTGTCGGCTCCGTACACGCAGGATGTGGTAGAGACGAAACACAACGTCACGGTCGTCGAGGAGATTCGAGAGGCGTTTTCGGACGCGTTCTCGGTCGTCCGACGTGAGATAGAACGCGCCCGCGAAGAACGCTGGGGTGATGGCTCAGTCGCCGCCTCCGACGGTGGCACCGTAGACGTTCGATTCGATGTCTACCACCGCTCGAACGTCGTGTACACGCTTCGAGACCTCATCGGCAACCCGGTCGAGTTGATGAAACGACAACCGTACCTCTCGGCCGTCGTCACGGTTCCGCTCGCACTCGGGGCGTTCGTCGCGGCAATCGTCCTCGGCTTAGCGACGCCGAGCACCGACGCCATGCTCACGGACCCCTACAACACGACGGTCTGGTTGGCCGTGGTTCCCTTCGGCATCGTCGCGGTACCGCTCACGGTGTTCCACGAGATGCGCGTTCGTCGCGAGCGGAACCTCGAACGCCGGTTCCCCGACACGCTCAACCTGCTGTCGAGCGCCAACCAGATGGGTATCCCGCTCGTCGAATCGCTGGCACTCGTCGCGCGCTGGTCGACCGGTGTGCTCGCGGACGAACTTCGCGCCCTCCGGAACGACATCCGGTGGAATCACGACGCGCATGCGGCGCTCATGTCGTTCGCGCAGCGACTCTCCGTCCCGCAACTCTCGCGGGTCATCCGCCTCATCGCCAGCGGCGGCCGGACCAGCGGCGACCTCTCTCGCGTCCTTAGCGTCGCGGCCGAGGACACCCGCAACCGGTACAAACTGGAGAAGTCGCGACGGCGCGCCATGGGGTCGTACATCGCCATCGTGGTGATTGGGTACTTCGTGTACCTCTTTGTCATCCTGATGCTCGGCGAGAGTTACCTCGCCCCGCTCGCCGAGATGACGGCCCCTGACACCACGGCGGCCAACGGACAGAGCCTCCCAATCGGCATCTCGTCGATTCCAATTAGCAGTTACCACATGGTGTTCCTCCACTCCGCGCTCATTCAGGCGGTCGGCAGTGGACTCCTCGCCGGGAAACTCGCCGACAACAGCGCCCTCAGCGGACTGAAGTACGCGCTCGGTCTCGCTGCGCTGGCGCTCGTCGCATTCGCACTGGTGTAAGCATGACTCACAAGACATCCGAAAAACACACGCAAACCCCGCTCAGGTACGTCCGACGCTGGCTCACCGCCGGCCTCGGTCGCAGCCGCTCGAACCTTCGAACCGACGACCGGGCCGCCTCGGCCATCGTCGGAACGATACTCGCCTTCGCGCTCGTCGTCTCCGTCATCGCGATGGTTCAGGTCTCGGCGGTTCCCGCGTGGAACCAACAGACCGAGTTCCAACACCTCGAAACCGTCGAGGGTGAGTTCCTCACGGTCGACGAGCGGATTTCCGCCGCCTCCTCCGGGACGTCCAGCAGGGCGACCATTCAGGCGGGTGTCGACTATCCGACGCGTGCGCTGTTCGTCTCTCCGTCCGCCGGGTCGGGAACCATTCAAACGAGCAACGTCACGCAGGCGACGATTTCCAACGCCGAGGCGGTCGGGTCGGGACGCGACTACTGGAACGGGTCCACGCACGCGTTCGACTCGCAGTTACTCCTGTACCAACCCGACTACCAATACCTCCAGAGCGACCCCGTCCTCACCCACGAAGGCTCCGCTCGCTACACGAAGTACGGGGCGAACGAGTCGGGTGCGACCCAGTCGCTCGTCGACGGGACTCGCATCTCGCTTGTGCTGTTAGAGGGCGACCTGAACTACGGTGCCAAGGACGCAACCACGTTCAGCGTTGTTCCCCTGAGCGCCGGCACGGACTACATCACCGTGACCAACGACGCAGACCCAATCCAGATATCGCTCGCGACCCGCCTCTCGAACGAGACGTGGACCGAACTCCTCGCGAGTGAACCGAACGCCTACGTGGCGTCGTACTCCTCGGGTCCCGAATTCAACACCGTCGTGGTCGAACTGGTCCCCGGAAAGACCTACGACCTCCACATCGCCCGCGTCGGCATCGACACCCCCGGTTCGATGCAGGAACCAAAATACATCGTCCCCGTCTCCGGTGACGGTGCGACGCTCCCGCCGGGTGCGAAACACCTCGCGGTCGTCGAAGTCCGCGACGCACAGAACAACCCAGTCGTCGGTGCGACTGTCGAGACCCCGACCGGTTCGACCGCAGCGGGCGGACTGGTCGCGGCCCGCGACACGGGAACGCTCTCGACTGTCACCGACGAGAACGGCCGCGCGACGTTCGTCTACACCGCGCCGAGCGACCCCGACAGAATTGCCTCCGACAGTTTCGACATCCTCGTGAAGAACGCGACCGGGGCCGAAGTCGACCGGACGACGTTCGACGTGGAGACCAGATACGGCGGTCTCCCCCTCCCGACTCGTGGGTTCGTCGCCGCGGTTGGCGACCCCGGACACGCCTACGCTGACAAGAACAGAAACGGCCAGTTCGACGGGTCTGACACGCGCGTCAACGCGACCTACCAAGGCAAGACACTCGTCTACGATGCGGGCAACGAGCGCCTCGTCGTCCCGCCGAGCGTTGGAACACTCGTCCACGACGACGACATCGAACTGAAGGGTGATGGAGTCTCACTCCACGTCGACGCGATTTCGACCGGCGGCGACATCCTCGTCGACGGCGACAAACACTCCGTCAAAGCCATCGGTGTGAGCCTGACGAGTCCCTCGGGGAGTGTCACAGTGTCCGCCGGCGAGGCCGTGGACTTCTCCGGGGGTTCGTTCGGTGCGACCGGCGATATCACGGTTACCGGTGACAACGGCATCGACCTCGACAACGCGGCTCTCACCAACGAGAAGGGCGGAAGCAACGCCGACATCCTCGTCCAATCCAGTTCGGGGAACATCTCCGCGAGAAGCGCCGACCTGTCGAGCAAGGCGGGCATCACGATAGACGGCTACGGAAGTGTCGACCTCGCTGAAGCGGGGACGTCGACCACGCAGGGTGGCGACGTGACGATTACGTCGCAGACAGCAGGTGCGGGTCTCGGCGGCCTCGTCGTGCTGGCTGACGGAGGTTTCGAAGTCACCACTGTCGGAAATATCGACCTCCGAGGTGCGAGCGTCACCACCGTTGGAACCGATAGCAAGCGAAATATCGTTATCACCTCCGACAAGGGCGGACTCACCGGGGAAGAAGCAGCGCTCGTGACCGAGAACGACATCGACCTCACCGCGCCGAGCGTCGAGATGCAGCGTTCGACCCTCGATGCCGGTGATGGTGACACGATTACGATTACGTACAACACGAACCTCGACCTGACCGACGCGAGCATCGACGGGAACCTCGTGATAAACCAGGGTGGTGCGTAATCGTGACCTTCGCCGAAATGCTTCGACGTACCTGCACGACCGGGGGACGCGATACCCGCGGTACGTCCGAGATACTGGGTCTCGTCTTCGCGTTCGCGCTCATTATCTCGCTGATTGCGACATCGCAGTTGGCGCTGACACCCGTGTTGAACGCGGGTGACGAAGCCGACCACCACCACCGGGTCACCGCTGACCTCGCTACCCTCGATTCGGCGGTCTTCGGCGTTGCCGGAACGGACGAGACTGGACGTTTCGCCGTCGAGACGGATATCTCGTACCCCGAGCGCTACCTCGTCGTCTCCCCACCGGATTCGACCGGGACGTTCGCGACCACCGGCGAGAACGATGCGGCCATCACCGGTGCGGTCGCCGTCAGTCAGGCGTCGGCGTACTGGGACGGGTCCTCGAAGACGCTCGGCACGACGCAGACGCTTGTGTACACGCCGAACTACAACGAGCGAAACAGCGAGCGACTTCACATCGAATCCGGTGCCTCGTACCTCGTCACTGCCGACGGAACCGAAATCGTCCACCGGCAGTCGCTCATCCGCGGAACCGACGTCTCGCTCGTCCTCCTCGACGGCGAACTCGGCGGGCGGACGGTCGCAGGCCAGTCGGTTCGAATCACGCCGCAGTCGGCGAGCGAGCGAGCGATTACGGTCCGGTCGACAGCGTCCGACCCGCTCACGCTCGAAGTCCCGACCGCACTCTCCAACGAGACGTGGCAGCGACTCCTCGCTAACGAGTCGGCTGTCCAGTCCATCTCCTACGCGGACGCCGGGCCGGGGTCCGACTACGGCACCTTGACGGTCGAACTCGCCCCCGGACTGTACAACATGCATCTCGCGCACGTGACCGTCGGGTCCCCTGACGCGGGCGGTGCTATCGGCGCCGCCTCTCTGGGCCCGGACGACGAGGTTGCGTACCTCTCTCTCGAATCTCAAAACGGAACGTGGGTCCCCACGAGCGGCCGAGAGACCGTCGTCGTGCGTGCGTACGACAAGTTCGGCGCACCCGTCTCCGGTGCGACCGTCGAGTGGGAAAACGGGTCGTACGGGTCGGTTTCAGCACCGGATGGGGCAGTCACTGATGAGCGCGGCCGCGTTAGTCTCCAGTTTACTGCGGACGATGTGAGCCTGAACGGACCCAAGTCGGATTCGATTACAGTGCAGGTGGTCGACCGAGATGAGACGGAAATCGAAGTCGCATTCGAAGTCCGTGAATTCGACGACGGAGTCGATATCGGTCCCATCTGAGTTCGCGGTTAGATTCCTTCTTCTCTTCCGAGTCATCTCTTAAACAGCTTCCCTCTTCTCTGTTGTTATTGCTTAACACGCCACGCGGCGTATCGGTTTGGTATGGCGTTCGACCCAGACCGAGTCTCGACGGTTACGTTCGACTCCTACAGCACACTCGTCGATGTCGATGCCGCCGAAAAGGCGCTCGCAGACCGAATCGAGGACCCGGAGCCAGTCTCGAAACTGTGGCGCACCCGGTCGCTGGAATACACGTTCGTCGGAAACGACATCGACGAGTATCGCCCCTTCTACGAGATTAACCGCGCCGCGCTCCAGTACGCACTTGACGCGCACGACGTTGCCGTCTCGGAGGCCGAACGCGACGAGATTCTCGCGGTCTACCACGAACTCGACGTGTTCGACGACGTGCGCGGCGCTATCGAACGACTGCGGGAGGCGGGCTATCCCTGCTACGTCCTCTCGAACGGGAATCCCGAAATGCTCGATTCGATGGTCGACCACGCGAACATCCGCGACCTGCTCGACGGTATCATCAGCGCCGACGAAGTGGCGGTGTTCAAACCCGACGCGGAGCTGTACCGCCACGCCGCCGCCCGAACCGGGACTCCAATCGACGAAATCTCTCACGTGACGGCCGCGTGGTTCGACGTGATGGGCGCACAGCACGCCGGAATGCGAGGCGTCTGGGTCGATAGAAAAGACTCGCCGTGGGAACCGTTTGGCCCGGAACCAGACCTCACAGTGCCAGATATCGCCGCGTTCGCGGACGAACTCGGCGTTTGATGAAGAAGATACAGAACGCCGCAAGCGGACCCGGCCGCGGTCGGTAACGCCCTCTCGGTGCAACAAGAGAGCGTCACCTACAGGCACGGGAGGACGCCCCGGTGACGATTCGGCGGGTTCCGTTTCGGGATTTGTGAGAGACGAGCCGGATGACTGTCGAACTCTCTGCTGAGAGCGCTATTTGATAGCAACGCGGACGAAGTACCAGGTCCCCTCGTAGTTCACGAACTCGGGGCGGCTCTCGTTTTGGTAGTCGAACGGATTGGTCTCGTCTGGTCCGACGACGATTTGACTCGCATTGAGCAAATTCCGAAACACCTGCTGTTGGTCGGCTGTGAGGTTCTCGAAGGTCGCACAGTTCGTTGTCTCTGACGAGCAGTTACCGGGACCGCTCTTGCTCACCGAGACGAACTGCGTGCCATGCGAGTATCCCGTCGTTGACGTGGCTGTCGTCGTGGTCGCCGTGGTCGGCGTCGATGTGGCGGGTGTTGTGGTCGGCTGAGCAGTGCTACTCGCCGGTGGTGCTGCCGTCGGCGGACCCGCTGACACACAACCCGCGAGGAGAATAAGGCCCGCCACAATGACGGCTTGGAGGGCAATTCGTGACATCTATTCTACATTCGGGGAGGTGATGTAAGTGCTTTCTTGCTGCGAATCCCAACACCACCCGCTCCCGAAAGCACATACCCCGACTCACACTATTTGCTGACATGAGACGTAACGCCCTCCAGCGGGTGGCCGGTATCTCCGCGCTCGTCTTCGCCGTTCTCTTCGCGATTTTGACGGCGTTGCGAGTCTGGGAGTTGGAACCCTCGACGCCCGTGCAGTCACTCATCGTCGATGTGGCAGTGCTACTGCTCGTCGCCGCCACCGCGTACTACGTCTACCGCGGGGGCCACGCTATCGAGAGTTGGATACTCGCACTCGGCCCGAGTCTCGCGTTCACGTTCAACCTATTTATCCCCGTTTCGACGATGGAGTCGGTTGTCTGGGTTCTCTACCCGCTCGGGGGTGGGGTGGTCGTCGCTGGGGTGCTCAGTGGGATTGGATTCGGCGTGGGCTACGCGGGGCGGACGCTGCGGAAGGCACAGGAGGTTGCTGAGTCGTCGTAGCTGTCGTGCGTTTCGGATTGGGGCAGATTCGAACGTTGGTCGCTCCACTCACTACGTTCGCTTCGCTCCCGAATTCGAATCTGCCGTCTCCAGTTTCGATTCCACGGACTCCTCGCTTTGCTCACTCCGTTCGCTCCGCTCGCATTCGAGGTCGCAAGCGACCTCGCTATCGCTCGGCGTTGCGAGGAATCAGAAAATGGGTTGGGGCAGATTCGAACTGCCGACCTGCTCCGTGTGAAGGAGCCGTCATAACCTGGCTAGACCACCAACCCGGCTACAGATTCTGCTTCCGCTCGCCGTCAATTAAGACTTACGTTGTGCCCCGGTTAGGGAACCACCGGTTCCCTACTCGGTCCGGCGCACGCGACGACGGACCTTTCTGGCGGCTCGGCGACTACGAGTGGCCGCCCGGCGCGCACCATACTCGACGCGCTCGCGCGGGGACTGCGGTTCCATCTCCTCTTCGTCGTCCATCTCTCGCCCCATCGCTTCCATGATGCGGCGGCGCAGCGGTTCACTCTCTTCTTTCAGACCGGCGTAGAGGTGGTCGAACCCTCGTCGGAAGTAGTACCGTGCATCACTGAAGTGTCGATTCATACCATAAGATAGTCTCGGAGATAAGAAAACAATTATGCCATTCGGTACCGAGTATCATATTTTCCTGAGGGAGCGACACACTTTAGTAATTCTTAGGCGTGCCTAAAACACGGGCAAGTCGGCTACCCGCTTGGCCGACATCCCCGTCTAGCGTCTGTCCCTCCGGGACGGTAGAACCGTGGGCACGATTCACCCGTCCTGGAACTCTTCTATCGCCGAGCAAAGCGGCTATACGTCGGTGTAGTGGCTACGCCGCGCCGAGTTACTCCACTGAGTCGTCTGCTGTGTCGTCTCGCGTCAGTTCGTACACGCCGCAGCTCTCGGTTCGCAACTCGCCCGCCGCGACGAGGCGCGCGCAACACGCTTCGACGCTGAAGAGATGCGAATCCACCGCCAACGCGACTTCGGTGACGTGGAGCGGTCCGCGCCGTTCGAGCACCTCGAGCACGTCCGCTTCGAGGCCCATCGAGTCAGTCTGCACCTTGTGGTTCCCACCACGAGCATTCGCTACAGCGGTCGATGCCGGTTACGAGCGTGGTCTCTGCGCCGCAGTTTGGGCATGGTTGTCGTGTCATCGTACGCAGTCGGTCACACGCCATTCGATAGGAAAGGGTACCCAACCATAGACGGGTTCAGTCCGGAAACTCAGTATGTCGGCGATTCTTCGGGAACGCCGTCGCGCTTGTTCACCAACCGTGCGTAGACAAACAGCGCGTCCGACAGGCGGTTGAGGTACGCGACGACCGACTCGTTGACTGCCTCCTCACCGGCGAGCGCGACGACGCGGCGCTCCGCGCGACGGCTGACTGCGCGCGCGTGGTGGAGTTTCGCGCCCGACTCGCTCCCACCGGGAAGGATGAACGACGTGAGCGGGTCGAGTTCCTCGTCCGCGGTGTCGATCCAGTCTTCGAGTTCGTCGACGTGTTCGTCTCGAATCTGCGGGTCGTCCTCGTCCGGGTCGGGGTTCGCGAGGTCAGCCTGTACGATGTGGAGGTGGTTCTGTACCAGTTCGAGTACCTCGTCTACGTCGTCGTAGCCTGTCGGACGGACCGTTCCGAGCAGGGCGTTTAGCTCGTCGACGGTTCCGTACGCTTCGATTCGGTGGCTCGTCTTCGACACCCGAGTCATGTCCCGGAGGTCGGTCATTCCCTCGTCGCCGCGACCGGTGTATACCTTCATTGTGCCAGTGTCTGGTCGATGTATTGCAGGATGTTCTCGCTTTCTGCCATCGTCACGCCGCGTTCTTCGTCGACGAGGACGGGGACGGCCCGCTGACCGCTCACCCGTTTTACCTCGTCGCGGTCGGAGTGAAGCGGGTCGACCCAGTGCGTCTCGTACTCGATTTCGGCAGTCTGGAGAGCGTCGTGAACCGTCTCACAGTACGGACATCCGTCGAGCGCGTACAGCGTGATTCCCATAGCCCGGCGTTGGGCACGCGAGGTGAAAGAGGTACTGGACGGCCGCATCGCAGTCGGTACATCGTGCGGCCTGCGTGACCCTCCAGACGTCCAGTGTGCCGCGCTATGGCTGTCTTCTCGGTGTGCTCTCTTTTCTTCCCGCGATACCACAACTGCGCAGTAGGTGCCGAAAACCGACCACCATCGAGAGTTTTAGACTAGTCTAATTCTTAGATTAGAACAGCAGACATAAGTACTGGTGTGTAGCTATATCTTTCATAATGGGAAGCAAAAACCAGACGAAGGAAATGCGACTCTCTCGTAGACGCGCACTCGCGGCAGGTTCGAGCCTCGTCGCAGCGGGTCTCGCTGGTTGTCTCGGTGGCACTGTAAGCGGCGCAAACGACGAGGAAACCGGCGGGTCGGACGAGACGACTGACTCCGAGGACGGTCCCGTCGCGGTCGCGTCGTTCTTCAGTTTCTACGACTTCGCCCGCAAAATCACAAAGAACACTCCGGTGACGGTGAAGAATCTGATTCCAACCGGGCTTCACGGTCACGGCTGGGAACCCGACGCGAGCGTCACGCGGGACATCATCGAAGCGGACGCATTCATCCACGTCGGGGAGGACTTCCAGCCGTGGGCCGACCGCGCCATCCAGACGCTGAAAGACGACGATATCGATACCCAACTCATCAACGTCCGCGAAGGCGTCGAACTCGTCGAACTCGCCGCCAGCCTCGACAGGGACGAAGAGGGCGTTGGTCAAGGTCGCGGGAAAGACCCGCACTTCTGGCTCGACCCACAGCGCGCGAAGACCTCTGTGGACAACATCACCGAAGGGCTGGTCGAACTCGCACCCGACCACGAAGATACCTTCCGTGAGAACGCGTCGACGTACAAGTCCGACGTTCTCGACCGAATCGACCAGGACTACCAGGACATCTTCGACCGCGCATCGCGGGACGTCGTCCAGTTGGCCGCACACAACGCGTTCCAGTATATCGGCGTCCGCTACGGCGTCGAAATGCGCCCGCTCGTGGTCAACCTCGCGGCGAGCGGCGACGTGAAGCCCTCGGACATCACGGAAGCAAAGCAGGTCATAAGCGACAACGACATCAAGTACATCGGTGCTGGTGTCTTCGAGACGCGAAAGCCCGCAAAGCAGTTGATTGCCGAGACCGCTGTCGAGGCGTACTACCCGGTAACTCCCTACGCGGGCGTCCGCGACAACTGGGTCGAGAACAACTGGGGCTACGAGGAAATCGCGTACAAAATCAACATGCCCACCTTCGAAGTCGTCCTCGGTAACAAATCCCCTGCCGAGGCGGGCTACGACGGGTGGGAAGAAGAGTGGAGGAACTTTGAATGAGCATCCTGAACGGCGAAGAACAGTCAGTAACCGAATCGAAGCCGAAACCGAACGCGGAACCGACCGAGCCGCTCATCGAACTGTCCGATGTCGAATTCGGGTACACCGCGGCACCCGTCGTAGAGAACATCTCGTTCAGTATCGCTCCCGGTGAGTACGTCGCCGTCGTCGGTCCGAACGGGTCGGGCAAGTCGACGTTGATGAAGCTCATCCTCGGCTTGCTCCGCCCCGACGAGGGGTCGGCACGCCTATTCGGTGAGCCGTCCCACGCGTTCGACGACGGCGCTCGTATCGGCTACGTCGCCCAGCACGCGAGCGCCTCGAAGGCGATGCCGATTACCGTCCGCGAAGTCGTGAAGATGGGTCGGTTCCCCCACGTCGGCTTCGGGATGCTCTCGGCCGAAGACCACGAAATCATCGACGAAGCGCTCGCCACGGTCGGCATGTCCGACTTCGCCAACCGCCGAGTCACCCAACTCTCCGGCGGTCAACGCCAGCGTGCGTTCATCGCCCGCGCGCTTGCCGGAGAAGCCGACCTGCTCGTCCTCGACGAGCCGACTGTCGGTGTCGACGCCGAATCGGTCGATGCGTTCTACGACCTGCTCGAATCGCTCAACGAGGACGGTATCACCATCCTCCTCATCGAGCACGACCTCGGCGCGGTCACCGACCACGCAGAGCGTATCGTCTGTCTCAACCGCGAGGTGTACTTCGACGGCCCGACCGACGACTTCGTCGAGAGCGACGCGCTCGCCCGGGCGTTCGGGACGGCCGCGACGTTCATGGGTGAGATGTGATGCACGTCGAACTGCTCACCCTGTTGCAGGCGGGGCCGTTAGATTCGGTTCTCGCACCGTTCTACTGGTTCCTCTCGCTCTGGTCGGACCTGCTGTTCTTCGTCGAGGGAGTGACTGGACTGGAATTCCTCCAATACCAGTTCATGCACCGCGCCATCCTCGTCGGGCTCTGTATCGGCGTGATGGCCCCCCTCATCGGGACGTTCCTCGTCCACAGGCAACTCGCGCTCATCGGCGACGCGTTGGCACACACCGCCTTCGCCGGCGTCGCAGTCGGGTTGTTCCTCAACGGCGTGTTTAGCCTCGGCGTCTCGCCGTATCTGACTGCCGTCGTCGTGGCGGTCATCGCGGCGCTCCTCATCGAACTCATCTCCGAGGCGACCGACGCCTACAACGACGTGTCGATGGCAATCGTGCTCTCGACCGGGTTCGCACTGGGGACGGTCCTCATCAGCCTCAACGCTGGCGGCCTCGCAGTCGGTATCAACCAGTACCTCTTCGGGAACCTCTCGACGGTCTCCGCCGAGAACGCGGCCATTCTCTTGGTCCTGTTCGGCATCATCGTCGCAACCGTCGGGCTCACTCGAAACCAACTGCTCTACGTCACGTTCGACGAAACCGCGGCCGCAGTCTCGGGCATCTCGGTCACGTGGTACAACCGCGTGATGGTCATGCTCACCGCCCTGGTCGTCGTCGGTGCGATGCAGATTATGGGTGTCATCCTCGTCGCCGCGATGCTTGTCGTCCCCGTTGCGGGCGCGGCGCAGGTCTCGAAGAGTTTCACCCAGTCGCTTTTGGTCTCCGTGGTCCTCGCCGAACTCGCGGTCCTCCTCGGAATCGGCGTATCCTACTACGGCGGCGCAACCGCAGGGGGCGTCATCGTCCTCGTCGCCGTCGCAATCTACGCCACCTCCGTCATCGTCGGCAAACTGCAAGAGCGGGCGAGCGATGATTCTGTCCCCGAACTGGGAAGCATCGACTCCACCGACGCGTAACCAAACATTCTGAACCTCGCGGCCGTTCGTCTCGTGCCCGCAGTTTGATACTGCAAGACGCAGCGAACGCACTGGTTCCTGCAAGACGCAGCGAATGCGCTGACTCCGTTCCCCGAAGAATATAATATAACTCCAACATAATCAGCGAAACGAGATGAGCACTCATTCTGCTGGAGATATCGGCGGTATTGTCGTGTACTCGTTGTTCGTGCTCGGGGCAGTGGTCATCGGTCCACTCGAAGCGGTGCTTGGACTCGCTCTCTACTGGCTGTTCGACAACTGACTCGCTCGAATCGAGTGTCGCCGAGACAGACACCTACCAGTAGAAACCGATGGCATTCTCATTTGATATATGATAGATTCAACGCCGTCCATCGACCATGAAGATGTGCTTCGAGCACTTCGCCGGGTCGATGCTCCCGAACTTGCACGCTATCGACCACTCTCTGAAGTGTCTCTCACCGACGTCGGCGACGGCGTCAACGACGTATTCGTCGTCTCTCCCGACCACGATACCGACCGAAACGCCGACCGACTTGTCGTCAAGTTCGGGACGTACTCCGAACCGGGACACCTCCGCGCGGGCGTGACCGCCTACCGCCTCCTCGCCGAATTCACCGACCTCCCGGTCCCTGAAGTCGTCGCGCTCGACGAGGGTGACGACGAGACACCGCCGTTCGTGGTGATGGAACACCGCCCCGGCGCGGCGCTGGCCGATGGCTTTCTCGACACCGAGCGGGCGACGAACCCCGCCGCGGTTCGACTCCTCGGCGCGGTCATGGCCGCGTTCGGGTCGATTCCCGCGCAAGCCACCGACGGCTACGGGTACATCCAGCGCACCGACTACCGAGACGAGAACCCCGTCGCGGTCGGCACGTACGACGACTGCTCGGCGTGGCTCGTCGACTACGGAACCGAACTCTACGAGGCGGCGGCAGCACACGAGAAACTGGATGCAATCGTTCCGGACGTGTTCGACTACCTCCAAGCAAGCCGCGACCGACTCCCGGCAACCCCGTCTCCGTCGATTGTCATCACCGACTTCTCACCAGCGAACCTGATGAACCGAGACGGAATCCCGCCAGAGAGCGTCGACGAACTCACTGGTGTCATCGACCTCGAACGCGCCAAACTCGGCCCGCTGGAGTTCGCCGCGGTTAACGCCGAGTATCTTCTGACCCGCTACGTCGACGACCCGGCCCCGGTTCGAGAGGCGCTCTACGACCCGCTTCCGTTCGGTCCGGATATTCCGCGACGTGACTGCTACCGCGTGCTCGCAATGGGGCGGTCCGTCGCTGCCCTTCCGTTTTGGTACGACTCGGAGGGCGAGTTGTACGAACAGCGGGCGAGCGCGATTGCGAGCGAACTCGACCGAGTCGTGCGCTGAGTACCGACTGCCTCACTCTGACTCGCTTTCGTAGACGGTGCCGGTTGGGTCCCAGACCAAATCGACGAGGCTGGCGATGCCCAGAAGAATGAAGAATATCGGCAGGTCTGTCGGCGCTCCAATAACGTAGGCAACGATGCCGATGACGCCGAGCGGGAGTGCAGCGATACGTCTGATGTTCGGAATCTGCTGTAAGAGTAGAGTGCTTCCCGCGTACGCCGTCAGTGAGGTGAGAAGCACGACGCGAATCAATTCTTGACCGCGGACGAACGCCCAGATAGACATTGCGCCGAGAAGGGCCGTGATAAACCCGAACGCGAGTCTCCGAACGTTTCGTGCAGTCAAATCGAGGAGGGCGAGCACGACCAGCCATTCCGTCTCACCAACGATAATCTTTTGACACGTCGGGCGATGGGGTCGCGAGCCGACGTTCGTCGACTGGACGCCGTCCAAGCCGGGTAGTGGTCCGAACGTGCCCTCTTTCGAGAGCAGACACAATTTCATATCGCGATATTTGATTTATGTCTCCTGCCACAGCGCCCGCGAACCAATATCTTCAACAATGACTACAACGGATTCGACCCCATGAGCGACCTCGAAATCGACCGCGAATGCCCCGTTTGCGGCAACGACACGTTCTACCTCGCCGCCAGCATGGAGATTCACCTCGGCAAGAAGACCAAGTGGAGTTGCACCGAGTGCGATTACGGCTACATCCACATCACGGACGATATCGAGACGTACGCGAAAGCGGAAGCCTAGTCCGCGAAAAAGGGAGTTTCGTTATTCTTCGTCGGCGAGCGACTGCCACGAGAGCCGCGGGTTCCGCGCGGCGGACACCTGGTCGATGCGGCGGGCGCTCGTCTTCGTCGGTGCGGTTTCGAGCGCCTCGTCGGAGTCCGCGTAAGCGGCGTTGAAGGCGTACGCAAGGTCGTCGAGCGACGCCTTATCTTCGATTTCTGTGGGCTCGGTGAGCATCGCCTGCGAGACGAGTTCCGGCCACTTCGTCGTCGGCGGGTGGACCCCGTAGTCCAGCATCCGCTTGGCAACGTCTGCGGCGTCTCGGTCGCCCGACGTGGCCGCAAATTCGTGGTGGAACGGTCCGTACGGGACTTCGAGGTCGATTTGCGAAGCCAGATAGTTGGCGTTCAAGACAGCCTTAGCGCTGGCGTCCGAGAGGCCCGAATCGCCGAGTCGAGCGATGTAGGCATAGGCCTTCACGAGGACGAGCCAGTTGCCACCGAAGCCGTGGACCTTGCCGATAGTCGACTCGGGGTCGTACAGTTCGTAGCCCGCTTCGGTCTCTTTAACCATCGGACTCGGGAGGTATTCGGCGAGTTCGTCGACGACACCGACCGGCCCGGCACCGGGTCCGCCGCCGCCGTGGGGCGTGGCGAACGTCTTGTGCACGTTGTAGTGCATGATGTCGAAGCCCATGTCGCCGGGGCGAGCGCGGCCCAGAAGGGCGTTGAAGTTCGCGCCGTCGTAATAGAGCAGGCCACCGGCATCGTGGACCATCTCCGAGATTTCGAGGATGTCGCGCTCGAACAACCCGAGCGTGTTCGGGTTCGTGAGCATGAGCGCGGCTGTTTCCTCGGAGATGGCGGCGTCGAGCGCCTCGATATCGACGCGGCCGTCGTCGTTGGAGGGGAGTTCGACCACGTCGTAACCCGCCAGCGCGGCGGACGCGAAGTTCGTCCCGTGTGCGGACGCCGGAATGATGATTTCGGAGCGGTCGTCGCCCCGTGCCTCGTGATAGGCTTTTGCGATGAGGATGCCCGTGAACTCACCTGCGGCACCGGCCGGAGGTTGGAGCGTCACAGCGTCCATTCCGCCGATTTCGGCGAGTTGCTCCTGCAGGCCGTGGAGGAGTCCGAGCGTCCCCTGAATCGTCCGGTCCGAGCGGTCCGGGTGGACCGCGGCGTTCGGGTCCGCAGCAACGTCCTCAGTGAACGAGGGGTTGTACTTCATCGTACAGGACCCGAGCGGGTACGGTCCCAACTCGACGCTGTAGTTCATCTGCGAGAGGCGCGTGTAGTGGCGCGCGAGTTGGGGCTCGGACAGCCCCGGCAGCGTGAGTTCGTCGCGCGTCAGGTCGTCCGGCAGGACGCCCTCGGTGTCGACTTCGACCGTCGTGCTGTCCTTCTCCGAGAGGAGCGGTTCGTAGCGGTCGTCGCGGCTGAAGCGTGCTTGGTCGAAGTTCATCAGGCTACCTCCTCGAAGGCCGCGACCAGTTTGTCCGCGGCGTCGGCGTTCACGTCGGTGATACAGACTTGCAGGTAGTGGTCGTCGAGCGTGTGGACCGCAAAGCCGCGCCCCGAGAGGTCGTTCGCGATGGCGGGTGCTGGTTGGTCCGTGTGGACGACGAATTCACGGAAGTGGTGCCGGTCGTAGACCGGTGCCTGCAGGCCGGAGATGTCGTCGAGTCGCACTGCGAGGTCACGCGCGTCGGTGACCGCGCGGGTCGCGAGGTTGACGAGGCGGTCCGGGCCAAGCCATGCGATGTGCATGGCGGTTCGGAGCGCCACCCACGCCTGATTCGTACAGATGTTGGATGTGGCGCGCTCCTTCCGGATGTGTTGTTCGCGCGTCTGGAGCGTCAGCGTGAACGCGCGCATGTCTTCGGCGTCTTCGGAGACACCGACGAGACGACCCGGAACCTGCCGGAGGAACTTCTCGCGGGTCGCGAAGATACCCAGCCCCATGCCGTAGGAGGTGCCAAGCCCGAGAGCGTCGGCCTCGCCGACGACGACGTCGGCACCGACGCTTGCGGGTTCTTCGAGGAGCGCCAGCGCAACGACGTCGCTTCCGAGACAGAACAGCGCGTCGTTCTCGTGGGCGAGGTCGCCGATGTCGGAGAGGCGCTCTTCGATGACGCCACGAACGGTCGGACTCTCGGCGTAGACCATCACCGTCTCGTCGTCGACGAGGTCCGAGAGGGCGTTGAGGTCGGCAGCGCCGTCGGCCATCGGGTACTCGCCGATTTCCATGTCGGCACCGTCGAGGTAGTTTTCGAGGACGCCGAGGCGACCCTCTTGAAGGTGCTCGGGAACGAGGACGCGGTGACCGCTCGCACCGCGGCGGAGGCGGTTTGCGAGCAGCGCGGCCTCAGCGAGGGCCGTCGCAGCGTCGTACATCGAGCAGTTCGCGACCGGAAGCCCGGTCAGTTCGACCAGCATCGACTGGTACTCGAATAAGGCCTGCAGGAAGCCCTGTGCGATTTCTGGCTGGTACTGCGTGTAGGAGGTGAGGAACTCCGAGCGGCGCGAGAGGTCATCGACCAGCGCGGGAACGTAGTGCGCGTGGTGGCCGCGGCCGAGGAACTCCGTCAACTCCTCGTTGCGAGCGAAGAGGTTCGCGATGGACTCTCGAAGGTCGCGTTCGTCGGTCGCGTCGAGTCCAAACTCGCCGTCGAACCGAACGTCCTCGGGGATGTCGAAGAGCGATTCGACGCTCTCGGCCCCGACGGCGTCGAGCATGGCCGCTTCGTCGGCGTCGGTGTGTGGCGCGTAGGGACTGCCGTCCCGGCGTCCGTTTCCAGCCGTCATTTCACTCCGTCTGCTCGCGGTACTCCTCCGGCGAGAGGAGGTCGTCGAACTCGTCCGAGGAGGACGGTTCGAGTTCGAGCATCCATCCGTCGCCGTAGGGGTCGTCGTTGACGAGTTCCGGCGCGTCGAAGAGGTCTTCGTTGACGGAGACGACCGTTCCCGAGATGGGGGCGTAGAGGTCGGAGACCGCCTTGATACTCTCGACGACGCCGAATTCGTCGCCCGCGGAGAGTTCGTCGCCCTCGCTGGGGAGTTCGACGAACACGACATCGCCCAGTTCGTCCTGTGCGAAGTCGGAGATACCGATTTTGACGGTGTCGCCGTCGGTGGTGGTCCATTCGTGCGATTCCAGGTACTTTCTGTCGTCGGGAATTTCGAACATTAGTTGTTGATGAAGGGTGGTGTAACGATTTCTGCGCGCTTCTCACGGCCGCGAACGAGGATGGTAAGCTCCGTTCCGTCGTCGGCGTACTCGACGGGGACGTATCCGAGTCCGATGGGGTCCGAAAGCGTCGGACTCATCGTCCCGCTCGTCACCGTGCCGATGACCTCGCCGTCCTCGGTGGCGATGTCGTATCCGTGTCGAGGGACACCGCGGTCGAGGAGCGTGAAGCCGACGAACGTCTCGTCGACGCCCGCTTCGTGTTGCTGTTCGAGGGCGTCGCGACCCACGAACTCGGTGTCTAACTTGACGACGAAGCTGATTCCAGCCTCGAACGGCGTCCGTGGTTCTTCCTCGGGGTCGAAGTCCTGCCCGGAGAGCAGGTACCCCATCTCCATGCGAAGGGTGTCGCGGGACCCGAGACCGCAGGGCGTCGCGTCGAGCGACGACCACACGGTTTCGGCGTCGTCCCACGGACAGAGGACTTCGAAGCCGTCCTCGCCGGTGTAGCCCGTTCGGGCGACCCAGCACTCGACGCCAGCCACGTCGGCGTACTGCGCTTCGAACTTCGAGAGGTCACCGACCGCCTCGTCGGTCGTCGCAGCGACCGTTTCGAGTGCGTCGGGACCCTGTATCGCGAACATCGCCCAGTCTTCGGTCACGTCTTCGACGGTTGCGTCGAGGTCCCATTCGTCGCGGAACGAGTTCCATCGGTCGTACATCTCCTCGTCGTGCCCGGCGTTCGGAATGAAGAGGTACACCGGGTCGTCCCGGTCGGGAAGACGGTAGACGACGGTGTCGTCGATGATGACCCCGTCGTCGTTCACGATAGCCGAGTACTGCGAGTCACCCGGTTCGAGGACCGTCACGTCGTTCGTCGTCAAGCGTTGCATCAGTGCGGTTCCGTCCGGGCCGGAGACTTCTATCTCACTCATGTGTGAGACATCGAAGATGCCTACGGACTCGCGGACGGCCGCGTGTTCAGCCCTGATGGAGTCGTACTCCACGGGCATGTCCCATCCACCGAACTCGGTGAAACGTGCCCCCGCGTCGGCGTGGACATCGTACAACGGCGGCTTGCGAAGGCCCATACAGGCCCCTGCGAACTACGGTAAGTAATGCTTTGGTATCTTCTCTCCCGGAGTGTGCACAATCTTGCAATAAATAGTGCTGAGGTAGGGCTAAAAACACCACGAACCCGCACCTCTGGTGGAGAAAATTGCCATCGAAGCACCTCTCTCGGCAGGTACTCGGAAGTGGAGATAAATCAAATACTGCGATACAAAACTCCGGTGTGGTACTATAGTTCCGAGCGGCACCCGTACGGGTGTTGGGAATTGACCACGACGTGGCCGCAGTCAACCGGTTCGGTGGAAATGCCCTGCGGCAACTGTTCTTCGGTAACTGGGGTCAGGTGTAACAGCTCGCCGCCGACGGTCTCCACCCACTCACCGCCTGTCTCGGAGTCCCAACAGCAGACGTGCCAGATATCGCGCTCCAAGCGCTCCCAAATTTGGACATCCGAGTAATACTGGCCGTCGGAACAGACGTACAGCGACCTCATGTACGCCACCCCACGGTGGTCGAGGGAGGAATCCACCGGTGTCGTACCTGCGTGACCGCACACGTCTGTACTGTCCCACTACCCCGGTCGAAACACCTCGGCTCGAACTGCTCGTATCTATTGTCTGTTTTCATGGTTCTCTCACGAGTACTCGCCGTCCAACGACACGTGACTACCTCACCAAGCGGTACGACGTTGAGACGGCAGTCAGTGAGATGCGCTTTGTTGGCACGAACCCCGACGCTAGTCATCTAGGTCATTCGGATGGGGACAGCGACTAGCTAGCTAGTGCCGGAGCCTACGATTCACAACCCGAAGCGAGGTCGAGGTAGGGGGCTAGGACCGTGGATTCCGGTTCGAGTTCGATTATGCCCGTCTCCGGGTCGAACGTGAGTACGTTCCCGTCGGCGAGTTTCGGGAGATGAACGTGGTAGAGCGACGTACTGAGCCGTTTCGGGTCGTCACCGTCGGTTTTCTCACACGCTGCGAGTTTGTCGGCCAACTCAGCTAATTCGATGCTGTCGGAGTGACGCGTGAGATACCGGAGGATAGCACGCCGTTGGCAGTCGCTGAGGAGGTCAAATACGGTGTCGAGCGGGATATCGCAGCCACGTGTCTCCTCTCCTGTCTGGTCCCTCTCTGACTCCGTCATTGTGGTATCTGTCGGTTGGACGTATCGAAAACCAAGAGACTAGCCCACTAGTGTGAAATTATTGAACAGTGTGGGACGTTACGAGTCGGTCGAGGAGTCTCCCCCACCGACTGCGTCCTCAAGGCCGTCCTCGTACGTCGAGGACTTGACGTATTCGGAGAGCGCTTGGTGTTCTTGGTACTTCTCTGACTCTGTGGCCCGTCGGAGACGAGATTCCTCTTGCCGTTCCGTAACCGTTGACTGGCCGGTGATAGCGATAAACAGGTCGCGGTATTTCCGGGCTTGTTGGCGGTTGGGAGTACGTTCAGACATCATCCTATTGCGGGGCGAATCGCTTCGGTACCCGACCCCGAGGTCCATTCGCTGTGTCCATTCGCCGATGCCGAGACTGTCAGCGTCTCGTCGGGCGTCTCCTGGCCGTCGAGGAAGTTCGATGCCGCGAGCGCTGTCTGGGCACTCCGTATGTGATATGCTGGCATTTTACTCATTGATGCGACCACATATCAGTCGAGAGATGTGAAATCGACCGGGCCTAGAGTACTAGTGTGGTGGAAATGACGAATTCGTGAGCACACTAGCCCACTAGTCCGCTTCCCTGTCGGTGCCCCCGACTCGGACGGTAGATGGTGTCAGCGTCTAATCGAACAGCCCTATCTCGTCTATCTGTTCCAGAATCTTTTGCGTCGATTTTCGCACGTGGAGGTAGAACGTCGGCGACGAAATCCCGAGTGCATCGGCGAGTTCGTCGCCCGTCGAGTAGCGCGGAGATTCGAAGAACCCGGCGTGGTAGGCGAGTTCGAGTACCTCCCGCTGCCGGTCGGTAAGCAGCGTATCGAGCGCGTCCTGCGTGAGGTTTATCGACTGCACCGGCCTGTCCACCGACCGCTTGGCAACGAACGTCGTGTCGGGATACGCCGCCTGCACCCCCGAGATAATCTTGCGGCTATTCGCGTCCGGTGCGACCTCACCCACAATCGTCTCCTCGCCGTTTTCGACGACCTTCGACGTTACCGTAGCACCGTATTCGAGGAGCTTCGTCATCGGGGAGTCGCTCACCCTGTACTCTATCATGCCCCGTGAGCCGGTTGCGTTGATAGTCCGAGCGCGGTCCACTGCTGGCGAGTTCGAGAGGTATCCGATGACCGTCTCCGGATTCGCGCCTTCGACGGTCGCATAACAGAGGAACTCGTTTTCCGAGGTCGGGACGACGGTCTCGTACTCTAACCGGCAATCGAGTTCCTCGGTCACCTGCGCGGAGACTGACCCTGCGCCCGTCGTCTGGAACTCCAGTTCGACCACGGTGTCCGTGTGGAGGAGCCGTTCGTTCTCTGCGGCGTGCATTGCGTGGCCGATTCGTTCCCCGAGGTCGCGAAGCAGTCCCTTTTCGTATTCGTCGAACGCGGTCGCTCGCCCCGAGTACACCCCGAGAACTCCGTACACGGTGTCGCCAAAGACGACCGGAATCGCAGCCAGAGATTGGTAGCCGCGAGCGAGCGCATCCTCGCGCCACGATTCGAATGTCGGGTCGGCGAGGATATTCCGGGCCGCCTGAACATCGCAGTCACGGATGGCACGGCTGACCAACTGCTGGCCCACCTTGTCCTCGTCGGTCGTCAACTCGAAGTCGTCGAGATAGCCTTCTTCGACCCCGGCCCACTTCTGGTAGGTCACTTGTTCACGTTCCGGCGTGTAGTCGCCGTACCACGCGAACAGGTAGGTGTCGGTCGTCGCGAGATGCTCGCAGACGACCTGTTCGATTTCCTCTTGGGTCGAAACCCGAGACAGCGCACGGTTGAGCGGGCGCAGGTTCTCAGTGATTTTTCTGACACACTTGAGCGATGCCCGTTGGCGTTCGAGCGTCCGCTGACGCTCCTTCTGGTCGGTGATGTCGGCGTTCACTGCGACGAACCGCTCGATGTTCCCGTGGTCGTCCTTCACCGGGGCAATCGTCTGGTTGACGACGTACCGCTCGCCGTTCTTCCGTTGATTGGCCACTTCGCCGCGCCACACGTCGCCCGAACAAATCGTCTCCCATAGGTCCGCGTAGAAGTCGTCGTCGTGCTCGTTGGAACTGAAGAGCCGTGGGCTCTCACCCAGGGCTTCCGCCTCGGAGTACCCAGTGATAGTCTCGAATGCCGGGTTGACGTACTCGATAGTTCCGTCGGTGTCGGTCATGTAAATCGAGTGACCGGCCTGCTCGACCGCTTCCTGAAATGCGCGGAAGCGCTCTTCACGTTCCCGTCGTTCGGTGATGTCCTCGACGACGCCGTCGATGTACGTCGTCCCACACTCTTCGCGTTCAATCGCCGTGACCGACGCCCAAATCGTCTCACCCGTGGCGGTTTCGACCTGCAGTTCCTCGTCGAGGAGCACACCGTCTTCGTCGAGTTGCTCCCGTAACACCTGCCGTTCCTCCGGGTCGGTGTAGAAATCCACAGGGCCGTGCTGGCGGAGTTCATCGACCGACGGCACGTCGAGCATGTCCAAGAGCGCCGCGTTCCCTTCGAGGAAGTTCCCGTCGGGACAGGCCTCAGTCCGGTAGATGCCCTCCGGGAGGTTCGTGACGATGTCTTCGTACCGTTCGAGTTCGTCTCTGCGCTGTACTCGCTCGGTGTTGTCCTGGAGCATCCCGGTGAATAGCCGGCGACCGTCGTGTGTGTGTTCACGGAACTGAATCGAAACCGGCACTTCGTGACCGTCGCTGTGTTGCGCAGCGAAGTCAACCTCGTTTCTGTCGCCCTGTGGTGCATCCGTTTCGAGTGACTGCCGAAACGATTGCAGTGGGTTTTCCTCGCGGTGGTCAGAAATGAGCGTCGAAAGCGACTGCCCTACTAGGTCATCCGGTTGGTAGCCGACGATGCGTTCGAGCGCCGGGTTGGCAAAGACAATAGTACCGTATTCATCGACCGTAAGAATTCCCCCCGGGATATTCGACACCAGCGCCTGACAAAAATTCGCGGCGTCGAGGTTGAGCGGAGAAGTAGTAAAGACGCTCTCGAGACAGCACTCTTCCCCCGAGAACGAAGATTCACTCCGGTTAGTCATCAGAGTAATCTGACACTCGAATACGGAAAAGCCCGTTGGAGTGGAGAATCCTTTCGCTTGAGACGTTCTCTACGGGATGAATGAACAATCGAGGTTATGACATTGAATTGAAGTTAGGTGGTGTCGAAGTCCGTCTAGGAGGAGACGAACTCCGAGACAGCCTCGGGTTCGGTGTACCGTGTTTCGCCGTCTCGGCTTTCGAGTTCGACCATTCCAGTCTCTCGGAAATGGTTCCCGAGGACGACCTTTCGGGGAATCCCGAGGAGGTCGCTCTCGGCGAATCGCTCGCCGATAGTCTGGTCGTTCAACGGAGCATGTTCTCGACTCCCCCTCCTGTCAGGAGTTACCAACCCTGTCATAATTTTTTTATCAATCGTCTAACTAGATGTAGTTGGATGTTTGACAATTCAACCCGGCGAAGATTCATCCGCGTTAGTGGTACCACAGTTGGATTGACTTCCCTCACCGGACTCGCATCTGCAAATGGTTCTGACGAAGAGGAGACTGTTGAGGTAAGAATCGATACGGCTGTTGAGAATGGAACAAAGTATGCCGTCTCAATTGCTCGTAACAAAACGACAAAAGAGGTCGATGGAACAATTCTCCCAGTTCCAGTTGACGAGGATAATAGAATAAAAAAGGATGATGATTCAAATAGTGATAATCTTACTATGTATGGAATCTCTGATGATATTCTATCTGAGATTCAACCATCCGTTTTCAACGAAGAAGAGAGCAGAGCAAATGACGAGGGTACTACGATTTCTCAGACGGATTCAAAACAGTCTGATATCTGGGGTCCTCTCCGTGACGTTGCAAAGCAATCTAGTTCTAATTCAAAAATAGCCACTACCCAGGAAGAAGGTCTCCTAGAGAGCGTCGTGAAGGAGATTGCTGCAGGCACAAAGGAGTCAATTAACCGGCTGGGTGTGTATTATATCGAAAGTCCAGAAGGTGCGGACTGTGACGCGACAAAGAACAAAAACCTCCATCGGCAATTCTGTGGGTCAATTGACTATGAAAAAAGCCTTGGTGAGTTCACCGAGGTCATCGTTTCAGGCACTCTTGGAGCCATCGTTGGTGCTGCAATATCCGGAGGGGTTGGGGCGGGAATCGGCACGATAGTTGGCGGAATCGCTGGATTCGCGATTAAAGAACTCAAAGACACAACAAACGCTTCGTTTGTATTCAGAGATATTGACAAATGTGCATTTGGTGCCTGCGCACCAGTTGTCAAACCATATGTGAGTGGTATATGGATGGACGAGGATGAAGACCTCCTTAGTATTGACGTGGGTGAGATTCGTGACTTCCCAGGAGCTCATCTTGAAAATGGGGCCTCAATCCCCACCGGATACCGGGATGTGTACAAAATCTCAGACTAGTTTAACAAAACCCAACATAAATCAATAATAGGTCATGAAAAAAGAGATAGTCAACTTCTGGGAGGTGGTTAATCAGGGTTTCGAGTATCCGCTACTGAGCGCTCTAATTGTTGGGCTATTCGTGGGCCTCGGAATGATGCTGGTAGAAGATGTCGTTACGACTGTAGCCAGTGCTCCAGCTGTTATCGTTGTCGTATCGATGATTCTTGGCGGAGTTACAGTTGCACTACTTATCTCGTACTCGCTATTGAAAGCAGGCCTCTGATACCGATACCATCTACGGTAGTCATTCGAGGTGGTGGGTGCGGCTGACTGGAAGAGTCACCCGGGTACGACTACCCGGAGACTACGTCCGAAACCGCCTCGGGTGCGACGAAGCGCGTCTCGCCGTCTCGGCTTTCGAGTTCGACCATTCCAGTCTCTCGGAAATGGTTCCCGAGGACGACCTTTCGGGGAATCCCGAGCAAGTCGCTCTCGGCGAATCGCTCGCCGATAGTCTGGTCGTCATCGTCGAACAGGAGTACCTCGTCGCGGCCGCACGCGTTGTAAATGTAATCGGCGGCGGTTGCGAGAGAACCCTCGTATTCGAGGGGAATAATCGAAACCGCGTAGGGAGCGACGCTCCCGCGGTCGGTTACGGGCCACCGGAGACCGGTGTCGTCGCCGTGTTGCTCGACGAGGGTGTGCAGGAGGCGTTCGACGCCGATGCCGTAGCTCCCCATCTGGACGAGTCGTTTCGACCCGTCGGCCATATC
Organism: Haloferax sp. S1W; assembly: GCF_044593955.1. Lineage (GTDB taxonomy): Archaea > Halobacteriota > Halobacteria > Halobacteriales > Haloferacaceae > Haloferax. Next base: position 157,615 of record NZ_CP172595.1, read on the forward strand.
CAGTGTGAGGTCCGCGGGGTCGGAGTACCGCGTACCGAGTTTGAACACGTGGCCGACTTCGATGCCCTCGCCCGCGACGAGTGTTGCACCGCAGTCGGGACACGTATCGCCTTCGGAGAGAGAGGTGTCGGGCGATTCGTCGGTGACGCCGACGCGACAGCCGCCGGTCTCGCAGTAGACGAGTTCCTCGGACCCGGTTTCGACGGGCGCGATGAACTCCTCGGAAGTGGACCCGCCCATCACGCTGTTGGACGCGTCGACGACGACGAAGTCGAGGCCGACGGCATCGAAGATACGGCAGTACGCTTCGCGGACGCGAGCGTAGTACTCGTCCAGCGACGCTTCGGTTGCGTGGAGGCTGTAGGCGTCTTTCATCGTGAACTCCTTCGTTCGGAGGAGTCCGTTTCGGGGGTGGTCGTCGCGGTGTTTCCGTTCGACCTGATACAGAAGGAGGGGAGCGTCCTCGTACGAGCGCACGGTCCCCTCGACGAGATGGACGATTCCTTCTTCGTGCGAAGGCGCAAGACACATCGCCTGTCCCTCGCGGTTTTCGAAGGTGAACATCTCGCCCTCGAAACTCCCCCAGCGACCGCTTTGTTTCCAGACACCGCTGTACTGGAGACTGGGCAGGCTGACGGCCTGTCCGCCGATGGCGTTCATCTCCGCCCTAATTCGATGGATGAGATTCTGCCGGACACGCTCGCCGGTAGGCGTAAAGCCGAACAGTCCGCTTCCGAACTGTCTGACGAGACCGGCACGCACCGCGAGTTGGACGGTGTCGTTCTCCCAGCCGTCAGTCTCACGACTGGTGAAAAGCGTCGCGTCGCTACGCCGCATTGCACTCACCTCCGGCGCGGCGGGTGCTGTTGAACTCGGCAGGTGACAGTGAACTGCTCGTCAGTACTCGGGAAGAAACAGCGTCGATACGACTATCGCGGAACCCAGCCGTGAGCCACGTCCGACTCACGGCTTCGAATGCAGGTTCGTTCGCTTCGAGTCATGCGGTCGATACGAATCTGTCGCTGATATTAAAACCACGTGCCACGGGGAACCCACGCAGTCCAGTTCCCGCGGGTCTTCGAGGTGGTTCGTACCCTTCCCAAATCAATGACAGTCATTGACACCCATAGACAGATTTATCACACCACAGAACAAAGTAGTTACTATGATTGTTGTAAAGGATTCCAACCCCGACACCACCGCCCGCCAGACGCCCGTTCGTCGTACGGCCACCTTCGCCGAGATGGCCGAAATGATGCGGTCCATCTAACTCACGGAATCCGACTCATTCCGGAGTCGTTTTTGTCCGACTTCCGTCGTCTCGTCCTCGCATGCTATTCTTTCTCATAGGTGACACTCTCTCAGTCGATGACGGCGAGTTATTCACCCCGATACGTTACTCCCGAAAACACATACTGGAATAAAAATATCAGCATCAGCGACATACCGAACCGCCCGAATTTCAGCCCCTCGACGCGTACATTTCGGGACAACGGATATACTCTTGCGTGTCATATTTCACTAGACTGGGCGACAGCGCCCTGGGTACCTATGGCAGACAAACCACACCAAAACCTGGCCATCATCGGGCACGTCGACCACGGGAAATCGACCCTCGTCGGCCGACTCCTGTTCGAGACAGGCAGTATTCCTGAACACATCATCGAGCAGCATCGTGAAGAGGCCGCAGAGAAGGGGAAGTCGGGGTTCGAGTTCGCGTACGTAATGGACAACCTCGCCGAGGAGCGCGAACGCGGTGTCACCATCGACATCGCCCACCAGCGCTTCGATACGGACAAGTACTACTTCACCATCGTCGACACACCCGGCCACCGTGACTTCGTGAAGAACATGATTACGGGCGCGTCGCAAGCGGACCACGCGCTTCTCGTCGTCGCAGCGGACGACGGTGTCGCACCGCAGACCCGCGAACACGTCTTCCTCGCCCGAACCCTCGGCATCGAGACGCTCATCGTCGCGGTCAACAAGATGGACGTCGTCGATTACAGCGAGAACACCTACAAACAGGTTAAAGAGGAGGTTCAGCAACTCCTCCAGCAGGTCCGGTTCGACTCCGACGACGCACACTTCATTCCCATCTCGGCGTTCGAGGGGGACAACGTCGCCGAACCGTCGGAAAACATGTCGTGGTTCGACGGACCGTCGGTGTTAGAATCGCTCGATAACCTTCCGGAACCGTCGCCACCGACGGACGCACCGCTTCGCATCCCGATTCAGGACGTGTACACAATCTCCGGTATCGGGACAGTCCCCGTCGGACGCGTCGAGACTGGAATCCTGAAAACCGGCGACAACGTCAGGTTCATGCCGTCGGACGTCGGCGGCGAGGTCAAGACCATCGAGATGCACCACGAGGAAGTCCCCGAGGCCGGACCGGGAGACAACGTCGGATTCAACGTCCGCGGCGTCGGCAAAGACGACATCCGTCGCGGTGACGTGTGTGGTCCGGCTGACGATCCGCCGTCCGTCGCCAAGACGTTCAAGGCGCAAATCGTCGTGATGCAGCACCCCTCGGTCATCACCGCGGGATACACGCCGGTTATCCACGCACACACGGCGCAGGTCGCCTGCACCTTCGAGTCCATCGACCAGAAACTCGACCCGGCATCCGGTGAAGTTGCGGAGGAGAACCCGGACTTCATCAAGGCTGGCGACGCCGCCATCGTGACGCTCCGACCGCAGAAACCACTCAGCATCGAACCCTCGTCGGAAATCGCCGAACTCGGGAGTTTCGCCATCCGCGACATGGGACAGACCATCGCGGCAGGCAAGGTGCTCGAAGTCAACGAGTGAGTGCGTCTCAGACCAGTTCGGACTTTTTTAGCCGTCGCTCAGTGACTGAAGTCGAACCCGGAGGCTCTCCGGTTACGGACACCGCGAACCGGCTACCTGGTGGTGGGCCGGAGTGGGACGTTTCGTGGGCGTACACCACTCAGCTACGTGGTGGTGTCGTGGGAGTGACATGCCACACGGAGACGGGGAGTCTGCGTCGGAGAGTCGGGTCCGAAGAAACGTACGGAGGAGGGATGGATAACGAACTGGCTTGATATAGCAAGGCTGGTTTATCTATCCGGTACGTCCCGGACGCGGTGACGAACGTCGATGTAGAAATTTCTGAGCACGTCACGGCCGAGATGGAGCGGGTTCTCGCGGTCCTCAATGAGAACGGCTGTCACGGTCTGTCGGTGGCCGTCGAGTTCGACGATGACATCGACCTGCGGGTGGGCCTCGTCGTCGATAACCGGCGGCGGCTCCGCGCCGAGTTCGGCCGCGAGTTCCGAGTCGAGACGCGTCTTGGCGGCACCCGTATCGATGTGGGCGACTACCTCTTTCGAGCCGCTGGTTCCGGTGACGGTCGCGCGCTCGGCGTAGCCGATAACGGGAACCGAGTCGTCACGGACGGACGACGGCGAATCGTCCGGCGGCGTCCCGTCGAGGACGTGCGAGAGCTGTTCGACCGACTCGTCGTCGACAGTGTGACCGACGCGTTCGAGCGCGAGTTGGGCGATGTACACGGCCGGAGAGTGCCCAGTGGCACGAAAGAGGCCACGGAACCCGGCGGTCGGATTGACTTCGAGAACGAGCCATCCGTCCGGTCCTTCGATGAGGTCGACGCCCGCGCAGTCGAGACCGAGGGCGCGGACCGCCCGGAGGGCAATGCCTGCAGCCTGCTGCGAAAGGTCGTCAGTGGCGTCTTCGACTTGGCCGCCGAGGGCGACGTTCGTTCGCCAGTCGCCCGTCGGGGCGTATCGATACATCGCGCCGATAATCTCGTCGCCGACGACGTAGACGCGCAGGTCGCGCTGGTTGTCGTCGTCCATCGAGAGATACGTCTGGATGAACGTTCGGCGACCGTCCACAGTCGACGAGAGCGACTTTTCGTGGTCGACGAGCCACGTCCCGCCGCCGTTGGTCCCGATGGCGGTCTTGTAGACGAACGGCAACTGGAACGACTCTCGCGCGGCGTTCAGTGTCGCTTCGTCGGTTGCGAGGAAACTGTGCGGGACAGGAACATCTGCCGCCGCGAGTCGGGTTGCAGTCGCGTGCTTGTGGACTGCGAAGAGGACGTTTCGCGGGTCGTTGAGGACGGGCCGCGCCGCGGCGTAGCAACTGGCGATAGAGAGGTCTTCGAGGGGTGACGACGATTTCGAAAGGAGGAGTCGGTTGACGACGACATCCACGTCTGGTTCGAATGCAACACCCGTTTCCGAGACATCGATACCGACCGCCTCTTCGTGAAGCCAGACGGCGTCGTGGCCGAGCGCCTCCACCGCGTTGCAAACTGCCTTGGTCTCCCGACTGTTGTGGAACGACAGGATACCGACCGTCACCGCGTTCGGGGTCGCTGTCATGGGGGGCACTAGGCGACGAAGTCGTATCAGTACGTCGGGCCTCGTGATGAGAGAAGAGTGCCACGGTGTGCGCAGTCCTTGGGTCGAGGTTCCGTTCGAGTGGATTCGCTCAGAGACCGTGGCCCTCTGTGCTCATGAAGATGTCACAGTCATGGACACTAGCCACCTGCGTTCTTGCACTCTCGCGCGGTGGCGCCGATGCCTGCTCGTCAGGCAGTGGGAGACGGCGGGGGGATGCCGTCACCCTGCCAGTACCGTCAGTTGGCGATTACTCCTTCTCGGTGATGGTCACCGTGTAACTGCCGCTGCCCGAGTAGCTGTCGACCAGAATGGCGAGGTCGGCAGACGTGTCGGGGTTGTCGATGGTAATCTGCTCGCTGCTGTCGGTGGACCACGAGCGGTAGTCGTAGCTGCTCGTCGAGGGGCACGTTCCGGAGCCCTCGTTCACGTAGAGGTCGAAGTCGGCGTCGGACGGGCCGCTCAGGTCGACGACGACCTGCGACGGGGAGCTGTACTCCCACGTGTAGGACCAGCAGTCCGAGTCGGAGTACGACGAGAGCGAATCATCGATGGTCGTTTCCGTCGAACCGCCGCCACCGCCGCCGCCACCACCGCCGTCACCCGGCTCAGTGGTGACAGCGTTGGCTGCGTCGACACGGCCTGCGCCCTGCTTCGAAGAGCTCAGTCCGATGTCGACCGCCGTGTTCTTCAGGTGGTTTCGAAGGTCGGACGGCGAGAGGTTGTACACGTCGAGCGTGAGACCGGCTACGCCGGAGACGACGGGCGTCGCCATCGAAGTCCCGGAAATTTCCTTGTACTCGGTGCTCGTCGTCCAGCACGAGAGAACGTTCGTCCCGGGTGCGGCGAGGTCGATTTCGTCGCCGTAGTTGGAGTACGACGCGAGCGTCTCGTCGGGGTCGAGCGCCGAGACGGCAACACACTCACTGTAGGCTGCCGGGTAGGAGACGCCGTTCCGGCCGTCGTTACCAGCAGCAGCGACGACGAGCGAACCCTGCTGCGTCGCGTAGGACACGGCGTTCTTCATCGTGGACGTGTAGCCGCCACCGCCCAGCGAGAGGTTGATGACATTCGCGCCCTGGTCTGCGGCCCACTCGATGGCGTCCGCGATGTCGCTCGTCGAACCGCTTCCGGACTCAGAGAGCGCGCGACCGGAGAGAAGCGTCGAGTTACTGATACCGCCGATACCCTCGTTGTTGTCCGTCGTCCCGGCGGCAATGCCGGCGACGTGCGTCCCGTGGTACTCGTCGGAGAGCACGTCCGGGTACGGGTCGTTGTCGTTGTCGACGAAGTCGTGGCCCTTGTCCGACCCGAACTGCGAGGAGAGGTCGGGGTGGTCGTACATGACACCCTGGTCGACGACGGCGATAGTCACGTTCGAGCTACCGAGCGTCGTGTCCCACGCGGAGTCGGCGTTGACCTGCTGGGGTGCATACTGACTCCCATACTTGGGGTCGTTCGCCGTATAGAGCGCCTCGAACGTCGCGTTCTTCTCGGCGTACTTCACTTCGTCTTTCTTCGTGATAGCCGAGATGAAGTTGTCCTGAGCGTGCGCCGGAGCCTTCGAGGGGAACTTGACCGCGGCGTAGCTGAGCGTCTCGTTCTCGTGGACGATTTCGGCGTTACCCGGAACATGCTGTTCGACGGCCGCTCGCGGGCTGTCGGCAGTCTTCGAAACGCCGACGAGAATCTCGTCTTTCTTCGGCCCGGGTTCGCGTCCGGGCGTCGCGGAGGTCACGCCAGCCATTCCAGCGAGACCCGCTGCACCAGTTAGTTTCAGGAAGGTTCGTCTGTCGAAGTTCGGTGTGCCTGCCATGGGCAACCATGTCTCAGTGGGGTGAGGCAATATTTGTTAGCTTGACTGAAATTCGCTTTTCACTATATTTTTCAAGCGTAAATAGAAAAGCTCTCATAAACTTAAATAAATTATATAATAATTTCCCGCTAATTCGAACGAGCGGACGTTCTCCTTCACATCTCGCAACCTGCGGCCGCGCTCGAAATATATAAGCACGAAACTGGGTGAGGTGGTGTATGGACCTCCTGCGGCGATTGTTCGGTCCCGACGGCGTCCCGTCGGGCCGAGTCGCCCTCTTCGTGGACGGACCGAACGTCCTCCGCGAGGAGTTCGACGTTGACCTCGATGATATTCGGAACGCGGCACGCTCGCTCGGCGACCAGATGAGCGCGATGCGACTCTACCTCGACGAGCACGCCACGCCGGGACTCATTCAGGCGGCCGAAGCGCGCGGCTTCGAAGTCGTCATCACGAGTGGCGATGTCGACGTGAAACTCGCAGTCGACCTCACGCGCTTCGCCGCCGAAGGGTGTGCGGATGTTATCGCCGTCGCCTCCAGAGACACCGACTTCAAGCCCGCACTGGAGACGGCAAACGAGTACGGCCTTCGAACAGTCGCCATCGCGCCCGGAAGCTACGGCCGGTCCGACGCGCTCCAGAACGCGGCGACACACGCTGTGACACTCGACGAACTCACCGACAGCGACGACGATTGAACATCGTCAGCGACGACGATTGAACATCGTCAGCGACGACGATTGAACGCCGTGGACGACCCGGACGGCTGAGCGGTCGTACGCGAACGGTTCGTTTTTTCCCGCCCCGGCCGACCACTCGACCATGCAGACGTTCGACACACCGGTCGTGGATAACCACCTCCACCTCGACCCCGTCCACGGACGCGGCGTCGAGGCGGTGAAGGACTTCGCTCGAAGCGGCGGAACGCACCTCTTGGTCGTGAACAAACCGTCGTGGTTACTGGGCCACGAAGTCGAGACGGGCGAGGATTTCCGTCCGGTCTTCGAGACGACGCTCGAAGTCGTTTGTGAAGCATCAGCAATCCTCGACGGGAAGGCATGGCCAGTCCTCGGCGTCCACCCCGGTCTCGTCTCGAAGTTGGTCGACGAGCGTGGCTTCGACCCGGACGACGCCTACGACCTGATGTGCGCTGGCCTTGATGTCGCCGCGGAGTACGTGCGCTCGGGCGACGCACTCGCGCTCAAATCCGGTCGCCCGCATTACGATGTCACTGACGCCGTCTGGGATGCCTCGAACGCGGTCCTCAGACACGGACTCGACCTCGCGGCCGACTGCGACTGTGCCCTGCAACTTCACACCGAATCAACGACCGACCTCTCGGACGTTGCCGACTGGGCCGACGAGCGCGGCGTCCCGCGAGAACGCGTCGTCAAGCACTACGCACAGGGGTACCTCACGGGTGGCACACCAAGCGTCATGAGTGACCGCGAGCGTCTCGAAGTCGCAGTCGAGCGAGGCGACCCGTTCCTCATGGAGACTGACTTCATCGACGACCCGGACCGTCCGGGAGCGGTGATGGGACCGAAGACGGTTCCCCGGCGGGTAGATTGGATGCTCGAAGCGGGATACGACGACGCCGTCAGAAACGCACACGTCGAGACGCCCGCGCTCGTCTACGACATCGACACCGAAGCGACGCTCGACCGGTGAGGTGACACGACTGGCGACCAACGGAGCGACGCTCGACCGTGAGCGTGGTCGTACGCCCCACGATGACACGTCCGAAAGTGCCGTCGGATAAGAAAGGCATTTGAGTCCGGCACGGGAGGTTGTAGGTATGACCGAGGCCGAGGAACGATACTACTCCCCGGAACGCTGGCAGAACTGGCTAACGCGCGTCGAAGAAGAGGACTTGGACCTCGAAAGCGAGGAGACGGGTCGTCTGCTGATGAATATTCAGAACGACGCCGCCATCGCAATCGCGAAGATTCTCGCCGCCTACGACGACGACACGCTCGACGAGGACGGCGCGCTCGACGAACTCTCGACCGTCCACGACATCGTCATGTCGGAACCCGAGTTCGAGTCCGAGAGCGAAGCGGCGCAGATTCTCATCGGGAGCGTCCAGACGAGTCTCTCCTGTGCCTTCTTCGCGGCCGAAGAGTACATCGTCGCCGGACCGTCCGAACTCGAAGACGAGATGGACGAGTACATCAAGGCCGCTGCGGACGCCGAAGCCAACGACGACCTCGACGCCGCACTCGGCTACATCGTGCAGGTCGGGACGAACGTCATCGCCGGTGACGAACTTGACATCGACGTGCTCGATGACCTCGAGTTCGGTCTCGTGACCGAGTGGGTCAACGGACTCGACAGTCTCCAGAGCGGACTGGCGGAACCCGAAGTCGTCGAAGAGGAAGACTGAACTCGGCCTCTCTCGTTCGTTTCCCCCTTTCAATCGGTGAGAACTGGAGGGGAGGCTTTTTAGTTGTCTGTTCCGCGTACACGTACGATGAATTTCTGGGACGACCGTCGAGGAGTCGCAGCACAGGTCGGTGCTGTCCTCCTGTTAGGGTTTATCGTTATCTCCCTATCCATCTACCAGGCGACAGTCGTCCCCCAAGAGAACCGCGCGACCGAGTTCGAACACAGCAGGGCGGTCCAGACCGATATGCAGGAACTCCGTGCGTCGATTCTCACGACGGCGACAACCGGAGCACCTTCACCAACGGTCGTCTCGCTCGGAACGCGATATAAACCGCGGACGGTGTTCGTCAATCCACCGCCACCGACGGGAACGATACGAACCTCGTCCCTCGGGAACCTCACCGTCAGGAACGCGGTGGCCGATGTCGGGTCGACAACAGGGCGTGACAGTCCCGAGACGGACGATTTCTGGGACGGGGTAACTGACCACAAATACGAGACGGCGGCGCTCGTCTATGACCCCGGCTACACCCGGTACGAAGACGCGCCGACGACGGTGTACGAAAACACGGTGGTGGTCAATCAGTACGACGACGGAAACGTCTCGCTCGTCGACCAGTCGGTGGTCGACCAGAAGAATATCTTCCTGGTCGTCGTCGACGGGGAACTGTCCCGCGCGGCGTCGAGCAGTCTCGTCATCACTCCGCAGTCGCTCAGCACCGCCACGAGAACGATTCGGGTGACGAACAACACGAGCGACGAGCCAATTCAGGTCGACGTTCCGACGAGGCTCACCGCCGCCGACTGGCAGTCGAACCTCGAAGATACCGGCGACTACGACCCGTCGTGTGACTCGGACACCAAAGCCTCCGCGTACGTCTGTAACGTTCAATCGGGGCCGGACGGGACGGTCAGGCTGACGTTCGAATCGAACACGACCTACCAACTCCGGATGGCGAAAATCGGGCTCGGAAGCGGGGCGACGCGCCCCGATGCGGAGTATCTCACCGCTGCCGAGCGCCTCGAATACGTGACCGAAGGTCAAAGATACCAGTTCGTGGTCGAAGCCCGTGACAAATTCAACAACCCGAGGGCGGCGTCGGTCAGGGCCGAATCGCAACACAACGGCGTCGTCGATGGGATGGAGTACGTCGATTCCAACGACCGGTTCGTCTTCACCTACGAGGCACCGAACGCGACGACGAGCGGGGGCGACGACCGCATCAATGCGACGTACGACGATTTGGGCGTCGGGTTCTCGCCGGAGAACGTCGAAGACGTACAGCTCAACGTCACGATTCGGTCATCATCGGGCGGTTCAGGCGGCACCGGAGGCAACGACGCCCCGAGTGCGACCATCGAGAGCGTCACGGACAACAGCCGGTGTGAAGGGAACAACTGTAACGGGCACGATTACGCCGAGTTCGACGTGACGTGGAGCGCGTCGGACCCCGACGGGAGCGTCCAGAGCGTCGAAGTCGAGTTGATTCGGGATGGCTCTGTCGTCGATAGTACGACCGTGAACTCCTACACTGACGGCCAGTCGCGGACGACGACGCTCCGCGAAGATGGCGGCTACGAAGAGGACTACACGATTCGCGTCACCGCCGACGACGGGACGGACACCGCGTCCGACCAGACGACCGAAACGGCCGACGGAAGCTGAATCCGTCGCTTTTCAATTTTGGTAACGTGGGGAGAGAGTTCATATCCCTGTATCCACTACAGAATACACAACATTCTCGGCCGAGAGATGTTCTCGGACGGCTGAACACTCAAACACGGGACGCTTCATGAATTTCCACGCCGACACGCGCGCGCAAGTAGAGCAAATCGGGACGATTCTACTCGTTGGTATCGTCATCCTTTCTGTCGGGACGTTCGGCGTGTTCTATCTCGGAGATGTCCAAACCGGCCAGACGAGCGATGCGAGCGCCGAGGCCGTCGCCACGGCGGATTTCCGCGCGACCGTGACGCAATCGACGCTCAAGCTTCACCACCTCGGTGGCGACTCGTTTTCGACCGACGAACTTCGGGTCATCGCCAGAAACGAGAGCGAAGAGCAGGTGTTCACACTCACGGCCGCGAACCTCACCGGTGGCGACGCGACATTCGATTCCGGTGAGACAGCGACGATAGACTGGAGTCAACCCCCGGGAGAGGTGATTACAGTCTTGCTCGTCGACGACGAGGATGACCGCGTCGTCTTCCGGACAGAAGTCGTCATCGACAACGAGAACGAAGACCTCGAATCCGAAATCGGCGTCGGGCAGGAAAGCGGGAGTAACCCCGGTGCGAATGCGGACCCCACCGCCGACGCCGGAAACCAGCGGACTATCGAGGGTCGCGTGGGCGAAACCGCCGAGTTCTCAGGCGATGGTGCGGACCCCGACGGCGGGAACGTGACTTTCCAGTGGCGTATCGCCGACTGGGACGGACTCTCCGACTCGCAGATTGATTTCGCCAGCGGAACGGAGACGAAGACGCCCGTCGTCGAAGTCACACAGAACATCACCGACAGAGACCACGAACTCACTGTCGAACTCGAAGTCGAAGACGACGAGGGGAACTCCACGACCGACCAGACGACGCTCGTCGTCGAACGACTGAACCGGCCGCCCGAAGCGGATGCCGGAGAAGACCAGCAAGGGACTGGTGATGAGGATGATGGCGACGACGAGGACGATGGTGACGACAAAGATGATGATGGCGACAGCGATGGTGACGACAGCGATGGTGACGACAGCGATGGTGACGACAGCGATGGTGACGACGAAGACAACGGCGACGACGGGGGCGAAGACAACGATGCCGAACGAATCGCAGGCCCGGTCTTCGATACGACGCGGCACAGTAACGTGTTCGCTCGTATCGACGGCCAGCGAGTACAGGCGACGATTGGGACCGGCGGCGTCCTGACGTTCTCCCTGGATGGCACGGGAAGCTACGACCCCGACGGCGACGAACTCACCTACCAGTGGGCTGTCGCCGAAAACCAGAGCGACCCGATTCTCGACTACCTCTCGCTCACGAACTCGACCAGCGCCACGCCGACGCTCACCGTCTCACCGCTCTCGCTCGTGGAGAATCGGTCGATTACGGTCCAACTCACCGTCACCGAAACGTCCACCGAAGAGCGATACAGCGACACCGACACGGTGAACATCACGCTCCTCGCGAACAACGAAGTACCGACCGCGGACCTTGACGCCGACTGTACGGGACTGGCGTGTACCTTCGACGCGAGCGGGTCTTCGGACGGCGACCTCGGCCTCGGATTGGGTCAGTCCGATTCCCTCACCTACGAGTGGGACTTCGGCGATGGGGCGACGCAGACCACCAATTCGTCGACCGTCTCGCACACCTACGACGAAGGCGGCGAATACGATGCGAGCGTCATCGTCTCTGACGGCGATGCGTCGGAGACAGCAAATACGACCGTCCGGGCGGGAACGCTCCGGTACGTCACAGGGACGGGAACCGCGTTCTGTGGTGAGACGGACGACAACAACAACGGCCACGGAAACGACTGTGACGGGTACGACGAGGGCAATCCCGGCAAGAGCGATGGCGCGAAGGGGCGGTCGAACGAAGAGGCCGACCACATCCGGTTCGACCTGCGAAACGACGCCGAAGACGAAGTTCGAATCACGGGCGTGAGTGTCGTCGAGACCAGTGCGGGCGACGTGTACGTCGAAGAGGACTGGTGGCCGTTCGACGACCCCGACAGCGAGACGGCGGCCGAACTCACCGGCGCGGCGGACAGCGACTGGACTCGGATGACCGGCATGTTCTGGTTGCTGTACGACGCGGAGACCCGCGAGCGACTCGATTCAGACCCGCGACTGATTCCACTCGTGGACGCGGTTCCCGGTATCGGGGACCGAACGGTCGATTCGGGTGAATCGACGACGGTTACGCTCGGCCCGCTCTACAAGAACGCAAACGGGAACAAGGAAATCGATCTCAGCGACGAGGACGTGACAGTTCGCGTCACGTACGAATACGTCGAAGCCGACGGCACGACGAGTGACGAACTCCAGTTCACGTTTACCGACGGTGGTGACGGAGCGCCCGATGACGAACCCGCGGTTCGCGGCCTCCGCGTGGAGGACCGAAGTCGGTACTCGAACACCGAGTTCGACATCTCCTACGACATCTCGAACGCCGACCCCGACGGCTGGGTCGAGGTTTCGGTCGACGACCGGGAGAACACGTGGGCCGACAGCATCCTCTGGACCACCGATTTCCGAGGGACTGCGCGGTACTTCCACGGCGGTACGATGGGTGACTCGTACGAAATCACGGTGAAAGCCTACAGCGAGGACGGAGAACTGCTCGTTGAGGAATCCATCTCCGACGTTGCGGACAGAACCGACCCGTCACAGAAGGGAACGCTCGTCAAACCGAGTAGCCCGACGATTTCGAGCGTCTCGGTCAAAGACAAGACGAAGCGCGACAACGGCGAGTATCAGGTCACCGTCGAAGTCAACAACAGCGGTGGGGAGTTCGCCCGGACCGAAGTCCGCTTCCGCAACCACGACCACTTGTGGGCGAGGAGTACCGATTCGAGTCCGAAGAAGAACGCGGTGCTCCGATACCGCCACGGTGGCGTTGGGGGCGACCCCTACGATATCGTCGTCCGCGTCGTCGATAGCGACGGTATCATCGTCGACGAGCAGGTCGTCACCGACACCGCTGACGGGAGCGACCCGTAACTTCGACGTTCGACGTAACGAACTATCGACAAAACCTTATCCCCCGGATTTGTATGACCGACTATGACTTCCGTCGGCATCGATGCCATCGAGATTTGGACGGGCAAACTCGTTTTAGACCTTCCCAACACCTTCGCGCCTGTGAAGGGCGAGGACCCGGAAAAGTATACGAAGGGCCTCGGTCTGGAAACGTCGTCGTTCCCCGATGTCTACGAAGACATCGTGACCATGGGGGCGAACGCCGCAAAGAAGCTGATGGAGCGAAAGGGTCTCACGCCCGACGACATCGGCCGCATCGACGTGGCCACCGAGTCGGCGTTCGACAACTCCAAGCCGGTTTCGACGTACATCTCTGGGTGTCTCGAACAGGTGTTCGACGGTGACTTCCGCCACGCGAACAAGGGCGAGCGGAAGTTCGCCTGCATCGCCGGGACGCAGAGTCTCGACGACGCGTACAACTGGATTAAGGCCGGTCGGAATCGCGGCCGTGCAGCACTCGTCATCGCCACCGACACCGCCCTCTACGAGCGCGGTGACCCGGGTGAGGCAACGCAGGGTGCCGGTGCGGTTGCGATGCTCATCGACGAGGACCCGGACCTCGTCGAACTCTCGACCGAGCAGGGCTACGGCAGCATGGACGAGACGGACTTCCTGAAGCCGAACCAGCAGTTCCCCTCGGTTGACGGCAAGCGCTCCATGCAGGTGTATCTCGCTCGCATGCGCGAGGCGCTCGAAGATTACGAGAGCGTCGCGGGTCGCACACACCCCGACCTCTTCGAGTACATTCCGTTCCACACGCCGTTCCCGGGGATGGTCCGCAAGGCCGCGCTCCTCGGCTTCCGGCACATGACCCGCGACACCGAAATCGAGGACGAACTCGAATCCGAAATCGGTCGGCAGCCCCGCGAAGTTGACTTCGAGACGTGGGACGACTATGAGGAAGCCATCCGCGCCTACATGGACGACCTGAAGACGACCGAGCAGTACCGCGAGTGGTACGGCCGCGTCATCGAGCCGACGCTCGACATCTCTAGCCGCGTCGGCAACTGGTACACCGGCTCAGTTCACATCGCTCGCGTGTCGGCGCTGAAGGCCGCCGCCGAGGCTGGCACGGACATGGTCGGAAAGAAGCTCCTCGTTGGCTCCTACGGCTCGGGTGCGCAGGCCGAGATTCACGCCGAGACGGTTCAGGAGAACTGGCTCGACGAAATCGAAGCCCTCGACGTGGACGAGCAACTCGCCGCGCGACAGGAGATTACCTTCGACGAGTACGAACTCATCCACGACGTCCACAACCACGAGAAGGAAATCGAAGTCGAAGAACTCACTCAGCCTGAAGACGAGTTCGTCTTCACTGGGTGGGGCCGGATGAACGAGCGCCGCTACGAGTACGTCGAGTAGCGGGGACCGTCCGCGTGAACAGAGTGAACGCGGAGACGAAGCGCGCCTCGCGCTTCGGAAGTACGAGTACGTCGAGTAGCGGGGACCGTCCGCGTGAACAGAGTGAACGCGGGACCGCTCTCAGAACGACCTATCTTCGTCGCCCGCAGCGGCCCACGTCTCCGCCGGGTCGGCGCCGCGGTCGTCGTAGAACTTGCGACCGATGTAGTCGTCAGTTACCGACCCGATAATCGTGGTGTACAGTTCGTTCGGTGACCGGTAGGTCTCCGAACCCAGTCGGGTGAGAATGGACTCGATGGTCTCGGAATCCTCGTGGTCAGGCGCATCGATTTCGAGCTCTCCCGCCTGCTCGAGGACGTGGTCGGTCGAAACCGGGTAGACGAACTCCCGTTGGAGGTATGGGAATAGTTCACCAAGGTTCATGAAGAATACGTCGTCGTCATCACGCTTCGTTCTTTTTCCCTTTGCGGGAGACAGTCTGAAAAATCGAACAGTATGAGGCGGTCGCGCGCCGATCAGGGAAGCTTTCGCAGGGCTTCGAGCATCTCGTCGAGGTCGCGGTCCGTCACCGCGAGCCCGAACCCGTCGATAGTCGCGAGCGATGGGGCGTGTTCCCAGAGTTCGTCTTCGGTGAGTCCGTGGAGGACGACCGCGTTCGGCGTGGGGGTGACGACGCGCATCGCAACGAGTGGCGACTCGCCACGGGTTACGTCGGTGAAGACGAGCGAGCGACTCGTCGACTGACCGTAGAGGCGGTAGAACTCCTCGGAAGAGAGGCGAGTAATCGCTTGGATGCTGTTGATGACGGTGTGACCGCTGATGCGGTCTTCGTCGCCGCTGATGATTTCTGTCGCACCGATGGCGTCGTAGAAGGTGTCCAGCGGAATCGAAGTCGGGTACTCCCGAAGGTCCTGGACGATGTCGCTTTCGAACCCGGCCGAGAGGACGCGAGCGTACTGTCGGATGCGACTGCCACCGCGGGCCTCGTCGATGTCGAGGAGGGCCTCGACCATCCGCCGAATGACGCCGATACCGGGACTCTCGCGGCGGCCGCTCTCGTAGTCGGAGACGACTGACGATGACACGTCGAGTTGTTCGGCGAGGGCTGTCTGGGAGATGTCGAAGTCGGTACGCCACTTCCGGAGGGTCGCACCCGGGTCGTCAGAGAGCGTAATCTCTCCCGCGATTCGGCGGGCGAGGTCGTCGCGAGGTGCCGCGGTCACCGGTCACACCTCCATACGACGGGGGGATGGGACATGCGACACACTGCGAGAGTGTCCCGCAAAAGCGTGTCGAAAGGGGTAGTCGTCGCCTGACGAACCCCCGGGGAACGCTCAAGTTCGTCGCGGCGTCACGGTCTGGTATGCCATCGACACTCGTCCACGTCGCGGTGGGCGGACTCGTCGGGGCGGCGTTGCTCGGTCGCTGGTTCGACACGCGGAGTATCGCCGTCGTCCTGGTCGCAGCGGCGGTCCCCGACCTCGACTCGTTTACGAGCACGCTCCTCCCCGGGAGTCATCGCGCCCTCCTCCACACGCTCTTCTTCCCGCTCTTGCTCGGCGCACTCCTCCTGTACGACACCAGAATTCGACGCGATTCACTGGTTCGCACTCGGTGGGGGTCCCGCGGCGTCGTCGTTGCGTGGGTCGCGCTCGCCGCACTCCTCGGCGGCGGCATCTTCCCCGACCTGTTTACCAACGGTGTCAACGCCTTCTATCCGCTGCACGACGCGTTCTATGCGGTGAACGGCAAAGCCGAGTTGTCGAGCACCCGCGGATTCGTCCAGACGTTCGTCGAATTCAACTCCGATGTGTCACCGGCGACGACGGAGAACTTCCACTACAGCACCGCGGTGGACCCGTCGCCGGGTACTGAACCCGAGAACGTCGAGCGAATCGCTCCGCTGGCGTCGTCGGGACTCGAACTCATGTTGGTCATCCTCGGTGGCGGTGTCGTCGGGGGGCGTTTGCTCGCCGAGCGGCGACGAGCAGACGGGAAATAGTGACACCGGCCGTCTCCGAGGGTTCATATCGGATGCCGACTCACCGCTTTGCATGAGCGAAACACCCGAGGGCGTGACGGTGCGTCCCTTCGAGGCGGCGGATGCCGACGCGTTCTGGGAACTCAAGCGCGGATTCGAACTGGGA
This sequence comes from Haloferax sp. S1W, assembly GCF_044593955.1. Lineage (GTDB taxonomy): Archaea > Halobacteriota > Halobacteria > Halobacteriales > Haloferacaceae > Haloferax. Next base: position 174,476 of record NZ_CP172595.1, read on the forward strand.
ATCGGTGAGGGGACCGGCGGCGACGACAAACTCGACAAATACGAGGCGAAACTCACAGACGACTACCGCGAGCGATACCTCTCGTGGGTCGAGCGATGTGCGACGGACGACCCCGGGTGTATCGTCGTCGCATCGGTCGATGGGGGTGCTGACAGCGGGACCGAGAGCGCTGGTTCCGAACTCGTCGGCTACGCCTTCGCGCTTCCCGAAGACCTGACGTTCATCTGGGACGCGGCCGTCCTCAACGAACTATTCGTCGCACCCGAGTTCCGCGGCACGGGCGTCGCTGACGCGCTCATGCAGGCGGTCCTCGACCACGCGCGCTCGCAGGACCTCCCGCTGGACCGGTTGCTCCTCGACGTTGACGAGGCGAACGACCGGGCGCGGGCGTTCTACGACCGCTACGGCTTCGACCACTGGGGAGAACTCGTCGGCCGCGACCTGTAGTCACTCCTCGAACGACAGTCTGAACGCTACCGCAGAACAGAGACCACTACACCGCCGACGATACCGAGGACGGCGGGGTAGACGAGACCGGCGAGGAGGACGGTCGTCACGGGGTCGGGCCGTGCAGTCGCATCGCCGATGGTGACAGCGAACAGCGCGAGGCCAGCGAGTGCGACGGGCAGGTAGCCGAGCACGGTTCCGCCGCCAGCTATCGCCCCCGACTTCGCAGCGGACGCCCCGCTAGCGACCGCTGCGACGACGCCCGCCACGAGCAGTGCAATCACGGGGACGGCGTACAGCACGGGCGAGAACGCCTCGACGCCTTCGATGAGGTTGACCGACGAGGTCGTTCCGAACAGTCCCGGGAACGTCGTCGAGACGCCATGGGCGTTCAGAAACACCCAGCCGACGACTTTCCACGTCGAGATGTCCGAGCCAAGGGCTTCGAGTATCTGACTCGCGGTCGAATTCTCGATGGTCGACGAGGTTGCGACGTACGTCACGAGGTACCCGAGCAGGGCCGCACCGAACCCGGCCACCGCACCGAGACCGACCGTTTTACCCGTCGATTGTGTCGAACTGCTGGCTGACCCGGTTGTCATTGACATGGTGTCGGAACCGATTGTGCGTCTCCGGTATATGTCTCGTGGCCGTCGTGCAAGGCTTTGTCGTTCAATTCGGAGACGAACAGCAACCGACGCCGAATCAGTTATCGCCCGCGTCCCAGTGGAATTCAGCGTCGTACTCGCCGCCGGTCGCGTCCTGCCACTCGTCGCGCGAGACGCTATAGACAAACTGGTCGGCAACGCCGTCTTCGACCGGCAGGCTGTTCCGGTCCCGCCCGTCGCGGCCGCCACCGAGCGTGCCCATGTACTTCTCGATGGCGCGCTGCGATTTCTCGTTGGCGACGGCGTGCTTGACCTCGACGACTTCGAGGTCCAGCACCTCGAAGGCGAGCGCCGCGAGAGCCTTTGCGCGTTCTCCTGAGTAGCCTCGGCCCCAGTACTGCGGCCGAAGCCAGAAGCCGAGGGTGCCGACGCGGCGCGGCCACTCAGTGTGAATGCCACCGAAGCCAGCGAGTTCGCCTGCGCCGTCCTCCCCGTCGCGTGGGTAGACCGCATACTGGGCGCTCTCGGCGTCGTCCCACTTCGACGCGCAGTCGTCGAGGAAGTCTTTCGAGACCTTCGGCGTCTCGTGGCGCGACCACGGCATGTACGTCGTCACCTCGTCCATCTCCGGGTGCGAACAGGCCTCGTACACGTCGAGCGGATGGACGGTCTCCGGGTTCGCGGCCACGAGTCGCAGGCGCTCCGTCTCGATGGTTTCGGGAAAGAAGTGGCTCATTCGCGGTCCTCCCAGCGGAACTCGGCGTCGTACTCGCCGCCGGTCGCGTCTTCCCACTGCTCGCGCGTCACCGAGTAGGTGTGAACATCGTGGGGCGTTCCGTCGACGTCAACCGAGACATTGCGGAACAGGCCGTCGTGTTGCCCGCCGAAGCGGTTGATGTACTTCTCGATGGCCCGAATCGACTTCTCGTTTTCGGGGACGACTTGCACGTAGGCGAGTTCGAGGTCGAGTACGTCGAAGACGGTGGCAAAAAGCGCGGCGGCGCGCTCACCCGAGTAGCCCCGCCCCCAGAACTTCTTTCGGAGCCACATGCCGAAGACGGCGCGACGCGTGTCCCACTCGGGGGCGAACCCGGCGGTCCCAGCGAACTCGCCAGCGCCGTCTTCGCTCTCGCGGGGGAAGATGGCGTAGATGGCGTTTTCAGCTTTCTCGTGACCCTTCTCGGCCTGCTTCAGGAAGTCGTACTCCTCTTTCGGCGTCTGGTGTGGGTTCCACGTGACGTACTTCGTCTCCTCTTCGATGGTGTCCGACCGCGAGGCGGCGAAGTAGTCGTAGGCGTCCACCGGGTCGACGACCTCCCGCGACAAGGCGCGAAGCCGAAGCCGCGGGGTGACAATTTCATCAGGGAACATGGACCAGAGGCCACTCGGAGGGATATAATAAAATTTTCTGTGGGTTGACACGTGTGAGCACTGAGCAGCGCGTCTGAGTCAGTCGTCGTATCCGTCGATAACTCAGTCGTCGCTGATGCTTCCTGTCACCCCATCCGTCGAGGATTGATAGTCCCCGAACTCAGGATGCGTCTCGCGCATCCACACGAAGGCGACGCCGCCGGAGACGAACATCGCGGCGGCGGTCACGTAGAACGCCATTCGGACCGAGACGAGGTCGGCCGCGAGACCGATGAGAATCGCACCGAACCCGTACCCTGCGTCGCGCCACATCCGGTAGACGCCGAGTCCAGTCGCGCGCCACGTCGGGTGGGCCGCGTCGCTGACGACAGTAATGAGATTTGGATACAAGAGCGCCATCCCGACGCCGGTGATGCCTGCGGTAATCGTCCACGGGACGAGTCCAGAGACGAACGTCGTCGCAAGGACCCCGCCCCCAGCGACGAACATCCCCGCGACAACTGGGGGCCGACGCCCGATGTCGTCGGCGAGCTTTCCGGTGTACAACTGGAGGACACCCCACACGCCGCCGTAGACACCGACCACAACGCCGACATCTACGACCGACTGCCCGGCCGACGTGAGATACAGCGGGTACGCAATCCACACCAGCGCATCGACGAACTTCTCGACACTCCCGGCCTGTGCGGCGGCGAACAGCGTCTTGTCGCCCCACGTTGCACGCTTCAGAATAGTCGAAAACGGGAGATTCGCGCCCGAGTCGGCACCGTCTGCCACCGCTTTTGACGCTGCTTCGGCCTCAGCCTCCGCGTAGGGAAGCGTCTCCTCGACGAAAAACACCGACAGGAGGAGGCCGAGGACGACGACGCCAGCGAGAAAGACGAACGGGGCGGGTCGAAGCCCATATTGTCCGGCGATGACGCCCGTCACCCACGACCCGACTGCGACGCCCCCGTAGCCGAGGGCTTCGTCCAGTCCGACAGCCAATCCGCGGCGTTCGCTCCCCGCGAGGTCGATTTTCGCGTTGACGCTCATACTCCACGCGAGCCCCTGATTGACACCGAGGAGGACGTTTCCGACCGTGACCCACCACCAGTTCGGCGCGAAGATGAGGATGGCGGGAATCGGCAGGGCGACGAGCCATCCTGCAACGAGAATCGGTTTTCGACCGTACGTCTCGGCCCACTTCCCGCCGTAGAGGTTGAGGAGTGCCTTCACGAAGCCGAAACTGACGACGAACGAGCCGATGAGGAGAACCGATTCGACGCCCAGAACGTCTCTTCCGAGGATGGGGACGACGTTCCGCTCTGACCCGATGGTCAGCCCAACCGCGAACACCGTCAGCAACTGAAGCGCGAACTGCCGCCAGTTTCGGCGGATGCCCTGCGTGTACCCTGCCATCTCCGTGTACATCGTGGGAGCCCGCGAGTTAATAGTGTGTTGTTTGCACCAAACTATCCGTGATAGGTAGTGGCAGACGTGTTTTTGAGATAATTCATTCGGTGAGCCGTCCGGCGAAGCTGTTCGCAAGGACGACCGAGACAGACAGTACCATCGCAATCATAGCGAACACGGGGTGGACGAGGCCCGTCGTTGCGGCGGTGACGCCAATACCGTTGAAGGAGAACGCCGCAAGGAGGTTCTGTTTCGTCTTCCGATAACTGCTCGTTCCAATCTCGTATGCGTCAACCACGCTTCCGAGTCGGTCGGTCATCAGCACGATATCCGCCGATTCGATTGCGATGTCGGTTCCTGCACCGATGGCGATGCCAACGTCGGCCTGACTCAACGCGGGTGCGTCGTTGATGCCGTCACCGACCATTGCGACGCGCTCGCCCCGGCCCTGCAACCGACGTATCTCTTCTCGCTTATCCTCGGGAGCCACGTCCGCCAACACGCGGGTGATTCCGATTTCCTGTGCAACAGTGTTCGCGGTCCGTTCGTTGTCGCCGGTGGCCAGTACAGGGGTGAGTCCGACTTCTTGCATTCGCGCGACGGCCCCGGCGGCGTCGTCTTTCAGTGGGTCACCCATTGCCACCAGCCCGACCACTGTTCCGTCCACAGCCACGCAAACGACAGTTTCACCTCGGTTCTGGAGTCGGTCGATGTCGTCTCGGGCAGGAGCCGTATCGACTCCCTCCTCGACGAGCCAATCGGGTTTTCCGGCCAAAACCCGCTCCGGTCCGACCACTGCTCGGACTCCCTTTCCGGTCTCACTTTCGAACTTGTCCGGAACGGAGTACTCGGTGTCGTACTCGGCCGCGTAGTTGAGAACCGCGTCCGCGAGCGGGTGCTCGCTGAATGCCTCTGCGCTCGCCGCCCGGCGAATCACGTCTGTTTCCTCGCCTTCGAACGCGACGACTTCTTCGACGGCCGGTTCGCCCTCGGTGATGGTTCCGGTTTTGTCGAGGACGATGGTGTCCACGTCCTGAATTATCTGGAACGCGTCCCCGTTTCGCAGCAGTACCCCCCGGTCCGCAGCGAGTCCGCCGCCTCGAATGAGCGCGAGCGGCGTCGCCATCCCGAGCGCACACGGGTACCCGAGGACGAGGACGGCCAGTGCTGCGAACGCACCACGCTGGATGTTTGCCCCACTTCCGAGCGAACCGCCTGACCAGATGGTCGGGGTAAGTGCCCAAAAGAGGAAGGAGGCGACGGCGATAGTGAGGACGCCGGGGACGAAGTATTTCAGCATCCGGTCTGCCAACTGGACGACACCGGGTTTCATCGTCCTCGCCTCCTCGATCTGCCGCGCAACTCGGTTCAAGAACGCGTCGTCGCCGGTGGCGGTCACTTCCACGAGGAGCGTTCCGGTTTCGTTGATGCTCCCACCAACCACCTCGTCGCCCGGTTCTTTGTCCACGGGGACGGGTTCGCCCGTCGCCACGCTCTCGTCTACGGCGGTTTCTCCTGCAACGATACTGCCGTCGACGGGAATGCTTTCGCCGGGAGTGACGCGCACGCGGTCGCCCACTTCTAGTTCGCTCACATCGACTTCTTCGACCGTGCCGTCTGCGCGGATACGCCGGGCAGTGTCGGGTTGGAGGTCGAGCAGGCTCTGTACGGCCCTCGACGCCCGCGTGCGGACGATGAGGCTTGTGTACTCCGAGAGGATGTGGTAGGTGGTGATGAACACCGAAACGGCGAAGAAGTGGACGGTAGGGAAACTGGGGAAGACGAACAGGCCGAGGAGACCGCCAAGCAGTCCGGCGAACGCCCCCGCTTCGAGGAGGACGTGCTGGTTGAGAATGCGGCGGCGGAGGCTGTTGGACGCCTTCTCGATGATGTAGCGTCCGGGACCGAACATCGTCCCCAGCGCGAGGCCCAGCGCGACGAGGTCCATCCAGAGCGCCTCGGACTCGAAGGCTCCGCGAACGAAAATCATGAACAGCATCAACCCAGCAGTGACAAGGGCCGCAGCACCCGCGACTGTCAACCGCCGAGTCGCCCGCTCGACTTCTCGCTTTTGCTCTTCGAACTGTTTCTGCTTGTCCGGGTCGCGGATGGTGTAGCCGAGGTCACGGAGCGTATCCTTGAGTTCGACTTCACTTAGCGCGTCGTTGTCGTACCGGATTCGAACCTCCTCGTGGGCGAGGCTTACGCTGACTTCCTCTATGCCCTCCGTCCGCTCGTACGCCTTGCGAATGCTCTCGGTGCAGAACGAACACGACATCCCACCGATGTCGTACTGGACATGTACGGTACTCATCGCCACCTGTATTTGGAGCCGGGCAGTGAAAGGCGTTATGACGAAGATTATAGCGGTATCAATCATTTTCAAGTAGTACAATACATTTGCGACAGACTTAGGAGACTCACACCCGTAGGTGCTGCTACGGATGACCCTCCTCGAAACCGATGTTCCGATACGAAACGTCATCACGACTTCCCCGGAGAAAGCCAAGGCGCTGGATAACGACGTGCGCGCGAAGGTTCTCGACATGCTGGCCGACCGGGAGATGACCATCGACGAGATTCACGAGGAACTGACACGGCGCGGGGAAGAGAAAGTCGAGACCACAGTCCGACACCACGTCAACGTCCTCAAAGAGGCTGGTCTCGTCGAAATCGCTCGGCTCGAAGACGCCAGCGGTGGGACACTCAAGTACTACAAATCGAACACACGCGTGTTCGCATACGTCCTTCCAGAGGACAGTGGCGACGAACTAACCGAGGCGCGCGCGACGGTTCGGGCGGGGGTCGAATCGCTCGTCGAGCAACTGTACCGGGACCACGGCGAGACTATCGAGGCAGTCGCGAGAGAGATGAAACCGTGTGCATACTGTGAGACGCAGCACTACGAGGAGTTCATCGTCCGTGAGTTGGTCGACCGGGCGCTGACTGAAGTAGGCGAAGCGGGAACGTTCGATGAGTTGACCGACGGGTCTGCGTAAGTGACCGCTGCTCCGCAACCACTAAACGCGCCTCGTTCCTTCCTCCGGTAATGGTAGACTGGACGGAGAAGTACCGCCCATCGACGCTCTCGGAGGTGCGCGGGAACAACAAAGCCCGGGACGCATTCGCCGAGTGGGGCAAAACGTGGGACGACCACCGAGAGGCGGTCATCGTCCACGGCAGTCCGGGCATCGGGAAGACCTCCGCCGCCCACGCGCTCGCGGCCGATATGGGGTGGGAGACAGTCGAGTTGAACGCCTCGGACCAGCGAACCGCCGACGTAATCGAGCGTTTCGCCGGTCGCGCCGCGAAGAACGCCACCCTCGCCGGGTCGTCGGCGGGGACCTCCACGCGGCAGTTGGTCATCCTCGACGAGGCCGACAACATTCACGGCAACTACGACCGCGGCGGCGCGAGCGCCATCACGAAACTCGTCAAGTCGTCGAGCCAACCCATCGTCCTCATCGCTAACGAGTTCTACGACATGAGTCGCGGCCTGCGGAACGCCTGCCGCGACATCGAGTTCCGCGACGTGTCGTCGCGCTCTATCGTCCCCGTCCTCCGCGACATCTGTCGAAAGGAAGGCGTCGAGTTCGAATCGGCGGCGCTCGAACGCATCGCGGACATGAACAGCGGCGACCTCCGCTCGGCGGTCAACGACTTGCAGGCCATCGCCGAGGGGCGCGACAAAATCACCGAGGAGAACGTCGTCATGGGCGACCGGGACCGCTCCGTTGGCCTCTTCGAATTCCTCGATGCCGTCCTCAAAGAGAAGTCCGCACAAGAGGCGCTCTACACCGCCTACGACGTGGACGAGACTCCGGACGACCTCACGAAGTGGGTCGAGGACAAGGTGTCTCTCGTCTACGAAACGGACGAACTCGCCCGTGCGTACGAGTTCCTCGCCAACGCCGACCGCTGGCTTGGTCGCGTCCGCGCCACGCAGAACTACTCCTATTGGCGCTATGCGACCGACAACCTCGCCGCTGGCGTTGCCGCTTCACGCGACCGAACCCGTGGTGGATGGACACGATACGGCGGCGCGCCGTACCGCTCGACGCGGGACAAGACACGCGACACCGTCGTCCGGAAGATTGCGGAGAACGGCGGATTCAGCATGGCCACGGCGCGACGCGAAGTGCTGCCGTTCCTCTCGGCGATTACGCACCACTGCAAACCACGCGAGTTGACCGTGGCGATGACGGCGTACTACGAGTTCGACGAGTCACACGTCTCGTTCGTCACCGGCAGCGGTGAGACGACGAACAAGGTTCAGTCCATCGTCGAGGACGCCGAGGAACTGCGCGAGGAACTGGTCGAAGAACACGCTGGCGGTGCCTTCGCCGGCATGGACGAACTCGAAACCGACGAGATGGGCGACGGCGACGCGGGCGATGTCGCCTCCGACGACGTACTCGATAGGGACGCCGACGAGGCGGACGAGGCGGGCGAGGCGACGACCGACGACGGACAGGCGGGACTGTCCGACTTCTTCTGAACTGTCTTTCGCCCTCCCGAACCGTCCGCAGACTCCGATTCTGGCGCGCTCGGGGCGAATCTCTTCCCAAACAACTATTCATTCGTCACAAATGTTGTTTTTTATCCAACTAGTTTCGGATAGTACGATGAATTACTGTTAAATGGTGATATTGAGTCGTCACAGACAATGACGAATTCCAACGTCTCGTCGTCCGAGACCGACCGAGAAGCAGACGATGTCACCGCCTCATTCAGCCGACGAACACTCCTCCGAAGTGGAGCCGCAACCGGTGCGCTCCTTCTCGGAGCGGGGACGGTCAGCGCAAACGGGCAAGGTGGCGCGGCCATCGTTCGAAAAGAGGACTACAAGACGAAACCGTTCGTCATCACCGAAGTCACAGACCCGTTCGAACGCGAGAAAGTCCCGTGCGGTGGCGGCGACCTCGTGAGCCTCGTCGGATGGCACTTCAGCTACGAGGACGAAGACGAAGTACGGACGCTCTACACCCGTGACAACAAGGTAAAGACGGGCGTCACCTACACCTGGCCGGGCAACGACAAATCCTGCGGCGACTTTATCCAAACCGGCTACTCCGCTGGCGGCAATAAATAAGCCGGAGTCGGCTACTCGAACAGCACTCACTCGACCCCACTCGAACAGTACCTACTCAACCCCACTCGAACAGCATTTACTCGGGAATCTGGACCGGCTCTCGCTGCGTCAACGTCCGAAACAGCCGAATGACCAAGAGATAGCCGACGGCCAGTGCGGCAACGACCCGTCCGGCGACGACCCAGAACGTAACCACGCCGAGCGACTTCCCGACTGCCACCAACACGATAGTCGCTTGCTTTCCGAGGTACCCGGCGAGCGTCGTCTTGTTCGACTGTGAATCCCCGTCGATATCCTGGATATTTCGGGACTCGACTCCTGCGAAGGCGATGAGGAACCACCCCAGGAAGACGCCGCCGAGGTCCAACGTAATGTCGTGTGCCGTCGAGACCACGAGCGCGAAGATGACCACGAACGCCCACGTGGCCCCGACAGCCACGGAGTCGAACGTTGGGTGTCGTTTGAGGTGCCCGTACACAGCTAAAACGACAAGCGGGAGGTGGCCGAGAACGAGGTGCAACGCCCCGAGTGACGGGCGCGAGAAAACGAGGAGACTCAACAGACCAGTGTATCCTGCCAGGGCCAATACCTCCGTTACGAGCAGGAAACGCTGGTGTCGGCGCACCAGTTCGGTGCGGTACGGTTGGTTCACCTCGTCTTCCGGCGACACGCTTCTGCGGTCCTCGACGTAGATGAAGTAAAACAGGAGAGGTGGCAGTAGCAGGCCGACACCGACCGCCGAGAGCGGAATCGAAAGTGCCACCGCGGAGATAGCGACCATCGCCGCCGACCCCAGACACAGCCAAACGTTCAATTTGAGAAACAGAAACCGGAGTTCACCTAACGTCATGCGAATCGGAGAGTAATCGCGGTGGTACGCCGACCGTCAACGGTCACGTCGAGTCGTTCGCTACGTTTCATTCTCATGTGTCAAATCTCGCCCCTCAGTCTGTTCTGTGACGCTGTGCGGCTGGTCATCGGAGGTGCCGTCAGTCTCTTCGCATCGGGGGAGATGGATTCTGATTTGGGTTCCTGAATCGGCCACGTCCGTGGTGAGTTCGCCGTTCGACCGGGCGACAATCCAGTGGACTAACCACAGTCCGATGCCGGACCCGTGCTGGAGGTCCGTCTCTTCTTGTGCTTTCAGCACGCTGATTTCGACCGACGGGAGTCCGGGACCGTTGTCCTCGACGACGAGGGTGACGCTGGTGTCGGTGACTTCAGTATAGACGGAGATGGCTGGGGGTTCGGGTCCGATATGGTGCGTCAGCGCGTTGTCGACGAGTTCCTGTACTGCGAGGTCGAATCGCGGATGAACATCGACAACCACGTCGTCGATATCGAAACAGACGCTCGCCGAGCGTGGGAGTTGATAGCTGTCCTCCACGCTCTCGATATCCTCGACGAGCGAGCGACGGACTGTCTCGTCGTACGAAAATACCGACTCGATTTTCCCCGCCTTCTCGGCCTGATTGACAATCTTCGTAGACCGGTCGTTGATTCTCCCGGCCCACTCGGAAACGTCCCCGTTGGACGCGTCCTCGATGATTTGTGCGTATCCGGCGATGACGTTGAGGTCGTTTCGGATGTTGTGCCTGAAGACCCGCGAGAGAATCTGTTTGAGGAGGTCCAACTCGTTTTCTCGTTTCTTGAGCGCGGTGATGTCGCTCAACACGACAATCTCGCCTTCGAGGCCTCGTCCGTAGGAGATTGTCGAGGTCTGCATGGAGAAAAATCGCGTCTCGTCGCCGCGCCGCAGTTCGAGCGTCTTGGCCGCACCGTTTTCTGCGGTGGTCATGTGTTTGGAGAGGACGGACTCGATTCGCTGACCGAGGGTCGCCCGCCCGAACAGGGCGGCGGCGGCGTCGTTTACGTCGACGATGTTTCCCTCGGGATTGACGACGAAAATTGCGTCGGAGACCTCCTGGAAGGTCTGTTCGCGGGCCACCGGGACGAACTTCATCAATCCGTGTTCACTGATAGAGAACGCGAACAGTAGTCCGGAAAGCGAGTAGACGAGCGAGGTTAGGTCGAAGTAGACTGGAACCAGTCCCGCGACTTTGACCATCGTCGAGAGGATGAGCATAGAGAAGACGACGAGTAGATAGAGCGTCTGGCGGCGGTGCGTTCCGCTCGTCCGAAGCGCCTCGCCGACGAACATCCCTGCGGCCAAGAAGACGAGCAGATAGCCGTAGACCTTCGTGACGAGGAATTTGAGCGGTCCGCCGAAGTTTGGGAAGTACAGGAACCCGTCGGCACCAACTCGGTAATCCGTGGTAAACACCAGATTATCGGGGTTGACCCACGACAGGAGGAACAAGAGCAGTATCGGCGTGAACACACCAGCGACGACCGTTCGCGAGGCGTTGTGCTTGAACACGAATTCGTAGGCGAGCAAGAACATCGTGGCGGCCGCCGTCGGTATCATCACCCAGAAGAAGTTCGCGAGGGCGAACGTTACGCCGGGGTCGTTGACGAGCGTAAAGGTCGCAAACAGGAAGGCCCACGCGCCGCCGGTTGCCATCGACAGGATAAACCAGAGGACGCCGGGCTTGTGTCGGTCCTCCCAGAGCACGTAGCAGTTTGCTGCCGATGGAATCACCCCAAAATACATCAGGACAATGGCAACTTCTGGAGTGAGCCAACTTTCCATGCGCACCTTTGGAATTCTGGAGGATGATATTCAATTGTTCGCCTAGCTGATGCTCATTGTCACAAATCATTGTCAATAACTTATTGGTACATGAATATAAGCCGGTGAAAAAGGGGTATTAAAAAGAGAACCCAAATGGCACTATATGTCTTCAGAATATACCTTTGGTATGTCACACGCGTGTTAATTATCGGGGATCTAGCCGGTTCGCAGTGGGGGTACTCAGAGCCAACTCAATAATGATTGTTTATTGACTGTTATTCTCCGGTGGCTGTGTTCCTCCCACTCATCACACGTTGGCTCCGAGAGAAAATCGTCGCGGACAGGGTATGGTGGGGAGGTCGTTCAGCGGGCTGTTCGGGATGTTACGGCGTTGGTGCCGAAAGCGTCCGATTCGTGTCTTCGTCGTCGGACTCCATTCCGCGCCACACGGTCGTCCCGCAGTCCGGGCAGTCGATACGCTGGACTTGCTCGTCAGCCTCGTCGGTTGGCCAGTCATCGAGGTGCGCGGCGCGGCCGCAGGTGTGACAGAACAGAGTCGTCTTCCGTCGGTCGAAATCGGGGGGTTCGGTACTGTACTCGTGGGATGTGTCGCTCATGCCGCCACAACCGTGATTTCAGCGTATAAGGCTGTTGGGAGGTGTGTTCCCGAGTGCCTCAGAAGAGCTTCGAGAGGAACTTCTTGCCCCGTTCGGTTTCGGGGTTTTCGAAGAACTGCTCGGGTGGTGAGTCTTCGACGACGCGCCCGTCAGCCATGAGCACGATGCGGTCGCCCACCTCGCGGGCGAAGCCCATCTCGTGGGTGACGACGAGCATCGTCATTCCCTCGTCGGCGAGGCCGTGCATGACATCGAGCACTTCCCCGACGAGTTCGGGGTCGAGTGCGCTCGTGACTTCGTCGAAGAGCATGACACGTGGGTTCATCGCGAGTGCGCGCGCGATGGCGACACGCTGTTGCTGTCCACCAGAGAGTTGGTTCGGGTAGGAACTCGCCTGGTCGGCGAGACCCACGCGGTCGAGTAACTCTTCTGCGAGTTGCGCTGTGACCTCTTCTTCGAGGTTCTTTACCTTCCTGGGTGCGAGCGTCACGTTCTCCAGCGCCGTCTTGTGCGGAAAGAGGTTGAAGCTCTGGAACACCATCCCGATGCGCTGCCGTAAGTGGTTGATGTCCGCGTCGGGGTCGGAGATAGACCTCCCTTCGAGTCGAATCTCACCGTCTTGAATCTCTTCGAGACGATTCGCACAGCGAAGGAGCGTGGACTTCCCCGACCCGGACGGGCCGATGATGACGCACACTTCGCCTTCTTCGACTTCGAGGTCGACGTCCTTCAGGACGTGCGTCTCGCCGAAGTATTTGTCAACCTTGTCGAATTCGAGAAGGCTCATCGGCGGTCACCTCCCCAGTCGGAGCGGGCTTCGAGGTGTCTGACCACCTTGCCGAGCGGCACCGTGATTCCGAGGTACGCGATAGCGACGAGGAGAATCGGCGTCCACGGGTCGAACGTCGTGGAGTTGACCTGCCGGAACGCGCTGATGAGTTCCGGGACGGCGATGACCGTCAAGAGCGAGGTGTCCTTCACGAGGATGACTTGGTCGTTACCGATTGCGGCCAGCGCGTTGCGCCACGCCTGCGGGAGGACGACTTCGCGCATCGACTGCACGTAGGACATCCCGAGCGAGCGTGCTGCTTCCATCTGTCCTTCGGGGACGGCCGAGATGCCACCACGGACGGCCTCTCCGACGTACGCGGCGTGGTTGAGCGTCAGACCGATGATGGCGGCCGGAAGCGCCCAGTTTCGGATGGGGAACTGACCCGGTGGCCAGAACGCCGGAATCCCGAAGAAGATGACGATGAGTTGGAACAGAAGCGGCGTTCCGCGGAAGAACTCGACGTAACCGGTTGCGACCGTGTTCGTGATACGAGTCTTCGAGACGCGCCCGAGTCCAACGAAGATACCACAGAAGATAGATAGGACACTCCCACCGAGGAAGATGCCAAGCACCAGCAGGTACGCGTTGACGAACTGCGGGTAGATTATCTCCACGAAGAGATCTAAGTTAACCTGCGTGAAGATAATCGCGCCGATGAACAGACCAATAACCAGCGTGAACAGTGTCGCAACTGCTGCACCTGCGAACTTGAGCGTCTTGTCGTTCAGAAACTGCTCTTCGAACTCGTCGTCCGTGCTCCGCCCCTCAGAGTATGATTCTGCCATTGGTAATAATTCTCACAGTGTTGGTATAAAAACGGGGGTGCGCGGTTATCCCGAGAAGTACTCCGAGTAAATCTCGTCGTACGTCCCGTTTTCTTTTATCGTGGCGATAGCTCCGTTGACTTCCTCGCGGAGTTCGTCGTCGTCCTTCCGGAACCCGATACCGTACTCTTCGACGGTGAGCGTGAGGTACGGCGGTGCGTCTTTGCCCTGTTCTTCGGCAGCACCGGCACCTTCGAGGAACTTGACGCTGTCACTCTGGTTGACGAACTCGGCATTGACGGTGTTGTCGTTGACGACAGCGTCGACCTGGTTGTTACGGAGCGCGTCGAACGCACCGGGAATCTGGTCGTAGCGCTGGATGGTCAGGTCACCGCCGAACTCTTCTTTGAGTCCGTCGGCCGCACCTGCACCGGTTGTCCCCTTTTGGACACCGACCGTGACGCCCTTGAGGTCCTCCTTCGTGGAGATGTCGCTGTCTTTCAGGACGACGACCGTCTGGTAGGCCGTGAAGTACGGGTCGGAGAAGTCGATTTTCTCGGCGCGGTCTTCGGTGATGGTCATCGCGGACATGATGACACGGAAGTTCCCGTTGTTGAGCGACGGGATGATGCCGTCGAAGCTCGTCTTCTGGAATTCGTACTCGTAGCCGAGTTGGTCGGCGAAGACGGCCTCCGCGATGTCCACGTCGAACCCGACGAGTTCGCCTTCGGTCGTCTCGTACTCGAACGGGCGGTACGGAATGTCCGACCCAATGGTAATCGTCTCGCTGCCATTGCCCCCACCGCCGCCGAGACAACCAGCCAGCGTGAACGTGGCTGCGGTCCCTGCGGCGCCCTTCAGATAGGTACGACGTTGCATAACAAGGCACAGGTAGCACATCCGGATATAACACTTCTTCGGTCCGTCGCTCAATTCACGTTGGATTTAGTGAAATTTGCCAGTAAATCGGTAGAATGAATAATAAATTGGCATTCTATAGGAAATATCACAACCATGGCTACGAATATTGGGAAATGATACAATATAGCACAGGAATGTTGAATGGGTCAACTCGCAGTCGTCGTAAAAAATCAGACGTTAAATCGAAATCGCGGGGCGCTCAGTTCGCGTCGTTGGTGACGCCGGTCTGTGGCGTGGGGAGTCCGCCTCGGACGACAGCAACGGCGGCGGCGACGAGAACGAGCGCGACGACGGTGCCGCCGATGTGAGCAAGTTGGAGTGTCGGGCCGTACACCTGCCGCCCGATGATGAGGAGTGCGACAACAATTACACTCGCGGGCGCGGTGAGCATCCGTAACTTGCCGTATGCATCTCGTCGCAGTCCGTGGGCGGTGGACGCCCAGAGCGTCGCGGCGATGAGTGCGGCGTAGGTGACGAGTCCGACGACGTAGTAGGTCGCCTGTGTCAGCGGGCCGAAGGCGACGAAACTGTGCGGGGTCAAGACGAGCATGACGGGCGTTCCGACGAGTGCAAGCCGGACTGCGTCGGCGGTGCGTCCGATGCCGCGGTCGGCGAGTCCCCACGCCGCGGCGGCGACGACGGCGGTGAAGATGGACGTGGCCACGACGTAGTGGGCGGTGAGGATGACCCACTCGTACTCGGTGACGGTGAGGGCACCGAGGACGATTTGGAACGGGAGGATGACCGTGGCGACGACGAGCGCGTAGCGGACGCGCGCAGCGACGCCTTCGCGCCACGCCTGTATCGTCGTTCCAAGGATAACGAAGCCGGTGAGCATGGCAACGAGGCGATGGAACCACTCGATGAAACTGCCCCAGTTGGCCGGGAAGAGACCGAGAAAGCCGTCACAGAACGGCCAGCGGCCAGCACACGTGAGTCCGGCCCCTGACGCGGCGGTGTAGACGCCGAGGACCATCAGGATGCCGGTCATCACGGCACCACCGGCGAGGAGGCGACGAAGCCGAGGTGTCATACGCGGGGGTCAGGCCTGCGCGAACTTATATCTCGCAGGTATGGTTGTCGAAGGTCGAGGGTCACCGAAGGCGCACGGGGAAGCCGAGGCCGACGCTTACCCGCGTTCTACTTCGACCACCTGACCATCACCGTCGAGTGTCACATCCAACGCTTCGCCGTCGGCGACGGCGGAGGTTTGGAGTTCGAAGGGGTCCGTCGAGACGACCTGCTGTTCTTCGACCGTTTCGGTTCCAATCGTGTGCCAGTCGTGGTCCCACCCGTAGCCGTGTTCGTAGTAGAACGCGGCGGCGGTCGGGTGTGCGAGCATGTGCATCTCGCTCGGAACCTCGTGGTTCAGGTGACACACGTCGCAAACGCGCAGGAACCACACCCGAAAGATGGTGTTGCACTCGGGACAGACTCGCCCGTCACTTGGTTCGTGGTTTTCACAGACTTTCGGCGTCACGCTGACCGTTCCGGAACACTGTGGACAGACCCCCTCCATCATCGAGAGCATCTTGTGCTTCACCCACGTTCGCTGGGCTTGGTACGCTTCGGAAATCGACCTGTTTTTGACGCCGGTCGGCGGAAGGAATTCGGATGTACTTAGGGTTCCTTTCATTCCTTCTCCGGGGTAAACTGCACCCTCACAGGCGGTACACCGAACGGTGAAGAAATCGAGCGTTCGCTCGGTCCCGCATTCAAGGACGACCGGCCCGCCGCACAGTGGACACGGCTCGTCTATCGGTTCGCCGTCGAGGATGATGTTACTGCCCATCGTCCCGGCGAGAACGGTGCTCAGTATCTTTTCTCCGGCCTGTCTGAGGACGTACCCGTCGTCCGTCTGGTGGACGAACTCCCCGAGGAGTTTCTTGAGGTGGTAGTTGAACTGTGACCCGTCTCGCATCCCGATTCGCTTGCGTAGCTCTGCAAACGAGAGGGCCTGTTTCGGGATGTGTTCTTCTGGGTCCCGTGCCTTCCACAGTTCGTATAGAATCGCGAGGCGTGTTTCGTGGCCGAGCGCGGCGAAGACCGCCTCTGGACTCTCCCCAGTCTCCGTTTGAATTTGCGCCTCCATCGACTCACCTAGCAGCAAATAGAATGTGATTAATGTTAACAGCTAGCAAATTTGATTCAGCACCTGACTATCCAGAGCGCAACACGCAGAAAGAAGATTGTCTGGACATATTGACAGTCTCGAAAGATTTGACACCCGACGAAGGGATATCGATTTCAGTTTGAAATCCAATAGAAATGTATTTCAGCTAACATATATTGCGCCCGTCCACGTACTCCAAACCGGAGGGAAGAGAGGTGAACCAACTGCGACTCACGAGGGGTCTCGTGACACTCTGTGCGGTGTTTGGTCTCCTCGCTGTCGGTGTCGGTCCGGCGGCGGCGGACGAACTGGCGGCTGGCGATGGTGGGGATGCGACGACGTGCGACCGCCTGCACACCGAGGCGTACGACGAAATCGACGCCCTCGCGGCGCGGCTTCCGGTCGACCACGTCTTAGAAGGTGACGTGCTCGCCCCGATTCAGGCAGTCGTGACGCAGCTCAACTACGACGTGAAAAACGGCGGCTGTGCGGACGACTCGACCTGAGGTCCTTTTTTTGCTGCCGGATTCTGCGATGGTCCCACCGCTCCTTTGCCACGAGCCGTCCCATTGAAGTCGATTGCGTTGGACGGCCGAGACATGAACGAGCGACTCGCATCACGGGCCGAGCGCCTCGACGTATACCTCGAAAAACAGGACCTCGAAGCGGTCTGGTTCGCCCGTCCAAACGCGTTCGCGTGGCTCCTCGGCGGCGACAACGTCGTCGACCGTGACGCCGAAATCGGTGTCGCGGCCGCCGGATACGATGGCGACGAGTTCCACGTCGTGACCGACAACATCGAAGCCACGCGACTGCTCCACGAGGAAGTCCCTCACGAAGACGTTCGAATCCACCAGTTCCAGTGGTACGAAGGCTCTCTCGCGTCCGCCGTCGCGACGGTGTCGCCCACACCCGC
This sequence comes from Haloferax sp. S1W, assembly GCF_044593955.1. Classification (GTDB taxonomy): domain Archaea; phylum Halobacteriota; class Halobacteria; order Halobacteriales; family Haloferacaceae; genus Haloferax. The sequence continues at coordinate 192,187 of NZ_CP172595.1, forward strand.
GGCCGCCGACTTCGACGTGCCCGGATTCGACGACGTTGCCGCGTCGGAACTTCGACAACCGCTCACCGAGGACGATATCGAAGCGTACCGTGACCTCTGCCGCGATGTCGCCGATGCAGTCGAGCGCGTCTGCCACGAACTTCATCCGGACGACACCGAACACGAAGTCGCATCCGGCCTTCGCGTCACCCTCCACGCGATGGGTATCGAGACGCCAGTCGCCCTCGTCGGCGGCGCTCGCCGCGCGCAGAAGTACCGCCACTACACCCCGACCCGAGAGCAAATCGGCGACTACGCGCTCGTGTCGGTGACTGCTCAGCGGGACGGACTGTACGCGAGTTGCACGCGAACCGTCGCGTTCGACGCCCCGGAGTGGCTCGAAACTCGCCACGGGAAGGCAATGCGCGTCGAGGTGAATGCACTCGCAGCGACACAGCGCGTCGCCGCCGAGGGTGGGACCGCCGCAGACGTATTCGACACCATCCGCGACACCTACGACGCAGTCGGCGAGTCGGACGAGTGGTTGAACCACCATCAGGGCGGTGCCGCCGGGTTTGCGGGCCGCGAGTGGTTCGCCCGACCCGATGCCGATGCCGACGTACACGTCCCGATGGGCTACGCGTACAACCCGACCATCGAGGGCGCAAAGAGCGAAGACACGGTACTCGTCACCGAGGACGACGCGGAAGTGCTGACGACAACCGGGTCGTGGCCAACTCGAACCGTCACCGACGCCACGGGGTCGTTCGAACTCGACCGCCCAGAAATTCTTCACATCGAACCGGAGTAATTTTTGTCAGGAGCCGGTGTTGAAGCGCTGCTTCTATCGAACTTCCGTCTGGCGGATATTCGACACACGTCGAAGTCATGGTTCGACGACGTTGGATAGTTTTTTGCCTCCGGACTGAGGACCACTGAGTCATGGGACTGGACGACGACTCACGGGAATATCACCGCCGGGACCCGCCCGGAAAGATAGAGATTGCGACAACAAAACCGACCAACACACAGCGAGACCTCTCGCTTGCGTACTCGCCTGGTGTCGCGGCACCGTGCCGGGACATCGACGAGGACGAAGACGCCGCATACGAGTACACCGCGAAGGGGAACCTCGTGGGCGTCGTCTCCAACGGAACGGCGGTCCTCGGTCTCGGCGATATCGGTGCGTCGGCGTCCAAGCCCGTCATGGAGGGCAAGGGCGTCCTGTTCAAGCGCTTCGCCGACATCGACGTGTTCGACGTTGAACTCGACATCACCGACGTCGACGACTTCGTCGCGGCAACGAAGGCGATGGAACCGACCTTCGGTGGCATCAACCTCGAAGACATCAAAGCGCCCGAGTGCTTCGAAATCGAACGGCAACTCCGCGAGTCGATGGACATCCCCGTGTTCCACGACGACCAGCACGGGACGGCTATCATCTCCGGTGCGGCCCTGCTGAACGCCGCGGACATCGTCGACAAGGAACTCGACGAACTCGATATCGTCTTCTCCGGCGCGGGCGCGTCCGCCCTCGCGACGGCCCGATTCTACGTCTCTCTCGGCGCGAAAAAGGAGAACATCACGATGTGCGACTCCTCGGGCATCATCACCGAAGCGCGTGTCGAAGCGGGCGACGTGAACAAGTACAAAGCCGAGTTCGCCCAACCCGTCGAGGGGGGCGACCTCGCCGACGCGATGCGGGGCGCAGACGTGTTTGCAGGCCTCTCTGTCGGCGGCATCGTCTCGCAGGAGATGGTCCGGTCGATGGCTAACGACCCCATCATCTTCGCGATGGCGAATCCCGACCCCGAAATCAACTACGAGGACGCCAAGAACGCCCGGGACGACATGGTCATCATGGCCACGGGACGCTCTGACTACCCGAATCAGGTGAACAACGTCCTCGGGTTCCCCTTCATCTTCCGCGGTGCGCTCGACGTGCGCGCCACGGAAATCAACGAGTCGATGAAGCGTGCGGCCGCCGAAGCGCTCGCCGAACTCGCCCGGCAGGACGTGCCCGACGCCGTCGTCAAGGCCTACGGTGACCACCCGCTTCAGTTCGGTCCCGACTACCTCATTCCGAAACCGCTCGACCCGCGCGTGCTGTTCGAAGTCGCGCCCGCAGTGGCGCAGGCGGCGGTGAACTCCGGTGCGGCCCGCAAGCGCCTCGACCTCAACGAGTACCGCGAGCGCCTCGAAGCGCGCCTCGGCAAGTCCCGTGAGATGATGCGTGTCGTCCTCAACAAGGCGAAGTCCGAACCCAAGCGCGTCGCGCTTGCCGAGGGGACGAACGAGAAAATCATCCGCGCGGCCTACCAGATGCAGGACGAAGGCATCGCCGAACCCATCCTCATCGGAAACACCACGCACATCCTCCGGAAGGCCGAGGACCTCGGTCTCGACTTCGACCCCACCATCGCCAACCCGCGCGACGGCGAGTGGGACCACTACGCTGACCACCTCTACGAACTCCGCCAGCGCAAGGGCATCACCAAGTCCGAGGCGAGCGAACTCGTCCGCCGCGACTCCAACTACTTCGCCAGCGTGATGGTCGAGATGGGCGACGCCGACGCGATGCTCACGGGTCTGACTCACCACTACCCGACCGGACTTCGCCCGCCGCTTCAGGTCATCGGCACCGCCGAGGACGCCGACTATGCGGCCGGTGTCTACATGATGACGTTCAAGAACCGCGTCGTCTTCTGTGCCGACGCCACCGTCAATCTCAACCCCGACGAGGACGTCCTCGCGGAGATTACGAAGCACACAGCCAAACTCGCCCGCCGGTTCAACGTCGAACCTCGCGCGGCACTCCTGTCGTACTCGAACTTCGGCAGTGTCCGCAACGAGGGGACGGCAAAACCGCGCGACGCGGCCAAGCTTCTGCAGAACGACCCCGAGGTTGACTTCCCCGTCGACGGTGAGATGCAGGCCGACACGGCGCTCGTCGAGGATATCCTCGAAGGCACCTACGACTTCACCGAACTCGACGAGCCTGCGAACCTGCTCATCTTCCCGAACCTCGAAGCGGGCAACATCGGCTACAAACTCCTCCAGCGCCTCGGCGGCGCGGAGGCCATCGGCCCGATGCTCGTCGGGATGGACAAGCCGGTCCACGTCCTCCAGCGCGGTGACGAAGTGAAGGACATCGTCAATCTGGCGGCAACTGCGGTCGTGGACGCACAGGAAGAGTAACTGCGCCCGACCCGCTATCGATTTCCAGCCACTTCTCTCTCGAACCGCTGTGCGAACGTTCGGACGAACTCAGTTCGTTCGCTCGCACGTTCGCGACCCGCGTCGGTGTACATTCGGTTCGAGATGTTCAGGAGCTTCTTCTGGAGGTGGTTGAACTGCGTCTCTCCGGCGACCGACTCGTCCGCTTCGACCGGCAGCGACGGGTCGTGTATCGGTGAGCCCAGTTCGCCGCCGTAGGTAAAACAGCGAGCGATGCCGACCGCACCGATGGCATCGAGATTATCTGCGTCGCAGAGAATCTTCGCTTCGAGCGTCTCGGGTTCGATGTGATTCGAATAGCGGTGGGCTCTGATACAGTGGGCAACAGCGTCGCGTCGGTCGGACGAGACCCCGTGCTCGCGGAGAATTCGGTCGCTTTCTTCCGCGCCCCACTCCGCGTGGTCCTCGATTTCGCCGCGGTCTTCTTTCGCTCGTCCGATGTCGTGAAGCAGTACCGAAAGTCGAACGACGGCGTCGTCCACGTCAGGATATTCGGACGCGAGTTGTTCTGCGTTCGCTTCCACTCGCTGGACGTGAAACCAGTCGTGTGCGGGACTCACTTCCCGTCGAAAATACGACCGCGCAACGGACCGGATGTCTTGGAGTTCGATGCCTGACTCAGAGGACAGACGCTCAGGTTCAGAGGGCATACGTTCTGGTCGAGAGAGTTTCTCAAAAGGTTGATGGTGCGACACAATCACACACTGGTCCGGCGGTTGATTCGCTCACGAGCGTCTCGAACGAGTGGGCTTCGAGAAACCCGGCTAACTTACACGAAATCGACCCACGCGACGGCGACAGCGACGCCCGCGAGCGGTGGGGCCGCGTAGAGGGCGAACGTCGTCGGGTCCGGCGGCGAGAAGAACGCAGCGAACCAGACGACGAACAGCAGGGCCGGTCCGCTGGTTCGGCCGCCGAGTCGGGACCAGAGTGCATTCGCCCGGACTAATCCGACGAGAAGCGGTGGGATAGCAGCGCCGAGGCCCACTGCGACGGGGAAGAACAGTTCGAGTTCGAGAACCGCCTGCCGGGCCGAGAGCGCGATACGGTCCGCACCGGCGAGCATATCGACGAGGCTCGGAGTGATGAGCCACGCGAGTCCAACACCGGCGAAGAACAGCACCCCCGAAGCAGCGAGGTGGGGCGCGGCGGCCCGAAGAGAGACTCTGGGGTCGCGGGCGGTCAGCGAGACGAGGTGGACGCCACCCGCGAGGACACCAACGAGGGCAGCCAATTCAACCCGAACGAGGAGGTCCGACGAGGTGGCGGAGAGCACATCGAGACGTAGTCCCGTGGTCGGTGAGAGGAAAGCAGGGTCGGTGGCGAGGGCGAAGACGACCACCGACGCGACGAGGGCGCTGGCGACGACTCGGAGTGCCTGACATCGGAGTGTCGCACCGAGCGGTGACAGGCCACGAATACGGGGGTCGAACGACTCACCAGTTTCCGTCGCGTCCATGCGGGTTCGTCGTCATACTTCGTTGTCAACTTTGTGACGAGAGAGATGTTTCGGTCTGTGACACTAGGAGGTGTTTCGGTCTCCGACACGGTAGGGGGAGTCGCCACTGTACAACCCACGCAATCCGGACGTGGATTCAAGCACTACTCCTTCGAGAGTCGTCGTATGGAGGTCACACTGGCCACCGCAGCACTCGTCTTTGGTATCGTCGCCTTCGGTGGCTTCGTCACCGGCGTCAACGGATTCGGCTTCTCCGTCGTCGGCACGGCACTGCTCGCAGCGACGATTGGCCCGCAACTGGCCGTCGTCGTGATGATTCTCCCGATACTCGCCGGAAACGTCTCGCTCGTGCGCGAACTCGACCGGTCGAGTCTCCAGTCGTGCGTGCGCCGCTTTTGGCCGTACGTCGCCGCCGCGGTGGTCGGAACCGTCGTCGGGATGGTGCTTCTGTCGGCGATTCCGACCGGGCCGCTGACGCTGGCGCTCGGCGTGTTCGTTCTCGTCTACGTCGTCTTCTCCCAACCGTGGCTGTCGATTCCGGGAGAAAAGCGGCTCCGAGACAGCTGTTTCACCGAGAAAACGGGGATGAAAGCGGCACTCGGACTCGTCTCTGGTCTCATCTTCGGCGCGAGCAACGTCGGCGTACAGGTGGTCGCGTACCTCCAGAGCCTCAATCTGGACCGGTCGACGTTCGTCGGCGTCGTCGCGCTGATATTCCTCGGTATCTCGGCGGTCCGCGTGGCGTTAGCGGCGTGGCTCGGGTTGTTCGGCGGGACCAACGTGCTCGCACTCTCCGCGGTCGCTGCACTACCGGGGCTCGTCGGTGTTCGTGCAGGAACGTGGGTGCGACCGAAGATTCCGCAGTCGTCCCAGATAGCCGCGACGATGGGCCTGCTCACGCTCATCGGACTCCGATTGGCCAGTCGTGGGATTGGGTTTTAACGGCTCTCGCGAGCGAGAGAGTGGCCCATAGCCAAGGTGCGGGTGGGAGTCACCCGCTCCGGGAGTCGAGGGGCGTTCGTTCGGGACTTAGTCGCCTGCCTGTCCTTCGAATCGGGAGGGCGGGAGGTAACTTACGTCCTGCTCCGATTCGAAGCCGAGGGGGTCGGGGAGGACACACCGGTCCGGTTGCTCGTTGACGTGTTTGTACTCACTCGGTGAGTTCGCCAACGGGTGGGCCGGGTTCTCTCTCCCGTCGATACGGGCAGCGCGAACTTCGCCGAATCCCGCGATGCGGGCGCGAATCCCACGCCAGTGGTGTTCGCTCCCGGTGGGGACGCTGATTGGCTTCGGCGGCTTCCAGTCCGGATGGTCGGAAGCCAACACGGCGTTGTTCACGTTTGCAGCCAGGTCGTCGTGGTCGACGAGGATACCCACGCGGGCCCCGGGCGGCGCTCTGTGAGCGAGCACGTCAAGTCCGAGGTGAAGTGCGCGATACTCCGAGACGTTGTTGTCCGGAGCCACGTCGGGAAGCGAGAGACGGGTCACTCGTTCGCCGTCGCGGGTTTCGATTACCACACCGAGTCCACCAGCGTTCGGACGGTACGACCCGTCCGTCGCGACGTAGAAGTGACGCCTGTGCGTCCACGGTGGGTGCGCGATGTGTGGCGTGGGCGACTCATCGAACAAGTCCCTGAGTGTGGGACGGCCGGTCACGGCCATACAAAACCTTCGGCTATGAGGGATAATAAGCGTACCCCGGATTTGTGTTGGTCCGTCACTATGGTATTAGGTAGCAATATATAGAGTGAATCAAGAATGTGTGTGGCGTTTTAGGCAATGGATATAAGAACGACGGCCTCATTTTACCTTCGATGACTGATAACAACCCGCACATCGGCAGACGGAAATACCTGACATTGGCTGGCAGCGCGGCAGCTTCTGCCGCTATCGCTGGTTGTGCTGGTGGAGATGGCGAGGAAACGACGACGACGACCACGGCGGGTGGCGATGAGACCACCACGACCGAAGAGACGCCGACGCCGTCGCAGGAGGCGTTCGACGTGACGATTACGCAAGGGCAGATGCCCTCGGGTCTCGACCCGCACGACCACCGCGAGACGCCGACGACTATCGTCATGCTTCACGCGTACGAGGGCGTGCTCACGCGCGACGCGGCAGGGGCGGTGCAACAGGCGCTATCGACGAACTATGAGCGCATCGAGGGCGAAAACGCGGTTCGGTTCGACATCCGTGAGGGTGTCACGTTCCACAACGGCGACGAACTCACCCCCGAAGACGTGGCATACAGCATCAACCGCGTCGTCGACGAGGAAGTCGGCTTCGCGAGTCCACAGAGCGACCAACTTGCGGGCGTCGCCAGCGCGGAGGCCATCGAAGGTGAGATGGCTGTCAAGGTGAACAACGACGGGCTCAACCCCATCGTGTTCTCCGAGTTCGCGACCTACCTCGACGTGATGCAGCGGTCGTGGGTCGAAGAGCGGAGTAAGGCCGAAATCGGCCAGCAGATGAACGGAACCGGTCCGTTCAAGCTCGATTCGTACACCGAAGACGAGGTTGTCGTCCTCTCGAAGAACGAAGACTACTGGCGGGAACCGGCCGCAGTCGACACCCTCACGTTCCGCGCCGCGTCCGAAGCGAGTACGCGCGTGAACCAGCTTCTACAGGGCGAGACGGACGTTGTCGTCAACGTCCCGCCGCAGGAGGTCCAGCGCGTCAACAACTCCGACAACGCTCGGATTGCTGCTGCACCGTCGACGCGTATCATCTACAACGCGATGCGCTACGACGTGGAGCCGTTCGACTCCGTGGAGTTCCGGCAGGCGATGAACTACGCCATCGACCTCGAAAGCATCGTCCAGAACGTCCTCGGCGGCTTCGGCGCACAGACCGCTCAACCGACGCTTCCCGAGTTCGTCGGTCACAACCCTGACCTCGACCTGTACCCGTACGACCCAGACCAAGCCGAACAACTGGTCGAAGAGTCCGGCTACGCTGGTACCGAAATCGAGCTTCACACGCCCGTCGGTCGGTACCTGAAAGACCTCGAAATCGCGCAGGCGGTCGCGGGCTACATCGACGAACTGCCGAACGTCACGGCCACGGTTCGCCAGCGGGACTTCGGGTCGCTCGTCGACGAACTCCTTGCGGGGTCCATCGAGGCGCGCCCGCACTGGTTCCTCATCGGCTGGGGTGAAGCGACGTTCGACGGTGGCCTCGTCATGACCGCGCTTCTCACGTCGGAGGGTGTCCTCACGACGTGGAAGAACGACGAGTTCGACGCGCTCCTCGAAGAGGCCGGGACGCAAACCGGAGACGAGCGCGATGCCACGCTCCAAGAGGCCAACGCGATGGCACACGAACAGTGCCCGTGGATTTACCTGAACCAGCAGTTCAGCGTCTACGGTGTCAACGACGCCATCGCCTGGGAAGCCCGCTCCGACGAGCGCATCGACGCCTACGCGATGAGCCGCAAGTAATCGATGTCGCTGTCGAGGTTCCTCGTCAAGCGCTCACTGCAGGGGCTGCTCGTTATCTGGGGAGTCATCACCGTGGTCTTCGGACTTCGGTTTATCTCCCCCGGCGACCCGGCGAACGTCCTGCTCCCGCCGGATGTCGACCCAGATGTCAGAGCGGAGGTCGTCGCCGAACTCGGGTTGAACGAACCACTCTACGTTCAGTACTGGGAGTTCATCTCGGGCATTCCGGTCGGTGACCTCGGCTTCTCGCTCGTGACGCGGACGCCCGTCACCGCGCGCGTGCTTGCGAAGCTCCCAGCCACGCTCGAACTCGCTATCGCGGCGACCATCGTCGCCATCATCATCGCGATTCCGCTCGGCGTCATTTCGGCGACGCGCCGCCACCAGCCCGCCGATTACGGTGCGACGGTGTTCTCGCTCGTCGGCATCAGCACGCCGAACTTCTGGTTGGGTGTGATGCTCATCATCATCCTTGCGGTGCAGTTCGACCTGTTCCCGACGAGCCAACGACCCATCGGCATCGACGGCGTCTTGATGCTGTTCTTTGATGGGAACCTCCGCGAGGCGAGCGATGGATTGACCACGTGGCTGTGGCACATCACGCTGCCCGCAATCACGCTCGGGACGTACTTCACGGCGCTCATCACGCGACTCACCCGCAGCGGGATGCTCGACCAGTTGGGACAGACCTACATCCGGGCGTCGCGAGCGAAGGGTCTCCCCGAGACCCTCGTGCGGTACAAACACGCACTTCGGAACACGCTCATCCCGGTCATCACCGTCATCGGACTCCAACTCGGTACCCTCATCGGTGGGGCCGTCATCACGGAGGCCGTCTTCGCGTGGCCGGGGCTGGGGACGTTGATTATCAACAGCATCAACGCGCGCGACTGGCCGGTCCTTCAGGGGTCGCTCATCGTCGTCGCCGTTGGCTTCGTCCTCGTGAACATCCTCGTTGACGCGCTGTACGCGTACGTCAACCCACAGGTGGCATACGATTGAACCACGCCATTTATCGATGATATCGGAACGCACACTCAGGAATCTCCGCCGCGAACTCAGGCGGAGCCTTCTCGCGAAGATTGGCATCGTCATCGTCATCTTCATCCTCTTGATGGCGGTCTTCGCGCCGTTCATTTCGCCGTACAGTCCGGGAAAACAGAACCTCGACGAGGCCCGCCTCCCGCCGCTGGGATTCAGCACCAAAGAGACCAAGGAGGTGACCAAGATGGAAAACGGGAGCGTCGTCATCGAAGGCGGTGAAGTCGTCACCGAAGAGCAAACCGTCTACACGAACGCGACCGTCGCACACCCACTCGGGACAGACGGTAACGGGAGAGACATCCTCTCTCGCATCATCTACGGTGCCCGAACGTCCATCCTCGTCGGCGTCTTCGGAACCTCGTTGGCCGCTCTCATCGGCGTCCTCGTCGGCCTGACAGCCGGGTTCTACCGAGGCCGCGTGGACGACGTGTTGATGCGGAGTGCCGACATTATGCTCGCGTTCCCGTCGCTCGTCCTCGCAATCGCCCTCGTGGGCGTCTGGGGGCAAGCGCAGGCACCGTTCCCCGACCCGTTCGTCGTGACCGGACTCGCACCCGCGTTCCGGTCCGCGCTCGGATTCACGACCGGAATGCCCGACACGGTCGTCCTCCCGGGGACGGTCATCGTCGTCGTCGCGCTCGTCAACTGGGTGTGGTTCGCCCGCGTCGCACGTGGCGAGGCGCTCTCGATACGCGAAGAAGAGTACGTGAAGGCCGCGCGCGCGCTCGGCGCGAGCGACGGCTGGACCGTGCTTCGACACGTCCTTCCGAACGCCATTACCCCCATCCTCGTCTTGGCGACGATTCAGGTTGCGGCCATCATCCTGCTCGAATCCGCGCTGTCGTTTCTCGGGTTCTCCGGGGCCGACGTGTCGTGGGGCTTCGACATCGCACTCGGCCGCCAATATCAGTCGACTGCGTGGTGGATTTCGACGATACCGGGGCTGGCAATCGTGATTACCGTCGTCGGCCTCAACCTCCTCGGCGACTGGCTCCGCGACGCACTCGACCCCGGCATCGAAGGGGAGGGAGGTGTCTGAGATGGCCGACCCCATCCTCAAGATTCGGGATCTCTCGACCAGCTTCTTCACCGAAGAGGGGACAGTCAACGCCGTCGATTCGGTCACGTTCGATGTCGAAGACGGCGAAATCTTCGGCATCGTCGGTGAGTCCGGGTCCGGGAAATCCGTCACCGCGCTGTCGGTCATCGACCTCATCGAGTCCCCCGGCCGCGTGACCGGCGGCGAAGTCTGGTATCGGAGTCCCGACCTCGCCGACGAGTTCCGCGGGTCGAGACCGGAGGCCGTCGATGGTGACTTCGTGGACGTTCGCCGACTTCCTGCGGGCGTCCGTCGGTCACTTCGCGGGCCGTCGTTCAGCATGATTTTCCAGGACGCGATGAGCAGTTTCAACCCCTCGATTACCGTGGGCGAGCAAATCGCCGAGGCGGTCGAGGTCCAACGTCGCGCCCGTGCTAACCCGCGCCGCACCCGCTCGCGGACGCAAGGCTACGGACTCGGCTCTGCCGTCCTCGATACGCTCCTCCCCGGTCAGGACTACGTCTCCAACGCGAGCATGGACCGCGCCGTCGAACTCCTCGAACAGGTAGGGATTCCCGACCCGGAAGACCGGGCCGATGAGTACCCACACCAGTTCTCCGGCGGGATGCTCCAGCGTGCGATGATTGCGCAGGCGCTCGCTGGTGAACCCGATATTCTGGTCGCCGACGAACCGACGACTGCGCTCGACGTGACGATTCAGGCACAGATTCTCAATCTCCTGCGCGACCTGCAGGAACAAGCGGGGATGAGCATCTTGATGATTACGCACAATCTGGGCGTCATCGCCCGGATGTGCGACCGCGTCGGCGTCATGTACGCCGGAGAGGTCGTCGAGCGCGGCCCCCTCGGTGACATCTTCGACAACCCGGTCCATCCGTACACGCAGGGACTTCTCGGTTCCGTCCCTGACATCGACGACCCGTCGGACCGTCTGGAACCCATCGCGGGGAACGTTCCGAGTCTCGTCGACTCGGAGATGCCCAACGCCTGCTACTTCGCGGACCGCTGCCCGAAAGCGATGACAGACTGCATGATGCGCATCCCTGAATACGATGTCGACGGCCGCCACAGCGTTCGCTGCGTGTTGGCCGAACGAGAGTACGACGAAGCCGATGCGCTCGAACAGGAGGTGATGGCCGATGACTGACCCGCTGCTTTCGGTTCGCGACCTCCAGAAGTACTACTACGAACAGGACACGCTCGTCGACACGCTGCTCGGCCGCGAGCGACAGAGCGTCAAAGCCGTCGACGGCATCTCGTTCGACATCGAACCGGGCGAGACGCTCGGACTCGTCGGCGAGTCCGGGTGTGGGAAGTCGACGACGGGCGAGACACTGTTGCGACTCCGCGAGGCAACCGGCGGAGCCGTCGAGTTCGACGGCGAGAACGTCTTCGAGATGGACTCGGACGAACTCAAAGCGTTCCGGAAAGACGCCCAAATCGTCTTTCAGGACCCGTTTTCGAGCCTCGACCCGCGGATGACCATCGGCGAAATCATCGCCGAACCGCTTCGGATTCACGACCTGCCGTCCGACCCCGGCGAGCAGTCTAAACGGGAGTGGCGGCGGGACAAGGTTGGCGAGTTGTTAGAGCGGGTCGGCCTCTCGTCGAGTCAACTCGACCGCTATCCGCACGAGTTCTCTGGTGGACAGCGCCAACGTATCGGTGTCGCTCGCGCGCTCGCGCTCGAACCCGAGTTCATCGTCCTCGACGAACCTGTCTCGGCCCTCGACGTGTCCGTGCAGGCGCAGGTACTCAACCTCCTCGGCGACCTGCAAGACGAGTTCGGACTGACGTACCTGTTTATCGCTCACGACCTCTCGGTGGTTCGGCACATCTGTGACCGCGTCGCCGTGATGTACCTCGGGAATATCGTCGAGTTGGGTCCGACCGACGAACTGTTCGAGTCGCCGAAACACCCGTACACGGAGGCGCTCTTAGAGAGTGTTCCGCGCCCGTCGACCGGCGAACACGGTCGCCGGGTCGAAGCGCTTTCTGGCGACGTTCCCTCGCCGCGAAACCCGCCGTCAGGCTGTCGATTCCGGACGCGCTGTCCGAAGGTCATCCCGCCGGACGGCCTCGACATCGACCAAGAGACCTACCGCGCCGTGATGGACCTTCGCGACGCGCTTGCGGTCGGCGACGTGAACCCGGACCACATCTGGGAGGCTGCCGACCCCGAGCGAACCGACGAAGCGGCGTTCATGGCGGAAGTCCGAGCGCGACACGTCGACGCCGAACTCAGAGGCGAAGTCGCCAGCGCTGTCGATACCGCACTCAGTCACCTCGCCGACGGCGATATCGAGGAGACACGGGAGAGACTCCGTGAAACGTTCGAAAGTCCGTGTGAGACACGCCGTCCGGGCGTGGGCGATACGGACCACCCGGCCGCGTGCCACCTCTACGAGGGGTCGGACGAGGTCGAGGTCATCGAAACGGCAACAGACACACTCGTCTCCGCCGACGACTGACCGCCCGGCACCGCCCGGCGGTCTGCGTGGGTGGACGTACGGGTCGATTCACAGAGATGCAGGGAGGAAGCCCACGGCTTCAGCCGTGGGAGGAATCCGACATTCCGGCGAAACCACCCCGGAGCGAAACGTTCAGGCCCCCGCATAGCACATCACCTGTGTGACACGGTACCGCAACCTCGGACTCTTCATCGTTCTCGCCGCTGTATGGGGCTCCGCGTTCATGGCCATCAAGGCAGGACTGGCGTACTTCCCGCCGGTGCTTTTCGCCGCGCTCCGATACGACGTGGCTGGCGTCGTGATGCTCGTGTACGCCCTCTATGCGACCGATTCGCCGCTCCCACGGGGGCGCGCCGAGTGGACGGAAGTCGCGATTGGCTCCGTCTTGCTCATCGCCGCGTACCACGTGTTGCTGTTTATCGGCCAGAACGACCCGACGGTGACGAGCGCCGCCGCCGCCGTCATCGTGAGTCTCAGTCCCGTCCTCACGAGCAGTTTCGCGCGGGCACTGCTCCCGAGTGAGCGACTGACGCCCTTGGGAATCGTCGGGATGCTCCTCGGGCTGGTCGGCGTCGCGGTACTGTCGGAACTCAACCCGGCAAACCTCCTCGCGGGTGGTACCGTCGCAAAACTGCTTATCTTCGGCGCGGCCGCTGCGTTCGCCCTCGGAGCGGTCCTCACCCGTCGGGTCGACTCGGACCTCCCCATCGAGACGATGGAAGCGTGGTCGATGCTCGGCGGCGCGCTGTTGATGCACGTCGTCTCGCTCGGCCTCGGAGAGTCCATTGCGAGTGTCGAGGTGACGATGCAGTCGATGCTCGCGCTCGCGTACCTCTCGATAGCGGCCAGCGCGCTCGGCTTCCTCATCTACTTCGACCTGCTCGAACGACTCGGCCCCATCGAGATTAACCTCGTCTCCTACGTGGCTCCGCTCTTTGCCGCCCTCTCGGGGTGGGCGTTCCTGAGCGAGGTTCCGAACGCGGCGACGGCCGGTGGGTTCGGACTCATCTTCCTCGGGTTCGTCCTGCTGAAGCGCGGCGCGATTCGCCGCGAACTCCGGCACCGATTCGGCGACAGCGGCCTCGACACGGCAGACTGACCCCTACGAGTCGACTCGTTCGACAGAGACGACTTTCCCGACCATCTGCCAGCCGTCGTCACCGTGTGCTTGTCGGCCGACGATAACGGCGTCGTTGTCTTCGGTCGTCGTAAACCGATAGGTGGCGTCGTCGCCTTCGCGGGTTCCTTCCGCCTGAAAGTCGGTCTGGAAGAACTCCGCGCTGTCGAGCGTAAACGTCCCCTCGATATCGTCGCCGACGACGAGGTGCATGGAGTTCGGGTGGATGTTGTACATGCGCTTGGCGATGCGATTGAGGTCGGCCATGGTTCCCTCGTCGGACCGGCCGGATAAATCGCTACGGGAACGAATCGTCACGTCAACTGACTACTTTCCCGCCCTTGGATCACATTAACTCTCTACGAGTTCTGAACGTCTCGTATTCACGACCTCCTACCGAACTGTGGCATGTGAACCAGATAGTCACCAGCACACGACGGTTCAAGTCATCAAATAGATTACCAGAATAAAAGAGTTAGATGCCGCTATAAATCGTTAGAACGTTTCTGAGCCGTCGATAAAATTTCACCTTTATAAGAATATACCGCCTAAATGAGGGTAAAACGAGACGAATACTAGCGTGGAATTATGACCCCTCACGTCGATATAGAATCTGTAGGTGAGCCCTCCGTTATGTCAAGCTCCTCATCAACGGTCCCCCGCGAGCGCCTCTCCCAGCTAAGAGAGGTGATCACGGACGCACAGAACGTTAACACCGGCGTTAAACTCGTCGCCGCCCCACTCAGATTCGTTGGATTCTGGACTGCCGTTGCCCTCCCCTTCCTGTATCTGCCCCTCCTGCACGATGGTCTGAAATCAGGCGAAATCACGGTTTTCGTCACCCTCGTCGCGGTCAACGCTATCGCCCTCGTCGTCGGACACAACTACGCCCGATAACGAACGGCCCCGCTTCACCCCCGTCTCCACTCCCTGTCTCCGCCGCCCTTCCCCGCATTTCTTTTCGATATCTTCGACCACTCACCTGCCGAGTGCAACAACCGTCGAACTGTGTGTCGAAAAACCGGGGAATTTTACCACCGGCCGTCCGTCGCAGTTCGTATGTCGCTCGAGACGGTTCCACTGGGACGGACCGGGACGAAGGTGTCGGAGATTGCCTTCGGTACGTGGCGGTTCGGTCGCCGTAACGATGCCAACGAGGTGGAAGTCGACCCCGACCAGGCGCACGAACTCCTCGACGCGTACGCCGCGGCTGGCGGGAACTTCATCGATACCGCCGACATGTACGGTGACGGCGCGAGTGAGACCTACATCGGCGAGTGGCTCTCGACGCGGGACCGCGAGGACTTCGTTATCGCGTCGAAGATTTACTGGCCGACGCGGGACGACCCGAACGGACGCGGCCTCAGTCGAAAGCACCTCCGGAGGCAGATTGACCGTATCCTCGACCGGCTCGGGACGGACTACGTGGACCTCCTGTATATCCACCGCTGGGACAACGAGACACCCGTCGACGAGTTCATGCGGACGCTCGACGGGTTCGTCCGCGATGGGAAGGTCAACTATCTCGGCACCTCGACACTGGAGCCCAACGCCTGGAAGGTCGTCAAGGCGAACGAACTCGCCGACAAACGCGGCTACGAACCGTTCCGCATCGCACAGCCCCGGTACAACGTCGTCAACCGCGAAATCGAGGGGAACTACCTCAATATGTGTGCCGACTACGACATCGGTGTCGTCCCTTGGTCGCCACTGGCTGGTGGATTCCTCACCGGGAAGTACACCCGCGGCGAGTCACCGCCGCCGGACTCGCGTGCCGCGACCGACCAGCGATTCGCCGACTCGTATCTCACGTCGGCGAACTTCGATGTGCTGGACGCCGTCGAGGCCATCGCCGAGGAAGTAGACGCCACCCCTGCGCAGGTCAGTCTCGCATGGCTCGTCACCCACCCGCAGGTCACCGCACCAATCATCGGAGCCCGAACCGTCAGTCAGCTTCGTGAGGACCTCGCTGCTGCGACTATCGATCTCACGGCTGAGCAGTTCCAGCGGCTCTCAGCCGCCAAGCGAAATCAGTCTCCATAAGCGAAGCGAGGGACGCGCCCAGACCGGAGCGACCGGCTGAGCGCGCGGAACCGTCAGGTGTAGGTGTGACCGGTGGATACCCCCGGCCATGACCGACGCTGACGCGTTCGACCCCGACGCCTACGTGACCGAGCTTCGGGCGAAGCGCCGCGAGAAAGACGACTTTTTCGGCAGCCACCCACAGACCCCCATTCCGCCTGCGGAACGCGACGACTTCGATGGGCTCGACTACTTCGGCCCCGACCCGGACTTTCGGGTGACGGCGACCGTCGAGTCGCACCCTGACCCCGAACCGGTCGTGATGGACACGTCCACCGGTCGCGAGGTTCGATACCTCCGCGTTGCGACCTTCAGCTTCGAACTCCGGGAGACCGACCTCGAACTCGGAGCGTACCGACAGGAACACGACGACTCGCGGACGCTTTTCGTCCCCTTCCGCGACAAGACGACCGGCCAGCAGACCTACGACGGCGGTCGGTACATGGAACTCACGCCGGACGTGCCGCTTTCGGACCTCGACACCGTCGTTGTCGATTTCAACCTCGCATACAACCCCTTCTGCGCGTTCACAGACACCTTCGACTGTCCGCTCCCGCCGGAGGAAAACTGGCTGGACGTGGTCGTGCCCGCGGGCGAGAAGAAATACGAGTCGTCGTAGGTCGACGCGAAAGCGCAAGTTCCATATCGCCCCATTCCGCAGAAACACCACATGGGACTACTCAGCTCGCCTCGAGCGCTCATCGGGATTGTTCTGATGGTCGTCGGGACTCTCGGAATCGTACCGGGTGCCCTCCCCGGATCTGCCCAGACGATGACCTTCGCACTCGTTCCCGCCGCGGCCGCACTCACGCTCGGCACGTGGCTGGTCGGCACGTCCGAAGGCGGCCGTCCGGTCTAAAACGGTTCACCGACGAAGAATCGCCGTTCGAAAAAACCTTCTCCGCGGTTACGCGTCCGGACCAGTCCACTTCTGGAGCGTTGCGGATGAGGACCCGGACTCAGACGACCAGACGACGCGGACAGTTTGGTCGTCAAGTGTGCTACTATTTCCGGTTATTGTCACTGCAGACCCCGCTTTAACATCTATCGCTGTTCCGCCTCTGATTTCGGTCCACGTTGCACTTTTCTTATTGAGGCTATCGTTCCCGATTGAGTCAAAATTGACCCCCGTACTCACACTCAACTGGTCAGAGCTAATTGCCTCACCGCTTTCGTGGGTGATGTTGAGGTAGTCGTCAGTACTCTGGTTGTATTGGAAGCTGAAACTCGCCTGTGGTGCTGACTCGGTCTGTTCGCCCAGCCCGAGGACGAACGTCCCGATAACCGCGGCGAGGATGACTGTGATAGCCACCATCAGGATAACCCCGATGACGGGTGATACCGCCTCGTCGTCTGTAAGGAATTCTTGAATGTTCATGGTCACTGAATGTGTTAACAATTGACTATTGTTAATGAATTAACCTAAGGCTGTCGGGGGTTTTCAGACGGAAAGAATTGAGTACGGAAGTTAGGTGTCGGTTCAGGCGTCCGGGCCGGACCACTTCTGGAGTGTGGCAGAGGTGGAACCAGAGTCTGCGGTCCAGATGACGCGGAACGTCGCGCTGTTGAAATCGCCACCAACTTTCACAGAGGTTCCTGCAGTGACATCGCCAGTGACCTCCATGTCGGCAAACGTTTTACTAGAGTTCGAAGTGCCATCGAGTGAACCCCCAGTGTAGTACTCGAAGTCACTTGACGAACTAAGGTTGAGCCGGTCACTCGAAATTGACTGCCCACTGTCGTGAGTGACAGTCAGATTATCACTCGAGCCATCATCAACGTAATCGAAGCTGAAGCTCGCCTGCGGAGCCGTCTCCGTCTGTTCGCCGAGTCCGAGGACGAACGTTCCGATAACCGCGGCGAGGATGACGGTAATCGCCACCATCAGGATGACCCCGATAACGGGCGACACCGCGCCGTCGTCTGTGAGAAGTTCTTGGAATTTCATAGTCTCTGAATGTGTGCGTAGATGACTATTCGAATTCGATTACCTAAGGCTATCGGGAGGTTATCACATCTGAATAAGAACGGAGGACGGAAGTTAGGTGCCGGTTCAGGCGTCCGGTCCAGACCACTTCTGCAGCGTTGCAGAGGTGGAACCCGATTCAGCGGTCCAGACGATGCGGAACGTCGCGCTGTTGAAATCGCCACCTGCGACGTTGACCGAATTACCGGCGGTGACGTCGCCAGAGACGTTCATGACTTCGAACGTCTTCGAATCGTTGGCACTGTCGACGAGACCAGAGGACGTGTACTCCTGGAACGTCACGCTCGACGAGAGGTTAACGCTGTCTGCCGTGATTGCCTCACCGCTGTCGTGCGTCACTTGGAGGGTGTCGTTGGTCCCGTTATCGACGTAGTCGAAGCTGAAACTCGCCTGTGGAGACGTTTCGCTCACCTGGTCGCCGAGTCCGAGGACGAACGTCCCGATAACCGCGGCGAGGATGACAGTGATGGCTACCATCAGGATGACCCCGATAACGGGCGACACTGCGTCGTTGTCAGCGAGGAGTTCTTTGACGTTCATTATCCGTTGTAGGTCCACTTCTGGAGGGTGGACGACGTGCTGCCACTTTCGGAGGTCCAGACGATGCGAACGGTGTCGCCGTCGTTAGCATTCAAACTGGTAAGATTGTAGCTATCTCCAGCGGTGATCTTCCCATCGCTGTCTGGCCAGTTGTTTTCGTTGCTGGGGTCAACGATAGTCACACTGTCGTTATTAACCGCCTCACCACTCTCGTGAGTAATGACGAGGTCGGTTCCGTCGTAGTCGAATGCGAAACTCGCTTGGGGTGCCGTCTCCTGCACTTGGTCGCCCAGCCCGAGGACGAACGTCCCGATGACGGCTGCGAGGATGACGGTGATAGCCACCATCAGGATAACCCCGATGACTGGCGAAACTGCGCGGTCTTCCGTGAAGAGATTCTTAAGCTTCATGTGTTGCGTGTGTCCCACACCCCGACAGCCATTGATGTCACTCAAGGAGTGCACCATAGGGGATGGGTTGCAGTTTCCCCTGCCCGGTGGCCGTCTTGGTGTGTCCAACCGTTGGTTATCGTGGGGTTACTTAAAATTAGGTGCCAGATTAATGGGGGATTACGCCCAGTATATCCTCGATTAATATAGGATTTATATGGCTATTAAGTCCAGAATGCCGTTCGAAATCTGAGAATGGTTAAAAACTTCTGACACGTTAGAGGTGGTTGCTCGCTGTGAACAGCAGGTGGCACTCTGTGCGGTTGACTGCTAAGTGTTGAGCCTCTGCAATTCTTATTTGTCTTCTCGCACACGCGGGCGGAGCGCGAGAATCGGACGAGTTTGTTACCGATTTCGAAGAAGCGTCACGCTCAGGAGTGTATCATCGAGAACGAAGAAGTCCCCGGGGGAACCGGGGACATCGTTCCTACCCAAGGTGGCGTGCGCACGCGTTAATCAGGTATACATTCCGGACACATATGTTTTGTGGGACACATTGGCGTTTCCGGCCCTGTACCATCCGTTTGTTAACGTTTCAGATTAGGACAATCACACAAAGTATTTACCGTGAACGCCCAACAGGTCCAATCGTACCCCTGCCCATGGAGACACCTGTGAGTACCCCACCTCGGTCCGGGTCTTGCCCGGCTCGACTCAACCCGAGGATCGACGAAAACGGTGTCCCCGACTGCAACACCCATCAACAACAATGACACGCAATAAGCAAATCCGCGCGGTACTTCTCGCTGCGCTGATGGTCTTCTCGGTCTTTGCCGGGTCCATCGCGTTTACGGGGAGTGCTGCTGCGGCTGCGTCTAACGTCTCCGCGTCCATCAGCGGCGATACGCTGACGGTAAGCGGCGACAAGGCGTCTGGAGACACCAACGTCACTGTCTTCGTCGACACGAACAGTGACGGACAGTTCCAGGCAAGCGAACCGCACACGAACAACACGTCTGCTGGCTCCGGTATGTCGTTCTCCGAGACTATCGATGTCTCGAGCCTCTCCGGCGGTCAGTCCTACACGGCTGGCGCTATCGCTAGCGCCTCCGCAACGTCCGACGGTACGGCGTACGACGACTCTGATACGTTCACCGTCTCGGACAGCAGCGACCCCGAGCTCGACTCGGCCGTTCACTACGACGACGGCTCCGGTGACATCATCGAACTCGCCTTCAGCGAGCAGATCGACATGAGCGGCGTTGGTACGGGCGACTTCACGCTCTACCAGGACGGCGACGCTCAGTCCGGTGCCATCACGGGCGTTTCCCAGGACAGCAACGGTCAGCTCGTCCTCCAAACGGATGACCTCTACACTGGTGACATCGAGCTTACCGTCGGCGACGACGTGACCGACCTCGACGGCAACAACGTCGACGAAGGTCTCGATGACGACAACAACGCGTCCGTTACGGTCGCAACTGTTACTGTCCAAGATGGTAACACGGACAATGTCAACGCCTACAAGGGCGAGATTGTTGCGCTGACCGACGGTAACGTCGGCACTGATATCGAAATCACGTCCGACGAAACCCAAGACGGCAACGAAGGCTTCTTCCGCTCCGGTAACACCGGTTCGAACTCCGAAGTCTTCGTCTTCGACACGTCCAACCGTGAGACCGAGCGTTACAACGTGACAATCGGTTCCGGCCAGGACGGGAAAATCGTCGTCCGTGACCTCGGTCTCGAAGTCGCAATCGACGACCTGAACGTCACTGACGAGGACCTCATCGAAGGAACGGTCTCCGCCAACGCTGGCGGTCGTGACATCGAAGTCCGTCTCCTCGAAGATGACGGCGACGAAGTCGAAGACGTTACCATCACCGCGAACACGAACGGTCAGGGTGAGTACGAATTCGAGTTCAACGCATCTCACGATGACATCGGCACGGGCAACTACTCGGTTGAAGTTATCGACAAGGCCTCCGCCGTAACGGCTGAATCCGACACGATCACGGTCACCGAGGCCGGTGAAGGTAAGGCGAACTTCGTCAATAACGTCGTCACCGACCAGCGCGGTGACGTCGTCGCCATCCCTATCTCGCTCTCGAACACCGACACGGCTACCGTCACCGTCGGTACCGGAGACCAGGGCTACCAGGCTAACGTCACCGTCGAAGACGGCGACGACGACGGCGAAGTCGTCGTCCTCTGGGACAGCTCTGAATCCGACAGCACGACGGTCGGTGACGTCTTCGATGTCGAAGACGATGACGACGACGTTCTGACCGGCAGCGACGGAGACACGGATGTCGGCCTGGCCACGAGTGACCTCATCGACAACGGCGACTACGACCTCGAAATCCGCACCGGTGCGGACTCGTCGGTGGACGCCGACAACGTCGGTACCCTCGTCCTCGAGGAAGCTTCCGTCGACACGGTCAACGTCTGGACTGCCCCCAGCAGCGAGTCCTTCGGTGACCTCGACGATGTCAACGAAGCGCTCGAAAACGGCAACATTACGCAGGACACCAAGATCGCCTTCAGCGACAAGGCTGTCATCCAGGTCGTCGCACCCGGCCTCGAAGGCTCGGTCGGCGCAGAGGATGACGAGACGCCGAACTTCTTCAGCGGCGCCTACAACGACTCCTACCGTCTCACGGTCAACCAGTCCAACCCTGGTCCGAACCGCGACCCCAAGATCATCAACGTCAGCAACGCGTCGGTGATCGCTGACGGTAACAACGACACCTACTTCATCGTCTTCGACACAGAAGACATCGATGCGGTCCGTGACGAGGACGACAATGGTGTCATCGACTCCGACGAGACCACGAGCGTCGACCTCGAAGATGACGACGCGTTCAACGTCGAGTTCAAGATGGTCGGTGAGGACGATGTCTCGTCCAGCAACATCGCGCTGGTCGAGGATGACTCTGCGCAGAATGCCTCCTACGAGCACATCGAAGGAGAGCACACGTTCGACATGGACCCGGTCAACGTCACGAACGCGGCCGACCAGACTGTCTCTGGTACGACCGACGTCGCCCCCGGTACGGAAATCACGCTCCGCGTGAAGTCCGACGGCGACACCCAGCCGCGCTTCCTCAAGACGGCGACGGTCTACGTGACCGAGAACAACACGTTCTCCGGCACGTTCGACTTCTCCGAGCAGAACATCGGTGACACCTTCACCGTGACGGCATCCGCCGCAGGCGATGCCGCTGCTGACGAAGAGGTCGACGGCGAAGTCGTCGAATCGGTTGAAACGACGACCGAGACGCCGACCGAGACGACGACGACCGAGACGCCGACGACGACGACCGAGACGCCGACGACGACGACCGAGACGACGACGACGACGACGACCGAGACGACGACGACGACCGATACCGGCACGCCCGGCTTCGGTATCGCTGTCGCCCTCGTCGCCCTCGTCGCTGCGGCGCTCCTCGCCGTCCGTCGCGACTAACTCGGATAGCTAACTACCGGGATTTTCCCGGCTCCATTCTTTCTTTCGACGCTCACACCGTGAGCGGCAGCGATTCAGTCTCTCTCGACGAGCGACAGCTATCGTCTCTGGTTCTGTCTGACGGTGACCGGTAACCCCAGACGCCGCCCGATTCCTTTTGGTCCGGGCCGCCGAAGGCGACACGATGCGTGTCGCAGCACTCACTGAATTCACCGGTCCAGACGGAATTTCGATACTCGAACGACCAACGCCAGACCCCGGACCCGACGAAGTGCTGGTGACTGTCGAGGCGGCGTCGATTAACCACCACGACCTGTGGATTCTGAACGGCGCGGACACGAGATACGATACAGAAGACCTTCCATTCGTTCCCGGTCTCGACCTGGCGGGCGAGGTTCGTGCCGTCGGTGACGATGTGACTGCGGTCGAACCGGGCGACCGCGTCCTGCTCTGTCCGAACCAGACGTGTGGGACCTGTCGGTTCTGCCGAGAAGGCCCCGAGAACCGCTGTGAGTCGTTCACGCTGTTTCACGGAAGTCTCGCCGAAACCGCGCTGGTCGATGCGAACCGTCTCATCGAACTCCCCGAAAACGTGAGTTCGACGGAGGCCGCCGCTCTTCCGACAGCGTATCTGACTGCGTACCACATGCTTCGTCAAGCGGCGGTCGGTCCGGGAGACCTTGTCTTCGTCCCGGGAGCGACCGGCGGAGTCGGGGTCGCTGGTGTCCAACTCGCCGATATTCTCGGTGCACGCACGGTTGGCACGTCCTCGTCACGCTCGAAACTCGACCGGATGAAAGCGATTGGTCTCGACCACGCGATTCACGGAACTGACCCCGACGACATCCGTGCGGCGGTGCGCGAGGTCGGGACACCGGATGCTGTGTTGAATCATCTCGGCGGGGAGTACACGCAACTCGGACTCGACGTACTCCGTCGCGGCGGTCGGATGGTTGTCTGTGGTGGCACAGCCGGACGCTATTCAGAGATAGACGTGCCCGGCATATTCCTCAAACACAAGCAACTCATCGGGAGTACGATGGGGACACAACCGGAGCTTTCGACTCTCGTTGAACTCGTCGCAGACGGCAGGTTGACGCCCGAAATCGACGAAACCTATCCGCTGGCGGCGACGGCAGACGCGTTCGACGCGATGCAGAACCGTACCAGCGTCGGGAAAATCGTCGTTACTCCGTAAGGAGAGTTGATTCGAGAGAAGTATCGAATGCCCGGGGTGGGCTCCGAACCCACGATCTCCGCATGTCCCAGGTGCGAGGCCGGCATGACCTCGCGAGGGGCGGAGGCTTCCAAGGCGTTCCGCACCGATTGTGAAACCCTATGAGTGCGGCGCTATGTCCAGCTAAGCCACCCGGGCTCAACTTGGCGTTGTGCGGTGGTTGTATTTAACCTTCTCATCTCCGACGGCTTCGGGAGGAGTCACCACGGCGCTCGATTCGTCGCATCACCCACGGATTTATGCCCCAACACTGGGTGACTCAACGCATGAGCCAACCGGAGATCGTCCAGTCCATCCTCGACGGGGAGACCGTGGTGTCCCGCGTCCACCTCGGGGGCGAGGACGAACTGTTTGTGACTCCGAATCGGACCCTCGTCTACCGCGCCGAGGGCCTGCTCTCGGACGAGTCCGTCGACGAATTCTCGCACGCCGCCGAACGAGTAGCGGTGAAAGAGGGGCGACGAAAGGCGAAGATAACGCTCGACTACGGTCTCGACGGGTCCGAAACGTTCGGGCTGTCGGCCAAGCGACTCGACGAGGCACTCCAGCCAATCCTCGAAGGCGTCCTCACGAGCGCGGGCGTCGTCGAAGACGACGAGCGTCTCATCGAAGCGTTCCGCTTCAGCGAACTCACGTTCGTCGTCACGGAACAGCGGGTCGTCCGCCACATCGGAAGCGCGGTGTGGGACGAAGACTACGAGACGTATCACTACGACGACGTAACTGACCTGTCGTTCGAGTCCGGCAGCGTCGCCACGACGGTCGTCCTCACCGTCGACGGCCGCCAAGAGCGGTTCAAGACGCCGAACGAGGACGCACGACTCGTCCGCGAGAAGCTCTCGAAGGCGCTTTGTGAGTACCACAGCGTCGGCAGCCTCGAAGAGTTCCGCGTCAAGATGGCCGACGCACAGGAACAAAAAGCGGCGGAATCCGAGCGGGACAACACGAACTTCGGCGAGGGGCCAGACCCGCTGAGTGCCAACCCGACGGAACTCACGGAGGAACCGAACAACTCGACCCGCGAACAGAAAAGCGCCGAGAGTGTCGAGCGCCAACCGGTCGAAGCCACATCCACGACCGGCGGTCAGACAGAGTCCGAGCCCGTCGAGTCGACGACGACCAACGTTGCCGACGCCGCGGACCTCGGCTTCGAGGGGTCCGGTTTCGAACCTGCCGACGAGTCGGTGCCGACAGACGAAGACATCGTCGCGGAGATTCAGTCGCTTCGCGAAGTCGTCGAAGCGCAGGGCGAACAGATTCGGTATCAGCAGGAACTCATCGAACAACTCATCGACGAGTTACGACGCGGACGGTAGGCGGCGGAACGCATCGCACGCGCTGGTCGTTTTCGACGCGCCGTTTTTCTCTCTTATTCTCTTCCGAGCACTTTTCTGATACAGGACGACCCGAACGGTCCGAGTTCGCCCGATTCGAACTGCACGAAGTGGCCCGTCGAAATCGACGCTCCGCAGCGGCGGCAGTCGAAGTCGCCATCTTTCTGGACGACTTGGCTCTCGAACCGGACGAACGTGCCACCGCGGTTGTGCCGAATTCGGCCGCCATCTCGGTCGATGATGCCGCGCATCTCCGCGGTATCGAGGATGTCGCGCGTGAGTGTCGGGTCTGTCGTCACCGTCTCGATGCGGTCGACGACCTCGGCGAGCGAGAGTTCGTCGGCTTCGAGGTGGGCGAGGAGTTCGAGCGCGAGTTCCACGCGCTCGTCGCGTGTCGGACCAGTCACGATTCGACTCCGTATCGGGGCGGCGCGGGCTAAAGCCCACCGAAGCACAAAGCGTTTGGTCGCCGCGGGCGCACTCACGGTCGAGACGCCGTGACTCGGACTCGACTCGTCTTTGGACTCGTCTTTCTCTTCGTCCTCGTGGGCGCACTCGCTGTCTCTCCGGAGACGGTCTTCGCCCGCACGGCGTGGATAGCCGCCGACCCGATGCGACTCGTGGTCGCGGTGAGTCTCCTCGCTCTCGTCCGTCCGCTTCTCGCGTGGCCGACGACGCTCCTCGCACTGGTGGTCGGGTTCGGTCTCGGCCCGGCGGCGGTCCCCCTTGCGCTCGCGCTCATCGTCCTGACGAGTGTCCCGCCGTTCTTGTTCGCTCGTCGCTTCGGCGGGGCAGGGACGCTCGCGGACGTGGGCGAGCAGACAGTCGCAGTGACAGGCTCCGTCCGCGGCGTGACCGCGAGCAGATTGCTTCCAATCCCCTCGGACATCGTCTCGGTGGCCGCGGGCGTATCGAACGTCCCACTGGGCGCGTTCGTCCTCGGGACCGCAGTCGGAGAACTCCCGTGGGCTATCGCTGGCGTCGTTGCGGGTGCATCCGTCGAGACGCTCACGACGCAGTCGCTGCAGGCGGTTATTCAACCCGAATTCGCCGTGCTCGCGGCGCTGGCAGGCGTGTCGCTTCTCGTCCCGCCAGCGTATCGACGCTACCGGGGCGGGACGGGCGTGGACAGAGGCTGAGTCGCTGTTATCTGAGGAGCGATTCGCCCGTCATCGCGGACGGCTGGTCGACGCCGACGAGTTCGAGCAGCGTCGGCGTGATATCGCACAGCGACCCGTCTTCTCGGACGGTTCGACCACCGGAAAGCGGGCGCTCGGGGTCGGAATCGCTGTCTTCGCCAGCGTCGTTCAACTCTTCGTCTTCGCCAGCGTCGTTCAACTCTTCGTCTTCGCCTTCGTCTTCGTCGTCGTCTTCGGGAATCAGGTAGACGAACGGAACCGGATTGAAGGTGTGGGCCGTGTGAGGGTCTTCCGCTGTTCCCATATCGTCGGCGTTGCCGTGGTCGGCGGTGATACAGACGTGGCCGCCGTGGTTGCGGACCGTCTCGACGAGTCGTCCGAGTTGCTCGTCCACCGCTTCGACCGCCGCGATAGCCGCCTCGTAGTCGCCCGTGTGGCCGACCATGTCCGGGTTCGCGTAGTTGAGAACCATCACGTCGGGCTCTTCGGTCTCGATGAGGTCGATGGCCGTGTCGGTGAGTTCCGGCGCGGACATCTCGGGTTGGAGGTCGTAGGTCGGCACATCCGGACTCTCGACGATGCGTCGAATCTCGCCGTCGAACTCGATTTCGCGCCCGCCGTTGAGGAAGTAGGTAACGTGCGGATACTTCTCGGATTCGGCAAGGCGCAGTTGTGTCATCTCAGCTTCGGAGAGTACGTCCCCGATGGTGTCTTCGGGCTGTTCCGGCGGGAACGCGACCGGGAGGTCGAACGTCTTGTCGTACTGCGTCATCGTCGTCAGCAGTATCTCCGGCGGCGTCGTTTCGAAGTCCCACTCGGGTTCGATGTCGGCGAGCATCCGGACGAGTTGCCGAGCGCGGTCGGCGCGGAAGTTGAAGAAGATGACCGCGTCGCCGTCGTCGAGTGTGGGTGCGTCGTCGACGAGCGTGGGTTCGACGAACTCGTCGGTTTCGCCGCGGTCGTACGATTCCGTGACGGCTTCGACGGCTGTGTCAGCGGTCCAGTCGGCCTCGCGCTCGACGATGGCGTCGTAGGCGCGCTTCGTGCGCTCCCAGTTCTCGTCGCGGTCCATCGCGTAGTAGCGTCCGCTGACGGTTGCGACCTGCCCAGTTCCCTGCTCGTCGATGACCGCTTCGAGGTCAGAGAGGTACTCCTCGCCGCCGTGGGGGCTGGTGTCGCGGCCGTCGGTGAAGGCGTGGGTGACGGCCTCGATGCCCCGGGACGCTGCGAGTTCGATGAGCGCGTAGAGGTGTTCCTGGTCGGAGTGGACGCCGCCGTCGGAGACGAGGCCCATCAAGTGGACCTTGCCGTCGTGTTCCTCGGCGTAGTCGAGCGCCCCAGTGAGCGCGTCGTTCTCGAAGAACGACCCGTCCTCGACGCTGTCGCCGATGCGCGTGTAGGCTTGCTTGACGACGCGACCGGCCCCGATGTTGAGATGGCCGACCTCGCTGTTGCCCATCTGTCCGTCCGGAAGGCCGACACGGCGGCCGTCGGTGACGAGGGTCCCGAAGGCTCCGGTGTCACGGTAGCGGTCGAAGTTGGGCGTGTTCGCTGCCTTGACGGCGTCCCGACGGTCGTGGTCGCCGAGACCCCAGCCGTCGAGGATGACGAGGGCTGCTTTCATTGTCGGCAATTCAGCGTGCCCGGCTAATTGTCCTTCGCTCTCGGCAGTCGCTGACTCTGGCGTCCGCCGGACAGTCAGGAATCGAGCCCGACGGCCTTTTCTCCCACGCCCGCGTCCGATTCGCCGATGGGCCGCCGCGACTTCGACCTCGACGCCAGATTCGACGAGTGGGCCGAGTACTACCTCGGAAACGGACCGAGTCTTGTCGTCTTTCTCGTCCTCACGGGGTCGGCGTTCCTCGTCGGCGTGAGTTTTTACGTCCACTCGGAACCCTCGTTTGCCGACCTGCCGACGTTTCTGTACCCACTCTTTGGTGACTCACCGACTGCGCTCGCGTTGCTGACGCTCTCGGCCGCGACGTTGCTTCCGAACCTCGGGCGGCCGGTTTCGGAGGCACGAGTCAACCGCCCGCTCGCGTATCTCCACACGCTCGCGTTCGTCTGGCTGGTGAAGTACGGTATCTGGACGTTCGTCGCCCTCAACCTCCGACCGGACCTCTACGTCGGTTTTTCGGGCGCTGCGCTCTGGGATTATTGGGGTATCATGCTCACCCACCTCGGGTTCCTCGTCGGCGCGTATCTCGTCCCGCGGTACGGCGCGACGACGCGGGGCGCGCTCGCGTTCGCCCTCGGACTCGCCCTCGTTAACGACGTGTTCGACTACGGGTTCGGATACTACCCGCCGTTGCGATACGATGCGGGCCTCTTGCTGGCGGGTATCACCGTGGCGCTGTCGTTCGTCGCAGTCGCACTCGCCGCTCGCGCCTTCGACCGCCTGCCCCGTTCGGCGAGCGGACAGCCCCGCATGTCGAATGACTAACCGAAAGACCGCGGTCGATTGTCTATGAGAAGGGCTTTTCCCCACCCACGGACTATGGTCGGATAATGGACTCCGCGGTACTGCTCGATTTACTCGGGAACGAAAATCGGCGCCGGATTCTCCGGTTGCTCTCGCACAAACCGTGCTACGTCACCGAGATTAGCGAGTACCTCGGCGTCAGTCCGAAGGCGGTCATCGACCACCTCCGGAAGTTAGAGGATGCGGGACTCATCGAGTCTCGGACCGACGACCAGCGGCGGAAGTACTTTCACATCTCACGGAATCTCCGCCTGGAGGTCAACGTCTCGCGGTACGGCTTCGGTGCCAAGAGCGCCTATCCGCCGAGTCCGAGCCTCGATATGGCCGGTCGGTGCCCGCATGTTTCGCTCGAACTCGAGAACACCGACACGGACGATATCGCCGAACTCGCGCGTGAACTCGGGGAGCTAGAGGACCTCGACAGCGAACTCTCGCTCGCCCAGCGCTGGGTGCAGGGCAAGCAGACCGAGGTGTTAGACCGCATCAACGAGCGCCTCGGGGTCGATGCCGACAGCCGATTCTACGCGGAGGTTCTCGCCGCACTCGCTAACGGGTCGGACTCGGTCGACAGCGTGGCGAGAGACGTTAACGCCGACCCCCAAGCAGTGGATACCGCGCTCCATCACCTCGCCGACAACGGTCTCGTCACGTACGACGGAAACGGGTGGGAAATCTCCTAACTACAGGTCGCGCCGAGTCGCCGAGTAGATGTCGCGAGTGGCTCAGATGTCGCGGGTGAGGCCGTCGCGCAGGTCGCGCCCGAAGTAGTGTCCGACCAGCCCTGCGAGACCACCGGTCGCTGCGCCCACGCCTGCGATTGCGACACCGTAGTCCGCGAGCAACTGCACCGCGAACGGCGCAAAGACCGAAACCAGCGTCGAGAGGACGAACGCGAGACCCGCGGCGAGAGCACCCGCGAGGCCGACTTCGACGTACCGACGTTTCGACCCGACGAGGCCCAGCAGGAACCCAGCGGCGGCGATGCCGACGAACCGGCCGATGAAGCCGACGATTGGGATGGCACCGCCGACGACGAGACCACCGATAGAGAGCACGAGCGCGAGCAGGAACGTCCGCGCGGAAAAGAGGCGACCGAGGCGACCCGGTGTTTTCTCGGCCGACTGGTTGGTCGGCGACGAGTCGTCCTCACCGAGGTCGAGACCGGAGAGGATGTCGCTCGTGGACCGCTCAGACTCGCGTTGGTCTGACCGTTGCATACGTGTCAGGACGGCCGGGACGCTGATGGCTCTTGTGCCGAGTGTGCTGTTCGGCCGAAAACTGGCGTTACCGAGTTGTCGCGGCTGCAGTCCCGTCAGTTCCGGCCGAGGATGATGTACAGGAGAATGCCAAGGATTGGGGCGAGAAAGACGACGATAGCCCAGAGGAACGCCGGGTGACCGCTGTTCCGCCGCGCATCGCTGTACGTCCACACGGCTAACCCAATCGTCACGAGGAAGACGAGGAAGAACACCGCACCCGCGCCACCGCCTGATTGGAGGAGTATGCTGGAGGGCATACGTTAGCCGACGAACGTCCGTGTGAAATGGCTTTTGGCTGCCATGTGTGGTCTGTTGTTGTCTTCTCACACACTCCCTTGCAGTCCCACTTCAGCTACTACAATTGCAGTACCATTCCAGCTACTGTACCGAGAGACGAGCGGTAGCGAGTCTCTCGGCCTTTTCCCTCCAGGTTTTTGCCGAAGGGGTGGCAAGGCCACCCCTTCGGTAAAAAGGTGGGTTTGAAGTCTGACCCCGCGGTATCCCGCGATATGAACGCAGGGGACCTCGTCCGCGTCACCCGCGCGGGCGTCACGAACGAAGGCGTCCTGATGCCCTCCTCGACCGAGGAGTACCTCGTCATCAAGCTCGACGGCGGGTACAACATCGGCATCGCGCGCGAGGACGCAGACGTAGACGTACTCGAAACCGACGTGTACGACATCGAAGACGCACAGACCGACAGCGACGGCACCTCCGAAATCGAGTTCGACGAGGACCTCCCGACCATCTCACTCATCTCGACCGGGGGGACCATCGCGTCGACCGTCGACTACCGAACTGGTGCGGTGACCGCGCAGTTCGACGCCGAAGACGTGCTGCGTGCCGTCCCCGACCTTGCAGGCCGGGCCAACTACCGTGGCCGCGTCGTCGCCAACATCCTCTCGGAGAACATGACGACCGACGTGTGGGTCGACCTCGCCGAGGCCGTCGTCGAGGAAATCGAAGCGGGCGCAGACGGTGTCGTCATCATGCACGGCACCGACACGATGCAGTTCTCCGCGTCGGCGCTGGCATTCATGGTCGACACACCCGTTCCCATCGTCTTCACGGGCAGCCAGCGCTCGGCGGACCGCCCCTCTTCGGACAACGTGATGAACGCGGTCTGTGCCGTCGAGGCCGCGAAAGGCGACGCCGCGGAGGTCATGATTTGTATGCACGCTTCCGAGTCGGACGACGCGTGCGCTCTCCACGAGGGGACGCGCGTCCGCAAGAACCACACCTCGCGGCGCGACGCCTTCCAGACCATCGGCGCGAAGCCGCTCGGTGAGGTCGATTACGAGAGCGAGGAAATCACGTTCCGCCGGGACTACACGCCGCGGGGCGAGGCCGACCTCGCGCTCCACGCGGACCTCGACGAGAACGTCGAACTCGTGAAGTTTACGCCGGGGATGGACCCCGCCGCACTGGACTACCTCGACGGGAAGTCCGGTCTCGTCATCGAGGGGACGGGCCTCGGGCACATTCACACCGACCTCATCCCGCGTATCGAGGAACTCGTCGAAGACGGCACCGTCGTCGCGATGACCTCGCAGTGTCTCGAAGGCCGCGTCTGCGACCGGGTGTACGACACCGGCCGTGACCTGCTCGACGCGGGCGTCGTCGAAGCCGGTGACACCCTCCCCGGAACGGCGAAGGTGAAGCTCATGTGGGCGCTCGAAAACCTCGCGGACCCGGCGGAGTCGATGGGCCGAAATATCGCCGGAGAGCTGACAGAGCGCTCCGTGCCGTGGGAGTAACCTGATGGAGATACGCCCCGCTCGACCCGAGGATTACGACGCGGTTGCGGCGTTCACCCGCGACACGTGGGCCGACCGCGGCGGCTCGGACTACATTCCCCACATCTACCACGAGTGGATTGCCCCCGACGACCCCACACAGGCGACGCTTCTCGTCGATATGGGAGACGAGACGCCCTCCGACGACGTTGCGGCCATCGCACAGATGGTCATGCTCTCGGAGTACGAGGGGTGGGCACAAGGGATGCGCGTCGCACCGGAGTACCGCGAGCAAGGGATTGCGACGAAGCTCACGCACGCCCTGTTCGACTGGGCGCGCGAGCAAGGCGCACAGCGAGTGCGGAACATGATTCACTCGTGGAACGTCCCGAGTCTCGCGAACGCCCGGCACGTCGGGTTCGACCCCGGCGTGGAGTTCCGGTGGGCGATGCCGGAACCGGACGCGGATGCGACCCCGGACTACCACGTCGGCGACGACGCGAACGCTGCGTGGGCGCTCTGGACGGGCAGCGAGATGCGGACTGCGCTTTCCGGTCTCGCGCTCGACGCCGACGAGTCGTGGGCGCTCTCGGAGTTGACTCGGGAACAACTCCACGAGGCAGCCGACGACGACCGCCTCTTTGTCGTCTCTGACGACCGAGCCACGGGATTCACCCTCCGAGTTCGGACGTACACGCGTGAACCCGAAGACGGAGCAGAAGTGACGTGGGCAGAGTACGCTGTCGCCGCGTGGACCGACGCCGACGCGTGCCGCGCCGTGATGGACGCGGTTCGCCGGGACGCCGCGGCAGTCGGTGCCGACCGGACGCGCGTGCTCATCCCCGAGTCGCTCCGGTGGCTCTCGGACGTATCACTCGCCCGGAGCGACCTCGCGGAAGAACCGACGTTCGTGATGGAAGCCGACCTCTCCTGAGGCGGCGCACCGTCTCGCCGTCACAACCACGTGACCCCTTCGAGTTGGTATCTCACACCGCCGAGTTCGGAGTCCATCAGTTCGAGGTGCCACCCGTGGAGGTCGGCGATTCGATAGGCGATGGCGATATCTAATCGCTCGTAATCGACGCCGAGCAGACTGTCTACGGGGAGCTGGTCGCGCTCAGTGGCCGACAGACGCGGCCCGTCGTCGTCGATGTAGAGCCCGCGTTCGGTCGTCCCGACGAGGATGTTCGACGCGGATGGCGCACCGTGGTTCCGAGCGTTGCTGTGGGTCAGAAGCGACCGGCAAAGCAGCCCAAAGAGGTGGATATCGGCAGAGAGAATCCCGTCACCGACGACTCGGAGCGACGTGTCACCCGTCTCGATATCGGCCCACGATTGTTCGACCGTGGTTCGGAACTCGACGGGGCCGAATTCGATGTTCACCACTGTCTCCGGAACCGAGCGGCTCTCTTCGACGATGCTGTCGATGTGAGAGAGCGTCTCGGAGAGCGACGCGGCGTCCGCACCGTCCTTCGCGACGAGTCGGGCGGCCGTCTCGATTGCTTCCGAAAGCGGCTCTTCGAGTTCCGACGAGAGATAGTTGATGAGCATCGCAAGATGGTGGTTTTTCTCGTTTACCTGAAGCTCCATGAGGCGTCGGTCGGTGATGTCGAGATGTATCAAGAGGACGAATCGCCCGTGTCTGGGCGTATCGAAGGGAATCCCTCGGAGCAGAAACCATCGATACTCCGTAGGCGAGTGACAGGGATACTCGACCGAAAGCAGGTCTCGCTCACCGGCGATGAGTGCCCGAATCCCGTCGGCGACGACGCGCGCAGTCTCGTCGGTATCGCGGACCGCATCGCACACGTCGAGATAGTTGACTCCGAGCGAATCGTTCGACCCGACGTAGTCGTTCGCGTCGGCGAACGTCCGCCACGCTCGATTCGTGTAGACGATATCGCCGTGTGCGTCTAGGATTGCGACTTCTGTCGGAAGCTCGTCGAAGGCACGTTCGATGAGCGATACCTCTTCCATGTTTGATACTGTCTGTCAAACATCTTTGCCCTTTCTCCCGGTAAACAGTCGGGAATACGGGACAGTCTGCCAATTCACGCGCCGCTCACCAGTCGTGAAAACGAGAAATTGAGAGCCCGATAATGCGGCTAGTCCGACGCGACGACAGGCCGCTTAC
This sequence comes from Haloferax sp. S1W, assembly GCF_044593955.1. Taxonomy (GTDB): domain Archaea; phylum Halobacteriota; class Halobacteria; order Halobacteriales; family Haloferacaceae; genus Haloferax. Next base: position 225,785 of record NZ_CP172595.1, read on the forward strand.
GCCCGTTTCCCTCTGACTCCACCATCGCAAGAACGTCGTCGAAGAAGTCGAGTGTGTCGTTCGGGCCGGGGTGTGCTTCGGGGTGGTACTGACGCGTGATGACGTTCAGTTCGTCGCTCGCGAGACCTTCTGCAGTGTCGTCGTTGACGTTGAGTTGGGTGACGGTGAGGTGCTCGCCGGGGTCGGCGACAGTGTAGCCGTGGTTCTGGGTCGTCATGACGACGCGGCCCGTCTCAATGTCGCGGACCGGCTGGTTCACGCCGCGGTGACCGAAGGCCATCTTCTCGGTGGTGCCGCCGAGCGCGCTGGCGATGATTTGCTGGCCGAGGCAGATACCCGCCATCGGAACGTCGCCCGTGAAGGCGTCGACGAGTTCGTGAGTCGGCTCGTAGTTCTCGGGGTCGCCGGGACCGTTCGAGATGAACAGGATGTCCGTGTCGAGTGCTTTGACATCCTCGGGCGACGCGTCGTACGGGAGGACGTGGACCGTCGCGCCGCGCTGGACGAGCGAGTCGACGATAGACTGCTTGGCACCGCAGTCGATGAGGGTGACGGTGGTGTCGCCGTCGCCCTCGTAGGTGGTCGGCTCGGGCGTCGTGACCTGCGCGCCGATTTCGGTGTGCTCGCTCATGCCCTTGCACTTGGCCAGTTCTTCTTTCGCGGCTTCGGGCGTCGCGTCGTCGCCGACTGCGATACCGACTTTCATCGCGCCCTCTTCGCGAATCGACGTGACGAGGTCACGCGTGTCGAGGTGGTCGACCGCCGGAACGTCCTCTTCGGCGAGCCACTCGACGACTTCCTCGGTGAATTCGCGGGCGACGGCGGCGCGCGGATGAATCCGGTCGGATTCGAATCGCTCCGCTCGGACGCCGTAGTTCCCGATGAGGGGGTACGAGAAGGTGAGGACCTGCTCTTCGTAGGATGGGTCAGTTAAGCTCTCTTCGTACCCGGTGTATGCAGTCGTGAACACCAGTTCACCACGTGTACGTCCCGGAACGCGACCACGCGCTTCGACCACGCGGCCATCTTCCAGGGCCAAATAGGCGTCCGACATTACGAGATACGAACGGAATCCGGGTGCATAAGTGTTGCTTTCGAAGCCGAGTTACGAAATTCGTAATCGGTAAGTCGCTGGGGCGGACAGGAGGGGTATGGACGAGTTGGATAGGCGAATCCTCGACATCCTCCGACGGGACGCACGAACCCCGAACACGGAGATTGCGGCCGAAGTCGGAACGTCCGAGGGGACGGTTCGAAACCGTGTCGAGCGACTCGTCGAAGAAGGCGTCATCGAGCGATTCACCATCTCGACCCGCACGGGGAACCTGAAGGCGATGATAGAGGTGACCGTCGCGGTGGACGTTGACACCCACAGCGTCTCCGGGCGGATGGCCGAGTGGAAGGACGTCGACTTCGTCTGGCAGGTCTCCGGCGAAGAGGACATCGTCCTCGTGGTCGACGCCGCCGACACGCGCGCAGTGAACGAACTCATCACGCGGGCGCGCGAGCACGACGACGTAAAGAGTACGAAGACGCGCCTCATTCTCGACGAGCGGTTGGGTTAGCGTCACCCGTATCCACCGCCCGGCCTCGCCGCTTCGCATCGAAGCTTAGTTGTCCCCCGACATCAACGGACGTGACATGAGCGACGCTCAGGGCACTCAAGCCACGGAACTCCACAAGAACGCCGAACAAGACGTTATCGCCGTCGACTCCGACGATAACGCCGAGGGAACGGTCAACCGCCTCGAAGCCCACACGGGCGACGGCATCCGCCACCGGGCCTTCACGTGTCTCGTGTTCAACGAAGCGGGTCAGCTCCTCCTCGCCCAGCGCGCGCCGAACAAGCGCTTGTGGGACACCCACTGGGACGGCACCGTCGCTTCCCACCCCGTCGAGGGCCAGACGCAGGAAGAAGCGACCGAAGAGCGCCTCGAAGAGGAACTCGGCATCACGCCCGACCAGTACTCCGACCTGCGCGTGACGGACAAGTTCGAGTACAAGCGCTACTACGGCAACTCCGGTCTCGAATGGGAGGTCTGTGCCGTCCTCAAGGTCACGCTCGAAGACACTTCGCTCGACCCCGACGAAGACGAGATTGCAGGCATGCTCTGGGTGGACTACGAGCACCTCTACGACCACCCCAAGTGGTACCGTCAACTGCGTCTCTGTCCGTGGTTCGAAATCGCGATGCGTCGTGACTTCGAGTAAGCTCTCGCTCGCCGCATCCGTCCGCGACGAGATTCTTTCGCACGCCCGCGACGGGGCCGTCCGTGACCCTCCAGAAGAAGTCTGTGGCGTCCTCGTCGGTGACCGAACCACCGACTCTGTCTCCGCTTCGCTCCCCGTTTCGAATGTGGCCGACGAGCCACGCGTCGCCTACGAACTCGACCCCGCAGAGACGGTCGCCGCATTCGACGAGGCCGAAGACGCGGGCGACGAAGTCGTCGGCTTCTATCACTCACACCCCGATTCTGCGCCGGTTCCAAGCGCGACCGACCGAGAACAGGCGTCGTGGCCGGGGTACGTCTACAGGCGGAGCAGGCCGAGTGCCTCGGGGTCTCGCAAATCGCTCTGCGATTTGCTGGATACAGGAAATCTTCGATTTCCCTTGACTTGACCCCGAGGGTGAAGGCCGTACGCTCCGCTAAACGTGTTCCGTGCGCTCGATATACTGCTCAATCGTGTCGGTCGAAACATCTCCCGCCGTTTCGACGTAATACGATTCCTCCCAAAATCCGCCACCCCACAGATACTCTTCCAAGAACGGTTCGTGCTGTTCCCACATCTCTCGCGCCGTGATGCTCTTGACCGTTCGCACGATCTCGCTTGGTGCGTGTTTCGGATGGGCTGAAAGGAACAGGTGTACGTGGTCGGGCGAAATGTGGAGCGACAGTATCTCGTATCCGTACTTGTCGCACACGTCGCGGAAACTCGCTTTCAGCGAATCCTCGATTGGTTCCAGTATCGCGTGTCGGTACTTCGGGCACCACACGAAGTGGTAGTTGACGTTGTACACCGTGTGATTCGACCGCTTCTCACCCATATCCACACCACAACACCAATACAACTAAGTATATCCTTTGGATATACTCTTGTATGTCGAACCGCTTTGAAATCGACGGCGAGGAAGTTCTCGATGGTGAGGTCAAACCGTTCGGGAACAGTGCCCACGTCACCGTCCCTAAACGCTGGCGTGGGGCTGACGTGAAAGTCGTCCGAACCTCAGAACCCACCGAACAGGACGAAGAATGACCGACTCACAGGCTCTCGTCAAGACTCTGGACTTCCAACTCGACATCCAGAGTGACAACGAGGGTCTGTTGTACGACGCCACCCTCGAAGCCCGCTCGGTGTACAACGAAACCATTCGACTCGCCAAAGAAGGCGTGGACTGGGACGTGATTCCTGACCGCGTGGCCGACGACGCTAATCTCGTGAAAAACACGACTCAGCGCGTCGTTGCGAAGGCACTCGGAGCGATGGAGAACTACTACGAGTACGAGGACTTCGGCCAGCCGAACCACACCAAGGACGGCGCGTACCCGCTTCGTGCGAACTACGAGGAAGGGTACAACCTGTCACTCACCGACGATGGCGACGTGGCGTTCCGAATCAGCGCGAAGCCCTACAAGCACATCAAGGGCGTCCTCGAAGGGAGTGACACTCATCTCGGTATTCTCAAGACCGCACTCGAAAGTGACGAGTGGAAGATTGGGACGGCGGAAGCCCTGTTCCACAACGAGAATGCCGAGTTGCACGTCAACGTCACCAACACCGAACAGACCGTTCGAGACAAGCAGGACTCGCAGACGGTCGTCGGCGTGGACGTGAACGAGGACAACGTTGCCTTGACCGCACTCTCAGCGGATAGTGTCGAAGATACGTTGGTCATCGACTTCCCCGAGATTAAGTTCAAGCGTCACCGCTACTTCACGATGAGGAAGCGCGTCCAGAACGCGGGGAAAGACAGTACCCACGACACGCTCGAAGGGCGCGAAGAACGGTTTGTCCGCGACCGACTCCACAAGGTATCTCGGCACATCGTGGAGTGGAGCCAGCAGTTCGAGAAGCCGTGTATCGTCTTTGAAGACCTCAAAGAGATGCGCGACAGTATCGACTACGGTACGCGGATGAACCGACGTTTGCACCACCTCCCGTTCCGCGCCCTTCAGTTCTATACGTCGTACAAGGCCGCTTTCGAGGAAATCCCGACCGCGTGGATTAACCCCGAATACACGAGTCAACGGTGCCCGATGTGCGGGCATACGGAACGAGCGAACCGTCACAAGAAGCGGTTCAAGTGCAAGGACTGTGGGCATCAAGACCACAGCGACCGTGGTGCAAGCGTCAATATCGCCATGAAAGGAGTGAAGAAACTCGATTGGAATGTGCCTGCTCTCAACAGCCTTCCCGTTGTTCGGAAGGTGCGACGTTCACAAGAGCAGAGCTCTTGTGCAGCCCGCAAAGTCACAGAGTGACTTTGAGACGGCAGGCATCGGGGGCCGTGGACGCCCCGACCGTGACCCAACCGACCGTTCGAGGCTATCAGGCCGATGGTCGAGTGGGAGTGTCCGACTAATCCACGGGAAGCCTCGGGGTCGTACGGAAATCAAAGATTTCCGTGATGTCATCAGATTCCACAGGAATCTGATTGCAAGCGGGAAATCGTAGATGTCCCGCAATGACGAGAGACGAAGTCTCTCGAACCACTTGACCCCGAGGCGGTTCACCTCATCTGCACTCCGGACGGGCGACTCACCGCTCACGAGTGGACCGGCGACGACTTCCGCGAACTCGATATCGCTATCGAGTGACTTCCAACGTCCTATTCGGCTGTTTTCGGTGAGAATAACCCGGCCGAGTTCTCACGGTCCCCCATGGAACCCGACATCTACGACGACCTCGACGGACAGGTCGCCCTCGTCACGGGCGCGAACCGAGGTATCGGCCGCCAAATCGCCGAGAACCTCCGCGACCTCGGCGCGACGGTCTACGCCGGGTCCCGAAGCGTCACGAACGAGACGCCCGAGGGGACAGAGCGCGTCCTCCTCGACGTGACCCAAGAGGGCGACATCGAGGACGTCGTCGATGGCATCTTCGCCGACCAGGGGAAACTCGACATCCTCGTCAACAACGCCGGTATCGGCGATTCCGAAGGCGACATCGTCGCCGAGCCGACCACACAAATCGACAAAACGCTTGCTGTGAATCTCCGCGGGCCGATGCTCATGTGCAAACACGCCGTTCCCCTCCTCCTCCAGAGCGACGCCGGGCGCGTCGTCAACGTCTCCTCTGGCATGGGCGCGCTCGAAGAGGGGCAATCCGGTGGCTCTCCTGCCTATCGAATTTCGAAGACCGGCCTCAACGGCCTCACCGTCTATCTCGACGGGGAGTACGGTGACGACGGACTCATCGCGAACTCGGTTTGTCCCGGTTGGGTCCGAACCGACATGGGTGGCGAGGAAGCCTCGCGGCCTGTCGAAACGGGGGCGGAGACGCCGACGTGGCTTGCGAGATTCGAAGCGGGGAGTCCGTCGGGCAAATTCTGGCGGGATAAGGAGATTATCGACTGGTAGGAAGCCGAATCGTTTTCGCTCCCATTCGTGTTAGGCAGACAAGACTTATACCGGACTCGCAGCGACCAGATTCCATGGACCTGCGAAAGCACGTGGATATCCTGCTGTTCCCGCCGCTTGGTGTCGCCAGTGGAGTGGGTGTCCTCTTGGTACCACTGCATTGGGCAGGCCCGATTGTATTGTACGCGATGCTCGGGGTTGCCGGTGGTCTCGCGGTGGTTGCGACGGGCGTTCTCGACCACTCACTCAGACGAGGCGTCGCCAACGTCCTCTCCGCCGCTCTCGGTGCTTTCGGGTTGTTCGTGTTCCTCCTCGCACTTCCCGGTGACTGACCCTCACGCCACCCCCACCGCAATCGACAGGAGTGTCGTGTCGGTGTTCATACGAACGTGTTCTGTCAAATTGTTATATATTTGACTGCATTCTGATTTACGTCACTCCACCACTCTGCTTCTCAAACTCCTCGTATTCTTCCCCGTCCAGAATCTCGCGCAGGTGCTCCACGGCCCGAAATACGTCCTCGAAGCCGACGTAGGACGGAATCGGTGCGATACGAATGACGTTCGGTTGGCGGAAGTCCACGACCACACCGCGCTCCTTGAGCGCGAGGCTGATACGGTACGCTTCGGGGTGTTCGACCGCGACGTGGCCGCCGCGGGCCGCCGGGTCGCGGGGGGTGCCGACCTCGCAGTCGGGCAGTTTCTCGTCTACGAGGTCGATGAGGAAGTCGGTAAGGGCGAGTGACTTCTCGCGGAGCGCGGCCACGCCCCCGGCGTCTTCGACGATATCGAGCGCGCCGTCGAGGGGTGCGGTCGAGAGAATCGGAATCGTCCCGGTCTGGAACGCGGCGGCGGAGTGTTCGGGCTCGTAGGTCAGCGCCATGTCAAACTGCGTCTCCTTGTCGTTACCCCACCACCCGGCGAGTGCGGGTGTCACACCGAAGTGCCGTTCGTTGACGTAGAGACCCGAAATCGCACCGGGGCCAGCGTTGAGATACTTGTAGTTGCACCAGACGGCGAAATCGACACCCGCGTCGGAGAGTTCGTGGGGGACCGCACCAATCGAGTGCGCGAGGTCGAATCCGGCCAGCGCGCCCGCGTTGTGGGCCGCTTCGGTGATGGTCTCGATGTCGAACAACTGGCCGCTCCGATAGAGGACGGAGGGGAGAAACACCATCCCCACGTCGTCGTCGATGGCGTCGAGCACGTCTTCGGTCTCGATAGTCCGGCCGTCGCGACTCTCGACGACTCGGAGGGCTTCGTCAGGGTCGCGGCCGTGCTGGCGGAGTTGCGCCCGAATCGCGTAGTGGTCGGTCGGGAAGTCGAGGTCGTCGACGACGATTTTCTCGCCGCGGGCGGGGTCGTAGAAGGTGCCGACGAGCGTGTGGATGTTGACCGTCGTGGAGTTGGCGACGACCACTTCGTCCGGTTTCGCACCGACGAGCGAGGCGAGGCGCGCGCCGAGTCGCTCGCCGTAGCTGAACCACTCGGGGTCGGAATCGGTCCACCCACGGATGGCGAGTTCGCGCCACTCGTCGACAGCGTGTTCGAGGGCGGCTTCGGCGTCTTTCGAGAGCAACCCGAGCGAGTTGCCGTCCATGTACAGGTCGCCATCGGGGATGTAAAACCGGTCGCGGAGGTCGGAAAGCGGGTCGGTCGCGTCCATCTCGCGAGCGTCTTCGACGGAGATTGGGCCGCTGTCACTCATACCCATGGATACGCCCGTTTCCGAGAAGTAGATTCGCAGGCCATACGGCGAGACATACTCCTCGGGGTGGATAATCTGAACGCGTCCCGCGGTTGTCAGTTACTCGACGGCTCCGCCAGCCAATCGTTCGTAGGCGTCCCATGCGGGGTCGGCGTTCGGGTGTTCGACGCGCTCGCCATCTACGACGACGCCATCGCCCTCGACGACAGTCCCCGCCACGCCAACCGGTGTTCCGCGGGCGTTGAGCGCGGCGAGTACGTCGTCGGTGACCGACGGGTCGGTGGCGATGACGAGCGTTCCCGCGGTTGTCGAGTGCCACGGGTCGATATCGAGGTAGTCGCAGACTTCCCGCACGCCCGGTCTGATGGGGATACTCGACGCGTCAATCTCCAGTTGTACGCTGGCGCTCTTTGCAATCTCGTTGAGCGCACCGTAGAGTCCGCCTTCGGTAGCGTCGTGCATCGCGTGGACGTTGCGGCCACCGGCGGCTGAGACGGTCATAGCGTCACGAACGCCGTCAGTCTCGTCTAGTCTGGCCTGTGCGGTGGCGAGGAGGTCGGGGTCGAAGTCGCCGAAGCCTTCCGGAAAGAGCGTCGTCAGCAGTCCAGTCGTCTCGACGGCCGGACCTTTGGTCACGAGCACGTCGTCGCCGGGGCGCGCTCCGTCCGGGCGAATCAAATCGTCGTGGTCGCCGACGGCGAGGGCGGTGGCACCGCCGACCCACGGGTACGAACAGTCCGAATAGCGGGCGGTGTGGCCGGTGACGATACTCACGCCGAGGTCTTCGGCCTCGTCGTGCATCGCCGTCCAGAGTTCGGCGAACTGGTCGTCGGTCATCTCCGGTGGGAGGGTAAAGGAAATGGCGAGGTGTGAGGGGTCGAGACCGGAGACGGCGACATCCGACAGGACGATATCGAGTGCGAAGCGCCCTGCGCGGTCGAATCCGAGCGCCGGGAGGACAGAGATTGGGTCGGTCGCGAGCGCGACGGCGGTGCCGCCGATGTCGAGCACCCCGAAGTCGACGCCGTGTTTCGGGCCGAGCGTCACGTCGTCTCGGGATGCACCGAGATGCGGATAGATGTACTCGGTGAAGAAGTCGCGGTCGACCTTTCCGAGGTCGGTCATAGTCGCGCTCGGCGGCGCGTGAGTAAGAACGTACTCATCCCGAGTTCCGCACGACCGATGACACCCTGTGTCGGGACACGACGGACGTCGCCCCGTGTCGGGACACGACTGACGTCGCCCCGTGTCGGGACACGACCGGCATCGACTCGCGTCGGGACACGGCCGACCCCGATTCCCGTCTCCGCTCCGTGGAAAGGTGGGACGGTCCCCCGTCCCTGCTCATGAAGAAGGACGCGGAGACGGTACGAAGGGATAAGACACTCCCACCACCGGACTGCTCCCGCGTCAATTTCCAGTCTTTGCCGGACATACAAGAACCTCGCTAAGTCCTCTCGGTGGACCTATATAGGAGAATCGAGGATGCGACGAATTTCGCCCCTTTTGTCTGGCGATATCGTCAGCGCACCCGCGGAACGACCGGCAGCAACGCGGCACGCCGTCGGTGCCAACCGATTCAGATAGGGCGATGGCCTGCTTCGTCGGGCGTGTTGTTGGGCGTCCACCACGCGTCGTCGAGGTGTTCGACCAGTGCGCGACCGACCGCGACAGGTTCCTCGTGGTGGACCCAGTGTGTCGCCTCTTCGAACATCTTGAGGTGGCTGTCGGCACAGTACGTGAGGCTCTCTCTGGCCATCTTCGAACGCAGGAAGTGGTCTCGCCTCCCCCAGACGACGAGGGTTGGGGCGTCGACCTGTGTCGCCCGTGGTTTCGGCCGACTGCGCACCACCGCTCGGTACCAGTTGACCATCGACTCATACGCGCCGGGAACGGCCCACGCCTTTCTGTAGTATTCGAGGTCAGTCGGTGAGAACGTCCCCGGGAGCGAAGAGTCACAGAGCGTCCGCTCGAGAAGCGCGTAGTCGCCGAGCTGTGCGAGCAGTTCGGGAATCTTCGGGAGTTGGAAGAACAGCCCGTACCAACTCTTGAGTTGCTGTACCGGGTCGCGCCGAAGACGTCGGGCAAAGACCGTCGGGTGCGGTAGATTCACCACCGTGAGTGAGTGGACTCGCTCGCGGTGGTGAAGAGCGACCCACCACGCGACGGCACCGCCCCAATCGTGGCCGACGACGTGGGCGCGTTCTTTGCCCAGTGCTTTAATGAGGCCCACGACGTCGCTGGCGAGTTCGTCGATGTGGTAGTCGTCGACGCTCGGCGGGTGGTCGCTGAGATTATACCCTCGCTGGTCGGGGACGACGACCCGATACCCCGCCTCGGTCAAAGGGCGGAGATAATCCGTCCACGCGTACCAGCACTCCGGAAAGCCGTGTAGTAGCACGACCAAATCACCATCTTCGGGTCCCGCCTCTACGACGTAGAGCGTGACATCACCAACATCGACGTACCGCCCAGTCGCTTCCACTGGGAGGTCTACATCCTCGTACGACAGACCCGGTTCCCTCGACATGATACTCGCTACGGGGTGTATGAACAAAATTACCGCGGGGATTGTGAACGCCTAACGAGGAATTCGAGGTGACACCGACGTGGCGGTCGGTAGTCAGTTGGACCCGAACAGACGCTCGCGGAGACTCCGCTTGCGCGACCGTTCGGCGAGTCTGATGCGGTCTGCCTCGCTTTCGGGATTCGCAAGCGGCACAACTTTCCTCGGCATCGCCCTCGTTTGGGAGCGAGAGGAGCGGGGACGTTCGTTTAGTTCGACCATCAAATAGCGACGACCCACGCACGATAGTCGTCTTCGCGCCCGTAGACCGACTGGAACACCTCGTCGACGAACCCGGCGAGACGGTTCGCATCGGAGCGTGCGGTGATACGAACATTGGTCCCTTCGGCTTCTTCGGGGCTTTCTAACTGGTCGATGCGGAACTCGGGGAACGACGAGAGCAGGTCCTTCAGGCGGTCGAGTTCGTCGTCGGTCACGTCCATGTTGAACGTCCGGTCCGAGAACTGAATCCACGGGCCGGGAGCGTCCTCGCCGTCGAGTTCTGGGTCGCGGTCCGCTTCGATAGTCAGGAAGGCGCTGCCGCGGTTTCTGTGTGCGGCCACCGCGTCGGCGAAGAGCTTCCGGCGTTCGCGGGGCGTCTCGGCCTCGAATCGGGTCATAGACGTGGGTTCTTCGGCTCGATACAAAAACCGCCCGCGTCGCGTCGGCGACCGAGGGAGGAGTCGGCCGTGCCAGAAGCAGAAGGCGACCGTGACAGGCTCAGAAGAAGGCGACGACGACGCCGAGCGCGACAGCGCTGATTGCGAGCAAGTGCGCGGCGAGGACGAAAACGGGGGTGATTCCAGCCTCGCGCATCGCTCTGGCACGGATGCCAAGTCCCAGTCCGGCGAATGCGAGTGCGAACAGGACGTTGCTCGCGGTGTCGAGCGCGGCGAGCGTCTCTCCCGAGAAGAAGCCGAGGTTTGCCGCCGCAGCGACGAGGCCGAATCCGACGAGGAACCGCGGGACGCCTTCCGCCGCGGCGACGAGGCCGTCTGGTTTTCCATCGGCATAGCGCAGGGCGTACCAGAGTGCGACGGCCCCGAGCATCGAATTGCGCGCTAGTTTCGTCACGGTCGCCCACTGCCCCGCCACGTCCGAGTGCGCGAACCCGGCGGCGGTGACTGGTCCCGTACTGAACATGCTTAGCCCGGCCCAGATACCGAACTGTCGCCCGGAGAGCGGTAACAGTCCGCCGAGAATGGGGAACACCGCGAGCGTGATGGCGTCGAACAGCAGGACGGCCGCGACGGCGTGGGTGAGTGATTCCCCGTCCGCGTCGATGGTACCGGCGATTGCCGTCACCGCGGAGACGCCGCAGACGCTCGCACCAGCGGCGAGTAGCGACCCCATTTCGTCGGCGAGGCCGAAGATGCGCCCCGAGAGTACTTCGACGAAAGCGACGCCCGAAACGACTGTCAGGACGACCACTCCGACGAGCGCGGGCCCGGACGCCACGAGTTCGTCGAGAGCGATTCGCGCGCCGAGGAGGACGATACCGGCTTCCAGCAGTGACTTCCGCATTCGGACGCCGGGGATGGCCCAGTCGGGGACGCCGACCGAGTTGGCGACGAGCGCCCCGAGTGCGACCCCGAGCAAGAGCGCATTGACGCCGGGAACGATGTCGGCGAGCAGGGTCGCACAGACAGTTACGACAGCAACGAGTCCCAGACCGGGGAGCAGTTTGCGGACGTGTCCGCCGGATTCTGTCTTCACTGTCGCCACCGACCGGCAGCGAGTTCGAGAGGGTTGGCGTCGAACAGTGAGTCGCGCATCGAGTGAGGTGATGTGACCCGCGCCGTTGAACGTGTCGCTCCCCTCCACGAATCGTGCGTCGCACTGTCGCAGAACTGGGTACGTATCTTCAACACTATATGCTCTGACCGGGTGGTGGACGATATGGGAAAGCGCATCCTCCTGCTCGGTGCTCCCGGCGCCGGGAAGGGCACACAGTCGAAGCGACTCGCCGAGGAGTTCGACGTTGAACACGTCACCACGGGTGACGCACTCCGCGCGAACAAGGACATGGAGACGGAATACGGGACGCCCCGCTCGTTCATGGAGAAGGGCGAACTCGTCCCCGACGCCGTCGTCAACGAAATCGTCAAGGCGGCGCTCGAAGACGCCGACGGCTACGTCCTCGACGGCTATCCGCGCAACCTCTCGCAGGCCGAGTACCTCACCGAGATTACGGACCTCGATGCCGTCATCTATCTGGAAGTCGCCGAAGACGAACTCGTCGAGCGACTCACCGGTCGCCGCGTCTGTTCCGAGTGCGGCACCAACTTCCACGTGAAGTTCAACCAGCCCGAAGAAGAGGGCGTGTGTGACGAGTGTGGTGGCGAACTCATCCAGCGCGACGACGACACCGAAGAGACCGTCCGCGAGCGCCTCTCGGTCTTCGACGAGAACACGGCACCCGTCATCGAGCACTACCGCGACGAGGGCGTCCTCGTCGAAATCGACGGTGAGCAGACGCCGGACGAAGTCTTCGAGGACATCGCGGCTGTCGTCGACGACGCGTAAGCACCCACTTCGACCGTCTTTTTCGGCCTGTTGGCGCGGCGAGAGACATGTACAGCCCGTCTACGGCCGTTTCGGTGAGCCGGATGACTTGTGCGCGCTCACGCCCACAGAGTAAAAGCTTGATAACGGCCGATTGCCAACGGGTCCGTAATGGCACGAATCGAATCGAAGGTGCGCGAGCTCGTCGGCTCAGACGCCGACATGCGCACCGCCGTCGAAGTCGTCCTCGAGAGGGCGGACGACGGCGAAGTCGAGTGGGCGGATGTCCGCGACGAGCTTACGAGCGGTCAGTGGGGCCGCCTCATCGAGAAGGGGATTCTCGTCGATGGCGACAAAGGATTCCGACTGGCGGACGCCGCAGCAGCGCGCGCCGGTCTCGAAGAGAACACGTCTGCAACGAGTACGACCTCGTCGACGTCGACGCCGTCTATCGACACCGGCGACTCTTCGTGGTCGAAGTACGACAAGGGTGCGGCCGTCGTGACCGTCGGCCTGTTCCTCGGATACTCGGTCTCCGAAGTCCGAAACATCATCGGCGGAGTCATGGACCTCGCCCTCGGCCCGCTGGCCGAGATGCTCCCGTTCTACGCCGTCGTGATGGTACTCGCGCTCGCAACTGGTCTCTACTCCACGCTCCTGCAGGCGAACCTGATGGACATGGAGAAGATGGGCATGTACCAAGAGCGGATGAAGGACATCCAACAGCGGCAGAAGGACGCCCGCGAGCGCGGTGACGACGCGGCGCTCGAAAAGATTCAAGAAGAGCAGATGGAAGCCATGGGTGACCAGATGGGCATGTTCAAAGAGCAGTTCCGCCCGATGGTCTGGATTATGTTCCTCACCATCCCGGTGTTCCTCTGGATGTACTGGGCCATCGGTGTCGGTGGGAACGCGGAGGCGCACATCCCTGTCGAACAGATTGTGCTGCCGCTTGTCGGGGCTGTCGATTGGACGACAGGCGTCCTCGGACCCATGCAGGCGTGGATTGTCTGGTACTTCCTCTGTTCGATGGGCTTCACCCAGATTATCCGCAAGGCGCTCAACATCGACATGACGCCGTCGTCCGCCTGACGGACGCACTCGTTTTTCTTCTCTTCTCCACTCCGCTCCGCTCGGGCGTGAGAAGCCCCCACAGGGGTCGTCGCCAACGATAACCTCTTTTAGGTGACCCGCCCGAGCATGGATATGTTACTGACCGTCTCCGGTCCACCGGGCAGCGGAAAGAGTACGACCGCCGCCGCACTCGCCGAGGCGTTCGACCTCGAACACATAAGCGGTGGAGACATCTTCCGCGAACTCGCGGCCGAACGCGACATGTCGGCCGTCGAGTTCAACAAACTCGCCGAGGAAGACGACCAAATCGACCGCGACCTCGACCGCCGTCTCCGCGACATCGCACTGGAGCGCGACGACGTGTTACTCGAATCCCGTCTCGCAGGCTGGCTTGCAGGCGACGCCGCCGACCTTCGATTCTGGCTCGACGCACCGGTCGACGTTCGTGCCGAGCGCATCGCCGACCGCGAGGACAAGGATGCGGGCACCGCCCGCGAAGAGACCGTCACCCGCGAAAAGAGCGAAGCACTCCGCTACGAGGAGTACTACGACATCGACATCACCGACCTCTCTATCTACGACGTGGCGCTCAACACGGCCCGGTGGGGTCCCAAAGAGGTGACGGCCATCTGCACCGCGGTCGTCGACTCGTACGACCCGGAACTGGACGAAGGAAAGTACCCCGTCGAAGGCATCCGGTACGACTTCTAACCATGCTCCGCGACCCTCCCGAAGACCGAAGTCTCGACGCGCTTCTCTCCTTTGGCGTCGTCAACCTCGACAAGCCGCCGGGGCCGTCGGCCCACCAGGTGACCGGGTGGGTCCGCGACATGGCCGACGTAGAGCGGGCGGCCCACTCGGGCACCCTCGACCCCAAAGTCACCGGCTGTCTGCCGATTCTCCTCGGTGACGCCACTCGCATGGCGCAGGTGTTCCTCGAAGGCTCGAAGGAGTACGTCTCGGTCCTCGAACTCCACGGCCCGGCCCCCGCGGACATCGACTCGACCATCGCGGAGTTCGAGACCAAACTCTACCAGAAACCGCCGCGCAAGTCGGCCGTCTCGCGTCGCCTGCGCGTGCGCGAGATTTACGACCTCGACCTCCTCGAAGTGAAGGACCGACAGGCGCTCCTCCGCATCCGGTGTGAGTCGGGGACGTACATCCGCAAACTGTGTCACGACATCGGCCTCGCGCTCGGCACCGGCGGCCACATGGGCCATCTGCGCCGCACCGCGACCGACCCCTTCGACGACACGACGCTCGTAGACACCCACGACCTGAAAGACGCGCTCGCCTTCGCTGAGGAGGGCGACGAATCGTGGATTCGTGACGTCGTCTCGCCCGCAGAGCGCGCCCTGACGCACCTGCCGTCGGTGACTATCGCCGACAGTGCCGCCCGGGAGGTTGCAAATGGGGCCCCCGTGTACGCGCCCGGTGTCTTGGATGTGGACGACGACGCCGCTCGCGGGGATTTGGTGGCGTGCTACACCGACAACGGGTCGGCCGTCTGCCTCGGCGAACTCGTCGGCGACACCAACGCCGACTCGGGCACCGCCGTCTCGTTAGAGCGCGTACTGGTCTGAGTTCTATTTTCGGCGCTTCTGTTCCGCCTTCGAGAGCGTTTCCGCCTGCTCGTTGACGGAGTTGACCGCCCGCTTCGCATCCGGTTTGTCGAGGTCGTAGACGTATCGCCACGATGCGAGTGGATAGCCGTGCGATTCCTCGGGTTGTCGCTCCGGCGGTCGTGTGTCGTCGTCGCGCCGGAGGGACCACCAGCGGAGGACGCCAACAGTGACGGCGACGACGAGGAGGACTACCGTGCCCATATAGAGGAGGTCGAACGGGATTACGTCCAGGGGACTTGGCATTGTGTTGTCAGTAGTTGGCGAGAGGGTAAAGTGGTATCCCCCGATTCGATTCAGTAGGTTCGTTCAGTCATGTGCGACTAATTCGCACGACAGACCCTCGCTCTCCGACGACGAAACGAAGGGCTTAACCGCGAGACACGCATCGCTTTGAATGCACCCTGGGACCGTGGGGTAGTGGTATCCTCTGCCGATGGGGTCGGTAGGACCTGAGTTCGACTCTCAGCGGTCCCATACTTTTCCCGACGCTAACCTTCGAGCCGTGAGTCCGTTAGGACTCCGGCGAATTCCTCTTGCGTCGGGTGAATTATGCACAGAGCTGAGCGTCGAGCCCGGAAGTCGCAGCCGACGAGAGAAGCGAGGAGGACCGTCTTCCGACGTTCGACTCTCAGCGGTCCCACTCCACCTTTTTACTTCGTCGACTGTCGCTCTTCGAGCGACAGTCTCCTCGCAAAAACCTGTCTTCGTGAGCGATAGCGAACGAATGCTCGTGAGACGCGCCGCGTCTCACGGTGGACCAAAAACCTCCCGCGAGTGCTCGCTACGCTCGTCTCGCGGTACAGTAGCTAGGACACCATGTGACGCCGGTCTCGACTCGCGGCGGTTCCTGAACGCGATCATCACCTACGATCAGGCGTACGGTCCGATCCAGAACACGGTCGCTCGGAAGCACCTGTAGCGGGTGGCCTGCCGAGTGGCAACACTCTCAGTCGTCTCTTCTCTTTATATACTACACCGCTGTTTTCGGCTAACCCCCAGTTTCGTGTGGAACTTCGATAGTCCGTGAGCGGCGGCTTTCGCGGAGATCGAGCGGGCGCTGTTTCATCCAGCGGGACAGCCCCCTTAGTGAGTGTGACTAACGTCACAACTGCGAAAAAATAACCCTCCGCCTCCGCAGCTCCACCTGATCCACGCGAAGTGAATCTACGTCTGGAGAATCATTATTACTTTCCGTTGGTTCAGCTGAACGATGAGTGAGACAACAAACTATTGTGTTTCTTTTGTGACTTGAGTATAGGATGGTCGTGAATCAGGCTACAATCAATGCTGTTGATTTCCTTGATTATACTCAAAAAGAGGAGTTAGATAGTTTCCTATCATCACTCTCGGACTTCGATGATGAACCAGATACGACAAACTCAATCACGATGGGTATGCCTTCGAGTTCAACTGAGAATTGGGGGAGGCTCAGCAGTAATTCGGAGTACTTCACTCAAATTGAACTAGAAGTCAAAGAGATCTCATCACTCAGAAACACGTACGTGGTATTGTTAATCGGCTTCGTTAAACCCACTCACTTAGAGAAAATTTCTGAAGAATCTGATAGTGCTACTCTTCAGCCTGCTCGGGTTGAAATTCAAAATATTTGGAAAGAGAAGTTAGACGAAATTCCATTATTTCTTTCAACACGACATGAAGATACGAAAATAATCCCTGATACCGGGTTTCCAATAACGGTTGGAACTGTTAATTGCGACTTTGCAAAGCAATCTCAAATAGCGGATCAGACCATGACTCTTGACGAGTTGGCACGAGCCTATGAAAAGTACACGGATTCAACAGACTTCTTTTCGAACATCGGAATAGGATTAGGCCACAACCGATCTCTGTCTGGCATTTTTCAGAATAAAACTACAGTCTTAGGCCATTCTGGAGCGTATTTATACAACAACTGGATCAACCATTGTAACTATACGATTGTTGAGCTAAGCCGCGATGAGCCAAACCGTGACATGTTTTCAAAGCAAGCTCTATTGATTTCAGAGCATTATTTTTTGCGGATGATATCGATGGTTTTCATCATATATTGGTTTAGATACGCACAAATAAAGATCGACAAGTTGAGTGAGGGAGTTTACGAGCGTTCGCTATCAGAGATTAAAATGGATACCCCAATTGAGTCTGTCCAAGCCGAAATGGAAGACCTTCTTTCGGCCGAGATGTCTTTTATTGACTCATATTCTGAAGTAAACCGTCGAATTGCATCATCACGTTCTCATTTAGAATTAGTCTCAACATGGATCAATAGTCCCGAGAGGGGAGAGATTGGTTTGAGGAGTAAATACAGGATTTCAAGTGACACACATGAACCTATTCAAACGGGTGTTTTTGAAGAGATGATATCTGAAGCCTCAGACTTAATTGATACTGTAGAAACAGAGTATGACCGGCTCTTGGAGATGTACGAATTATCCTCAGATCGTTTTAACAAACGGCTTTCTCTCCAATCCACCTATACTAATCTCCAGATCAATAATACTGTGAAAATACTCACATATGCATTACTGTTTCTTGCAATTGTAGATGGGTTGGGTTTCTATGATTGGTTGAATAGTATTCTACCAGTCATTAGCGGATGGGTTTTAACACGTCTCGCGGCCATTTCCGTAATAACGGCCCTGCCTTTTGGAATTGACAGATACACAGATCTATTCTAAGTTTACAGAGTTCAGAGCAATTGTGATTTGGAGACATGTCAAAAGGTGCCTGCTATCGAGTCCGCTAATTTCCCTGACCCACGCCAATCTCGAAACTTCTCGAGCAACCCAACACCTCAAATCAAGACTTCACAGAGGATTGGCCACCACCGGGGGTCCGCCAAATCGCCCCATAGTGTAAGTAAGTATACGCCCGGTGGGGGGTGTGATGGTGGCCACTTCCCGAAGTATGCGCTGTCTGCCGGTTCGACGTTTTAGACTGACCACGGACCCACATTCGTAACGAGTCACATCGAAGATAGAACTAAGTAGGATTGGGTGGCCGATGAGGTGTCAGCAATGGTATTCCGAAAGCTCCGAAACCACGACGGCACCCCGCTTGTTGCACTCGACCGTGACGATCTCGTCCTCGACGGCGTGATTGCTGCGGACGAAGAGGAACGTGAAGATCAGAGCATGCACGTCCAGCGGCTTGGGAAAGGCATTTACGTCGTTCGGCCGGTGCCTGAGGATGGGCCTATGCAGCCGCTTCACGAGACCGAACTGTTGCAGGGACTCGTTCGATAGGAGTAAACAACTACCTCAAACTAGTCCCGCACTTTGGCGGGATAAAAAAACGATCCAGATTGATCGAGGTCATGAAATTCTTTCAGTACCTGTTTTGGTGGTATATGTGGTGCTACAGTATTGGTCACGGGTGAGTCTGTGATCGCTTCTTCAAGAGTCATGTCCTTGTGAATCTCTGTCACATAACTTATTATGTTGAACTTTGTCCTTTCTTGGAACATATTTTGAAAGGTCAACATGATAACAAACTCAATCTCAGATTCTCCCTTATCACAGAGATGGTTTATTACACGGGTGAATTCCCACTTCTGTACAGAATCAACGACAGTTGTTGCAATTGCAGGGCCAACAAACTCTTGTGTTTCGTTTCCACTTATGAAGTTTTTTCTCGATTGCTCTCTATCCTGATACAGTCCAGTTGTATATACTTGAAAGTCCTCATGGTAATCGATATTTTGGGGAACAACTTTGATTCCGGTTGAAATGTTTGTTGCAACACCTTGTCCAAGATTCGCGAGAGAAAACTGAAACAGATTATCTTCAACTTCCCATGAGGTGACACTGATATTCGGAACCTTGCCCATCTGCATCAATGACGTTTGAGTATCCAAGATTTCTGTTTGTGTATCCTGAATCTGGTTGAGCGATAAATAGATGTACACAAGAGCCAGAGAAAGGATCATTGATGCAGATATGTCAACAACCGTCACCAGCTCAAGGTATTCAACCGGAAGATAGGGTGTGATACTGTATAAGGTGGCAGGTAATATTAGTAATAATATCGCGATCATCACAAAAATGGGTAGAAGGTCCCTTTCAGATTCTCTTGATTTTTCCTTGGATTCACCCATTCTTACTCACTAAACCGACATTTCCTAAACGTGTAAATCTATGGGGTATTAGGATTAGGTTAGAGCGCTATAGTGTGGCTTCACAGACCATATCCCTGAGGGTGTCCATTCTTTGCTCAACCACGAGATTCGTGTAGGTGCTTGGACTGATTTATCAACAGTCTCGTTTTAGTCCACTAAACTAACGTGGTCCAAAATCGCGGTCTCACTTTATCCGGCGGCCGAGGACGAGGGAGTGGTCGCCTCAGACTTGCATTCACTTCGCCGTCAAGATACAGCTCGCCCCACTCTGTGATTTCGAAGAATTCCGCATCCGCGTCGTCAATGATCGGTGCGACAAGTCCCGCATGTGCGAGTACGCGACACCGTTCACGAACACGCCGGGGCGATGCATCGGCACTCAACTCCTGACTGCTCAGCTCTGCAGTACCAAGATCTTCTGATCGAAGTACCTCGAGGATACGGTCATCGAGCGCACATTGCTACGTTCCTGATTTTCGTATGGTGGGCATCAGAGGGGGTGCTACGATTCGGATTCAGCAGGCGTTTCTCCATTCTCGTTTTCCCCCTTGTTCCCTTCAGCCGATACTACTGGTCGCTCTGCTTCTGCGTCCCACTCTCCATCCAGATACTCCTCACCCTTGCTGGAGATGATGTAGACGCCATTACCGAGCGCAGTGAGCATACCGTTTTCCGCGAGCTTCCGAAGACGGCGAGAAATCTGAGCCTTCGAAATGTGGATGTACCCGCTTTCCTTCAGCTGCTTAGGCGAGCCTGACCCTTCTCCACACAGAGATACGTACTGAGTGCCCGAAACGTATTCATATGTGTACGTGTATGTTTACATGATGGCGACGAAAACAATCACTGTGACCGAGGAAGCGTACGAGCGACTTCGTACGATGAAGCGCGGTGATGAAAGCTTCACTGACGTTCTCCTCCGTATCACCGGCGGAGAGAAAGACGTGATGAAGGGTTTCGGTTCGTGGAAAGAGTCAGGCCTTCGTGAGGCGGTGGAGGACGCGCGAGAGGAGTTCGACGAAGACTTCGAGAACCGGCAGGCATCACAGTGAACTGTCTCGACACAAACGCGCTCATTGACTACTTGGAGGGAGAGCAAGCTATCGCGGAGTACCTAGAGGAAAGCCAGCAACCGTATTTCGCTCCGACAGTCGCGCTGCACGAAGTCTTTGTCGGGGCGGCGAGACTCCGCGGATCAGACGGTGTCGAAAACACACGCGATGGGTTGGACTGGCTCGAGCCGATGCCCCTTACTGTTGACGGCGCTGCGGAGGCAGCGAAGATCGACGCAGAACTCCACGCGGACGGAACACCGATTGGCGCACTGGATATGCTCATTGCGGGTGTCGTTCGCGAGGCGGGCGGTACACTCGTTACTGCGGATAGCCACTTCGACCACGTCGACGGTCTGGTGACGGTCAACTATCGGGAACAGTAACCGCGATACGACGACGCAAAAAAATCCGAATCGGTTAGTCGAATCACTTGGTCTCGGAAATAACGAGGACCTCGATATTGCCACCGTAGGGGTCGTCGATGTGGCCGCTTGCGTCGCGGAAGAGCGCCTGAAGACTCACATTGACAGTGTCGCCGTGAACGTCGGCGTCGGTCTGAATCTTCTCGGTCATGATGTGGTGGTCTTCGCCGTCGTATCCGATGTCGAAGCTCTGGATGGCCGTCTCTGCTGCCGTAACCTGTCCACGCGCGCCGATATCCTTCGAGTCAGTGTACTCGTGTCCCGTTACGTCTGAGAACGAGAACTGGACTGTTTCTAGTTCGGTTGGCATTGTGTAACACCAGCTAGTAAATGTTACTGAGACTACAAATACATTATTATTTTCTAACTAATAAAATATGATAATATTTTGGTTGAAGCGATGTCTTGCGATTTCGTACAGAGAATTGGAACTCACACCCTCCGAATAACACACCCCTCCGACGGGACCGTGATAATTGCATCCCTGGTGTGTGTCCCGCCCAAACGGGGTGAACCAGCTTGCGTCAAGAAAGTACGCACATATCCGAACGACCTATCCACTCCACCACCGTCAGAAACTACTCACCATCCTCCGATTCCCCCGGAGTAACCCGATTCGCTGACTCACCCTGCAGCGTCATACACGTCCCAGAGAGTTGCGCGACGAGATTTCCGTCTTCGTCCGTAATCTCACACTCGGCGAGTCCAATCGTCCGTCCCTTATGAACCACGCGCCCGATGGCCTCTAACTGGCCGCTCCAGACCGGTCGCAGGTAGTTCACCGTAAGGTCGACAGTCGTAAACGACGCACCCGGTTCGACGGTACTCATGTAGGCAGTACTCAGGGCTGCATCGCCGATATCGCAGAGGACACCGCCGTGAATCGTACCCATCGGATTGGCGTGTTCCGGTCCCGCGTCGAGCACCCATCGCGATTCTCCCTCGCCCATCGAGCGTAACTCGATTCCCAGCAGACTCCCGAGTGGCCACGTCGGAAGCTCGTCGTCCAGCATCTTCCTGAACCCCTCCGGACCCTGGAACCCCCCGTCGCGGGTGAAGGCGATAGCCTCCTCCAACTCGATTCTCCGCTTCGTCGATTCGCGGATGAGTGCCTCCGGTGAATCGGTCACATCCGTGAGTCGGTCGTAGGTCTCCTGCGCTAATTCGAGCGTCACCGTGGTCGTTTCACTCGGCATCGTTCGCATACTATGTCATGTGTTGGCATAATTTTGGCCAACAATCCAGCGACGACCTTTCATCGAGTCGGCATCGGCAGTGGGTGTCTCAGGGCGCATATGTCCCCGTCAACTGCGTTCGGCCAAGCAGACGGCCGCGCATGGCTTCTCCGACAGCACGTTTGTCCGCCGTTCGCGGAAGGTCGAGCGTCGTGTCGAGGGCGTACAGTTTGAATCGGTAGGTGTGTCGCTCGTCGGGCGGGGCGGGACCGCCGTAGCCCCGATTACCGAAATCGTTGGTCCCCTCGATAGCGTCTGAGGGCGTCCAGCCTTCGGGAATGGTCGTCTGAGTCGGCGGGATGTTCCAAACGAGCCAGTGCAGCCAGACCTTGCCCGCGGGTTCGACCGCGTCGGGGTCGTCCATAATGAGCGTCAGCGACTGTGTCTCGGGCGGACTATTCGCTATCGACAGCGGCGGATTGACGTTGTCGGTGTCGTGGCCGTACGTCCGTGGAATCGCCCCGCCGTCTTCGAAGGCCGAACTGGTGAGTCGCAGGTCCCCCATCTGTGTGGCGTCGCCGAGTGCCGGGTTGTCCGATTCCGGCGTTGAGGCCGGTGCACCGCCGTCGTCGCCTCCCGCACACCCAGCAAGCGCTGCTGCAACCGCTGTGACAACTGCCCGGCGGGTGTGTGAGTCAGACACCATTCGCTGGTTCGAGATAGTCGACGAACACGCATATCGTTACTCCTGACCCCGCCGACGCCGGGGTGTCTCACCCCGAGACTCCCCGAGAATCGCCACGAACTCTCATTACCGTCCCCGAACTACAGAAGGTATGACAATTCATGGACTCCATCACGTCGTGCTCCTCGTCGATGACGTGCCGGAAGGCGAAGCATACTACCGCGAGTTGTTCGACATGGAAGTCTCGTTCCGCGAGGGAGTCCGTGGCAGTGAACCCGGAACGCTCCCAGCGGAGCCAGACTGGGACGATGCAATCGAAGCCGGAATCACCCCAACGATGTCGTTTCTCGGCCGAGACGAGTTCTCGCTCGCCGTCGCGTCCGCCACGGGGAGTTCGGGCAACGGTCCGGTCGACCACATCGCGCTGGCCGTCGACGACGACTCCTTCGAGTCGATTACCGAGCGCGCCGAAGCCCTCGGCAGTACTGTCGAGCGAAACGCACCCCACCACCGACTGTTCACCGACCGATACGGTCTCGAATGGGAACTAAACGCGACTACCCGCCCACCGGGCCGGGCGTTCGAAACGTTCGAGCTATAATGCGCCACCGTTCGCTATTTGTGTAATCGAACTGAACGAACAGCAGATGCCGCCCTCCAGACGACAGGCCCTCGCACTCGCCGGTGCAACGCTCCTCGGCGGCTGTACGGGCCTTCCACGAAGCGCCGTAAGGGAGGAGATGCCCGACCCAGAACCGTTCCTGACAGAACCAGCTGATTGGGAATACCCTCAGTACGACGCCGCGAATACGAACGCACCGCCGGGGTATGCCGCACCGGACAGCCTCTCGCAGAAGCCAGAGGTGACGGCAACGTTCACGGCCGACCAAATCGACCACTGTGGCGGTCCCATCGTCGCCGACGGAATAGTGTACCTCACATTCACTGGATTCGAGAGGCACGACCCCTTCGGGCGGTTAGCCGCCCTCGATGCCAGGACTGGGGAGAAACAGTGGCAGACCTCCGTCGAAAGCAGTTGGGCGTACACACCGGTTGTGGCCGCCGATACTGTCTATTGGCTCAAAGGAGCAAACGATGTGCGTGCACTGAGTCCCGTTGATGGAACGAGTCGGTGGAAGAAACAGCAGATGAACCACGAACCGCCCCTTGCGGCGCACGGACTCGTCTTAACTGAAAGTGACAACTATCGAAAGCCCGCCCTCGAAGCGCTTGACCCGCAGACTGGTGAGATTTACTGGTCGCGGAACGAGGGGGGACGCTCGTGGGACATCGTCGCGGCCGACGACGACTCGTTCTACGCGAGACTCGACGCACACACCGACGAGCAATCGTCCGAACTCCACGCTATCGACCCGCTGACTGGCGAAACGCAGTGGTCGACGGCGCGAATCGCACCACGGTCGGTGACGGTGGGGTCCCAACACGTATACGCCACCACTGGTCGACCGGATGCGCGAACGGTACTCGCACTCGACATCGAGACGCAGGGGATTGCGTGGTCGGAAACGCGCGACATGCAGCACGATATCTCTGAGAGAGGGGCGGTCAATGGTGACCGGACGGCGGCGGTAGTCGCCGACGAGTTCGTCTTCGTTCATGTCGACTGGCACGGGGCCTTCCACGACCGAATCGAGGCGCGCGAGAAGGAACGCGGAAAAGTCGTGTGGGAACTCGAAGGAAACGGGGACGGGACTGTCTCCTATGCACCACCAATAGTTGCTGGTGATTCGCTGTACCTCCTTTCGCGGCGAGAAACTTCGGGCCAACAGGCGACCAGCACGCTCCGTGTACTCGATACGACGGATGGAACCGAGCGAGAACGAATCGAATTGTCTGCGCCAGTCTATGGGCGTCCGGTCGTCGCCGACGGCCGTTTGTTCCTCACGATGCGGACATCGTCCGGTCGCCCCGACCGAATTCGACTCGCGGCGTTCGGAGAATCATAGATGCCACCGAACCAGTCCCGAGTACCCTCTCGTATGAACCGGCGGGGGAGAGCGAAGTTAGGGGATATCCCCCGATTGAGGGAGAAAAAGAGGAGAGAAGATTCACTCGCGGGAGAAAACCCGCGCGTGAGGTGCGACCTGTTTCGTCGCGTATCCGAGCAGCCACGCCGACGCATTCACTAGATTGAGGCCAACGAACAGGAGGACGACACCGACGACAGAAACCAAAAGCGCACCCTGGAAAGAAGTCACTTCACCGGTGACGAGATGAACCGGTTCGGCGATGGTGAACGTCCAGAGGTCTTGCGTGAATCGAATTTCCGGGAGAACCTGCACGTTGTCGGCCGTAATGCCGAACGTGACGCCGGGCATGTCGTAGTACAGCGGGAGGAGTATGAACGATGCTACCAAGGTGACCCACGTGGTGAGCGCGGCGAACAGTCCGACACCGACCCAGAATTTCGCACAGGCGACGACGAGGCTGACGTACGTGCCGTAGTCGGTTGCGAGGTCTTTGACGTACGGGACGATGCCGTCGTCGAGCGTCGCTTCGCCGGTTCGGTGAGTCAGTTCGAACCCGAGGAGTCGGCGGGCGCTCTCCGTCTCGATGCGCATGAATACGGTGCCGAGGAGGAGTGTCGCCACGAGGAGTGGTGCACCGAACAAGAGGAGGATACTGGCACCACCGATAGCGCCCGTCGAGATGAGCGTCACGAAGTACAGGATACCGAGCGGGAACGCTGCCAAAAGGTACAGGAAGTTCTTGTACGTCTGTGCGTGAAACGGCGCACCCACGGCTTGAGAGACCACCGTGGAAACGTCGAGAGCGCGGGACTCCGTTTGCGTCATCGTATGGTCAATCAGCCAAGAAGAAATAATACCTTGCTCCTGACTTTCCGGGTCGGAAACTCGGCACTATCTTATATACTCTCTTCGTGGCATCGAAGACCGTGAGTGAGGATTGCGACGATGCGACGGTACTGAGCCTCCTCGACGACGAGTACGCTCGGACCATTCTCACCGCAACCAGCGAGAAACCAATGTCCGCGACCGAACTCGCAGAAACCTACGACATGTCTCCGCCGACCGTCTATCGCCGTGTGGAGTCACTGAAAGGCTGTAACCTCCTCACCGAACAGACCCAGTACGACGAGTCTGGCCACCACTTCGCGGTCTACAGCGCCAACGTCGGACAATTCACGGTCACCTTCGACGACGGAGAGATGACGCTTGACGTCGCCCGCGAGTCGGAAACAGAGTCCCCTGCAGACCGCTTTACCCGCCTCTACGAGGAGTTACGATGAGTCCACTACACGCCCCTACCCTTCAGATCGCCCTGCAAGTGACCGAGACGGGGTCGAACACCCAGATCACACTCGTCTTCGCCAGTTTCGTCGTCTCCGCACTTCTCGGGCTGTTTATCGCACGGAAAGCCTACCAGGGCTACCGCCGCAACGACAGCACGCCGATGCTCTTTCTCGCCATCGGTATCATCCTCTTGACCGCCGTCCCGGCAGTGTTCTCGTTCGGACTCTCGACCTTTACGTCCCTCCCCGGGTCGATGGTCGTCATCGTCACGAACCTGACCGAACTCGCCGGTCTGGTCGCAATCGCGTACTCACTGTACGGCCGGTTCTGAGTCGAACACGGCCCAGTTCGATGCCCGTCTGACCACGTGATTTACCACGACCAGTAGCACGACGCTCGTGACGATGATTCCGACCTCCGTCGGCGTCGAAAGCAATCCGAGCGAGACGATAAGCGTCGTCGCGCAGGCGGGTGCGTGGACAGTGTCGGTGGCGACCATTCCCCAACTCGTCGCGACGACAGAGAGGAAACCGCTGGCGACGAGTCCGAGTCCTGTAAGAGAGAACGCCGGTGGGGCGGCCGTCAGCGTCGTTCCTGCCCCCAGAAGCGAGTAGGCGAGGAGGCCAGCGACTGCGCCGATGACGTGGCCCCCGACGACGCGCGTGCTCCGAGGGCGCTCGGACTCCGATGCGAACGCGAGGACGAACGCCGAGGGACCGAGACTGGGGAACACGAACGCCTGCCCGCTCGCCCACGCAACGACGCCGAGCGTAGCAAACAGCAGGCCAGCGGTCAGTCCCGTTTCGAGTCCACGGCGTTGCATACCCGTACATCCGCGGATACTCCCTGATAACGATGTCTGACTCGGTTCGTCGCGTCCGAGTGCTTACGTTCCTCGGAGATGCGCGACAGCACCGCCCGCCAGACCGGTGATAGCGAAGTCGACACCTCGGACGATGACGTTGTACAGTCCGCTCCCAACCAGACGCAGTTCGAACTCCCCGGCCGGAACGATTGCGATGGCGGCAGGAACGAAGCCAACGAGTGCTGCGACACCGCCGACTAGACCGAAGAGCGCGGCGAACGATTTGTACTCGGCAGCGATGTCCGCCCGACCACCGGCCCAGTAGCCAGTCAGGAACACGACGACCGGAGAGAGAAGAAACGAGACAACGCCCATTCCCATGGCTAGCGCACCGAGCGGGACCGCATTTCGATGTGCGACGACCGGGAGGAACTGCTGGACGGCGGTGACGACGCCGATGACGAGTCCGACGAGAGCGACGGCGAGTCCAATCTGGCGGGTTTGCATGGCGAGAGTGAGGTATCAACAGTCAGTCAATTATGTCTGTCGGCAGCCGACCCGCTCACTCGTTCACTGACAGAGGGGGGTTCAAGTGTTCCTGCAACGACACCGTAGCCATGCCCGGAGCAGTCTTTCTCGAAGGCGACCACGTCGAACTCCGAACTGTCGACGAGTCGGATGTCGAGTTCCTCCACCGGATGGTCAACGACCCACGGATTCGACGCGGTATCGCCGCTGTAGACCCGGTGACGCGGGCCAACGAACGCGACTGGGTCGAGTCCCGTGGCGACGGCGACGACATCAACTTCGTCGTCTGCGACGACGGCGAGCCGGTCGGAACAATCGGTCTCAAACCGCCGAACAGCATCAACGGGGCGGCCGAAGTCGGATACATCGTCGCACCCGACTACTGGGGCAACGGGTACGCGACGGACGCGCTTCGGGCCATCTGCGGATACGCCTTCGACGAACGGCGACTACACAAGGTGTACGCGAACGCCTACGAGACCAACCCGGCGTCGTGCCGCGTCTTGGAGAAGGCAGGGTTCGAAAAGGAGGGCGTCCACCGCGACCAGGGGTTCGTCGACGGCGACCACGTGGACGTGTTCCGGTACGGACTGTTAGCTCACGAGTGGCAGCACGCTGGGAACGAATCGAGTCGTAAGACCGACCGCGAGAGTTGGATTTAGCTCAGGTCGTCGGTCTCGAAATCGGCCGCCTCAGATCCAGCCTTCTTCGACGAGGAGTTCGCCGTTGAGGACCGACGCACCGGCCGCGCCGCGAATCGTGTTGTGGGCGAGGCAGTTGTACTTCACGCCGTTGGGCGTCTCCTGAATCGCACCGGCGGAGATTTGCATGCCGTCGCCGCGGTCGCGGTCGAGACGCGGTTGCGGGCGGTAGTTGTCTTCGAAGACGTGGATGAGTTGCTCGGGCGCGCTCGGGAGGTCGACGCCGGGGTACTCGCGCATCGCGGCGGCGACATCCTCAGGCGAGGCGTCCTCGACGAGGTCGGCGAAGACACTTTCGAGGTGACCATCGAGCGTCGGGATGCGGTTACAGGAGGCGTTGACCTCGGCGTCGTGGAGCGCGACTTCCGCGCCGTCGAAGGTGCCGAGGAGCTTGCGCGATTCGGTCTCCATCTTCTCTTCTTCGCCGCCGATGTGCGGGATGGCGTTGTCGATAATCTCCATCGAGGTGACGCCGTCGTAGCCCGCACCGGAGACGGCCTGCAGGGTCGTCACGTGGACGCGGTCGAGACCGAACTGGTCGAGCGCGGCGAGCGTCGGGACCATCGTGATGGTCGAGCAGTTCGGGTTCTTCACGAGCGCGCCGTCCCACCCGCGCTCGTCGCGCTGGACTTCGATGAGGTCGAGGTGGCCGGGGTTGATTTCGGGGATGGTGAGCGGCACGTCGGGGGCCATGCGGTCGTTCGAAGAGTTCGACGAGACGACGTAGCCCGCTTCGAGGAAATCCGGTTCGACCTCGGCCGCGACGGACGACGGGAGGGACGAAAACAGGAGGTCAACGTCGTCCGGAACGTCCGCGGGGTCGGTTCGACCGACTTCCATCGCCGCCACATCGTCCGGAATCGGCGTATTGACTCGCCACTTTGCAGCCTCGCCGTACGTCTTGCCCGCGCTCGACTCGCTGGCGGTCACTGCCGCGAGTTCGAAGGTCGGGTGGTCTTCGAGGAGTTGGATGAATCGCTGTCCGACTGCACCGGTTGCGCCGAGGATTCCGATTCGTACTGCCATTACCCGTGTCGTAGTGTCTCACACGCATAAGGTCGTTTGGATTTGATCCGATATTCACCGTGTTCGGCGGCTGACAGCGGGAAAATCGCCCGAATCCATCATGGTTAACGATACTATTCGACGATTAGCGAACGAGTGGCCGACGCGCGTTGGAGAAACCGATAGAATAACGTGTGGTTCCCTGAAAGACTACCGTAAATGTTCAGTAAGGTTCTCGTCGCCAACCGAGGTGAAATCGCAGTACGCGTCATGCGTGCGTGCGAAGAGTTGGGTGTCCGAACCGTCGCTGTCTACAGCGAGGCCGACAAGCACGGTGGCCACGTGCGATACGCCGACGAGGCGTACAACATCGGTCCCGCTCGTGCGGCAGATTCGTATCTGGACCACGAGGCAGTCATCGAGGCGGCCCGCAAGGCCGACGCCGACGCCATCCACCCCGGATACGGGTTCCTCGCGGAGAACGCCAGGTTCGCCCGCAAGGTCGAAGAATCCGAGTTCAAGTGGATTGGGCCGTCGGCCGACGCGATGGGGCGACTCGGGGAGAAGACCAAGGCGCGCTCGCTCATGCAGGACGCCGACGTGCCCGTCGTCCCCGGAACGACCGAACCCGCCGAGTCCGCCGAGGACGTGAAGGCTGTCGCCGAGGACTACGGCTACCCGGTCGCTATCAAGGCCGAAGGTGGCGGTGGCGGCCGCGGTCTGAAGGTCGTCCGCACCGAGGAGGAAGTCGACGACCAGTTCGAGACGGCCCAGCGCGAGGGTGAGGCGTACTTCGACAACGCCTCTGTCTACGTCGAGAAGTACCTCGAAGCGCCGCGCCACATCGAGGTGCAGATTCTCGCCGACGAACACGGCAACGTGCGCCACCTCGGCGAGCGCGACTGCTCGCTCCAGCGCCGCCACCAGAAGATTATCGAGGAAGCTCCCTCCCCGGCGCTCTCCGACGACCTGCGCGAGCAAATCGGTGAGGCCGCGCGCCGCGGTGTCAAGGCCGCAGAGTACACCAACGCGGGGACGGTGGAATTCCTCGTCGAGGACGGCGAGTTCTACTTCATGGAGGTCAACACGCGGATTCAGGTCGAACACACCGTCACCGAGGAAGTGACGGGTATCGACGTGGTGAAGTGGCAGATTCGCGTCGCCGCCGGTGAGGAACTCGACTTCTCGCAGGACGACGTGGAAATCGAGGGGCACTCCATGGAGTTCCGTATCAACGCGGAAGCCCCCGAAAAGGAGTTCGCGCCCGCGACCGGCACGCTCACGACCTACGACCCACCGGGCGGTATCGGCGTCCGCATGGACGACGCCGTCCGTCAGGGCGACGAAATCGGCGGCGACTACGACTCGATGATTGCGAAGCTCATCGTGACCGCCTCGGACCGCGAGGAGGTCCTCGCCCGTGCCGAGCGCGCACTCGCCGAGTTCGAAATCGAGGGGCTGCGGACGGTTATTCCGTTCCACCGCCTCATGCTCACCGACGAGTCGTTCCGCGAGGGAAGCCACACTACGAAGTACCTCGACAACGTTCTCGACCCCGAGCGTATCGAGGCCGCAGTCGAGCGGTGGGCACCCGAAGCCGTCAACAACGACGACGGCGAGGAGGACGTAACCGAGCGGACCTTCACCGTCGAGGTCAACGGCAAGCGCTTCGAGGTGAGCCTCGAAGAACGCGGCGCGCCCGCCATCCCGCTGGGCGACATCAACGGCAGCGCGGGCGGCGCGTCGAAGCCGTCGGGGCCGCGCAAGCGCCGTGAGGACAGCGGCGGCGACCAACAGCAGATTATCGAAGGCGACGGCGAGTCCGTCACCGCCGAGATGCAGGGGACGATTCTCTCCGTCGCCGTCGACGAGGGTGACGAAGTCGAACCCGGAGACACCGTCTGTGTCCTCGAAGCCATGAAGATGGAAAACGACGTGGTCGCCGAGCGCGGCGGCACCGTCTCGCAGGTCCTCGTCGGCGAGGGCGACAGCGTCGACATGGGCGACGTGCTTCTCGTCCTCGAATAGGACGCGACAGTCGTCGCTCCCCGCCGCAGCGAACTCCGAACGGGAACCGCGAACCTCTTTTCACACGCGTGAGTAGCCGTTCTCATGAGCGACACGCGACGCGCCCTCCTTTCCGCACTCGCCGAGGGGCCAGTTTCCGGACCCGAACTCGCCGACCAACTCGACATTTCTCGTGCCGCCGTCTGGAAGCACGTCGAGTCGCTCCGCGAGGAGGGGTTCGTCGTCGAGAGTACCCCCAACGGCTACGTCGTCGCCGACGTACCGGAGTACGGCGGTCCGGCAATCGAATACGGGCTGGAAGCCGACTACGACGTGGAGTTTCACGAGGTGCTGGCCTCGACGAACGAGCGCGCCCGCGAACTCGCCGCCGAGGGCGCAAGCGACATCGTCGTCGTCGCCCGCAAGCAATCAGCCAGCAAGGGACGAAAAGAGCGCGTGTGGACCTCGCCCGACGGCGGCGTCTGGATGAGTGTGCTCATCCGCCCCGACGAACCGCCTGCGTTTGCACCGTTGTACACGCTCGCGATGGCCGTCGCCGTGTGCGATGCGGCGCGTGAGGCGGGAGTAGATGCGAGTATCAAGTGGCCGAATGACGTGATTGTGAGCGAAGCGAACAATCGCTCGTCAGGCTCGCCGGAGTCTGACGGTGTTATCGTGAGCGAAGCGAACAATCGCTCGTCGGGTGCCCAAGCGTCCAACCACGACTACCGAAAACTCTGCGGCATCCTCACCGAGATGGAAGGCGAGGCGGACCGCGTCTCGTGGTTGGTCATCGGACCGGGCATCAACGTCAATATCGACCCCGAAGCGCTCCCGGAGGAGGCGACGAGCGTCGCTATCGAATCCGGGCCTGTCGAACGTCGCGTGTTCGTCCAGCGGGTGCTCGAACGGTTCGACGAACTCCACGCAGACCTCGACAGCGTCCTCCCGGCGTGGCGCGAGCGGGCAGACACACTCGGGCGACGGGTTCGCGTCCACACGGCGAGTGGCGTCATCGAAGGCGAGGCTATCGACATCGAACACCCGGGGACGCTGGTTGTCCGGACAGACGATGGCGAAAAGCGCGTCCATGCCGGAGACTGCGAGCACCTCCGTCCCGCACCTGAAGCGTAAGAAATCGGGTCGCTACTGCTCGCCGTCGGCGGTCGCCGCAGCGTCGCTCGCGGATTCCGGCGCACCGGCGTTGGTTTCGGCGGAGGCGGCCTCGACGACCGGGTCCGATTCTTGATTTCCGCCCTCGATTCTAACGGTCAAGACGGGAACCGAAGACGCCTGGACGACCTTCTCGGCGACCGAACCGAGGAGGAGGCGGTCGATACCACCGCGTCCGTGTGTCCCCATCACGATGAGGTCGCACTCGCCGCGCTCGGCGAACTTGACGATTTCTCGACTCGGTGTGCCTTCGAGGATATGTGTCTCGACCGGGACGCCCCGCTCGTTGGCGGCGTGCTCGACGAGACTGACCGCGGCCTTGGCGTCCGAACGCAACAGGTCGTCGATGCCCTCCCACGAGGTTTCCATCGGGAGACCCGCGAAGCTTCCGGCGTTCATCACGTACACGCCGTGAAGTTCCGCACCGTGAATCTCAGCGAGTGCGGCGGCGTGGGTCGTGACGCGCTCGGAGCCGTCTGACCCGTCGATTGGGACGATGATTCGGTCGTACATCTCTATGACACTTGGTAACATATTATCGAGGCCGCTAATAACGCTTTGCTACGTGCGGATTACTGCGAGAATATGTCGGACGGGACAGGTGTCCTCCGATTACAGGTACACGTTTTTCACGTCGGCCATCCCGGCGCGGCGGACGACTGCGCGAACCACGTCTTGGACGCCGGCCAGATTGTCCGAGTCGCCGTCGAGGACGAGGAGTTTCGCGTCGCGGCCCTCCTCGACGAGGCCGTAGTTCAGGTCGGCGATGTCCGCGCCGTTGACGGTGGCCATGCGGAGTATCTCGACGGCGGGCACGTCCGCCAGTTTCGACGTGAACTCCATCTCGCGGAACATCGAGGGGCTGTTCAACATCACGTTATCCGTGCCGAGAGCGACGGTCGTTCGCTCGACGAGTTCCCTGATGGGTGGGACGCCCACCCCAGTCACGAGGTTCGACCGCGGGCAGACGACGATTGGAATCTCGTTGTCTTCGACGCGCTGGAGGTGAGACGGTTCGGGGTAGACCATGTGGACGAGGAAGTCGGGGTCGAGGTCCAACGCGGGAGCCACGTCGTGGGGGTCACGCTCGCCCGCGTGGATGCCGAACAGTTTGCCAGCCGCTGCGGTCTCGGTTCTGAGTTCTCCGAACTCGGCGTCTCGCGCCCCCGACGCGCCGAATCCGTCTGCTTCTCGCATCGCATCCGCCGTCTCTCGGCCGAGGATGACGGCCTCGATGTCGCGGCCGTCGAGCGCCATCCGAATGGTTTCGACGCCCTCGACACCGCCTTCGCGGAATTCGAGACACGCCGCGGTCCCGCTTTGTTCCATCATGCGGAGCGAGCGAGCCATCGCGGCCGCCTTCTCCTCGGTGCTCGCCGCCCGGAGTAGCCGATGTTTCAACCCATCCGGCGGGGCGACCAGTTCGTCCAGCGAGAGTCCGCCACCCGCCTCCTTCGCGATGGAGTCACCGAGGTGCGTGTGCGCGTTGACGAACGCTGGTAGGATGATATCGGTCGAATCGGTGGCCGTCTCCTCGACGGCGGTTATCGTTCCGTCTTCGACGACGACCCGGCCCTCGACCGGTTCGAAGTCCCGGCCACGAAGTACGGTCCCCTCGAGTTGCATCGCTCGGGAGTCGGTCGCCGTGCCGCTTGAACCTCCCGCATCGAGATGGGACGACCGCGTGCCTCTCCGCGGAGACGACCTACTCGAAGTCGTCGAGCGTCGCGTTGAGACCGCTTCGAACCTCGTTGACGAGGGCACCGCTTACGTCCAATCCGAGGGTGTCGGCGGCCGCGCGGCCGACGGAGTCTGTCTCGTCAGCGGGCGCGTAGACACCGAGTCGCCACTGCTGTTCCTGTGCGGTCCTGAGCGCCTGCACGAGCGGTGACTCGCGCTCTAACTGCCGAATCTCGCCGTTGACCATCACGCGAGAGGACGACTCTGTCATCGAGGGGCGCGAGGGGATATCGACGATGACAGACTCGGGGGGTACGTCCGCAACGTCGGCGATATCCCGTTCGAACTCGGCAATCGTCTCGTGGTCGGCGTCGAGGAGCGATTCGGGAACGTCCTGTAGTTCGGCCCAGACCGCTCGTTTGTACAGGTCGCGGGTGGCCAACCGCTCGGCGAACTCGCTAGTCGAGGGGTTGAGTCGAAGGCCGACCAGCAGGTCGTAGTCGTCCATTCGGCGCAGTTCGTAGGCGTCGATGTCGGGTTCCGCGAGCAGTCGCTCGGACGCGCGGCGCAGCATCGCCTTCGAGATACGAGCGACGTGGTGGGCGTAGACGGTCGGATTCATGAGTGCCCGGGCGAGGAGGAGGGATTCGGCGGTCTGGACGTTCCCTTCGGCGAGGACGAGTTCGCCGTCGACGAAGGTGAGTTCCCGAATCAGTCGCTCGTGGTCGATGGTGCCGTAGGGGACGCCGGTGTGGTGGGCGTCGCGGACGAGGTAGTCCATCCGGTCTACGTCGAGTTCGCCAGAGACGAGTTGGCCGAACTTCGCGTCCCCGGCGACGAGGCGAGCAACCCGTTTCGGGTCGAGTCCGTGGTCGTCGAGAACCGACCCGACAGTCCCCCGGGTGACGAGTTCCTCCACGTCGTCGTGGTACTTGCCGGTGTGACGGTGGGTCACGTCCTCGATGTTGTGGCTGTAGGGGCCGTGGCCAACGTCGTGGAGGAGGGCGGCCGCCTCGATGTGGGCCGCAGCGTCACCCTCGATACCGAGGTGTGAGAGGGCGCGCGAGGCGAGGTGGTAGACCCCGAGGCTGTGTTCGAATCGCGTGTGATTCGCGGAGGGATAGACCAGTTGGACCGTTCCCAACTGCTTGATACGGCGGAGTCGCTGCATCTCCGGCGTATCGAGGAGGGCTTCAGCGACGCCCGTGACCTCGATGTGGTCGTGGACGCTGTCCTTGATGGTCGCCATGGTGGGGGTTCGACCGTCACCGGGTAAAAAGGGTCGGGCGGAGTTCGGTGCCGATAGTCGAGTACGGGAATTGCCGATAGTCGAGTACGAGAATGGAAATCACACGGGCGCAGTCACGCGCATCGGAAGCCCAAGCACATCGACTGCGGCCGCCGCAACTTCGTCTCGAACCGCGTCGGGCGCGTAGACGCCGAGTCGCCACTGGATTCGCTCGGAGGCCCGCAGTGCGCCGACGAGTTCCGAGGCGTCTTCGAGTCGCCGGACGACGCCGTTGACGACGACGCGCGACCGCGACTCCTTGATACGAGGCCGTGACGGGGAATCGACGATGACTGACTCTGGGTCCACGGCGGCCACCTCTGCAATGTCGCGTTCCGCTTCGCGGGTCGCCTCGTACCCGAGTTCGACGACATCCGCTGGCACCGCGTCGATTGGTGCCCAGACCGCCCGCTTGTACAGGTCGCGGCGTTCGATTCGTTCCCCGAGGTCGGGGACGCGTTCACCGAGCGCGACGAGCAGGTCGTGGTCGGCCATTCGGACGAACTCCTCGATTGGGAGGCCGTCGTCGACGAGTCGCTCAGAGGCGCGTTCGAGCATCGCACCCGCGATTCGGGAGACGTGGTGGCGGTAGACCGTCCCATTCATCAGCGCGCGGGCGAGGAGAAGGGATTCGGCGGTCTGGACGTTCCCCTCGGCGAGGACGAGTTCCCCGTCTCGATACCGGAGTTCGCGGACGAGTCGGCCGTGGTCGATAGTGCCGTAGGGGACGCCGGTGTGGTGGGCGTCGCGGACGAGATAGTCCATCCGGTCTACGTCGAGTTCCCCCGAAACGAGTTGGCCGAGGCCACCCGCGCCGTCGACGATATCGGCGACCCGCACCGGGTCCAGACCGTGTGCTTCGAGCGCCTCACCGACGACAGAGCCGTCGAGCAGGTCGTGAATCTCGTCGTGGTCGCGGCCGGTTCGGCGGCGGATGAGGTCCTCGGTCTGGTGGCCGTAGGGGCCGTGTCCGATGTCATGGAGGAGAGCGGCGGCACGGACGTGGGCGGCTTCCTCGCCTTCGATACCGAGGTGTGAGAGGGCGCGCGAGGCGAGGTGATAGACCCCGAGGCTGTGTTCGAATCGCGTGTGACTCGCCGAGGGGTAGACGAGACGAACCGTCGAGAGTTGTTTGATATGGCGGAGGCGCTGGAACTCGGGCGTATCGACGAGGTCGGCGGCCACGGGG
Organism: Haloferax sp. S1W; assembly: GCF_044593955.1. Lineage (GTDB taxonomy): Archaea > Halobacteriota > Halobacteria > Halobacteriales > Haloferacaceae > Haloferax. Next base: position 261,946 of record NZ_CP172595.1, read on the forward strand.
TCCAGAGAGATGTAGTCGTGGACGCTGTCTTTGACCACGGTCATAGCGGCAGTTGGGCAACAGGCATCAAATAGCCGACCATTCACTTCCGTGGGTTCGGTAGCAGTCTCCCGTTCTGTGGGGGGTCACCGTCTCCGGTGAAGGAACTTTCAAACCGCCGCTCACCCTACGCCGGAGCATGGTAACGTTCCTCGCCGGGGGTACGGGCACCCCCAAACTTCTCGATGGGGCCGCCGAGGTGTTCGACCCCGCTGAGACGACGGTCGTCGCAAACACCGGCGACGATGTCGAACTCGGCGGCCACCTCGTCTGTCCCGACCTCGACACCGTCCTCTTTTCGGGTGGTGGCGTCCTCGACACCGACCGCTGGTGGGGCATCGCGGGCGACACCACCGAGACGGACGACGAACTCCACCGCCTCGCCGACGCCGCGGGTCTCGAACCCGGCCCGCGATACCTCCCTGCTGAGGCCCAGACCGTCGGTCGCGACATCGCCCGCTGGCGACGCTTTTCGGGTGTCGCAGAGTTTATGGAAATCGGCGACCGAGACCGCGCGGTCCACATTACCCGGACTTCCCTCCTCGACGAAGGCAACTCGCTCACTGAGGTCACACAAACGCTCGCGGACGCCTTCGCCCTCGACGTGTCGCTCTTGCCCATGAGCAACGACCCGGTAGCCACCCTCGTCCACACCGACGAAGGCGTGATGCACTTTCAGGAGTACTGGGTCCACCACCGCGCCGCACCCGAAGTCCGGGACGTGGAATTCCGCGGCGCGGACGAGGCAACTATCACGCCCGAAGTCGCCGACGCGCTCTCCGACCCTGTGGTCGTCGGCCCCTCGAACCCGGTTACGAGCATCGGCCCGATGCTGGCGCTCGACGACTTCGCCGACGCGCTCGCGGAGACGCCGGTCGTTGCCGTCTCCCCGTTCGTCGAAGACCACGTGTTCTCCGGTCCCGCTGCCGACCTCATGGAAGGAATCGGGTACGACCCCTCGACCGCCGGTGTCGCCGAAGCGTACCCCTTCGCGGACGCGTTCGTCCTCGACGACGCGGACGGCACCGACCTCGACAGGCCAATCGTCAACACTGACACTCGAATCGACGGGACAGAGGACGCCGCTCGCGTCGCCCGTGCCGTCGCCGAGGCGTTCGCGGAGGTGTCGTGATGTTCGCCCCTCGCGTCGCCGTGGCGAGCCTCAGCGGCGAGTCTGACGCCGACTGGGCGCGTGCTGCCGCCCCGTACGTGGGGGCTGCGTTCCTTGGCGGCGTCGCCATCGACGAGACAGCACAGGAGGCTGCGAAGGAACTCGTCGCGCGCGACCGGTCTGAGTTCATCACCGACGACCCAACGGGGTTCATCGCCGAGCAATTGGCCGAATTGGAAGCAACAGACGGCCCAGATATCTTCGCCGCGGTCAACGTCCGGGCGACGACGGGCGACCCGATTGGGGACGTCGCCGCGGTCTGCGCCGACCACGGCGCAGGCATCGAAATCAACGCCCACTGCCGACAAGACGAACTCTGTGCAGTTGGGTGCGGAGAGACGCTCCTCCGCGACACCGACAGACTCGTCGAATACGTCGAAACCGCGCGAGCAGAAGGCGCACGAGTCGGCGTGAAGGTTCGCACGGAAGTCGATGGCGTCTCTCTGCCGGGCCTCGCCAAAGCCCTCGCCGACGCCGGGGCAGACTGGATACACATCGACGCGATGGACTCCGAGGCAGTCGTCGCGGATGTCGTCGTCGCCGCGCCCGAGCTATTTGTCATCGCCAACAACGGCGTCCGTGACCGGAAGACTGTCCACGAATATCTCGAATACGGGGCCGACGCCGTGAGCGTCGGGCGGCCGAGCGATAATCCGGCGGTGCTTCAGCGGGTGCGGACTGCAACTGACGGGTGGTTCGCAAAGCGGAACGAGGAGTCAGTTTCGGACGACGACCGGGAGGCGACCGTCTGATGTCGAATTCGGTCACGGAGCGTGGATTTGGACCCGCTCGACACGCCGAACTCGCACTCCTCCTCGAAGTCGCCGGGACGCCCAAACCGGGGAACGTGGACCGCCGACGCGACCTCTCGGGTCTCCACTTCGAGCACTTCCTGACCGGCGCTGTCGGGTCGGGGTCAGGGCTCCGTCTGGCGGAAGAGGGTGCCTCGGTCGGCGAGGCATTCGAGACAGCGGTCGCCGGGATGAGCAACCAAGGTGGCGGCAACACGCAGTTCGGGTGTCTCCTGCTTCTCGTCCCGCTCGTGAAAGCCGCGGCCGCGGGCGACCTCTCACCGGAGGGCGCGACTCGCGTCGCGGAAGCGACGACCGTGGACGACGCGGTGTCGTTCTACCGGGCGTTCGAACACGTGGCTGTCGCCGTCGGCGACCCGCCGGAAGACGCCTCAGACCTCGACGTTCGCCACGGGTCTGCTGCCGAACCCGCGCTCCGAGAACGTGATTTGACACTCTACGACGTGATGGACCTCAGTGCAGAGCGAGATGCGAACGCGCGGGAGTGGACCGGCAGATTCGCCCGGACGTTCCGCGCCGCCGACTCCATCCTTGACGACGAGGGACCAGTTACCGACCGTGTGGCGCGGGCGTTCATCGACCTCCTCACCGAAGAGCCTGACACGCTCGTCGTGACGAACCACGGCGAGGCCGTCGCCCGCGACGTGATGAACCGCGCAGCGGCCGTCTCCGACCTCGACGAGGCTGAGACGTTGGCCGAGGAGTTCGTCGCCGAGGGAATCAATCCCGGCACGACGGCCGACATCGTCTGCGCGGCGACGTTTGTCGCACTGGAACGGGGGGTGCCGCTATGAGCCGCGACGAGGAAGGCGAAGGCGGAGGTGACGAAGCCGACGAGACCGTCGAGTGGCCGGTCGAACTCCGCGGCGTCACTGAATCAGTCGTCGCGACCCTCGGCCCGAACGGGCTGTGGAACTTCGCCGCGCTGGGACTTCATGCACCAGACGAGGACGAGGACGTTGTCACTGCCACCACGTGGGGCAACACCCGCACGCGCCGCAACTTCCACCGACAGGATGGCGGCGTCGTTCAGTTCGTCAGCGACCCGCGGGACTTCGTGGACGCCGCGATGACCATCCGCGAGGAGGAGGCACCTGTTCTCGACTCGGCGGACGCGTGGGCCGAAGTCGAGGCTGGGATGGTCGAGTCCGGCGACGATGACGGAACCCACTGGGAGCGGTGGGAACTTCGCCCCATCGACGCGGCAGTCGAACAGACCCGCCCGTTCACCATCAACCGGGCGTTCGGGGCGGTCATCGACGCGACAGTTGCGGCCTCTCGACTCGACGTGCCCGCGTTCGATACCGACGAACTACTCTCTCGACTCGCGTACTTCGAAGAGACCGTGGCGGCGTGCGGCGGTCAGGCCGAGCGAGAGGCGTTCGAACGCATCGACGAACACACCGGGTGGCGCGGGTTGGCCGCGGAAAGACGGAACGAATCGTTTTAGTGTTCGTCCGGGGAAATCTCGGACATGGCAATCAAGCCCAAATACGTCAAGCAGTTGGGTAACATCCTGCTGGAGCGCTACCCGCAGGCGTTCAACACGGACTTCGAGACCAACAAGGACAGCGTCGACCAACTGACCACCGTCGAATCGAAGAGCGTTCGAAACCGCATCGCGGGCTACATCACCCGCAAGAAGGGCGGTCAGGCCGCGTAATTCTCGACACAGACGATTCTACTACTGAATCTCTTCTCTGCCTGCTCCGGGAGCGACTGCTTCGGCGCTCGGAGCCGTGCCCTCGGACTCTTCGACTGCCGTCGCCGGTGCGTGGTACACTGCCTCGCCACTTTCGCGGTCGAATAGATGTGAGCGGTCGGCATCGACCGTCAGGACAACCCGTTCGCCGGGTTCGAACGCCGCCCGCGGGGTCGTCGAGACCTGTACCGTCTCGTCACCGAGTCGGCAGTGGACGAGAAGACTGTCGCCGAGGGGTTCTGTCACAGTCACTTCAGCAGTCGCAGTGCAGAAACCGGAGTTGCTGGCAGTTTCCGCAGTCGTGATGTCGATGTCTTCGGGCCGGACACCGAGGTCCGCCGCTTCGGCCGTCGAGTCTATTTTACCGGCAGAGATGGGAACGTCGAGGCCGCTGTCGTGGGCGACGGAGTCGCTGCGAACCTCGACCGGGAGGACGTTCATCGCGGGTTCGCCGATGAACTCTGCGACGAACCGGGTCGCGGGGCGGTCGTAGAGTTCCTGCGGCGGGGCGACCTGCTCGACGTGGCCGTCGTTCATCACGGCGACGCGGTCGCCGAGGGTCATCGCCTCCGTCTGGTCGTGGGTGACGTACACTGTGGTCGTCTGGAGGCGACGGTGCAGCGAGGCAAGTTCCGTCCGCATCTGGATGCGGAGCTTGGCGTCGAGGTTCGACAGCGGTTCGTCCATGAGGAAGACCGAGGGTTCGCGGACGAGCGCGCGGCCGATGGCAACGCGCTGGCGTTCGCCGCCAGAGAGAGCGGCCGGTTTGCGGTCCAGTAAGTCTTCGATACCGAGCATTTCAGCCACCTCGGCCGCCCGTTTCGAGAGTTCCGATTCGGAGATGTCGCGGGCGGCGTCCGCGCCGAAGGTCATGTTGCGCTCGGCGGTCATGTGCGGGAACAGCGCGTAGTTCTGGAAGACCATCGCCACGTCGCGGTCCTTCGGTTCGACGCCGTTTACTCGGTCGCCACCGATTTCGAGCACCCCGTCGGAGACGGTTTCGAGACCGGCGACCATGCGGAGCGTCGTCGATTTCCCACAGCCAGATGGACCGACGAGGACGAGGAACTCGCCGGGGTCGACGGCGAGAGAGATGCTGTCGACGGCGGTCACGTCTTCGAATCGTTTCGTCACTGAGTCGAGTTCGATTGCAGTCATGTCACTTTTGTTGGAGGGCGAATGTTTCGAGGAGCGGTCGGTGCAGGACGACGAGGACGACGAGCGGGACGCTGAGGGCGAGTATCGACCCCGCCATGATGAGTCCCCACTGCGTCTGGCCAGCCTGACTGGCGCTCTGAAGGTAGCTGATACCCACTTGGACGACCTGCTTGTGCTGGTCGGAGACGACGATGAGCGGCCAGAGGTACTGGTTCCACGCGTAGACGAACGTGATGACCGAGACGCCGGCAATCATGCCGCGCGACATCGGAACGAGCACGTCCACGAGGAACTCGATGGGGCCGACGCCGTCGAGTCTGGCCGTCTCCACGAGCGACGAGGGGATGCTCAGGAAGTGCTGTCGGAACAGGAACACCGCCGTCGCGCTGGCGATGTACGGGCCGGTGATGGCGAGCATCGAGTTCGCCCACCCGAGGTCGGCCATGAGTTCGAAAAGCGGGACGATGCGAACCGGAACCGGAAGAAGCAGCGTCAGGAGAACGAACGCGAAGGTGGCGTCTTTGTACGGGAAGTCGTAGTAGACGATGGCCAGTGCCGCCAGAAGCGACAGCGACACCTTCCCGACGACGACGATACTCGCCATTACGAGCGAGTTGAGGATGTACTGCGCGAGGTCGTACTCGAAGAGGGCGCTCTGGTAGTTTTTGAGGGCGTGCCCGCCGGGAGAGAGGTTCGTCACGTCGTAAATCTGGGCGGTCGACTGGGTGCTCATCAGCAACGCGAGGAGCAAGGGCGCACCCATGAGGACGATAGAGACGATAAGCGAGAGGTGGACCCACAGCGTATCCGGCAGCCCCACGGTCGTCGACTCAGCCGTGATGGAGGTGTCTTCGACCGCCATGTTAGGCCCCGTAGTGGGCGTATTCGCCCGTCAGTTTCAGTTGTGCCACCATCAGTATCGAGACGATTCCGAAGAGGACAATGGACTCCGCCGAGGCGAGGCCGAGGCTGTTGAACTCGAACGCGTCGCGGTAGAGTTTGAAGATGAGGAGGTTCGTCGCCCCGTTCGGCCCGCCGCTTGTCATCAGGTCCACGAGCGGGAACGTCGAGAAGAACGCGTAGATAGTGTCCATGACGACGAGAAAGCCGAGCGTGGGTGAGATGAGCGGGACGTACACCTCGCGGAGCATCGTCAGCGACCCGACGCCGTCGAGGCGGGAGGCCTCCGCCAGCGACTCCGGCACGTTGTGGAGCGCGGCGAGGAGAAAGACGATGTTGTAGCCGAGTTGCTTCCAGATGGCGACGACGGCGAGGACGCCGAAGGCGAGCGGTCCGTTCGTGAACCAGTCGAACTCGACACCGGGAATCAACTCGATGTAGTGGGTGATGACGCCCAGATTCGGGTGCAAGAGGAACAGAAGCACTGTCGCGGCGACTGCGGGCGGGAGGGCGTAGGGCCAGATGGCCGCGACCAGATAGACCGACCGCCACTTGTCGACGCGGTAGAGTTGGTAGGCGACGAACAGCGCAATCGTCAGCGACCCCACGACCACGACGGCCGCGAAGGCAAAGGAGACGAACAGGCTGTTGTGGTACTCCGGCGACGTGGCGAGCGTGACGAAGTTGTCGAGGCTGACGAACGTCGTCTGTTGGCCCAGAAGTAACGTCTCGTAGAGGCTGAGCCGGAACGTCTCGAACGATGGATAGTAGAGGAACAGTACCAACACGGCGAGCGTCGGTGCCAGAAACACCGCTGCCGTTCGTGAGTCGTCGAACGCGCGAATATCTCGTACCATAGGAAATGCGAGTTCGGGGCGTTCAGTTGGTCTTCTCGGCGTGTGCTTCGAGTTCGGATTCGACCTTCGAATCCATGCTCGAAAGCGCGTCGTCAACCGAGGTTCCCTGAATCATCGAGACGTAGCCCTCTTCGATGATAGTCCGAGTCTTCAGGAACGGCCCCATGACAGCGCCGCGGGTTGCGGGGCTGTCTTTCGTCTCCCGGAGTTGGTCGAACGCCGTGACGTAGTTGGGGTTCTCGTCGAACCAGCCGTCGTTCTGGAGCGTCTCGACAGCGCCCGAGTGAATAGGGAAGTATCCAGTTCCCTTGTGCCAGCGAACCTGCTGTTCGGGTTGGGTCATCCACAGGAGGAACTCGGCAGTGGCCTCCTGCTGTGCGTCCGAGAGGCCCGACGGGACCCACAGTGACGCCCCGCCGATGACCACACCGTTGCGCGACCCATTCGGCACGGGCAGGTAGTTGACGCCGACCTCGAAGCCGTTTTCCTTGCCACCGGCGGTCAGCGACGTGATACCCGAGGTAGAGGTAATGTGCATACCCGTCTTCCCCGAGAGGAACGCCTGGTCTGCCGCGCCCCAAGCTTCGACACCGGGATTGAGGTAGTAGCCCTCGTCGTACATGTCGGCCCACCACTCGAAGATGTTCCGCGAGGCGTCGCTCGTCAGATTAGCCTTCACCGGCGTGCCAGCCCGACCGTTCTCGTTGCCGACGAGCATCGCGTCCTGTTCTGCGAACCACTGCTCGACGAACCACGAGTGGTTTGCGAACGTGATTCCTTTCTCTACGTCCGCGTTTGCGACGAGCGCTTCGGAGGCAGCGCGAACCTCCTCGAACGTCTTCGGCGGCGATTCGGGGTCCAGCCCGGCCGCCTCGAAGGCGTCTTTGTTGTAGTAGAGAACCGGGTTCGAGGAGTTGAACGGCATCGAATTGAGTTTCCCATCGATGCGGTAGTAGTTCATCACCGGGTCGAGGTACTGGTCGTAGTCGATGCGGTCCGACGGGATGACGTCCTCGACGGGGACGAACGCCCCGCTGTCGATGGCGAGTTGCGTCCCGACTTCGAAAATCTGGGCGACTGCGGGTGGGTTGCCAGCTTTCACCGCCGACGTTGTCGCGTTCAGCGTCTCGCGGTAACTCCCCTTGGAGGCGACTTCGAGTTTCACACCCTCAGTCTGGGACTCAAACTCCGACCCCATGTCGTCGAGCAACTTCGCCGTGTCGCCACCCATCGCGTGCCAGAACTTGATGGTCGCCGTGCCGCCCCCTCCGAGACTCCCGGTACATCCGGACAGTCCAGTAAGTCCGGCTACACCGGCCGTGCCTGCACCCTGAAGGAATCGCCGTCGGTTAATCTCGTGCATCGCTCGGAGGGTACCAAGCTGCAATGAAAAGTCTTTCTTTCAGATAATATATTAGAGAAAATAGTCGGTGGTGTCACAACTATTGTCTATCGATATCTCATGTTTTCAGTTTGTTACTGTGTGTCAATTGAGAAATTGCTTTCAGTCTCGGTCTTCCTCACATACCTCCATGCGCGCTTTCGCACACCGCGGTTGTCCCGCTCTCGGACCCGAAAATACGCTTTCTGCCTTCCGCGCCGCCGCGGCGCGCTTGCCTGCTATCGAACTCGATGTGCGACGCTGTGCGAGCGGCGAACTCGTCGTCTTTCACGACGAGACGCTGGACCGAATGACAGACGGGTCGGGACCGGTCGCCGAAGCGACGCTCTCTGACCTCCGGAAACTCCGTGTCGGCGACACAGACGAGTCGGTTCCGACGCTTGCGGAGGTGTTCGATGCGCTCCCGGAGACGGCGTGTGTCAACGTCGAACTGAAGGAATCTGGCCTCGCTTCGGACCTCGATTCCGTCGTTGCCGACGTGCCGAACGAGGTGCTGGTCTCGTCGTTCGACGACGACGCCCTCCGCGAGGTTCGAGAGACGACCGACCTCGCACTCGCGTTCCTCTTCGCCGACGACTGGGACGAGTCACTCGAAGTCGCCGCGAAACTCGACTGCACTGCCATCCACCCGCACTACGAACTGCTCTCGGAGGCTCGAACCGAAGCGGCGCACGACGCTGGATTCGAAGTCAACACGTGGACGGTCCCCGACAACGAGACGGTCGAGGAGTTGCGCGAGTGGGGGGTCGACGGCGTCATCGTGGACGACCCGGCGGTCGTCACTCAAACCGCAGGCGAGAAAGAAAACTGAGAGTCGCTTAGAACCTATCGACGCGCCCGGACGCTGCCCACGCGTTCGTGGGTGCGCCGGAGGGGACGCGACGCCCGCATCCCGTGACCGATTCGAGTCGCCCGGCGTACTGCCAGCGCTTTTCGTTCCACGTCTCGTCGTCGGTGTTCGCGGCGGCGGCCGCAGCAGCGGCGGCTTGGTCGCGGATGTGTGCGCCGACGGCGGCGACGATGGCGGCGGCCTCCTCCGGGTCCGCGTCGTCGGGAATCGATAGCCCCGACAGGGTGTCCCCGTTCATAGCGGGATGTTCCCGTGCTTCTTGTCCGGTTGCGACTTCCGCTTGGTCTTCAGCATCTGGAGGTCGGAGACGAGGCGCTTGCGCGTCTCCGCCGGTTCGATAACGTCGTCGACGTACCCGCGGTCGGCCGCCGTGTACGGGTTGGCGAACTCCTCGCGGTACTCGTCGATGAGTTCGTCGCGGCGAGTGTCGGGGTCGTCGGCCGCCTGCAGTTCGTCACGGTAGAGGATGTTGACCGCGCCCTGCGGACCCATGACTGCGATTTCGGCGGTCGGCCACGCGTAGTTCACGTCCGCGCCGAGGTGCTTCGAGGCCATCACGTCGTACGCGCCACCGTAGGCCTTGCGCGTGATGACCGTCATGAGGGGCACCGTCGCTTCGGAGTACGCGTACAGGAGTTTCGCGCCGTGGCGGATGATGCCGTTGTGCTCTTGGTCGGTGCCGGGGAGGAAGCCGGGGACGTCCACGAACGTGACGATTGGGACGTTGAACGAGTCGCACATGCGGATGAACCGGGAGGCCTTCTCCGAGGCTTCGATGTCGAGCGTTCCGGCGTTCACGCGGGGCTGGTTGGCGACGATACCGACCGAGTGGCCGTCGAGGCGGGCGAATCCGACGACGATGTTCTTCGCGAAGTCCTCCTGCACCTCGAAGAACGAGCCTTCGTCGAGGACGCCGCCGATGACATCGTGCATGTCGTATGGCTTTCTCGGTTGGTCCGGAACCACCTCGGCGAGGTGTTCGTCCTCGCGGTCCGGGTCGTCCCACGGTTCGACGCGCGGCGGGTCTTCGACGTTGTTCTGCGGGAGATACGAAAGGAGGTGGCGGATATCGTCGAGCGCCTGCTCTTCGGTGTCGGTGGCGAAGTGTGCGACCCCGCTCGTCGCGGTGTGAGTCGTCGCCCCACCGAGTTCGTCGAAGGTGACCTCCTCACCGGTGACGGTTTTGATGACATCCGGCCCGGTGATGAACATGTGGCTGGTGTCGCGGACCATGAAGGTGAAGTCCGTCAGCGCCGGGGAGTAGACCGCACCGCCAGCACACGGTCCCATGATTGCAGAAATCTGTGGGATGACGCCGGATGCCTCGGTGTTGCGGCGGAAGATTTCGCCGAAGCCACCGAGCGACTGGACGCCTTCCTGAATCCGCGCACCCGCGGAGTCGTTCAGGCCGACGACGGGCGCGCCGACTTCCATCGCCTTGTCCATCACCTTACAGACCTTCTCGGCGAACACCTCACCGAGCGACCCGCCGAAGACGGTGAAGTCGTGGGCGAAGACGAAGACGGTGCGGCCGTCTACCTCACCGTAGCCCGTGATGACACCGTCACCGGGGAGTTTCGTCTCTTCCATCCCGAACTTGTGGTTGCGGTGCGTCCGGAACTGGTCGAACTCCTGGAAGGTTCCGTCGTCGAGGAAGTAGTCGATGCGCTCGCGCGCGGTCATCTTGCCCTTCTCGTGCTGCGAGGCAATTCGGTCCTCACCGCCGCCCTTCTTCGCTTCCTCGCGCTTCTCCCGTAGTTCGTCGATCCGGTCTTCCATCGTCATGCCAGACCACCTTCACTCATTGAAACGTCGGTGCGTATTCTGGGGTCAAAGGAGTTCCGCAATCCGGCAACCCTTTCTTCGACAGTCGTCGAAAAACAGCCTTAACAATCATCATATACGCGCACACGGAATCGGCAGACTGTACGGGGAACTACCCGGAGCGCGGTGAAACAATGCGAAAAAACGGAGATTGAGTGGACGGTCGGTCGCTTCGTTAGACGACGGACTCGGGGCGACGAAGGCCGAAGAACGCCGCCACGCTGACGACGACTGCGACGGCGACGGTCCACCAGAAGCCGATGCTCGTATCCACGCCGAAGTGGGTCAGAAGCGTGAAGACGAGGAACAGAGGCAGGATGACGCCGACAGCGAAGAGCCACGGCGTGCCGAGGGTTCGTCCAAGCTCGCCCGCGCCCGAGGCAAACTCCTCGATTGCGTCGCGACCCATAACCCAACCGACGAACAACAAGAATACCGCGAGACCCGCGGTCAAGAGTATGTTCACGAGGGTTCCAGCAACGAAGCCGAAGATGGCAGGGTTGAACGCGCAGACGGACCCGGTGACGGCCACAAGGGCGGTCATGCTCATGACCGCATGCTTGCGCGAGATGCCGTACTCGTCGACGAGGAACGCGACGGGAATTTCGAGCATGCTGATGGAACTCGACAGCGCCGCGAGCGTCACGACGGCAAAGAACGTCGTGGCGATGAGTGTTCCGGCGGGGAGTTGCGAGAACGCGCCCGCGAGGCCGACGAAAAGCGCACCCGGCCCGGTTCCGGTCTCTGCTGGGTTGATACCTTGTGAGAACAGGAGCGGAAAGACGACGAGACCGGTGATGACACCGACGCTCGTGTTGAGCACGGCAATAGCGCTTCCGTCGAAGGGGAGCGACTGGTCCTCGCTGAGGTACGAGGAGTAGGTAATCATCGTTCCCGCGCCGAGCGAGAGCGTAAAGAGCGCCTGTCCGGCGGCGGGACCGAGGATAGCAAAGAAGTTCTCTGAGATGACGGAGGGGTCGAATCGGAGGAAAAAGGCGTATCCGGCGGCGGCGTTCGGTTGTGTCGCGGCCCATGCCGCGAGCGTGACGAGGAGGACGAGCACGGCGGGCATCATGATTTTGGTGCCGAGTTCGATGCCCTTGCGGATACCGGCGAAGACGATGAGTGCGGTCAGTCCGAGGAACAGGAGATGGTAGAGTGCAGCGTCAGTACCGGCGGAGACACCGCCGAAGTACTGTCCGGGGTTGGTGAAGTACGCGGGATTCCCGCCGACGACGGCGGCCCCGCTTTCGATGAGGTAGCGGAGAATCCAGCCGCCGACGACACTGTAGAACGAGAGAAGCGAGAGACCGGTGATAACCGAGAGCGCGCCGGCGACGCCCCACTTTTTCGACCCCGAGAGGTCGCGGAGCGCGCCGACGGGTGATTTGTTCGCGCGGCGTCCGATGACGAACTCGCCGAGGAGTCCGGGGACCCCGACGAGGAGTACGATTCCGAGGTAGACGACGAGGAACGCGCTCCCGCCGTTTTCTGCGGTCTGCCACGGGAACCGCCAGATGTTACCGAGTCCGACCGCGCTTCCGACAGCGGCGAGGATGAACCCGAGCCGTGTCGCCCATGTTTCTCGTGCCATTGACACCCATTGACAGCCCGCACCTAAAATGACTTTCGAACCGAGAATACGTCACCGCAGAAATCTAACGGTTTTACCCACTCAATACACAAAAATCTCCGTCAGATGCTCAGGGAAAACGCACTGCTACCGATAAATCGTAACCTGTCGAAAATGGTGGTCGTTCGCCGCCTCAGAGGGGCGGGATGATAGCCGGGTTCTCGCCGAGGAACAGGGTCTGGAAGCCCAGTGCCAGCGTCGCGACGACGGCGACGATGACGAACGTGCGGGCCAGCCAGAGCCACGTGAGGCCGACGCCTTCACCGAGACCGCTGCCCTTCATGACCTCGTCGATGGCGGGCGCGCCGTAGACCCACGCCGTGAAGACGAGGATGCCGAGGACGCCAACCGGCAGGAAGAACTTGTACGCGAGCGTGTCGAACCAGCCGAGCCACGCCGTGTCGAGTGCCGAGGGGACACCGAGCAGGAAGATGACACCTCCGAGGAGGATGGCCATCTGTGGGCGCGTCACGTCGTAGTTGTCGATGGCCCACGAGACGACGACTTCGAGGAGGCTAATCGCCGACGAGAGCGCGGCGATGAGCACCACGAGGAAGAAGATGAGGCCGATAATCTGTCCGCCGGGAATGTTGGCGAACGCGCCGGCGACGCTGATGAAGACCGCACCGGCACCGCTCGTGTTGGGGTCGATGCCCTGCGCGAACAGGAGCGGAAGCACGACGAGGCCGGCGAGGATGCCGACGAAACTGTTCAGGAAGACGATGGTGATACCGTCACCGAACAGGCTCTGGTCGCCGTCGATGTAGGAGGCGTAGGTAATCATCGCACCCATACCGAGCGACAGCGAGAAGAACGCCTGCCCGACGGCGAAGGGAACGATGTCGCCGAAGTTCGCAAAGAGGGCGTCGAAGTCAGGCGAGAGGAAGTACGCGTAGCCCTCGGACGCTCCGGGGAGCGTGAAGGCAAAGACGGCGAGCGCGCCGAGGATGACGACGATGCTCGGAACCATCAGTTTCGTGGCCTTCTCGATACCGTCTTCGATACCAGCGGCGACGATGATGACGACGAGGGCCATGAAGACGGCGTGAAGCGCGAGCGCGTCCATCCCGGCCGAAATCTGTCCGAAGTATTCTGCGGGCGCACCGAAGTACGCACCCGTCAGGCTCCCGCCGACGTAGCGAAGGACCCACCCGCCGACGACACTGTAGTAGGATAAAATCCAGAAGCCGGTGAATAAGCCGAGGGCACCGACGAAGCGCCAGTTCTTGTAGCCGAGTTTCTCGAAGGCGCTGATGGTATTCAGGTTGCTTCTCCGACCGATGACGAACTCGGCGAGGATGGCCGGGAGGCCGATGCCGAGTGCGGCGATGACGTAGACGATGAGGAAGGATGCGCCGCCGAACTGTGCGGTCTTGAACGGGAACTGCCAGATGTTCCCGAGACCGACTGCACTGCCGACTGCGGCAAGAATGAACCCTGCTCTAGTCGCCCAAGTTTCACGTTCGCTCATGTTCTACCACCGTGTTGCTGACGAGGGTGTGATAAATGACGCGGTATGCCGTCGCATATCGGGCGGAAAAGCTACACATTTCTCCAAACGATTATATATGGTGGCACGTTCGTCCGAATACTGGCGATTATTCACTCCTAATTTCTAACGGTTGTCGTGTTCGTGAATGCCACACGCAGGGTGCAAAAATTCGCGCGCGCTCCGTACGATGCGGTGGTAGTAGCACAAAATCGAGACATTCGTGTCACCGAGACAATGAAACGTCAGCCCTCAGCGAGGGAGTCAGACCTCGCCGTACACCGGTACCGCCGCACCGCTGGTCGCCGACGAGGCCTCCGAACAGAGATAGAGAATCGTCCGGGTGATTTCTTCGGGGTCTACCCACGCCTCGAAGTCCGAATCGGGCATCATCTCGCGGTTCATCGGTGTGTCGATGACACTCGGCATCACCGCGTTCGCGCGCACGACGCCGAGGTTCTCCTCCGCAATCGTCTCGGTCAAAAGGCGAACACCCGCTTTCGACGCTCGGTAGATTCCGTCTCCCGTCCCCCCTCGAGTGATGACCGGGCGGAGACGCTCACGATGGTCCCTTCCGTCTCGCGAAGGTGCGGAATCGCGTACTTCGAGGCGAGGAACATCGTCTTGAGGTTCACGTCGAAGAGGAAATCGAACGTTTCGACCTCCGTCTCGTCGATGGGCGTCCCACCGCGCCACGTTCCGGCGATGTTCGCGAGGTGGTCGATACGGCCGAAATCGACGTCTACGGCGTCCACGACGCGTGCAACCTCTCCTTCGTCGGTGAAATCTCCCTCGTAGAATCGGACGCCGTCCGAGTCGAAGAAGCCGTCTTCGTTGTCCGGTTCGACCACGTCCGCGGCCGCGACAGACGCGCCCGCATCGTGGAAGGCGCGGGCGACTGCGCCGCCGAGCGTGCCGCTGGCACCTGTGACGAGTGCGACTGTTCCATCAAAATCAAAATCGACAGCCATATTGATGTTATTTGTTCGCACACGACATAAGAAACGGTGGCTCAGTGGCCCTGCTGGATTTGCGACGCGGCAGACTGCTCAGGGCATGATGACAAGCTTGCCGAGGAAGCTCTCTTCCATGACGGCGCGCTGTGCCTCACCCGCCTCGTCGAGTCCGTAGGTTCTGGCAACGTCGATTTCGAACTCGCCCGCGTCCATCAGGTGGCCAAGTTCGCGAAGCGGGTCGGCGAGTTTCGGCGTGTTGAACACGCTCATCATCGTAATCTGGAGGTCCTTCCCGCGAGCGGCGGATGACAGTTCGAACCCGACCTGCGGGTCGTTTTCGCCGATACCGACGACTCGGCCACCGGTCGTCGCCACATCGGCGTCAAACTGGAGGTAGTCGTCGAGGCGGTGGTCGAGTGTCAGGTCTACGCCGTCACCCTTCGCGGCGTCTTTCACTGCCTCGGAGAGGTCGTCGCGGGCGTAATCGAGGACGACATCCGCGCCGAGTTCAGACACGCGGTCGTGGGAGTTCGGCGCTGCCGTGGCGATGACGTGCGCCCCTGCTGCGCTGGCGAGTTGGACCGCTGCGTGGCCGACGCCCCCGGCCCCGCCGTGAATCAGCACCGTCTCGCCGAGTTGCATCCCGCCGTGGTCGACGAGGGCGCGCCACGCGGTGACGCCAGCAACTCCCGCGCCGCCCGCCGCGACGAGGTCCACTCCCTCTGGGAGGATAGCGAGACGGTCGGTCGGGACGGCCGCGAATTCGGCGTAGCCGCCGTAGTGGTCCTTTCCAATTCCGGTACCGACGACAGGGTCACCTTCCTCGAAGTCAGTGACGCCGGAGCCGACGGCTGCGACTTCGCCAGCGACATCGACGCCGGGAATCATCGGCATCGCGAAGGGTTGGTACGACCCGTCTCGGAAGTAGGTGTCGACGGGGTTGACGCCGGCAGCGGCGACTTCGACGAGCACCTCGTCGGCCTGTGGCTCGGGCACGTCGATGTCGTCTACCTGCAACACGTCGAGTCCGCCGTGGGTGTGGAATCGGACGGCGCGCATGGGTCAGCGTGTGTCACCATGCCTGATAAAGTCGGACTCACCGGAGAGATTCGGGGGGAGATGATTCGACTGGGGACTGTGTGTCGGGGCTGACCTGTTCTACGCGGTCGACACCGTCACTCAGGACCTCTGGTGGCTTCGATACTCGCCGTGCTCGGCGTCGGCTTTGATTTTATGGACGAGTATTTCTTCGCTCTCGAGTGAACCTCTGTCGGCGGATTTTGCCGGACGTTCTTGAACGAGATGATTGGGATTTAAGCGCGTGCCTTCCCCTCCCACGGATGGAATGAAGCTTCACGAATATCAGGCGAAGAATATCTTCGCCGAGGCCGGGATTCCGGTACCCGAGTCCCGTCTTGCGTCGTCTGTCGACGAGGTTATGGAGGCGGTCGAGGACATCGGATACCCTGCTGCCATCAAGGCGCAGGTACACGTCGGTGGGCGTGGCAAGGCCGGCGGTATCAAAATCGCCATGGACGAAGACGAGGCACGGCAGGCCGCCGAGGACATCCTCGGAATGGACCTCAAGGGCTACACCGTCGAGAAGGTCCTCGTCGAGGCTGGCGTCGACTTCGAGAACGAACTGTACGTCGGTATCACGATGGACCGCAGCGAGGGCAAACCCGTCGCGATGGTCTCGACCGAAGGTGGCGTCAACATCGAGGAAGTCGCTGAGGAAAACCCCGACGCCATCGCACGCGAACACATCGACCCCGCGTTCGGCCTGCACCCGTACCAGGCCCGCAAGGTCGTCTTCGAGGCTGGTATCCCGCGTGACGTTGCGTTCGACGTTGCCTCGTTCCTCTCGACGCTCTACGACCTCTACGAGGCCAACGACGCGTCCGACATCGAAATTAACCCCGTGATGATTACTTCGGACCGCGACGTGGTGGCCGCGGACGCCGTCATGAACATCGACGACGACGCGCTCTTCCGCCACGACGACCTCGCGGCGATGGAAGAAGACTCCTACGAGGACGAACTCGAAGCCAAGGCCGGCGAGTACGGCTTCGACTACGTCCGTCTGTCGGGCAACGTCGGTATCATCGGCAACGGTGCCGGACTCGTCATGACGACGCTCGACCTCGTGGACTACTACGGTGGGACGCCCGCGAACTTCCTCGACATCGGCGGCGGTGCGAAGGCAGAGCGCGTCGCGAACGCGCTGGATATGGTCTTCTCCGACGAGAACGTCGACTCCGTCGTCTTCAACATCTTCGGCGGTATCACCCGCGGTGACGAAGTCGCCAAGGGTATCAACGAGGCACTCGAGCAGTTCGACGAGATTCCGAAACCGGTCGTCGTCCGCCTCGCGGGCACGAACGCCGAGGAAGGGATGGAGATTCTGAACACCGACCTCGTGCAGGTCGAAGCGACGCTGGAGGACGCCGTCCAGCGTGCTGTGGAGAACGCCAAGGAGGTGGCCCAATGAGCATTTTCGTCGACGACGACACGCGTGTAGTTGTACAGGGTATCACTGGTGGGGAAGGCAAGTTCCACACCCAGCAGATGATGGAGTACGGCACGAACGTCGTTGCCGGTGCAGTCCCCGGCAAGGGCGGTCAGGAAGTCGAAGGCATCCCCGTCTACGACACCGTCGACGAGGCCGTCGAAGAGGAAGACGCGAACGCCTCTGTCGTGTTCGTCCCGCCGGCGTTCGCTGCCGACGCAATCTTCGAGGCCCTCGACACGGACCTCGACCTCGTCGTCGCCATCACGGAAGGCGTCCCGACGCAGGACATGGCCAAGGTCAACAAGCGCCTCTCCGAGGTCGACACCCGTCTCATCGGCCCCAACTGCCCGGGTATCATCACGCCCGGTGAAGCCAAACTCGGTATCCTCCCCGGCAACATCTTCGAGGAGGGCAACGTCGGTCTCGTCTCGCGCTCCGGCACCCTCACGTACCAGGTCGTCTCGAACCTGACCGAGCGCGGCATCGGCCAGACCACCGCCATCGGTATCGGTGGCGACCCCATCATCGGCACCTCGTTCATCGACGCGCTCGAAGCGTTCGAGAACGACCCCGACACCGAGGCCGTCGTCATGTGCGGTGAGATTGGTGGCGAAGACGAAGAGCAGGCCGCGAAGTTCATCGCCGAGAACATGGACACGCCGGTCGCTGGCTTCATCGCTGGCCGCACGGCACCGCCGGGCAAGCGCATGGGTCACGCTGGCGCTATCGTCTCTGGTTCCGGCACGGGTACCGCGGAGTCCAAGATTAACGCCCTCAACGACGCGGGCGTCCCCGTCGGCGACACCCCGAACGAAGTCGCCGACCACATCGAAGACTTCCTCTAAGTCTTCCCTCGCTATCTTCGTTTTAGCTGCGTTCCGCACATCCCACAGCGATTGCTTCCGACTATATTCGGCGCGCCGCACTCCTGACAGACGACCATTCGCTCGCGCGACTTTTCCTGTGCAGTCTGGAGGAACAGCGTCGGGTCGACCGTCGTCCCGGCATCTTCGACATTCTCGTCGAGTCGGTCGACGACCCGTTCGACGAGCGCGTCGTCCCGCATGCTATCGAGGAGGCGGACGAACCCGACGAACAGGAGCGACGGGGCCGCAATGCAAAAGCCCGCAACGAGCAGGGGGACGACGAAGTCCATGTGTGGTCGTGGCACTCGATGTATCTATGGTTGACGTCCGTCCGTCAGCCGTACAGTTCAGACACCTCACACTACTGTTATCGGGCTTGATACTCAGAGGCTCGGATTTATCGGTGAAATTCGACTGGTACACTGTAATGGCCGGAAACATCGTCGAGGAAGTCGAGTCTCGGCTTCCCGATGCGATTACGAAGAGCTACATGCGGCGACTCGTCTCCGCGATGCTGCTCGTCTCCGTTCTCGTTGCTGGTGTTGGGCTGGTTCAGTTCCAACAGACAGCGGCCAGCATCAACGAAGACGCTCGCGGCAACTTGCTCACCGAGGCCGAGCGTCAGGGTCTCCAGGTGAACTCGTGGATTGACGAGCGGTCCAGACTCGTCAGCATCGTCGCCGCCGACCCGTCGGCGGGGAGCACCACCGAAGACCGCTCCTCGCAGGCGTTGTCGAAGGCGAAAGAAGATATGCCGTCGGACGTGGCAGCGCTCCACTTCATCAACACCGAGACGACCGAAGTGCTCGGGTCGTCCGAAGACACTGCTGTCGGCACGAAACTCTACGAAGGTGGCGAACTCCCGCTTCCCGAGCGCGCCGACCTCTCCGACGACGACGTGGAACGAACCACGGTGTACGTAAAAGACGGCATCGCCTACATGGCGTTCGTCGCACCGCTTCCCTCTATCGAACCGCAGGCTATCGTCCTCGTGGCCGAAACCTCGTCACTCGGCTCCGCATTCAGCGGGGGCGTCGAGGGGAGTTTCACCCAACTCGTCACGCAGGACGGCACCGTCGTCTACGACGGCGGTGGCGGCCAGTCCGGCGTCTCGTACCCTGCTGCCGACGCCGCAGCACTGGACGATGCCTTCACTGGTGAGGCCGGTGTGAGTCGCCTCGCCCCTGTTGAGGGCTTCGTCTCGTCGCCGCACGTCGTCGCCCACGTCCCCATCGACGGCGGAGACGTGCTTCTCCTGCATGCACCCGCCAGTGCCGTTTTCGCGCAGTCGCGGGCCATCGGCATGCAGTTCGGGCTACTCCTGTTCATGAGTATGCTCGGGTTCGTCGGATTCGCGCTCATCATCCGCGGCAACACCGCCAAACCGCTCGTCGAACTCGCGGACACCGTCTCGATGCTCCGCAGTGGCGACCTCGACGTGGAACTGGAGACGGACCGTGACGACGAGTTCGGGCAGGTCGTCCGCGGTATCGACAACCTCCGCAATGACTTGCGCGACCAGCGAGCAGACGCGCGTCGGTACAGCGAGTCGATGGGGAAGGCCGCTGACGGCGACCTGACCGTCCGGTTACCTACCGACTCGGAGAGTCAGGATATGCGACTCGTCGCCGAGGCCTACAACGAGATGATGGACGACATCGAACAGACGCTCGGAACCGTCGTCACCTTCGGCGAAGAGGTGGCGACGCTCGCAAATCGCGTCGCATCGCGGGCGGACGAAGTTTCCACCGCGAGCGAGGAGGTTTCCGAGTCCGTCCAACAGATTTCCGACGGGGCCACCCAGCAAACTGAAAGTCTCATGGCGGTTTCCGACGAGGTCAACGACCTCTCGGCGTCTATCGAGCAGATTGCCTCTGCGGCGGACGAACTCGTCCGACTCACCGAAGCGGCGGAGACCCGCTCGCTCGACGGCCAGTCCGCCGCGACCGAGGCGCTCGACGATATCGACACGATTCGTGACGAAACCGAGGCGACCGTCACGGAAGTCCAAGCGCTCGACGAGAAACTCGAAGCAGTCGGAGACATCGTCGAGGTCATCACCGAAATCGCCGAGCAGACCGACATCCTCGCGCTCAACGCCAATATCGAGGCCGCTCGCGCGGGCGAGGCGGGCGAAGGTTTCGCCGTCGTCTCCAACGAGGTCAAGCAACTCGCACAGGAGACGAAATCCTCCGCAGCCGATATCGAGAGCCTCATCGAGGAGATAGAAGTCCAGCGAGACGCCGTCGTCTCTCGTATCGAACGCATGCGCGCCCGCGTCGAAGAGGGTGCAGATTCGGTCGACGACGCCCTCACTTCCTTCGACGGCATCGTCGAGCGGGTCGAAGAGACTACCGCTAGCGTCCGGGAGATTTCGGATGCGACGAGCAGTCAGGCGAACTCCTCGCAGGAAGTCCTCGCCATGACCGACGAGATTGCGGGCATCTCCGAAGAGACGACCGCAGAGGCGGAGACTGTCTCGGCGGCCGCACAGCAACAGACTGCTGCGATTAGCGATGTCAACCAGGATATCCGCGAGCTTTCGACGCACGTCGTCCACCTCGACGAACTCCTCAGAGAGTTCGACGTGTCCGACGGCGAGGCAACTATCACGGACGACCAGTCAGCCGAAAACAACCAGCCGACTGAGGGCAACGACACCGCTGAAGAACGTACCGACCGCGCTCCCGACGCCGCCGACTCTCCCTCGGCGGACGAACAGACCGACGCGCCAAACCCAGCGGACGACTAACCATGCGAGTCGACGAGGCGATGACCGACGAGGTGGTGACGGTGGACGAAGCGACGACTGTCTCCGACTGCGCTCGGGCCATGCTCACGAACGGGACGGGAAGCGTCGTCGTAACCGTCGACGACGACCCCGCCGGAATCGTCACCGAGTCGGACATCCTCTGGGCGGGTGTCGCGATGGACGACTGCCTGTCGGGGATTCCAACGCGGACGGTCATGTCTCACCCCATCAAGTGGATTCGTCCGACTGCGACGGTGCGCACCGCCGCAGAGAGAATGCGCGAGGAGGAGGTCAAGAAACTCGTCGTCGTCTCCGACTCGGAGATGGTCGGCATCATCACCGTCAGCGACATCGGATACCACGTCTCGGATGTGGCCCGCGGCGTAACCGACGCCATGGGACTCAAGAAGCGGTGGGAGTCCGACCGACGGTTCCGGTAGCGTCGCCGACCCCACCCCCACTGACGAAGAATTGATATCGAACACGCGCTTCTAGCTGACAACAGTGCGCGAGAGAGTGGCAACGGTCCGAGCGAAGGTGACGGCACTTCCAACACGGGTTCGCTCGGGCATCGAGCGAGCCATCGCCGAAGACCACACGCCGAACGAAATCGCCGTGAGCTTTGCGTTTGGTGCCCTCGTCACCGCACTTCCGACCGCCGGAACCGCGTTCGCCATCTTCGCGCTCGTCGCCTACTTCGTCGACCGGGCGAGCAAACTCGCACTGGTCGCGTCGCTCGTCGTCTTCAACCCGCCTGTCAAGTGGGCGGTCTACGGCGCAAGCTTCTGGCTTGGTTCGTTTCTCCTCGGTCCGATTCCCGGTGCCTCCGTGTCGGACGTGTCACTCAACGCTGGCTTCGATATCGTCCTTCGACAACTCCTTGGGAACGCGATTCTGGCTGTCGCGCTCGCGGCACTCGGGTACGTGGTAACGCTCTCCCTCACGCGGTTGCATCAAAAGCGAGAGTTTGGTGGGTTGGACGTCGTGGCCGCGGACGACTAACGGATTGAGACGGCCGGGTTGTGGCGTACACTGACTGGCAGGAAGGGAGCGAGGTGCGTATCGGTGGCTGCGTTGCCCACGACGCCCATCACTCCCTCCGAGTTCTCAACACCCGTTCGACGGGGGAGATTTGCTCAGCGTTCGACGGCTACGGTTTCTGTCTCTCCAACCAATCTATGAGCGTGTTTCGGTCGTCTCCGGATTGCTCGGCTTCGATGAGTTTCGATATGTCCAAGTGTCCTCCCTTGACGCGCTCTTTGACCTCCTCTACGGTTCCCGAAACGATGGCCTCGTAGTCCATCGCTGTTTGTTCGGCAGTTGCCGGTATCGAACTTCCGTTGGTTGGTACCGAGGGGCGACCAGCGTCAGTCTTCTCCGTGAACGTTCTCTCAGGAGCCCGTCTTGGGGACCGTCCGCCCGGAGACACGCCCTCCTTCGTCGACGGCCCATCTCTTGCCGCTGGTCTCGTTACGGGCGCTCCGCCAGCGTCGGTCACTTGACCCGTAGCAGTAACGTCCTTCTTTTCTTTGGTCATAGACGCTGTCAACGACCGAGGAGCAGCACCTCCATCGACGGTTTGTTCCGAATCTCTCGGCGTTTGTTTCGGTGCTGCCCTGTGAGTCGTCGTGTCTTCTGGGCGTGTCGGACCGGTGCTGGGTGCTCCACCTGCGTCGGTGGCCTCTTCGCGCGCCGCCTTCGTCGATACGGATTCCTCGCGAACACCTGTCTTGAACGTCTCAGTCTCGGCCTCCTCGTCCGTCTCGATTATAATACGCATTGTCTGTTCACCTCTAGTTCAGAATCGCGTATCTGGCCTCGACCTGGACGCTCTCGCCCGTGGTGTTTTGAATCGATATCCAGTACGTGATATCGTCGCTCGATGCGCGTTCGACTTCTACGTCCCAGTCGATCTGTGGACCACCCTTCTCGGGTGACGTGGGAACGACATACCACGTGACGTGCCAGCCCTCGGGCCACCCCCAAGTGAACCAGCGTTGACTGCTGTTTGCCGGGACGGTGCCGCGGAATTGAACTCCTGTGTTCATGGTCGTGTCTCCGTGTGTGTTCGGTCGTGTCGACTGCTCGCGTTCGTGAATCGGTTCATCCGTTATGTCTCCCCGAGGACAGCGTAGCGGGCCTCAACATCCACCGACGAACTGGTCTTGTTCGTGATGCTGATCCAGTAGGTGATGTTCTCGTGAGTGGCTCGCTCGACCTCCACGTTCCAGCCAATTTGGGGTCCTCCGCGGTCAGGCGTCGTCGGGACGACAGTCCACAAGACGTGCCACTGTGCCGGCCATCCCCACGTGAACCACCGGCGTGTACTGTTCGCCGGAACGGTCCCACGGAACTGGACGCCGGTCCAGTTGCTGGTCTGCAACGCATGGGGGATCAGTTCCCGGAGGTCCGGTCGGTTTCCGATTCGCTGTGAACTGGGTCGGCCGGGTGCGTCCTGCTGAGGCGTGCCCGTCGAACGAAGTAGTTCGCGCGCTCGCAGCGGACTGAGTTGGGCTTGTCTGTCCCGCCGCAAGATTCCTTGCACGCAGGCCAGCGCACCGACGACGATGGGTGAGGCACTCGAAGTCCCGCTGAATCGGTCGGTGTACCACTCGTTTTTGTCCGACCCGCCTTGGAGATCGCCGTATCCCGTGGTGGTCACCTCTCGGCCCCAACCCTGAGCATCGAGTATGCTCCCGTAGTTAGAAAAGCCAAGACGCGACCGGTCAGGACCCCAATCGTTTCCGTGGGTTCCCTGCGGCGGTGCACCAGCGCCGACAACGATAGCACCCGAGTCTCGGTCTCCCCGCCGGAACGGATTACTCCAGTCGGAGGGGAACCCCGAGGGCTTGTTGTCGTAAATCGAGTCATCGAGGTTTTCATCGCCGTTCCCAGCAGCTTCAACGACGATTACACCCTTCGCAACGGCATATCGGATGGCTGCCCAGTCGTCGGGCCACCATTCGACGGCGATATACCCGTCTTGGTCGCTCCGGTGCTGGAAGTTGTGTCGTGGTCCCGGTCGGTGGATCTCCAGCAGCATGATGTCGCCACGGTGCAACCGATTCGCTGCGAGTCGAATTGCCCGTGCCGTCGCCATGGAGAAGGCGACAGCGCTGACGTTGGCCTCGGATGCGATACCGGTAACCCCGAGTCCGTTCTGGTCACCGCCGATTTCACCGATGACGGCAGTCCCGTGGTTGTCGTACGGCGAGTTGCTTCCGCCAACCACGCCTCCCTGGTTGTTCTGGTGGTCTTCGTGGCTGAAGTTCCAGCCCCACTCCAAGTCGATCACGTCGACTCCCTGTCCTCTGCCACCGGAGAATTGCCACGCATAGCGGGCATCGATACCATCGGGGGCGGCATCGAGGTATCCCTGTCGTGGCGTGAAGTCCGGCGTGCTCACGGGTGGCGACTCCATGACCGGAGTCATGTCGTTGAGCGCTTCGACTTCGGTCTCTCCGACCGCCTCCGCTGGTTCGGCTGCCGGTTTCACGTAGGCGGATTCGACCGCATCGAGTTCGTTCAACCGTTTGGCGACCGCTTCCATCCGGTCTTCGTCCGCGTGAACGTTGTAATACAGCGATAGGTCCGGAACGTCGATGTCCGACTCGGAAGCAACAGCGTCTACGTCGGCACGTAAGCGCTCTTCAGTCGTTCCAAAGAGTGGTTCGATACTCGCACCTTCGTCGTCGAGGACCTCCGACAAGGGATTGAGGTCAACACCTGTGGCCGAGGTCAGGCCTTCGGGTCGTGCCCGTAACTCGACATCGGGCTTGGCGACCATGACCAGTTCTGGTTTCCCTCGTACCTCTTTTGATTCTCTCGTATTCGGGTTCATTGCTGGATTTACTACCTCCTTTCTCTGTGGTGCGCCTGTTCCACCTCCTCGATTGGTCCCGACCCCTCTTCGCGAGGTACACCACGTGGAATGTCACCACGATTGACATTAATATTTGTCAATTGAGTGTAAGTAGTAATAAATATACAATAAATTGAGAGTTCTCGATGTGTTGCTTAGGCAGGGCTGTCGATTCGTCCGATTGACTCGTGGAGTCCCGTTTGGTTCAGCCGAGTTCGATTCAGACGAAGAGAGGTACAAAGCGGAAGTCGGCGATGTCATTCCTCCTTTACTCACTACGTTCGCTCCGCTCGTCGTTGCGAGGAATCAGAAACTGAGTTGGGGCAGATTTGAACTTTGGTCGCTCCGCATCCGCTTCGCTCCCGAGTTCAAACCTTTTGCAACCACACACTTCGACATACGCTCCTCGCTTCGCTCGTCGGTAGTGTCGAAGAGAAGTGGGTTGGGGCAGATTTGAACTGCCGGCCTCCTCCATGTCAAGGAGGTGTCATAACCAGACTAGACCACCAACCCTGGTTAGTGCGAACATCGTCCAGAGACCGAAGCGCAGGAAGATAGTGGGTTGGGGCAGATTTGAACTGCCGGCCTCCTCCATGTCAAGGAGGTGTCATAACCAGACTAGACCACCAACCCGGTTATGGTGCTTCCTACGCTCGTTTGGACGCATTCCTCCGTTGTCCGGGGTTACAATTTAAGCTTTCGAATCGGACCACGTGGGGCGATTCACCCGGTGGAACGCCCCACACCGTCGCACACCGCAATCCCGGTGACTCAAAAAGGCCCCTCCACCCGCCGTTTGCGGCGAATCTCGCCAGCCCGACACGCTTAAGAGAGTGTACGGATTTGTACATCGTAACCCGAACACGTACACTGGTGATTACAAATGCAGGATTATATTCGGCGCGTTACAGAAGGGTCGGACCTGACGGTCGAGGAGGCACGCGACGCTGCGAGCGTGGTCTTCGAGGATGCAACCGAGGCACAAATCGGTGCACTCCTCTCCGCACTGCGCGCGAAAGGCGAGACTGAAGCCGAGATAGCCGGGTTCGCACAGGGGATGCGCGACGCCGCGTTGACCATCAAACCCTCCCGCGGGCCGCTCGTGGACACGTGCGGGACCGGCGGCGACGACTACGACACCATCAACGTCTCGACGACGAGTGCGCTCGTCGCCGCGGGCGCTGGCGCGGCCGTCGCCAAGCACGGCAACTACTCCGTTTCTTCTTCTTCGGGGAGTGCCGACGTGCTGGAAGTCGCAGGCGTGAACATCGAAGCCGAACCCGCATCTGTCGAGAAATGCATCGACGACAACGGCGTTGGCTTCATGCTCGCTCCCGTATTCCACCCCGCGATGAAGGCCGTCATCGGCCCGCGCAAGGAACTCGGCATGCGGACCGTCTTCAATGTCCTCGGCCCGCTGACGAACCCCGCCGGGGCCGACGCGCAGGTCCTCGGCGTTTACGACCCGGACCTCGTCCCGATGATTGCCCTCGCACTCTCGCACATGCCGGTCGAGAACGCCCTCGTCGTCCACGGGTCCGGAATGGACGAAATCGCGCTTCACGACGCGACCACTGTCGCCGAAGTCAACGGTGAAGAAGTCACCGAGTACACGCTCACACCCGCCGACCTCGGACTCGAACAGGCACCCATCGAGGCCGTCGCTGGCGGGACGCCGCAGGAGAACGCCCGCGACCTCGAAGGAATCCTCACGGGCGACGTGACCGGTCCCAAGCGCGACCTCATTCTCGCAAACGCGGGCGCGGCAATCTACGTCGCCGGTCTCGCTGACTCCCTCGAAGATGGTGTGGAGGCCGCCCGCGACGCCATCGACACCGGGGCGGCCGCCGCGAAACTCGACGCTCTCCGGGAGGCGTAGATGGTCCGCGTGAAAGTCTGCGGCGTCACCCGCGAGTCCGACCTCGACGCAGTCGCCGCGTCCGGCGCGGACGCAGTCGGGGTCATCGCGGACGTGTCTGTCGACACACCACGTGCGGTGTCTGTCGCACGCGCCCGCGAACTCGTCGCGTCGGCACCGCCGTTTCTCACCACGTCGCTCGTGACGATGCCCGAGTCCGTCACTCGCGCCCGCGAACTCGTCCGCGAGATTCGTCCGGACGTACTGCAACTGCACGCAGACTTCTCGCCGGACGAACTCGCCTCGCTCCGGGAGGAAGGTGCTCGCGTCGTCCCCGTCGTGGAGGCGACCGACCTCGAACGCGCACACACAGTCGCCCCCTCTGCAGACGCGATTCTCGTCGATACCCCGTCCGAGTCTGGCGGTGGTGGCACCGGAGAGACGCACGACTGGGACGCCTCGCGTACTCTCGTCGAAGCCGTGGACGTGCCAGTGATTCTCGCAGGAGGCCTCAACCCGGAAAACGTCGCCGAGGCGGTTCAGACGGTCCAACCCTACGGCGTGGATGTTGCGAGCGGCGTCGAAGCCTCCGGCGGCGTGAAAGACCACGATGCAGTACGCGCGTTCGTCGCGGAAGCGACCGGAAAGCGCCGGGAGGTATCGGCGTGAGTCGCCCACAGACCGACCGCGAGACGTTTTTCGACCTGCTTGCCGACTACGACGAACCTGTCGTCACGCACCTCGTCACTGACCTCGACGTAGACGTGGACCCGCTTGCGGCGTACACGGCGCTCGCAGAGCGCAGCGAGTACGGGTTCCTCCTCGAAAGCGCCGAGAAGGTCGCCTCCAGCAACCCGCAAGGCGCGTTCTCGTCGCCCGCGACCACCGCGGACTCGCACGCCCGCTACTCGTTCGTCGGCTACGACCCCGAAGCGGTCGTGACGGTAGGTCCCGACGGCGTCGACGTGACGGACCTCGGCGGCCCCGCCGCGGAATTCGTCCGCGAGGCCGACGGCGACGTGCTGGACTCGCTCCGCGGGGCACTCCCCGACCTGCCGCGCGTCAACTTCCCCGAGACCGACCGCCAGACACTCACCGGCGGACTGGTCGGCTTCCTCGCCTACGAGGCCGTCTACGACCTCTGGTTGAACGAAGTCGGCCGCGAACGCCCGGAGACGAACACCCCCGACGCGGAATTCGTGTTGACAACGCGGACGCTTGCGTTCGACCACGTCGAGGACGCGGTGAAACTCGTCTGCACGCCGGTTGTGACGCCCGACGACGACGCCGAGGACGTGTACGATTCGGTCGTCGCCGAGGCCGAGCGCGTCGCCGAGAAACTCGCGTCGGCCGACGACCCGAACCCCGGTGGGTTCGAGCGCACGGGCGAAGAGGCCGAGTCCCGAGACTCCTACGAAGCGGCCGTCCGCGAGACGAAACAGCACGTCCGCGACGGCGACATCTATCAGGGCGTCATCTCGCGGACGCGGCGACTCTACGGTCAGGTAGACCCCGTCGGCTTGTACGCCTCGCTCCGCGACGTGAACCCGTCTCCCTATATGTACCTTCTACGGCACGGCGACAGACGTGTCGTCGGGGCGAGTCCGGAGACGCTCGTCTCGGTTCGCGGCGACCGGGTCGTCGTCAACCCCATCGCGGGGACGTGTCCCCGTGGCTCCGGTCCCGTCGAAGACCGCCGTCTTGCGGGTGAACTCCTCGCAGACGACAAAGAACGCGCCGAGCACACGATGCTCGTGGACCTCGGTCGCAACGACGTACGCCGGGTCTCCAAGCCGGGAAGCGTCCGCGTCGAGGAGTTCATGAGCATCATCAAGTACAGTCACGTCCAGCACATCGAATCGACCGTCTCGGGGACGCTCGACACCGTTTCCGACGGTGACAAGGGTGCCTCACCGGGCCGACAGACACAGTCTGTCGACGCCTTCGACGCAACGCGTGCAACCTTCCCTGCCGGGACGCTGACCGGCGCGCCGAAGGTTCGCGCGATGGAGATTATCGACGACCTCGAAGCCGACCCACGCGGCGTCTACGGCGGCGGTGTCGGCTACTACTCGTGGACCGGCGACGCCGACATGGCCATCGTCATCCGTACCGCGACAGTCGAATCCGACGGCGACGAGGACGTTGTGACGGTCCGCGCGGGAGCGGGCATCGTCGCCGACTCCGACCCCGCGTCGGAGTACGACGAGACCGAACAGAAGATGGGCGGCGTCCTCGACGCGCTTCGGAACATCGAGTACACCCCGGAGGTGTCACAATGAGGCGCATCGTCGTCGTGGACAACTTCGACTCGTTCACGTACAATCTCGTGGAGTACTTCTCCGAACAGACGGTCGACGGGGAACCGCTCGACATCGAGGTCCGAAAGAACACCGCTTCAATCGACGAGATTCGGGCGCTCGACCCAGATGCGCTTGTCATCTCGCCGGGGCCGGGACACCCGAAGAACGACCGCGATGTGGGCGTGACGACCGAGGTGCTTCGCGAGCTTTCGACCGAGATTCCGACACTCGGCGTCTGTCTCGGTCTCGAAGCCGCGGTCTACGCCTACGGCGGAACCATCGGCCACGCGCCAGAACCGATTCACGGGAAAGCCTACCCTATCGACCACGACGGCGCAGGTGTCTTCACCGCGCTAAACGAGGGGTTCCCGGCCGGTCGCTACCACTCACTCGTCGCTACCGAAGTGCCGGACTGCTTCGAGGTGTCGGCGACGACTGACCACGACGACGAGTCGCTCGTGATGGGTGTCAGGCACACTGACTACCCCATCGAGTGCGTTCAGTTCCACCCCGAGAGCGTTCTCACGGGGTCGGGACACGGCGTCGTCAGGAACTTCCTCTCGGCAGTCGCTGGCTTCGAGGTCGCATAGCGGGTCTGTCCTGTCGAACTCAGAGCGCCCACACGTGCTGTGGCTCCGCTACCAGAGCCTCCCTGCGCTGGTTAGAAGGGGCTAAGGCCGAAGAACGACAGCAACAGCAGCGCGCCGATGATGACGGCGGCGATGGTGACGAGTCGCCACGCGATTTTCAGCACCAGTCGGCCCACGAGGATGACAACCGCGATAGCCACGAGGACGAGGAGCAGTTGTCCGAGCTGACTGCCGAGAAAGCCACCAAATTGGAGCGGCACGGCGGTGAGGGATTCGACTACCATATCTGAACATGACACCCGACGCGAGAATAAGCTTGTGGGGGACGCAGTGCCCCGTTTTCGGGCGTGACTCGACCCCTAAATCGCCGCGTAGACCGGCCAAATATCCTCGACTCATTTCAACATATGAAATCTGATACTTCTTGAACTGTCGTCTGTCGGTGTTGCCTTTATATCCTCCTCGTTGATGCGGGACATCCCACCATGTTACTCTTTCAGAATCGTTTGCTCCCCCCTCGTATTCTACTGGATATCTCGCCGATGTCTGCTGATTTTCCGTATCGATATTTCACTTCCACTCCGCTCTGGCTACCGTTATGTGCTCGGCCGTCTTCCATCTAAACTGTGCACTTCGGACCGGGTCGTTATCCCCTGACACAATTGAACGAAATGTGATAATTCAGGGCCGAAAGTCCGAAGCCTTAACCGACCACATCACACAGACCAACATCGTTACCCATGCGCGGAACTATTCCACACGTACGACGACACTTCACCCGGACACGCTTCGGGTGGGAGGGACAGTAGATGAGCAACGCCGAACTCTCCGCGGACGAACTCGTCCTGCCGGTCAAGCGGACCGAAGGCGACACGCTCGCCGAGCGGATGACGGGCAACGCTTACGACAACATTCTTCCCGCCCGTTATCTTCGGAAGAACGCCGACGGCGACCTCACCGAGACGCAGGAAGACCTCTTCCCGCGTGTCGCGAAGAACATCGCCCTAGCCGAGGCCGTCTTCGAGGCCGAAAAGCAGGGAATCGAGATTACCGTCACGCCGGACCTGCTGAAGCCTGACCACCCGCGCCGCGACGAACTTGCCGCGGAAGTCTTCGGCAAAGGCGTCTCCGCCGACGACGTGGACACCGAGACGACGCTTTCTATCTACAACGTCAACAAGTTCGCCTACGAAACGCTCGTCCCCGAACTTCCGGGGGACGTTCGCGAGGCCGTCGTCGACAAGCGCGAGACGTTCCAGGACATGATGGAACAGCTCTCCTTTATGCCGAACTCGCCGACGCTGATGAACGCTGGCGACGAACTCCAGCAGCTTTCGGCGTGTTTCGTCGACTCGCCCGGCGACGACATCACGGACATCCACCAGACGGCGAAGGAGGCCGCAGAGGTCTTCCAGTCCGGCGGTGGCATGGGCTACGCCTTCTGGAAACTCCGCCCCTACGGTGACGCGGTCGGTTCGACCGGCGGTATCGCCTCCGGCCCCATCACCTTCATGCGGACGTTCGACCAGATGTGTGAGACCATCGCGCAGGGCGGTGCCCGCCGCGGTGCCCAGATGGGCGTCATGCGCGTCAGCCACCCTGACGTGATTCAGTTCATCCACGCGAAGAACAAGGACGTCTCGCTCGCGCACACGCTCCGTCTGAACGACCCCGACGACTTCACCCACACCAAGTTCGCCGACGCGCTCGAAGAGGCGCGCGAACTCATCGACGAGGACGGCCGCGTCCCCAAGCATCTCCGCAACGCCGTCGAAGGCCACCTCTCGAACTTCAACATCTCTGTCGGCGTCACCGACGACTTCATGGAGGCGCTGTACAACGACGAGGAGTTCGTCTTCACCAACCCACGCACGGAAGAACCCCACGTCGCCACGCCGCAGACCAAGGAAATCTACGAGATGTTCGACCTCGGCCACCACGTCGAAGTCGGCGAAGTGCTCTCCATTCCGGCCGCCGAACTCTGGGAGCAGATTATCGACGGTGCCTGGGAGAACGGCGAACCCGGCGTCGTCTACCTCGAACGCGCGAACAAGCAGCACTCCTTCGACGTCGAGAAGCACCCCGACCACCGCATCCTCGCGACGAACCCGTGCGGCGAACAGCCGCTCGAAGAGTACGAGGCGTGTAACCTCGGCCACATCAACCTCTCGACGCTCGTCGACATGGACGCGCCCGACTGGCGCGTCTGGTACGACGCCCACGGCGACGAGTACGACGACATCTCGGACGCAATCGACGCCTTCCTCGAAGACGCCATTGACTGGGACGAGTTCGACCACCGCATCGAGTACGGCACGCGCTTCCTCGAAAACGTCGTCACGATGTCGGACTTCCCGGTCGAGAAAATCGAAGAGAAGGTCCGCGAACTCCGCAAGATTGGGCTCGGCATCATGGGTCTCGCGCAGCTCTACATCCAACTCGGTGTCCGCTACGGCTCCGACGAGGGTAACGAGATGGCGCGGCAGCTCATGACCCACATCAACCACCAGTCCAAGTGGGCCTCGCACGAACTCGCCGAAGAGCGCGGTCCGTTCGAGGCGTGGGAAGACTCCAAGTACGCGAACCCGACGGAGTACCGCGAGTGGTTCGAACACCACACCGGCGAGTCCGCCGACGACTGGGAAGACGGCTTCCCCATCCGCAACCACAACACGACGACCATCGCCCCGACGGGCACCACCTCGATGGTGTCGAACACCACCGGTGGCTGTGAGCCGATTTACAACGTCGCCTACTACAAGAACGTCTCCGACGACGTGCAGGGCGACGAGATGCTCGTCGAGTTCGACGACTACTTCCTCCGCGTGCTGGAGGCAAACGACATCGACGTCGAGGAGGTCAAACTCGAAGCACAAGAGCAGATGGCCGCAAACGAGTTCGACGGCGTCGAAGGTCTCTCGACGGTTCCGGACGCCATCGGTGAACTGTTCGTCGTCACGTCCGACCTCACCGGCCTCGAACACGCAGGCGTCCAGTGCGCCCTGCAGAAGGGCGTCGACTCCGCCATCTCCAAGACCTGTAACTTCCCCAACTCCGCCAGCAAGGCGGACATGGACGAGGTCTACCGCTACATCTACAACCACGGTGGCAAGGGCGTCACCGTCTACCGCGACGGTACCCGCTCGAAGCAAGTCCTCACCACGCGTGCGAAGAACACCGAGTTCTCCGACGACGAAGAGGCGGCCGAGGCCATCGTCTCGCAGATTCGCGAGGTCTTCGGCGACGTGGATGCCTTCCTCGAATCCGAGGAAGTCTCCGACCTGATTGGCGACGAACTCGAACTCGCCTTCGTCGACTCGCCCAGCGAAGTCGGTAAGAAGCGTCCGCGTCCGGACGTGCTCTACGGCGTCACCCAGCGCATCGACACCGGCTACGGGAAGCTCTACGTCAACATCAACGAAGACGAAGACGGCAACCCGTTCGAACTGTTCGCCAACATCGGCAACTCCGGCGGCTTCACCGCGTCCTTCACCGAGGCGCTCGCGAAGACCGTCTCCACCGCGCTCCGCTCGGGTGTCGACCCCGAGGAGATTGCGAACGAACTGAAGGGTATCCGCAGTCCGAAGGTCGCCTGGGACAAGGGCGAGCAGATTAACTCCATCCCGGACGCTATCGGCACCGCGATGCGCCGCTACCTCGACGGCGACATCGACAAGGGCTACCCGCAGCAGAAGAACCTGACCGAACTCGAAGCCGAGGCCGCCGAGTCGGGCAACACCGACGGCGGCGTCGCAATCGACGCGGGCGACGCAGACGGCGCGGACGTGCAGTCCGACGCCACGGCCGACCTGCTGGCAGCGGGCGAGAGCCCCGAGTGTCCCGAGTGTGGAGAGATGAGTCTCTACTACTCCGAGGGCTGCAAGACCTGCCAGAACTGCGGCTGGTCCGAGTGCTAAGCACGCGGTACGACGTACCCAGCGCTGATTGACTCGGTCGGCCCGAAATTCGGGCCGACGTTCCGCTCGTTTTCTTTCGACGCCGAACCCGCCGACGTTGATGCAACCCACCGACGTTGATGCAACCCACCGACGTTGATGCAACCCATCTACGCGATGCGTTCGACCTGTACGAGCGCCGCGGGGTCGTCCCAACCGTAGATGGCGGGGTCGAGGTCACCGTCTCCGGTGATGCCGCCGTGGGGCATGATGACACCGTCTTCCGCGAGGTCGGGGTCACTCATTCCGGTCCCGTCTACCCCACCGTCGATTCCGTAGAGGGCCTGCGCAGGGGGGACCATGTCTTCGTACATCTCGGTGTTCATCTCCGTTCCGGCGTCGTAACTCGACGCGAAGTACGACCGCGACTCGTTGACTCGGTCCGGGAGGGGAACGGTGTCGAGACCGGTGAAGCCGTCGTTCGTCCCGATGAGCATGCTGACAAAGGAGAGGAACGCGCCGCTGGCGTCCGTCTCCAGTTCGAGCGTGGTCGTGTAGGGGAACTGCGCGCTGGCAGGGAGTTCGGTCGGAACGGGGGGTGCCCCGCCGACGGCGACGCCGCGAACGTCACCCGAGTTCTCGGCGAATTCGGTTAGCGGGCCGAGGTTCCCGTTTTCGGCGACTTCCTGAATTTCGTCGCTGGCGGGGTCGCCGACAGCGAACAGTTCGGTGCTGGCCTTGTGTGCGACCACTGCTGGCGGGGTGAAGGGCTGGCCGTTCGTGAGATTTGCAACGGTGACGCGGTAGGTTCGTGCGGACTGGTCGCTGTTGCCGATAGCGTTCTGCCCGGGAATCGTCGTCTCGCCGAGGCACCCGGCGAGCGCGGTTGCGATGCCAGCGCCGGTCAGTCCCAGTACGGTTCGTCGTGTCGTCTGCGGTGTCGTGTCGTCGGTCATGGTCGCTCCTGTGTGGTCAGAATCCACGGGAAGAGAGACGATAGACGAGCTAAAGGGGGTTTTTCGAGATTCGGACCGAGTCTCTGTCGAGTTGGGGTAAAATCGGTACCAAATTCGGGCCTGCGACCGCCCGCCCAGTGGGTCGCTATCGCATCGTGACGTGGTCGGCTACCGCATCGTGACGTGGTCGGCTATCGCATCGTGACGTAGGTCAGGAAGCCGAGCGCGACGAGTTGGAGGCCGCGGAGGACCAACACCGCCTGCTGGACGTGCGGGTCGACGGAGTAGAGGCTCTGCATCGTGAAGAAGAAATACAGCGCGAAGGCGTTCTCGACGAGCATCACCACTGCGAACGCGAGGAGACCCAAGACGAGGGACGTCCGGAACGTCCGGTAGTTGCGAACCCACACGGCGGTCAACGCCGCGAGGAAGACGATGTTCACGCCCGAAAGGGCGCTTGCGACCATAATTTGTGAGCCCATAGCCATGATGTCAGTCCATATGCTCCGTGATTTGTTCGAAAGTGTCGCGGTTGTGCTCGAACTGGTCAGTCAGGAAGTACAGTCGCCCGTACTTGTTGTCGCCGCCCTCGACGACGCCGTGTGATTCGAGCATGTCGAGGTGGTGTCTGATTGTCTTGTAGCCGACATCGAGTTCGTCGGCGAGGCGGTTTGCGTTCATCGGATGGTCGGACAGCGCGCGGATGATTCGAACACGGTTCTCACCGCCGCGCGTCGCCGTCAGTAGGTACCAAAGCGCCTTCTCCATCGACTGTTCGTTTTATTGATTCGTCGGCGGGTGTAATATTCCCACGGGTACGGTTCGGCGCGGTACAGGAGTGAGTCCGGGTGGAGCCTACATGAGGATTGTTCCACATCAGTACCAAATTCGGGGTGAGTTTCCGCCGGGCACATCCGACAGCACCGTCCGCAACTGGCAGTAAGTCATATGTCTATCCAGTCCTACGAAAACTTCGTATGAACGACGAGTCCGGTCGGGACGCGTGTACAATCGACGCACCGAAGGGGCGACCCTGTCCCTTCTGTGGCGCGTCGATGGACCATCGACACTGTAAGTACGTCTGTCCGGAACACGGCGTCGTCTACGACTGTAGCGATACGTTCTGGTAACGTGAGTTGACAAGACAGATACACAGTACAACCTCGACCTTGTCACCGAATTAGAGGGGAAACACCACGGCAGCGCGAAGTGTTATGCTGTCTGCTGCCGAATAACCGAGCAAGATTGCGCGCGGCCCACACGTCTCGCTTACTCGGTCACGCGGTATACGAAACGATGCTCAACGAATCACAGGTCGAAGCCGGAAAGCAAATCCAACAGCGGACGGGAAAGACGTTCTACTTCGCGACTCGACTCCTCCCACAGCGAGTCCGTCACGCGACCTACGTCCTGTACGCGTTCTTCCGCGTCGCCGACGAAGTTGTCGATGCGGAGGTAACCGCCCCGCCCGCCCAGCAACGAGCGCGACTCGAGCAACTCCAAGCGGAAGCACTCGGCGAGCGCGAGACCGACGACCCGGTGCTGTCGGCGTTTTCTGACCTCCGTGAGCGATACGGAATCGACGCCGAGGACGTGAACGCCTTCATCGACGCGATGGAGTCGGATATCGAGAAAGACCGCTATGCCACCTACGAGGAACTCGAAGCGTACATGGACGGGTCGGCGTCCGCCGTCGGGCGGATGATGACCGCCGTGATGCGACCTGACGACCCGGAGGCGGCCCTCCCCTACGCGACGGCGCTGGGGCAGGCCTTCCAGATGACGAACTTCCTCCGCGACGTCGGTGAGGATGTCGAAGAGCGCGACCGGGTCTACCTCCCAGAAGAGACGCTGACGCGCCACGGCGTAGACGCAGAACAGATTCTGAACCGTGAGTTCGACGAGTGCGTCGCCGCCGCGATGCGAGACGAACTTCGACGGACCGAAGCGCTCTATCGAGCGGGCGTCGCCGGTATCGAGTACCTCCCGGTGGACTGCCAGTTTGCCGTGCTCCTCGCGGCGGTCCTGTACGCCGACCACCACCGGTCGATTCAGAACCTCGGCTACGACACGCTCTCGACCACGCCCGAGTTGAGCACCACCCGGAAGGTGGCACTCCTCGCGAAGACGGCGGCGTACTGGGCAGTGTGGCGCGACCCGGTCGCCGTGTTCAAAGCCGTCAGCGTCGTTCCGTACCACGACGAGGACGAACTGCAGGCCGACTTCGGTCCCGGGTCGACGCCCGCATCGCAGTCACAGAATCGCGGTCGGCTCTCAGGGTGGCTTCAGTCGCTACCGCTTTGGGGGTCAGACTGAATCGCTTCTGTCCGCTCCAGTCGCGTCTTTCTCGCTGATTACGACCGCCACGGCAAGCGCCGCGGACCCCTCAGCAACCGCGAATCGAATCGCTCGGTTCGAAGCAGGCCGACGCCGAACAGTCCCGCGACGAGGACGGGAATCCAGTTTCCGAACCAGAGGTTGATGCCGCCCCAGAGGATGACGAAGCTCACGAGGTCGTCGAGCATGAATTCGGTGCGGTCGAGTCGGGCGAGGAGCGCGTCGCGGTCGAACGCCCAGTCGAGGACGACCACCGCAATGGTCGCGCTAACCACCCATCCGGCGTAGTTCGAAAGCGGGACGCCGTAGAAGAGCACGGCGTCCGGGCCTAATCGGTAGTACTCCCAGAAGCCGAGTGCGACGGCACCGGGGTCGAGAACGACGTCCATCGCAAGGACGGTGGCGGTGACGACGCCGAGGCGGACGGCGGTGTGTTTCGCTCGGTCACCGAGGAGGAGCAGACACAGCAAGTAGGCGTTCATCACGAGCGGGATGAAAAACACTGGCAGCCCAACGGGGACGCCCGCGACGGTCGGTCCCAACTCGACGCCGTATTCGAACCAGCCGTAGGGCCACCCGGTCGTGACGCCGGTATACTCGATGGCGTAGGCGTAGGCGGTGAGCGCCCCGACGCCGAGGGCGGCCCGGCGCGTCACCAGCGGTAGGACGCCGACGATAAGCGGCGAGCGCATCACGAGCGTCCCGAGGAGGATGAGAACGGCGTTGAACGCCACCGGCTCCGGGAGCCAGCCCATCGCGCTGGCGACGAGGAGGACCGCACCGTTCAGCGGGAAGAATACCGAGATGGTAAAGCGGTTCTCCCGGACGATGCGGTCGAGCGTGCGCTCGGCCTCACGGCGGGTCCGCGGAAGGTGGAGACGAGAGTCACCCATAGACGACACCCCAGAGTGCCCCGACGGTGATGAGCATGCCGACGACGGTATTGAGAATCGGGAACCACCAGTACGCCCGCGCAACGTCCACGTCTGACAGCGCCACACCGAGAACGAACAGCGGATAGATGGCGAGCAGGCCAGCGAGACGACCATCGATAGTCGCGAACGAGGCAGCGGCGAGCGTCCACACGACCGCGCAGTAGGCGTACGTGCGACCTTCGCCGAGAGCGGTCGCAGTCGTCTGAATTCCCGCCTCGCGGTCGGGGTCGATGTCCGGAATCGCGGAGAACGTGTGCATGGCCATGGTCCAGAGCCACGCGCCCGCGACGGCGAGGGGTGGCGGGTTCACGCCCGCGACGGCGGCGTAGGCGGCCACGCCGGGAAGAATGTACAGCCCATTCGAGAGTGAGTCAAGGAAGGGTGTCGTCTTGAACCGGAACGGCGGTGCGCTGTACTCGACGGCGAGGAAGAAGTGTGCGGCGAGCCAGGGCCCCGCGAGTGCGGGCACGAGCGTAATCACGACGGCCCCGAGCACGCCGCTGCCGATGACGATGGCGAGGTTGATTTGGTCGTCGCGCCAGCGCGCTTCGCGGTCGTCTTTCTTTGGATTCGCCTCGTCTACGTCCGCGTCGAACAGGTCGTTGATGCCGTAGAGAAAGACGTTCGCCGGGACGAGGAAGTACGCAAAGAGAACGAACACCTCGGGGGAAAGTAAGTCGCCGAGCGTCGTCGCGGCGGCGGCCGCTCCGACGAGGACCGGCCCGGCGAGATAGAGCCAAAAGCGGGGGCGAGAGAGGACCACCAGGTAGGAGAGTCGGTCCACCGGACCGCGGTACGTCGGGGAAGGGGTCGCCATATAGCGTCTCACCCGGCGTCTTCGGCCATCGCCTCCGCGGTGAGTTGCCCGCTTATGAGACACATGGGGACGCCGATGCCGGGCGTCGTGAACGACCCGGTGAAGTAGAGACCGTCAACCTTCTTCGAGGCGTGGGGCGGGCGAAGGAGTGCGGTCTGCGTGAGCGTGTGTGCGAGGCCGAGAGCAGTTCCTTGTGTGCTGTTGTAGCGGTCGGCGAAGTCGCTCACACAGAAGGTCTCTTCGACGACGATACGGTCGCGGAGGTCGACACCTGTGTGTTCGGCGATGTCGTCGAGGACAAGGTCACGGTACGCCTGCCGCTGTTCGGGCGTGTCGTCGAGGCCCGCTGCGACGGGAACGAGCGCAAAGAGGTTGCTGTGGCCTTCGGGTGCGACGGTGTCGTCCGTCTTCGAGGGGACACAGAGGTAGTACGCGGGGTCGTCCGGCCACGCCGGGTCGTCGAAGAGTGTCTCGAAGTGGTCGTCCCACTCGGTCGGTAAGACGAGCGTGTGGTGGGCGAGTTCGTCCACGTCGCCTTCGACGCCGAGATAGAGGAGGAACGCCGAGGGGGCGTACGTGCGCGACTCCCAGTAGTCGGCGTCGTACTGGCGCTTTTCGGGTGAGAGGAGGTCCTGTTCTGTGTGTGCGTAGTCGGCGTCGCTGACGACTTGGTCACAGAGGAACTCGCGGCCGTCTTCGGTGCGGACGGCAAAGCCGCCGCGGCGACCCGCGATTTCGGCGACCGGCGAGTCGGTGTGGAACTCGACCCCGAGTTCTTCGCCGAGTTGGACGATGGCGTCGACGACACCCGCGAGGCCGCCGTCGGGGTAGTACACGCCCATGTTGAAATCGACGTGACTCATGAGGTTGTAGAGTGCTGGCGTGTTGTTCGGCGCACCGCCGAGGAACACCAGCGTGTACTGCATGATTTGCTGGAGTTTGGGGTGGTCGAAGTATTTCTCGACGTGGTCCTGCATCGACCCGACGAGCGACAGCCCCCACGCATTCTTGAAGACGACGGGGTCGATGAAGTCGGTCAGTTCCGTGCGGTCGGTGTAGACGAAGTGCTCCATGCCGATGCGGTAGTTGCGCTCGGACTTGCGGAGGTAGTCGTCGAGTTTGTCGCCCGCGCCGGGTTCGTAGGCTTCGAACACCTCCTTGTTCGTCTGGAGGTCGGGAACCATGTCCACCCGGTCGCCGTCTTTGAAGAAGATGCGGTAGTGGGGGTCGAGTCGGGTCAGGCCGTAGTAGTCGTCCGGCCGCTTTCCGAAGTACGCGAAAAACTGCTCGAACACGTCGGGCATCAGGTACCACGACGGCCCCATGTCGAATCGGAACCCGTCGCGTTCGAAGGTGCTGGCTCTGCCTCCGAGCTGTTCGTTTTTCTCGAGGAGCGTGACCGAGGCACCCGCGTCGGCGAGATAGCACGCCGTCGAGAGACCACCGAAGCCACCGCCGATGACGACGACGGTCTCTCCCGCGAGAGAGTTGAGGTCAGAGACAGAATTCATGGATTTCCCTAGGGACGATAAGACCATAAATCGACTGACTAAATCGGGGAAACCGGCAGGTAGCTTTAGGGTCGCACTCTCCTTACGGCACCCATGAACGACACCACCGTGGTGGTCACAGGTGCCAGTACGGGTATCGGCGCGGCCGTCGCCCGCACCTTCGGTCGGGCGGGTGCGACCGTCGTTGCCTGCGCCCGCGACCGGGATGCCCTCGACGAGGTTGTCGCGGACATCGAAGCCGACGGCGGAACCGCGACTGGACTTCGCGCCGACGTGCGCGACGAGTTCGACATGGAGCGACTGATGGAGACCGCCGCCAGAGACGGCGGGGCTATCGACGTGCTCGTCGCCAACGCGGCTATCACACACGGAACGCCCGGCGAGATGCCGATGGCCGACGAGGCGTACACCGTTTTCGACGACACCCTTCGGACGAACGTCCGCGGCGTGTTCACGGCCGTAAAAGAGGCGCTTCCGCACATGCCCGACGACGCCCGCATCCTCGTCCCCTCGGGAAGCGTCGCCCGTACGGCGAAACCGGGAATGGGTGCGTACGCGGTCTCCAAGGCGGCCGCGGAGGGACTCGCGCGTCAGTTCGCCGCCGACTGCTCGCAGACCGTCGGCATCGTCGACCCCGGCGTCGTCAACACGGACCGTACGGGCGGACAGGGACGCGACCCCGAAGACGCCGCCGAGATGGTCCGCTGGGCGGCGGCCGAAGCGGATGCGGACTCCCTCGACGGCAAAGTCGTCGAACTCGCGGCGTGGAAGAAGGCGACCCGCTGACCGACTCGAACGCCGTCTCTGGAATCTGTCCTTAACACTGTCTCCAGAACGCTGTCTCTGGGAGCCCTACGAGGGTGTTGCGGTGGATATCCTCCACGAACCGCGCCCCTTATTAACCAAAGGAATTTTGTTCATAACATGAATCGTCCCACAGCCATCGGCGTCGGAAGCGTCGTGGCACTCGTTGCACTCTCGGGCTACGCCGCGTCCACGCAGGCGTGGAAGTTGCTCATCGTCTCGTGGGCCGCGTTCGGTGCGATGGCGTTCGCCGCGCCGTTCGGTGCCCGAGCGCGTTCAGAACACGCTGAGGGACTCGTCTGGGGATACGGACTCGCCAGCGGGGCGATGGTCACGAGCGCGGCGGTGTTTCTCGTTCCGCAGGCGCTCGGCCACCACCCGCAGTTCGGTGGCTTCGGCATCGCGCTCGGTATCCTCGCGGGCTTTGCCTCCCACACTATCGGGCATCGCTTTGCCCACATGGACCTCCCCGTGGACCGGACTGTAACCGAACTCTCGGCGCACGCTCTCTCGGCGGGTGCCATCATCGGCATCGTCTACGGGAACATCGACGTTGGCGTCGGTCTCGGACTGGCAATCGTCTCGCACAAAGGCCCTGCTGGCTACGCGGCCGCTCGCCGCCTCTCGTCGCGGAACCAGTCTGTCGTCCCGCTGTTGCTCCCCGCGGCGGGACTTGGTATCGCGGCCATCATCTCCAGCGCTATCTCCCTCCCTGCGACGGACGCCTTCCGCGGCGTCGTCTTCGGGTTCGCCTCCGGCGTCTTCCTCCACGTCGCCATGGACTTCCTGCCGCGCTGTGAAATCGGCAGCGAGATTCACGACCTATTGTCTGTCGAGGACGAACACGCACACTCGATTCTGGACCGCCTCCGTCTCCACGCCGCCGGGAGCACCGTCGTCGGTGGTGGTGCTGTCTTCGGCGCATGGATGCTGCTGGCATAAGAGGCACTTACGGAAGTGTGGAGAACCGCCCTTTAGGGGGAGGATGTCAAGCTGATTGCGGGCCGAGATATCCCCACGCCAGTAACTGGTCGCCGTCGCCGTCTATCCACCGCTCGCCGATGTCGTCGCGGTAGTAGAGATTCGGGATGACGATGTCGTCGATGCGGTCGTAACACTGCTCGCGGGCTTTCTGCATCGTCTTTCCTTTCCCAGTTACGACGAGCGGCATGCCGCTTTCCCCGGCGACGCGCCACTGACCGTCGACGTTCTTGGCGTCCTCGATGTGTATCCCCTCACGGTGCTCCGTCTCGAAGACGATGGCGGCGTTGCGCGAACTCTCGTCGTACGTCTGCTCGTCGTTGAACGGGAACGGTGGCAGGACGATTCGGACGCCGACTTGGTACCCCTTGTGAACCGACAGTTCGGGGGCGTTCCCGTGCGCGAGGTCGTAAAAGAACTGCCCGGTCGACGATTCGAACGATTCCTCTTGGAGGGTTATCGTCGGATAACCGAACCGCGGCGTGAACTCCAGCGGGTAGATACTGTGCTCGTTGACGATACAGTTGAGGTCGATACTGCCGACGTAACCCTCGTCGGCCAGCCACTCCTCCAATTTACCGAGGGTCTGTTCGAACAGTCTGTTTCGTCCGGCCCAGAACATCGACGTTCCCATCTCGCCCGTCGACGGGCCGATGTTGCCCGGGAACAGCTTCTTGTGTTCGAAGTTGAA
Organism: Haloferax sp. S1W; assembly: GCF_044593955.1. Taxonomy (GTDB): domain Archaea; phylum Halobacteriota; class Halobacteria; order Halobacteriales; family Haloferacaceae; genus Haloferax. Next base: position 304,410 of record NZ_CP172595.1, read on the forward strand.
GTTCACCGTGTCGACGAATTGGTTCCCGTCGAAGAAGCCACAGACGGCAACTTCGACGCCCTCGACCTTCCGCTGGAGTTGGAAGCCCTTCATGCGGTGGCCCCACGCCTTCTTGTATGCGCGAAGCACGGAAGTGACATCGCTCCCGTCGGCTTCGTTACCGACGTACAGCAACCGTTTGACGTTCTGCACCTCGCCGAGCGGTTTGATGACGTACGGCGCAGGGTTCTCTTGGACGTGCTGGATTCCCTCGTCGAAATCGTAGAAGATGTGGTGTTCGATGGTATTGACACCCTGCTCTTCGAGCACCTCCATCGCGTACCCTCTGTCTTCTTCGAGGTGGTCGGTGTTCGGCGTGCCACCGACGACGGCCTTTCCTTGCGCACGGAGTTCCTGCGCGAGCGTTCCCGTGCCGATGTCCGAACCGACCCAGATGTCGTCGAAGATGACGACATCCGCCCAGTCGACATCGGCCTTCCAGTCGTCGGTTTTGGGGACGAACCCGTCTCCGATTTCCTTGTCTGTCGCCGCCTCGATGTAGTACTTCACGTCGTGGCCCTCTCGGTGAATCTGCCACGCGAGGTCGGTAATCAGTGCGGCGTCGGCGGAGACGAAGAGGAAGCGTCTGGATTCCATCTGTCTCACGCACTCGTCTGGTCGGTGTTCGATGCAGCGAGGACAGTCCAGTCTCTCACGCCACGGTTGGGGTCCATGTGAAGATACATGGACCGCGAGGAACAAAGCTGTGGTTGCAGTGATACGTGTGCGACGGCCGCGGCGATTCGGGCCGCTGTCGAGTCTTGTCTTCGACTCCCGAGGGCGGCGCAGGGACGCACTTGCGCCTCAGTCCCGCGTCAACCGCCGAAGCTGAACCGTAATTCCGAACGCCGCCCCGAGGAGCAACACGAGGTTGAACGCCGCCTGGAACGGCGCGCGGTATTCGGGATTCACCCACGTCGAGATGGTTTGCGAGGCGTTCAGGTAGAACTGGAGCGCCGCGATGAGCGCGAGCAGGAGCAGTCCCACCAGAACGGCGTAGTCGAGGTAGCGCCGCATGCGTGCTGCGAACTCCTCGTTGGTCTGGTCGGTCGGGTCAACGTCCGGGTTGGGTGCGGACTGCGTGCTGGCCTGTTTCGCTTCCGACGCCGATGCCGTCTCGTCGCTCATTGCGACCACCTCCGAACGAGGAAGGCGCTCGCAACGACTGCCACGAGCGCCACGAGTGCACCGAATCCGGGTGCAGACGTCTCAGTATGAGTCTCTTCGGGAGCGTCGTACGGCCCTCCGGACGTGCTACCGTCGTCTTCGAAGTCCTCTACGCGCAGTTCAACCTCTTGTGTCGTCTGGTTCACGCTAATCGTCCTCGTTGGGTTCAGGTTCGCCGCGCCGCGGGCGGTGTCGATAACGACACCCTCTCTGAGCAACACGGCGTCGATGTAGTAGTTGTAGTCATTCGGCACTGTCGCCGACGCTTCGACCGTCTCCGTTCGACCGGCCTGAATCGCTCCGGCGTCGACCGTCGTTCTGGAGGCGACGATGTTCGATTCGGCCTGTCGAAGCACGAACGTGACTTCGAGGTTCTCGGCCGGTTGGTCGCCGGCGTTCGTCAGCGTCGCCATCAGGTTCATCGTCGTCCGGTCGTCGCCGGTGTCGGCGATGGAAAACGAGACGGGGGGAAGCGCCTCGCTCTCGGTGAACGATGTCGTCGATTGGAGGTACGGGGGTTTGATGGCCTCGACGCCTCGAACGCTCTTTTCGCGCTGGTCGACTCGCTCCGCGTCGCGGTAGAGGACGACTTCGATGTTGTAGCCCCCCTCGCGGGGAACGGTGATGTTCGTCCCGGCCGTCACCTCGCCGTCACGCGAGATGTTTCCGACCGGAACGCGCTTCGTCGTCGTGAGCAAGCCCGACTCGGCGTCGACAGCGCGAACGAGTACGCTCACGTTGTTCGTCGGGTTGCCGCGATGGTCGATTCGCGTTTCGACTGACAGCGTGACCGTCTCACCTGTCGCGGGGCCCGCCGCGATAGCGACATCGGACACGTCTACGGGGCCGGGCCTGACCGGCCCCTCGTCTGTTGGGTCGGCGAGAACCCCCGGGACGAGAAGCGCCGTGACGACGGCCGCGACGACCACGACCACGGCCCCGCCTGCGAGGAGGGTGTTCTTTGCCATAGTCGATTGACAACTACCTGTCGGTATATGTTTTGTCCCTGAGATGTGCGGCCGCTCGCCGCCCAAGACGTTCGATGTTGTGACCTTCAGAAAGAGGGTGAATGACGTTTTTGTTTACGGCCTGCGTACTTCCTTTGTCATGTCGGAGGAGATGAAACAGGCAACCTGCTCGTGCGGATTCAGCGTCGTTTCGGAGGACGAAGACGAACTTGTGGAGATTATTCAGAACCACGCGGACGCAAAACACGGCAAAATGATGACCGTGGATGACGTGAGAGGGATGATGGAAGAGGCCTAACCGTCTCTGGTGGGGCGTGGATTTTTATAGGACGGCGTAGCGATATGTGCCATGGCAACGTATGTAATAGGAACGAACTCAGTCCACACTAGTGCCGAACTCTGTGACTACCTTTCGCGGCGACTCGAAACTGGAGATGTCGTCCACGCAGTGAACTCCCTTCCTGGCGGCGACCGGACAGACAGCGACGACGCACGCGACGGTAAAGACGCATTAAACGTGGTCGAGACGCGACTCAGTGGCTTCACCACTGTCGAGACACACCAGTACATCCGTGGCAACGACGCGGCCGAAGACATTCTCAAGTGCGCCAAGGATAAGAACGCCGACGAAATCGTCATCGGCGTCAGAAAGCGGAATCCGACCTCGAAAATCGTCTTCGGGAGTACGGCACAGGACGTACTGCTAACGTCGAATATCCCGATGGCGGTTATCCCGCTAGCGAAGGTTCCCTGATTGGACCCGCCGCTTAGGCCCCGAGTCAGTACTTAACTACCGGGCCGGTACTCGACGAGCGTCATCTCGAACGCGGGGTCCGAATCGCCCTCGTTCTCGTAGAAGGCCACGTACCCCGGCAGCGGACTGTCCGGAGCGACGCAACTCTCCCAGAAGACGCTTCCGTTCGTCCGGACCACGAAGTCTGCACACTGGAGTCCGGCGTGGGTAGACGTGCTTTCGACCGCGAAGCTCACGTTTCCGTTCGACCCGGAGGCCTCCCATCCGTCACCGACTTCGAGCGTCTTTCCGTCGAGGGCGCTGTAGTACGGCGAGTCGAAGCCGAGCGCCGCAACGGACCCGGAGGAAGTTCCGGAGAGTTCACCCGACAGTTCGTCTGCTGGCGCGGTCACCGTCTGCTCGCTTGTCGACTCCGACGTGACGAGTGTCGTCCGAATCGTGACGTTGTTCTCGGACACCGAGACGATTTCCCACTCGTAGGTCGCAGTTCCATCGAGGTTCGGTGACTCGATTTCGTAGCGATAGTACTGACCGGCGCGGTACTGTTCGTCCCACGTACTGTTGAACTCGAGTTCGGTCGCTGCCTTGGCACTCTCGGTGTCGGTGCTGTCTGTGGTCGACCCGTTGCTTCCGGCAGCAGTTGTCGTCTGTGTTGTCTCTGTTAGTGTCACGCCATCGCCGCCGTCACCGTCGCCGCCGACGCCGCCAGAACACCCCGCCAAGAGGACGAGGAGCGCGACGAGGAGGACGCGCAAGTGCTGTCTCATATCCACCCGGAAGACCGCGACATTGATAATTTCGTTGTCCTCCTGAGTGTCACGTCATCGAGAATGAATGCGAGCGACGATATCGTAGTCGTCGCATCGGTGGTTGATTTTCGTCTCGTATGCGGTGCTTACTCACCGCTTACTGACAACTCATGCGGTGCTTTCTCACAATCTATGCGAGGCGTACCGACAACCTACGCGATTCTCACCGACAACTCATGCGGTGCTTACTCGTCGGATTCGTCGAGCACCTTTTCGGCGAGCGTCGGCAGGAACGTGCCGATGTCGGTCACCATACCGATAGCTTGCGAGGAGCCGCGGTCGAGCAGTTGCGTGACGGTCGCCGGGTTGATGTCCACACAGACGGTCTTCGTCGTCGACGACAGACAGTTGCCGACGGCGACAGAGTGCAGGAGCGTCGAGAGCATGAGCACCATGTCCGCCTGATGCGCCTGCTTGCGGATTGCGTTCTGCGCCTCGATAGCGTCGGTGATGGTGTCCGGGAGGGGACCGTCGTCACGAATCGACCCCGCGAGCACGTACGACACGTCGTTTTTCACGCACTCGTACATCACGCCCGATTTGATGAGTCCGTCTTCGACCGCTTCTTCGATGCCGCCCGCGCGGATGACCTCGCTGATGGTGTAGATGTGGTGTTTGTGGCCCTTCCGCGGGTGTTCCATCGTCTCCATGTCCATCCCGAGCGACGTGCCGTAGAGTCCGCGTTCGATGTCGTGGGTCGCAAAGCCGTTTCCGGCGGAAATCATGTCCACGTACCCCTCTCGAATGAGGCGCGCGAGGGCGTCGCCGCCGCCGGAGTGGATGAGCGCCGGACCTGCTACGACGAGGACGTTCCCGCCATCTGCTTTCGTCTCGCGGAGTGCGTCGGCGACTTCACCGATGAGCGACTCGGACGGACGCTCCGAGGAGACGCCGCCCTGCATGAACCCGAAGGGACCGGACGAGTCGCGGGGGCGTTCCGGAGGCTTGACTCGGATACCGGCCTCGTCGGTGACAACGAGGTCACCCTCGTCGATGGCGTTGAGAACCTTTGTGTAGGCGCGCGCCCCGCCGTCGGTCTCCTCGACGACGATAGCACAGTCCATCTCGATATCTTCGACCGGGACCCATTCGCCGTCGTATCGAACGTCAGTCGGGTGGTTCGTCGTGGAGTAGAACCCGACCGGGACGACCTGGTCCGCGGGCGCGGGTTCGACGTGCGCGTCGACCGGGTCGGTGAGATTCGCACCGATTTGGTGCAGTTCGTGGAGAATCTCTTGTAAGTCGTCGTCGTCCTCGGCGGAGATTGCCATCCGACAGTACGACGTGTCGTGTTTCTGCCGCCCGACGTCGAACTCCTCGATGTCGAAGTTGCCCCCGAGGTCCATCACGATGCCCATGGCCTGCTGCATCATCCCGGAGTCGATGATGTGCCCCTTGAGTTCCACAGTCCGCGTGTTCGTCATTGACGGAAAAATGGCCGAGAGGGTGAAATGGGTTACGGGGTGACAGCGAACCCGGCCTGCGGTGGAAAGAGACGCCGTCTCCGACGAGCGGACGCTCCCCTGTTACTCGACAGGATGGACTGCCCGCAGGAACGACAGGAGGTGGCCGAACGTCTGTTCGAACGCGCGGTCGTAGTGGTCGAAGTGGTCTGCGGGAAGTTCTACGAGCGTCGCGTCGGGGATGTCGTCCGCGAGCGCGGCAATCTCGTCGGCGGGTGCAACCTCGTCGCGCGTCCCGGAGACGAGGAGGACCGGACACCTGAGTGACTCGGGGTCCGAAAGAGCGGTGTACTGGAACAACGAGAGGAAGACTCGCGCGGGCGTCTCGTCGCGCCACGCGCTCCCCGGCGGGACGAGGTCTCTGTACGCGATGCGAACCCCCGGGTCGTCGAAGACAGACAGCGTGGACCCGTCTCCGAGCACGGGCACACGATGCGGGCCGAGCAGTCGCGATTGGAGTTTGTCCCGAACACCCGCAGTAAGCGCTGCGACAGTTCCCCTCAGCCCTCGCCCGCTGGTCACTGCTGACCCGTCGAGCATCGGATTCTGTGCGACCACGGCGGCGACGCGGCCATCTTCGGCGGCCACTCGAAGAGCGTATCCACCGGAGAGACCAGCACCCCACAGGATGATACCGCCCGTGTCGATTTCGGGACGCTCGCGTAACCCCTCGATAGCCGCATGCCAGTCACCCACCTGTCTGTCCGGGGAAACGAGATTCCGGGGTTCGCCGTCCGAATCGCCCGTATTTCGATAGTCGAAGACGAAGGCGGCATACCCCGCCTCGGCCAGTCGCTCCGCGTAGCGTCGCAGGCCGAATCGACGCTCGGCGGCGAGTTCACCGGCCATCGCCACGACCGGCGGCGATTGCACATCGTCCGGGCGGTAGAGCCACCCTGCACACCTCGTCCCCTCGCTTTCGAACGACAGCGAGACGCGCGAATAGTCGTAGTGCGAGGGTCGGCGCGGCCCCCGTGCTGCCGGTGGCTCACCGCGGTGACGCCACGAACTCACGCGTTACCCTCCTCGTCGAGACTGTCGAGGACGCGTTGTGATAGTTCCACGTCGTCCAGTTCGTATCGATTGTACGCCCGAATCCAGTCGGCGTCGAGTCGCCACGTCGCCTGTACGTCGTCGTCGCTCCGGAGAATGGTCGCTTCTACAGTCGTCGGGTCCCAGTCGTCGCGGGCGAGTTCGAGGAACGCCGTCACGGCGCGCCCGACTTCGCCGTGATTCGGCTTCCTACTCGGAAACGCTGTGAGATACGTGAGTGACAACGGCGGACCGGCCGAGAGTGATTCGACGCTAATGCCGTTGCCGCGGAGCGCCTCCTCGACGGCGGCCACCGATTCGAGGTCGTTCATGGGGTGCGATACGGCAGCCTCCGGCTAAACGTTTGCCGCGAGACACGTCTCGTCTGCGTCGAAGAACACAGGCTAGGCTTCAGAGCGAGCGCGACGGAGTGTGTCGTGTAACGAAAACAGCGGTTCGATATCTGCGGCGGCGTAATCGACGAGGAGACGCTCGAGTTCCGCGTGCGTGCGCGTCTCGTCGAGACCGTGTGCGACACCTTCGACGTACGCGGCCCCAAGGCTCTCGCCGATATGGGTTCCTGTCACGTGCGCATCTTCGATACCGAGACCGTCGAGGTACGCGGCGGGAACGTCGTAATCGTCGTACCAGACGCTCGACTGGTCGACATCCGCCTCGTCGCAGGCCTTCCAGAGTGCCGGAATGTCTCGATTCGGTCGGACGGCGTGCGGAAATGCCTCCGCAGCGAGCGGAGCGAGGTCGATGTGATTCGAAAAGAGCGCCTCGACTCTCGCTGGTGCGTCGGCCCACGCGCCCGCATCGGCAACCATCTCGGCCCACGCCCGGAGGTGGTGTTCGTCGAAGTGCCGACCGTTGTACGTGAGGACTGCCCCGCCGCGCTCTTCGCACCACTCGACGACGTTTCGGAGAAGGTTCGCCGTGTGTTCGACGCCCCAGTCACCCTCTCGCAGGAGAACCGTCACCTCCGTTTCGTCGCCGCAGGATGCCCCGAGCGCGACGGCGACCAACTCGAACTCGTCTGTGTTTCGGAAGTCGCTCGGCGTCCCGTCAGGGCACGCCGTCTCGATGTCGAGTGCGAGTCGGCCGTCGTTCATATCTCGGTGGTCGCCGCGGGCTGTGAAAAATGACCGGAATCAGGTGCGTTTCGACGATGGATACACAGACAGTGCGTCGCACCCCCGTGGAAGTTCCTTTGTCCCTTCGAGGCGACACTAGAGGTGAGGCGAGGCGAACTGACATGGACGACACGAGAGCCGAACAGGCGCGACGAACGCTCGTCTCTTCGCTTCGCGAGCAGGGGGAACTCTACTCGACGAGCGTGGCGAAGGCGATAGCGACCGTTCCTCGCCATGAATACGTTCCTGACGCGGTCACAGACCGCGCCTACGTAGACAAGCCGCTCGACATCGGCCACGGGCAAGTCGTGACCGCGCCGCACCTCGTCGCGCGGATGACCGAACTGCTCGAAGTACGACCGGGACAGACCGTCTTGGAAATTGGGACGGGAAGTGGCTACCACGCCGCCGTCCTTGCAGAAATCGTCGGTGCCGAGAACGTCTTCACCGTCGAACGGGTCCCCGAACTCGCAGCCGCTGCACAAGACGCACTCGCCCGAACCGGCTACGGTGGTGTGACGGTCGTCGTTGCCGATGGGTCCGGTGGACTCCCCGAGTACGCCTCCTTCGACCGAATCAATGTGGCGTCCGTAGCACCGGAGGTACCCGACCCACTTTTCGAACAACTCGCCGATGGCGGCAGGATGGTGATTCCACTCGGCCCGCGGGGCGGGTCCCACGAGTTAGTTCTGGTGACCAACCGGGACGGGAGACTCGAACGGACGAACTACGGTGCGGTTCGGTTCGTGCCACTCATCGGGGAACACGGATTCCCTGACGAGGGATGAGATTATTCATCACACGGTAGCACACCCACCCGGCGTTTCAGAGAATAACACAACTTTCTACCGAGACAATTGTTTCCTATTTAACTAGTCCTTTGTGCGTTGTGTGCATGTGTCATCATGAGGCCTCACCCCGATGGCGTCGCTTGCCATGGCAACGCCGTCACAAACCTCACTGGCACTTCCACCACCACCTTTTGCCGGTCACCACTCGCACCCCACTGTTTTACCGTGCGATAGTTCTTCAGTCTGGAACTGACTGGATGCGGACGAACCCGGACGGAGCTTCACTCGAACAGTGCTGTCGCTGTCTGGGTGTGTGATTTCTCGAAGAAAGTGTCTGTACGGCCGGATGGCCTCAGGAGGCGCTTATTCCGAGCCGAACATCTGGCGCATCATCGGGTGCATCTCCATGAGCTGCTCTTCGGCGATCTCCTCGTACAGCTTGTACGTGATGGAGACCGTAAGCAGCAGCCCCGTCCCGGAGACGGCACCGATGGTGCCCAGCATGTTCGCCATGACGGCGAGCAGACCCACGAGTGCGCCACCGATGACGGTCACTTGCGGGATGTACCGCTCCATGACCTTCTCGATGACCTGCGGGTTCCGGCGGAAGCCGGGAATCTGCATCCCGGAGTTCTGAATCTGGCGCGCGGTGGCTTCCGGGCCCATGCCCGTCGTCTCGACCCAGAACACAGCGAAGATGGCGCCACCGACAATCATGAAGACGAGGTCGATGAGCACGCGAATCGCGATGTCGAGCGGGTCGGCCGACGTGAGACCGAGGAACCACATCCAGTCGGCGCGCGACTGGACCGGCGCGAGATAGTAGAACAGGCCACCGGTGACCTGTCCACTCGTGTACTGGCCAAGCCACGCGGGCATGCTCGCCCACTGGCTGTCCAGGATGCGCCCCAGGAACTGAATGTTCGCCTGCAGGGCGCGAACGAGGATCATCGGCAGAACGCTCGCGTAGATGAGCTTCACCGGGAAGCGACCGCGGGCACCCTTCACGCGGGCGTGCGAGAGGGGAATCTCGACGCGGACGCTCTCGGCGTACACGACGATGCCGAAGATGAGCACCGTCGTGACGAGTGCGAGCAGTTGCCCCTGACCCAGGAAGATAGTCGAGAGCAGGTCGGTCGGCGACGTCGGGAGTTCGACCGAGCCGGTGAGAATCCCGAACCACGTCGGGAAGAAGCCCGACGTGCCACCGAGACCCTGCCAGCTGAACAGCCCACCGACGAGCTGTTGGCTGACACCGGCGATAATGAACAGCCCAACACCGGAGCCGACGCCCCACTTGCTCACGATTTCGTCCATGAACAGGATGAGGACACCACCGACGGCGATCTGCGCGAAGATAAGCGCCTTCACGCCACCCATGCCGATGCCCAGCGATCGAGCAACGGCCGGGTCGGCAGGCAGGAACCCGCCTGCGAACACCATCGGAAGGCCCGTCAGGACGATCATGACACCGACGAGCAACTTCTGCAGACCCTGATAGAGAATCTGGTCGCGTGGGTTGTTGTCGGTGTCGAGCCCGAGCAGGTCAGCACCGCCAAGCAGTTGCAAGACGATGCTCGCCGTGACGATTGGACCGATACCCAGTTGGAGCACCGAGCCCTGCTGACCGGCCAAGATGGAGCGGAACTGACCGAAGAGGTCGTTCGCGGCACCCGTCTGGAGACCGAACAGCGTCACGTTCGTCAGGAAGAAGTACAAGACGAGGATACCGCCAGTCCACCCGAGCTTCCGGCGGAACGGTACGTGTCCCTCCGGTCGGGCGACTGCAGGCATCCGCGCCAGCACTGGTTCGGCGGTGTCCTTCCATCCCATGATTTATTCCTCGTCGTCCTCGTCGTCAGCAGCCTCGGCTTCCTCGGCTGCTTCCGCTGCGCGTTCGGAGAGTTCGGCGCTGCCACCGGCCTCTTCGATGAGTTCGACGGAACCAGCGGTGAACGCGTCGGCGACGACGTTCAGCTCGTTGCGAACCTGCCCGCCACCGAGCACCTTCACGACATCCGCTTCCCAGCCGTCCTCGGCTACGTCGCGGGCGTCGATGGTGTACGTGTCACCGTCTTTCTCGGCGAGTCCGTCGGCGGCGAGGAGCGCGGCGTCCTCGTCGAGCTTCTGGACTTTGACCTCGGCGACGTCGTCCTGCAGGACATCCGGTCGCTTGAAGCCGTGCTTGCCGAGCGGTTCGTAGTTGTGGAACTCGTGTTTGTCGCGCCCGGCACGGCCGCGGCCCCCGCGGTGACCGGCACCACGCCGGTTCTTGTGGGTACCGCCGCTGTGTGTCCGGGAACCACGTTGGCGTCGCTTCTTGGATGTCATCGCATTGCCTCCAGAAGCTCGTCAATCTCCTCGGTGGTATGCTTTCCGAGTTGGCCACCTTCCTTGGTAACGTGCTTCTGGCCGCGGTGACCGCCGCGCGGCGGGTGCAGCCGAAGCACGGGGGAGAGACCCTGCTCGCGCAGCGTCGTCTCCTCGTCGACGACGGCCGACGTGAGGTCGGAGATGTCGTCGTAGTCGGTGTTCTCGGAAACCCACTCGTCCGTGATGTCGTCGGTGCCCGCTTCGGGCTCGGCGCGCGTGCGGATGAGGGTCTCGACAACGTCCTCGCTCGGCGTCCCGTGCGCGACGTAGTCGTTGACCTTCGTGACCATGCCACGGTAGGTGTCCGTCTCGGGGACGAACGTCGCGTGGTTCACGCGGCTGATGTTGAGCATCGAGAGCGTGTCACGAACATCCTGTGCCATGTTGACTTCACCGCGAAGTTGGACGATGGCTTGCATTAGTCGCGTACCTCCTGTCGAATCTCGCGTGCACGACGAGGCGTGCGGGACTGCGAGGCGTTCTTCAGGGCGTTGTACGTTGCCTTGGCGAGGTTGACGGTCGTCCGCGTGTTCCCGTCACTCTTGGTCCAGGCGTCTTGGACGCCCGCGAGTTCGAGAATGTTGCGGACCGTCTCGGCAGCCGCGAGGCCGAGGCCCTGCGGTGCCGGGATGATCTTGACCGTCACGGAACCGGCCTTGCCCTCTGCCTTGCGGGAGAGGGAGTTCAGACCGCCTGCGCGGTCTTCCCACGAACCGGAGCCGCGGTCAACCTTGATAATGTTCAGTTTCGCCACCTCGATGGCTTTCTGAATCGCACCGCCGACCTGATCGTCGCGGGCTTCAGCGTAGCCGAGGTAGCCGTCACGGTTACCGACTGCAACGACACACCGGAACTTCACCCGGCGGCCGGAGTCGGTCATGCGCTGGACCATGTTGATGTCGAGCACTTCGTCGTCCAGTCCGGGAAGGAGTTGGTCGACGATCTGGGGCTCCTTGAGCGGAAGCCCGGTCTCGAGCGCCTGGTCCATCGACGTGACATCGCCGTTCTGCACCATGCGGCCGAGCCGCGTTCGCGGCTCCCAGCCGTTGTTATCTCTGCTCATTCGTCCTCCTGAAGGTTCCCGAGCACTTCGTCGAAGTGTTCGGGGAGGTTCGTGGCATCGAAGTCTCCACTGTAGAGCGGCTCGTCGAGCTGCTCTGCGTACTCGGCGATGTGGACACCGCGGTTGCGGTCCCAGTCAGCGAGTACTGCGTCGTTGTGGGGGATTTCGAGGCCAGCGTCGATCGCACCCTCTTGCACTGCGAAGACCTTGTTGCCGGGCGTGGCCGTGTTGAGGCCGATGTCGAGGACCGCTTCCTCGAGACCGGCGGCCAGCGCTCGCTTTCCTGCGAGGTACCCCGTGAGGTACGCACTGGGGAGGTTGCCCGTGGGGGCTTCCCAGCCGTACTCGGCGAGGTCCGCAGAGGCCGCTGCAGCGTGGGTGTCGTCACCGTTCGGGCCCGGAGTGACCAGCTGCGCCCTGACGTGCTTGTTGCTCACGCGAGCAACGAGGCGGGGCTTACCCGATTTCAGCAGGCGCAACCTTTGATGGTAGTCCGTCCGGACTTCACGGCGACGCCGCATCGGAACCTTGTATCGTGGTCCGGTCGCCATTATTGAATCTCCACCTGGTAGTTGTTCTGGATGTATGCTTCGAGCCGGTCGACGCTGTCGAATTCACCGCCAGACGCCTTGTTGTAGACTTCGCGGTACTGGGAACGGTCGAGCGTTCCCTCGTCACGAAGCTCCTTGAGGCGACGGCGCTGGGCGCGAATCCGGCTGACCCATGCGTCCTTCTTGTTCTGACGAGCGCCGGAGCGACCCTTGCGGGACCCGGCACCCTTGCGGTGGCCGTAGGAACGCTTGGCGGCGCGCTCGCGTGCGCGGCCCTTGGAGTTACCCTGTGCGTCCTTGGCGCGAATCGTGCCCTCGTCGACGAGTTCACGGATGTCTTCGCGCGTGATGGCCTCCGCGATGTCGGCCTGTGCGTCGGGGTCGAACCAAATACGACCCTTGCCAACGTCGAGAACGTCGGCAGCCATTCGCTTCTGTGCTTTCAGGTCCGTCATCAGTTGTCCACCTCGACTTCGATGTAGGTGGGGTTGAGGACGCGAATCTCGCGGTCCTCACACACTTCCTCGATGCGCTCGCGCTTGCGCGCGCCGACCGAGGAGGCGATACGAACGGCCTGCGTGTCGCCGTCGACGCCTTCGAGGTCGTCTACGTTGTGGACGCGGACTTCCTCGAAGCCGGACGGGTGCAGACCGCGGGCGGCCTTCGGCGTGCGGTAACCCGCCTGCACCTTCGGGCCCTTGCCCTTGATGCCGATACGCTGCTTGGACAGACCACCACGGGGGCGACGCCACGAAGTGGGCGTGCGCTTCTTCTTGTGGTAGTCCTGCCGGTTGAACTGCGGCTTGCCCTCGCGGCGCTTCTGCGCCAGGGCCTCGGCAGTATCTTCGTCGAGTTCGGGCTTCTTGTCCGCGTGGCCGCGGGGTCGAAGCTCCGTCTCGACATCTTCGGTTGGCTCTTCTTCGGCTTCGGACTCGTCTTCGACTTCGGCCTCGGCCTCTTCGGAGACTTCGAGACCACCGACATCGGCCTTGATACGCGCAGCGAGCGCGTTGCCGATACCGTCGACCTCGGCCAGGTCAGACTGGCTCGCGGCCTGCACGTCGTCGACAGATTCGAAGCCCGCTTCGCGGAGTGCGTCAGCCTTCGACGGGCCGACACCACTGATGTCTTCGAGTTCTGTAATTTCTTCCGACATTAGGCATCACCAGTCTTCGGCTTCTGCGTGATGTACACGCCGTCGGAGAACACGCGTGTGTCCTTGTCCTTGACGCGAGTGAGCTGTTCGATGTCGGCGGCAGTCTGCCCAACGTCCTCCTTGGAGGGGCCGTTCAGGGTGACTTCTTCGCCGTCGACCTGTACGTTCGTGTCGCCGCGGACAGTCGTCCGTCGGGGAGATTTCTCACCAAGGAAGTTCTTGATGACGACTTCGTCACCCTCGACGTTCACTTGCATCGGGAAGTGAGCGTAGTGAACTTCCATCTGGTATTCCCAGCCGTCGGTGACGCCGTGAATCATGTTGTTCACGTGGCTCTCGAAGGTACCGACCGTCGCGTTCGTCTTCGCGTTTTCGACGTCGGTCTCGATGACCACGGCACCGTCGTCGACGGTGACCGAAACGTTCGGGTACCAGAGGCGTCGGGTGACGCTCCCTTCGGGACCCTCGACGGTGAGTTCGAGGTTGTCGACCTCGGCGGACACGTCGTCTGGAATCTGGATTTCTACTCGGCTCATGATTCTAGTAGACGTAGGCGATTATCTGGCCACCGATACCCTGTTCGCGGGCCTCGTAGTGGCTCATGACGCCGTGGCTCGTCGTGACGATGAGCGCGCCGTAGTCACGAGCGGGGAGGAATCGCTTCTCCCACTTCTCGAAGTCGTCGGCGCCCGCGGAGTATCGCGGCTTGACGACGCCACACTTGTTGATGGCGCCTTTCAGTTCAACCTCGAACTTACCGGCCTTGCCGTCGTCGACGTATTCGAAGCCGTCGACGTACCCGCGGTCGTAGAAGACCTCGAGGACGGAGCCGATGATGTTCGAGGCGGGCTGGATCTCGTGGGACAGGTGTCCGACACTCTCGGCGTTGTTCACACCGGAGAGCGCGCTACTGAGTGGATCGTTGTCAGCCATGGCTTATCGGTACTTCTTGAATCCCATCTCGCGGGCGATTTCTCGGAAGCACTGGCGGCAGAGGTTAATGTCGTACTTACCGACAAGACCCTGCTTTCGACCGCAGCGCCGGCACTCGTTCTGCTGGCCGGTGCGGCGGCTTGCGTGCTCGCCCGTCTGTTCTGTTTCGCTGTCGCTCATTCTTCAACCTCCACGTCGAACGTGGATTCGATGAACGCGACAGCGTCGTCGATGGTCATCCGGTGGGACGACGGAATCTGACGAGAACGCTTGTCGCGCTTCTTCACACGGTATCCGGGGCGGACGAGGTTGACCGTCACGTCCAGGCCGTAGATACCGATCTGTGGGTCGTACTCCTGGCTCGGGAACTCGGTGTGCTCTTCGACACCAAAGCCGAAGTTCCCCGTCTCGTCGAACGACGAGCGGGAGAGTTCCGAAATCGGGAGTGCGGTTTCGAGGAAGTCGACGGCGTTGTCACCGCGGAGGGTGACCTTCGCGCCGACAGGTTCGCCGCGTCGGACGCCGAAGTCCTGCGAGGCACGGCCCGAGAGCGTCTGGATGCTCTCTTGGCCCGTAATCTCCTCGAGGATGTCCTCGGCGTTCGCGAGTTCGCGACCACCTTCGCCGACGCCCATGTGGACGACGACCTTCTCGATGCGCGGTTCGCGCATCTCGTGGAATTCTGCCTCGCTCATTCGTCATCACCGCCGTCAGTGGCCTGACGTGCTTCGGACTCGTCGTCCGAACCCGTGAAGTTCTCGTCGATGACGACGACGTACTGTTCGATGGTCTCGAACCCGTCGTCTTCGTTGTCGACGATGACGGAGTTGTTTCCGCTGCCCGGCGTGACGATAATCTCGTCGACTTCGCCGATGTCGCCAGCGTGGGAGCCGGCGACGGCAGTCACGAGCGCACCTTCCTCGTAGGGGAAGTGCGCGACGATGTCCTTCGACTCGTTGTCGATGACGATGGAGTCTTTGTTGCTGTACTCCGAGACGTCGTCGACGACGATGTTAGAACCGTCGTGCAGGGTCAGCTGGAACTTGCCGCCAGTGACCTGCGACTTGCGGACGATCTTCCCGAGACGGCTCGACGCCGAATCGGCGTCGATGAGGGTGAGCGACAGGCGGCCACCCTCGTCGGGGAAGACGCGGTAGTACTCTTCACGCTCGGTGAACGCCAGGATGTCGAACATCCCGATGGGGCGGCGAACGTCGGAGACCACGTCACCGTTGACCAGCACACTCTGCTGGTTGAGGGCGTACTGGGCCTCCTTCTTCGAGTCCACGTAGCCGAGCACGTCGCGCAGGACGATGAGCAGGGGAACCCCTGATTCGCCGTGCGGACCGGCAGCGGCCTTGACCGTGAACGTGCCTTCCTTGCGCTCGACCGGCCAGGACTTCGGTACGGACAGTCGTTTCTGGTGTCGAGTCATTCGTTATCCTCCTTGAGTCGGGCCTCGCGGACGTCGTCTTCGAGGTCCAGCTCCGTCACGCGGACGTTGCTAGCCTGAAGCGGACGCGGAACCTCCTCACCGTCGGCCTTGGCCACGGTGACGCCGTCGACGTAGATGACGGCGTCGGTGAGGTCGACCTCGGTGACTTCGCCTTCTTCGCCGGCGAAGTCGCCGCGGAGGACCTCAACGGTGTCGCCCGCGTTGACGCGGACGTTTCGCTGGCCGTACTCCTCGCGGAGGTCGGCCGTCAGGGTTGCGCGGACCTGCTTTTGCCGCTCGTGGAGCGGGGCGTCGCGAGACTGAGTTCGCTGTTTGCGCGGTTGTCGAGTCATACTATACAATCATCGTAGCCGTCGATGCGATACTCCCGAAGCGCTCGGCCACTTCACGCGCAATGGGACCCTTGATCTCGGTCCCGCGAGGCTCTTCCATCTCGTCGATGATGACGGCGGCGTTGTCCTCGAACTTCACGCGCGTTCCGTCCGGCCGGCGGATAGACTTCCGCTGGCGGACGATAACGGCTTCGAGCACCTGGCGGCGCATCTCGGGGGTACCCTTAGTGACCGAGACGGTCACCTTGTCCCCGATGCCTGCCTTGGGGTGGCGGTTCTTCGTGCCGGAGTAACCCGCGACGCTGATAATCTTGAGTTCGCGTGCACCGGTGTTGTCGGCACACGTGACCAGCGAACCGCGAGCAATTCCCTTGGTGATGTCTGCTTTGAGCGCTTCCATCACTCGTCACCTCCGATAATTTCGACGACGACGTGGGATTTCGTCTTCGAGAGAGGTCGGGTCTCCGCAATTGTTACTTCGTCACCGACAGCGACGTTGTCGAGCACGCCCGGCACGTGTGCCGGGATGCGGGAACGTCGCTTCATGTAGCGGTCGTACTTCGGAACGAATACGTCGTACTCCCGCTCGACGATGACGGTCTTTTCCATGTCCGTCGAGACGACCGTCCCCTCCAGGGTCTGACCCCGGACGGAGAGCGAGCCGTAGAACGGACACTTCTCGTAGTCGTACGCCTCGGAGTCTTCTGGCTCCGGAGGCATTGGAACGTCTAGTCCTATCGCCATTTCGAGTCACCTGTAGTTTCGGTGCGCAGGGCGGGTCGTGAGAGCAGTCGTGCGCCATCCACCGTAACGTAGGCCACGCCCTCGCAATTCTCGGCGGAACTCCGAGAAGCGGCCGAGTGTGTCTCGGCACGCCGGTAAGACTGACTGGTTTCAAATCTACCAGCAGTTTCCGACCGAAGTTTGGACGTGGTCCCCGACGCCTTCGCGGCGTCGGCGGCTTCATCTGTACGCGGAATTTCGAACTGGAATATTGCGCCTTGCTTTGGCACCTGCCGCACCCGAGACCCGTCGTCGACCATGATGGTGCGCATGGTCTCGACGACGACACGCCCGGCTATCCCGACGAGGTCGGGGTTCGCCGCGTCGACGACCTCTACAGAGAGGCCGTTGAGTTCGTGTCGTGTGAGGGTCTCGGGTGTGAGTGGCATCGTTATTCTTCGTCGAGGTCGCCTTCTTCGCGCTGGACCGTCTTGATCCGCGCGATAGTGCGCTTCAGTTCGGAGACGCGACCGGGGTTCTCCGGTGCGCCACCCGCGGCCTGCACGGCCTTGGTGTTGAGCAGCTCGGTCTCGAGCTCTTCGAGCTCGGCTTCGCGCTCTGCAGCCGTCATGTCGCGGATTTCTTCAGTGTAGAGGATTGCCATTTATTCCTCCTCCGTTTCGTCTTCGTCTTCCATTTCGGCGACGAGGTCGGCCGCCTCTTCGGCGACATCTTCGTCGAGTTCTTCCTCGACAGCTTCCTCGTCGTCGGCGTCGGCGTCGTCTTCGACGACTTCCTCGTCGTCGTCAACAACTTCCTCGACGGCTTCCTCGACGACTTCCTCGTCGACGGCTTCCGTCTCGGGCTCTGCTTCGACTTCCTCGGAGACGTCCGGAACTTCTTCCGGTTCCTCTTCGAGGAGGTCTTCGACGCTTTCGGGCTCTTCGAACTGCTCAACCGCTTCGGGGTTGGCGTCTTCCTCGACTTCGAAGTCGTCGGGGAGCCTGGCTCCCGGCGGGATGATCTTGACGGTGACGCCGATGGTGCCGAGCTTCATGACTGCGACACCCTGGCCTTCGTCGACGATCTCCTGTGCGGGTTCGCCGTTGTGCTTGATGTAGCCGCGGTTGAACTTCTCCACGCGCGAGCGGGCACCAGTGACCTTCCCGGACAGGACGATTTCGGCACCGAGGGCGCCAGCGTCCATGATGCGGTCGATGGTCGTGTGACCCGCTTTGCGGAAGTACCAGCCACGCTCGAGTGCGTTGGCGAGGCGGTCGGCGACGATCCGGGCGTTGAGGTCCGGTTCGTCGACTTCCTGCACGTCGATCTGGGGGTCGTCGAGGTTGAATCGCTCTTCGAGTTCGCGGGTTACCTTACGGATGTTCTTCCCGCCTTTCCCGATGACCATCCCGGGCTTTTCGGCCTTGAGCACGATCTGGGTGCCCATCGGCGTCTTGGCGACGTCCATGCCGCCGTAGCCGGCGCGGCCGAGTTCCTCTGCGAAGAACTCGTCGATTTGGGACTTCTGGAGTCCGTCTTCGATGAATTGGTGTTCGTCAGCCATTATTCCTCGACCTCCTCGATGATGAGTTCGACATCACAGATTGGGGTGTTCCACGGGTCTGCCCGGCCGAATGCGCGGGGCTTCCGACCCGGACGCTCGCCGACCTTGTGGGCGGCGACGTGCTTGATCTCCATCGCAGGTCCGTCGAAGCCCTGTTCGGTCGCGTTGTTGCGAACGTTCTCCAGGAGTTCGAGGAACGCCTTGGACGCCTTCTCAGGATATCGTCCTGCGTCCCAGCCCTCGATGTCG
Source organism: Haloferax sp. S1W (assembly GCF_044593955.1). Taxonomy (GTDB): domain Archaea; phylum Halobacteriota; class Halobacteria; order Halobacteriales; family Haloferacaceae; genus Haloferax. Next base: position 322,972 of record NZ_CP172595.1, read on the forward strand.
CTCCGGTGACCCACACCGGAGTTGTGCTGCTTGAACGGAACCGACCGCTCGCCGTCGATAACGGCTTCGAGGTACTCCTCGGCGTCGGCGACGGTCATCCCCTTGATGGCGCGGGAGATGGCCTTACTGTGCTTGAGGCTGATGGGCCGATCCCGGAGCATACCTTTGGCCGTGGTATCCGGGTCGGCCTCGACGCTGTAGTTGATTCCCATGGTTTATTTGAGCGGCACGAACTTCGAAGACCGGGTCGCGCCGATACCGGCCTGACCGTGCTCGACCGACGTACGGGTGAGCTGGAACTCGCCAAGGTAGTGCCCGATCATTTCGGGCTGAATCTTGACGCGCTCGAACTCGCTTCCGTTGTAGACGGCGAAGGTGAGGTCGACGAAGGACGGGAGAATCGGCATGTCACGCAGGTGCGTGCGGATAGGCGCGTTTGCAGTCTCCTCTTCCGTCTTGTCTCGGACCTTCTCGAGCAGCTTCTGCTGTTCGGTCGAGAGGCCACGGGTGATAGTTCGCCGCTGACGAGCGGGGAGCAGTTCCGCGACTTCTTCGAGCTCCATATCCTGCAGCTCTTCGAGCGTGTAGCCACGGTAGGTGAATTCACCTTCGCGGCCGGTACGGTATTGCGTGCTCATGTTCAGTTACCTCCCTTTCCACCGCGACCGGTGCGCTTGGAGGCGATGTCACCGACCTTCCGGCCCGGCGGAGCGTTCCGCGAGACGGACTTCGGCTGACCGGGGTGCTGACGGCCACCGCCACCGAACGGGTGGTCAACGGCGTTCATGGCAACACCACGGACACGCGGCCACTTGATACCGCGCGCTTTCATCTTGTGGTACTTCTTTCCTGCCTTGACGAACGGCTTCTCCGTGCGGCCGCCACCGGCGACGACGCCGATGGTGGCTCGGCAGGTGGGGTTGAGGCGCTTGACCTCACCCGACGGCAGCTTCACGATAGCGACCTCGCGGTCGTGCGAGAGCAGCTGCGCGCTGACGCCAGAGGCGCGGGCGAACTTCCCACCGTCGCCGGGCTGACGCTCGACGTTACAGACGGGAACACCCTCGGGAATCTCGGCGAGAGGCAGCGTGTTACCGGGCTTGATCTCGGCGGAGATGCCGATCTGAAGCTCCTCACCGACGGTGACGCCCTCGGGGACGAGAATCATGCGCTGTTCGTCCTCGAACTCGACGAGGGCGATGGGCGCACTGCGGGCGGGGTCGTGCTCGATGCTGATGACCGTGCCCGAGATGGTCCCGTCGTCCTCGGACTTCTTGTGCGAGAGTTCGGCCTTGTAGCGGTGCGACGGCGCCCGGAAAGTGGACGAACCGCGACCACGACGCTGGCCCTGAATTCGGCGTCCCATGGTTAGAACACCCCAATTCGCGACGCGACTTCCTGCGCGTCGTCGTCTTCGGAGAGACGAACGGTTGCTTTCTTCTTCCCTTTCATCGTAACCTGCGTGTTGACTTTCTCGATGGTCACATCGTAGCGCGACTCGATTTCGTCTTTGATGTCAGACTTGGTCGCATCGACGTGAACGAGGAACTGGAGCTTGTTGTCGAAGTCCATCGCGTTCATCGCCTTCTCTGTGACCAGCGGGTGTTCGATGATGCTCATCGTTCTGCGACCTCCTCGAGTGCACTCTCGGTGAAGACGGTGAGGCGACCGGCGTGCGTACCGGGCGCGAGGTCCTCGGCGGAGACGTTTGCCGCGGTGGCAACGTCGACACCGGCGAGGTTGCGAGCAGCCTTCGAGGGCTCCTCTGCCGTCACGAAGAGGATGGACTTCGGACGGGTGTACTTGCGGCCACGGAGCTTACCCTGGCCACTCTTCACCTTCTTGTTCTCTTCGGAGCGCTCGATGTCGGCGTAGAGGCCGAGCGACTGCAGGAGGGAAACAACCTCCTTCGTCTTGACGAGGTCCTCGAAGTCGTCGGAAACGACGAGCGGGAGTTCGAGGTCGTCGTCGAACTTGTGACCGCGCTCGCGTACGATTTCGGGGTTCGCCGTGGCGGCGAGTGCCGAGCGGACGGCAAGCTTGCGCTCCTTCGTGTTGATCTCCTTGCCCTGGTCCTTCTCGGCCTTCGGCGGGTGCGCGCGGCGACCGGAGACGGCGTGCGGGACACGTCGGGCCACACCGTTCTGGCGTGGGTCGTGCGACATGCCGCGACCGCTGCCCATGGACTCTGCTGGCGTTCGCATGCCAGCGTAGGGGTCGGAACCGTACGGCTGTTTTCGGTTGGCCTGCGCGGCGACGACAGCACGCTTGATGAGGTCCGGACGGTAGTCCGTCTCGAAGACCTCGGGCAGCTCGACGCTGCCTGCGTCCTCACCGTTCAGGTTTCGGATAGTTGCCTGCATGGTTTATCCCTGGTTCGATGCGGTAGAGACGTAGCGCACCTCGGGGTCGAGGCGCGGCTGGTCGTTCGGCCGGACGGCCGGGCGGAACCGCAGAAGACGCTTGTTGGGGCCCGGAAGCGAGCCCTTGACGAGCGCGTAGTGCCCGTCGACCTCGCCGTAGTTGACGAAGCCACCGTCGACGGTCGGCTCGTCACCCTCACCGAGGTCGATGAGGCGCTTGTTGAGTTCGGTGCGCTGGTGGTACCCGGTCTGACCGAGCTGCGGAACCGTCGAGCGAACGCGGGACGGGTTCCACGGGCCGAGGTTGCCAATACGGCGACGCCAGCCCTGGCGGGCGTGCTTGCCCTTCCGCTTCTGGACGCCCCACCGCTTGACGGGGCCTTGCGTACCTTTACCCTTCGTGACACCGGCTGCGTCGAGGTACTCGCCAGCACGGAACACGTCGGACATCTCGTGTTCGCCACCCTCACCAACGAGTTCGAGGGCGAAATCGGCGCGCTCCACGAGGGAGCCGCCACCGACGCGCGTCTCCATCACGTCGGGCTTCTTCTTGGGCACGTTCTTGAGTCCAGCCGGGACCGTGTGCGTGATGACACGAAGGTCGTCGACTTCGCCAGCCTCGACGGCCTCGCGAAGTGCTTCGGCGTCCTCCTCGAACGTGTCTTCTGCCGGAAGGTCGAGGACGCGGTCGAGTTCGTCGTGGAACTCACTCGCCCAGACCTCGGTCTTCGGCTTCATACCGTACGACGTCTGTTCGTAGGCGCGAAGGGCGACAGCGCGCATCGGCGGCGTCTCGACGACGGTCACCGGAACGGCTTCCTCCATACCCTCTCGGGGGGAGTCGGCCTCGTCGTTAACCATCATGACGTGGGTCATGCCGGCCTTGTAGCCAGCGAAGCCCTGCAGTGCAGGGGAGCCATCGTCACTTGGCCACGACTTGATGCGTGGGACCTCTTTGGTCGCACGCTTGCGCGGGCTGAAGCCCATCGAGCCTTTTCGTGGTCTGCTTGGTTGTGGCATATGTTCACTCCGTGAGTGTCAGGGAGGCGAGTGAGGCGAACATCGCTTCTTCAGTTCGCACCACGTCGCTCCCCTGTCGCGGAATCGTATTGAGCCAGAGGTCGAACCCCGGACCAACGGAGGGTTCGACGTCTGCGACATCCTCGGGAGTCATCCCGAGCATGTCCGGAAGCCCACGGCCCGGCGAACCGAACACGACGGTCATGCCGCCTGTGTCGGCAATGCGGGCTGTCAGTTCCCCCAGTCGGGGGACCGAAAGCGGTTCACCATAGCGAGACGTGGCGATTCGCACGCCCGCATCCGGTCTGCCGAGAGCTTCCGTGAGGTCCATACGGGACACGTCGAACCCCGGAAGGGGGTCGTCGACGATCCTCGCACGGACCGGTTCTCGCGAAGAGATCCTGACAGCGACGCGCTCTCCCTCTGTGACGTCCATCCCCGGAGGGACGAACAGGGAGATCGGGTGTTGCATTCCGCAATTGACCCGAACGCGGTCGTCAGGTCCGACCTCGGTCACGATTCCTTCTCGCAACGCGGGCAACTCGTCAGAGTCGTCCGCGGTCGTAGACGAGACGAGAACGGGCGGCAAGACACCAGCGTAGCGGAGTTCGTCACGCTTGCCCCAGACCTCCTTGCGAAGGTATGGGGGCGTCGCAGCGTACCGAAGTACGGTTTCGACGAACTCGCCGCCCCATCGCGTCTCGCCGTCTTCGTCGGGGAAGACGACGAGATTGTCCGCCCGGAAGACCGCCGCCGCGCGGGCGACGTAGCCGATTTTGCGAGTTGCCTCGCGTTGATCTTCGGCTTCCCGGACGAGCGAGGACGGCACGAGTACGCTGAGTGTCATGCCGGATTCATCCTCGTTTCGTCTAGACTGTGGCGTTTCTACCGGGGGGTTACCTAAAAGAGTAGCGAATCCATTCTCGGGTGATACGGCGTCCCACGACCTCGTTTGTGGCGGATTGGCGAATGACTCGTGCTACTGAATCACGTGGATTCGGACAGGTCCGTTTTCCCGAATCTCACGTGGTAGCAGGTACCGCGCTGTCGCCCGATTTCTCCCCCGTTTCGCAAGTCTTATTTATGAACCCGGCATTATCCAGAAACGCAGCAGAACGCAACGATACCAACGGAATGCGCTGGTAGTGTAGTGGTATCACGTGACCTTGCCATGGTCACAACCTGGGTTCAAATCCCAGCCAGCGCACTTCCACCACATGCGTCGGTAGTGTAGTGGTATCACGTGACCTTGCCATGGTCACAACCTGGGTTCAAATCCCAGCCGACGCACTTTCTGAACGGAACCAAACGAGGAGTCGTTAGACTCTGAGTTTCTGCGGAGTGAAGAAATGCGTCGCTGAGGGATTTTGAACCCGACGAGACGCAGTTCCGAGCGGAGCGAGGAAACCGTCTCGGCTCGGTTCAAATCCCAGCCGACGCACATCTCTGCAAACTTACCTTCCGAGCGACCGCTGTGCGTGTCGCTCGGACTGCGAGCCGTGAGTGCATGAACTGGGATTTGAATCAGGGAGCGCCGCGAACGAAGTGAGCAGAGCGACCGGGGTTCAAATCCCAGCCGACGCACATCTCTGCAAACTTACCTTCCGAGCGACCGCTGTGCGTGTCGCTCGGTTTTGTGCCCGACAAATCGGTTCGACTGGCGAAGGTTACAGCCACGTTATGCGCCGTCTCAGCCACCTATTTTGTCCCTGAACGAAGCGAGCGTCAGTCAGGGGCGGGTTTTGGACCGGATAGCGAGACGATAACAAAACAACTTCGTGGTGTTCAGTATGCCATGAGAAAGCTCTCCGACCAGAGTCGCCGCCGTCTCCTCCGATATTTCTCGAAGCTTGACGACCACGACATTACGTACGTCGTCCTCCGGAAGTACGAGCACCTCCCAGACTACGTCCCGAGCGACATCGACCTATTAGTAGACGCCGACGAATTCGACTTCGCTGTCGAACTCGCCGAACACGTCGGCTTCGAACGGCCGACCAACGCGAAGAAACCACAACCGCTCCTGAAAAAACTCCGCACGAGGCCGCTGTCTGTTGCCAAGACTGTGATTTCGTCTCCGGAGGCGCTTGTTGAGGCCCTGTTCGGGAGTCGGGAGGTAGACGCCGGGGACTACGAGCTTCGTCAGCGGCAATCTGGTGCTGTCAAACTCGACATGGTGAACCACCTCCGGTTCCCAGAACGAGGTGGGCGGACGGTTCCGTTAGCCGTCGAGGAACTCATGTTAGACCGACGTAAGCGGTACGAGGAGTGGTACGTTCCGTCGCCACCCGACGAACTCGCGCACATCATCGTCCACTGTCTGGTGGATTACGACCGCACGTTCCCCGAGTACTACGTCGGCCGCTATACCCGCCTCCGCAAACAGGTGTTTTCGGACCCCACGTATGAAGCGCAGTTTAAGGAGCTGTTAGAACTCTTCTTCGGTGAAGAGGCGAGAACCGTGTTCGACACTCTCTCGACCGCCGACCCCGATTCGATTACCGAGCCACTGTTAGTCGAACGCTAGCTTCGGGTGGGAGTCTGGGCCCCACTTCCCCCGACAATCGGAGTCTCGCGAGGGGCCGAAGCCCCTATCGGAGTGCGCACGAGCGTGCTCGGTGTCGTTTTAGCTACTCTCTCCCGAATGCGCCACACTCGGCTCCCTCGTCTCGTCTCGGTGTCGCCACGACCAGTAGAGACCGTACAAGCCCGCGACAAGGACGGCAATGCCGAGACCTTCGACCGCGTAGTTGAGCGGCGTTCCGTCCGGAATCAGCCCATCTTGTGCGACTTGTATGAGTTCGTACGAAATCCACGTGAGACACATCGAACAGAGGAGGATGGCCCGTTGAAACGGCACCTTGTCGCGGTAGTACTGGACGAGAGAAAAGACGAAGAGAGAGACGTAGGCGGACAACAGCCACGCGTCGGCGATGTCTGGAATCATGGCTGTCCCCATGGACCGACGGCGACGAGCACTCCGGCGACGGTGGCGAGTATCGCAATAAAAAGCGGTGGGGACGCGATGGCGGTCGAGACAAGGAAATCTATCGGGGTGGTGCTCTGGGGTGTTCCCGCGTCGAGCTGTCCGGAGGAGAGGGCGACTGTACAGCCGACGGCTGCGGCGACGACCCCGACCAGCCGTCCCCCACGCAGTGGGCTGGAGACCATACGGCATCTCCGGCCGTCTGATACTAAATAGTTGACAATTCATCGCTCGCGTGCGCAAGCGAAGGAACAACTATCTACCGAGGCTGACTATCTACCGAGGCTGTCCGCCGTCTCGACCTAGTACCCGAGCGTGTCGACCGTCTCGATTCGTTCGATACCGTCGAGTTCGCAAAGGGGTGCCACGTCAGGTTCCGGAATTGTGACGACGACGCCGCCGAACTGGAGTTCTCGCTCGACGGACCCGCCGAGGTCGGAGACGAGTTCGTCGAGTGCGGTCCGAGATTCGTCGTTCGTGGGTTCGATTCGAAGTTCGGCCGTCTCGTCGTCGAAGGGGTCGTCGCGCATCCGGCGAACGGGATGAGAGAGATACATGCCTCCTGCTCGGAAGCGAGGAAGAAAAACAGTCGCGGTCGGACGCGACACCGCCGACTGGTCCGGCCAGCGCTCGCGACCTCAATCTTCGGTGTAGTAGAAGAGCGCCTCTCGCTCGGCGTCGCAGTCGGGACACGACGAGGGGAACGCCGTGAGCGGCCCGGCTGCCCCGCACTCATCGCACACCCAGGCGAGATGCGCCTCTCCGTAGTCCTTGCGGGGAAGGGTCCGGTGTTCGACGACAACCGGTGGGTTCACCGCGCGCGATTCGGTGGTCGCACTTCGCTCGGCTGTCTCCCACGCTGTCTGGTCTTCTTCGAGCGGCCTGATCGGACGTGTCGGTGTCTTGATAGCCATACTCACATATACGTTCGCCGACGGTATAACGTCTGTAGTCACTCGTCTTGAGTTTCCTGCTACGAAGACCATCTGAGTTCGAGACGGACTGGGCCTTCAGGGAGGAACGTGCTGGTGTCGGCGTCGATGACGGTCTTTTCAGGCCGGGGAATCACGACGGACCCGTCGCCGACGCGAACTTCGATGTCGGCGTCGGGGGCGTCCGCGAGGTGACGGTCGAACTGCTGGAGTGCGGCGACGACCGTCCGTCGGTCGCTCCCTTCGTGGTTCGTGTCCACCGGGACGCCGCCGAAAACGGGGCGGACGTTCACGTCCCGCGAACGGTTCGAGAACACGGCGTTCACCGCGGCACCGAGGAGGATGACGAGACCACTGAAATAGAGCCACGTCAGCAAGACAATAATCCCGGCGACGACGCTCGATTCCGGCGAGCGACTGCTGAACTGGACGTAGAGCCGAAAGAGCGATTCGAGCGTGGTCAGACCGACCGCTGCAACGAGCGTTCCGGGGACGGCTTCGACGAAGACGAGGTCTTCGTCCGGGAAGATGTAGTACATCGGGAAGAACGTCGCGAACAGAATGGCGACGAGGACACCGCGGTAGAAAACCCATCCGAACAGGCCGTCGAGCGGGGGAAGCGCTGTCTCGACGAGCGCCCCAACGACGACAGCCACGGCGACGGTGACGAGGACGATGATGCCATCGGAAAGCTGGTCGGCGAACGTGTTGGCCGCCTCCGACTCGTAGATGTCGGAGAAGGCGGTGTCGAGGCCGCGAAAGATACGGAGCGTCCCCCAGAGGAGGACGAGGAGACCGACGATGGACAGTCCTGTGAACTGGCTCGACGACTCCAGTTCGGCGACGATGACCCCGCTCGCGCCGGGAGTGAGGACGGACTCGATGACGGAGAACACACTCTCACGGAGATTCTGGTCGCCGGTCGCGGAGACGACCGCGAGAACGAGGACGAAAAGCGGGAGCAAGGAGACGAACGCTCCGTAGGCGATGCTCCCGGCCATGAACGTGAGTCGTTCCGTGCGCACCTCGTGGACGATTGCTCGGCCCAGCGTGAGCGCCCGCTCGACGCGTGAATTCATGATATCCGATACGTCGGCCGAGGGAAAAAGAACGCCGGCGGGTGGACTCACCGCCGGTCGGTAAACAGGGAGAGCGCGACGCCGAAGACGGCCCCAGTGGCAGTCCACTCGGTCGTGTATCCGACAGTGGAGCCAATCGCAGCGCCAAGTACGACGCAGACGACGACACTCGCGGCGAAGAACACGAGACGACGGGCGCGCCCGGAGCGAGACATATCGGAATCGGAGGCCGTTCTGTGGCATAGCCTCGTCGGTTCAGAATCGGCGTGCTCCACCCTCTCACACCCTCGATTTTACGGTTCAGTACGACAACAGCTCAGGTATGACAGTCATCGCAATGCTGAGCGTCGCACCGGTCATCGAAGAGAGCATGTCCAGCGAAGTCGCCAAGGCAGTCGCCGCCCTCGACGACTTCGACGTATCCTACGAGACGAACCCGATGGGAACCGTCATCGAGGCAGACGACATCGACGAACTCCTCGCAGCGGTCGGCGCGGCACACAAGGCGGTCGATGGCGACCGAGTGAGCACGTTCCTGAAGATAGACCACAAGCGCACCGTCGACCAGCGCGCTGCCGACAAAGTCGCCGCCGTGGAAGACCACCTCGGCAGGGAAGCGAAGAAGGACCGCGAATAGCCCACCGGCCGACGCCGGGCCGCGTTCTCACTTCTCGAAGTACGGACCGTCCACCGCTCTCGAAGCGCGGGCCGCCCCCCGATTCTCGAAGCACGTCCACACCCTCGCGGAAGGTTCGACTGACAAACCCTTTAGCCGAAGGCGCGCAATCGGCGTCCATGGACAGCATCAATCGAATGGCCATCGAACTGGTCGACGAAGCGCTCGACTTCGCCGGTGAACTCGGCATCGAGGGCTACGAACTCGATTCCGGGACGACGGTCATCGACTTCGGCGTCGACGCCGACGGCGGGGTCGAAGCGGGGATGCTCCTCACGGAGATTCAGACCGCCGGTCTCGCCACCGTTCAGACACGGATGGGCGACGTCGCCGGTACCCCGCGCCCCCACGTCGAACTCTCGACTGACCGCCCCGCACTCGCACTTCTCTGCTCGCAGAAAGCCGGATGGGAACTCGTCTTCGACGACTTCGACGGACTCGGTTCCGGTCCCGCCCGCGCCCTCGTCGGCGAGGAAGAGGAGTTCCACCACCTCGGCTACTACGACGAGTTCGACCTGACGGTCCTCGCTGTCGAGAGCATCGAACTCCCGACCGACGAGGTGGCCGAACACGTCGCGGATATGACCGACCTCGAACCCAGTGCGGTGTTCCTGCCGACTTACGCCACCGGGTCGCTCGTCGGAAGTGTCACCGGGGCCGCCCGTGCACCCGAACTGGCGATGTTCAACCTCTTCGAAGCCGGGTACGATCCGAACAACGTCATCTCCGTCTCCGGTACCGCACCCCTCGCGCCCGTCAGTTACGACGAGAGCGTTGCGATGGGCCGAACTAACGACGCTGTCGCCTACGGCGGGCGTGTCCACATGACCGTCCACGAGGACTTCGACGACTTCGACACCGCCGTCTCGACCGCTGGCGAGGAGTACGGCGTGCCGTTCGAACAGGTGTTCGACGACGCCGAGTGGGACTTCAACGAGGTCGACCCCGGCGTCTTCGGCCCCGCACAGATCACCATCGACGTTGTCGACGGCCCAACGTACACGCTGGGTGAGACGGACGAAGACGTGCTCGCCGAGTCGTTCGGACTGTGAGGCGAAAGCCGGTCCCGCCCGCCCCGGACTCGCTGGACCGACTGTGGGAGGCCCACCGCGCCGTCCCGCTGATTCCGGGGTCGGAAGACGACTGCTGCGGTCGCCTTGCGAAGCATCTGGACGTGACGCCCGACGAGGGCCGCGACTGGCTGGTGTTCTGTCAGTCGCTCGGCCTCGCCAGAGAGACGAGCCGCGGCTTCGAGCGTATCCGCGGTGACTGGACCACAGGCGAACTCAGGGCCGAACTCGTCGACCACGTCTTCGGCGCACAGGAGGTTCTCGACGCCCTTGGCGACGACCCGCAGTCCGTCGAGGTTGTCTTCGAAGCCTTCGAGCCAACCGTTCCGAACTGGGAGCGCCACCGCGACCCCGAAGGCTGGGAGTCGCGCTGGCGGACTCGCGTCGAACGCCTGCTCGACTGGGCGGTGCTGTTCGGCGCGGCAACGCGTAAAGAAGACGGGTACGTCGCGGTCGATACAGTCGCGTCAGAAGAATAATTCCAATTGAGGTGAGACACCCGGCCATGGCGACACTTCTTTCGGACGGTCTCTGGCACATCGACTGCCAGACCTTCGACATGCCGAACGTCTTCCTCGTCGACGACGGGGCGCTCACGCTCGTCGATTCGGGGTGGCCCGGTGACGAAGAGACGGTCCGAAATGGAGTCGTCGACGCTGGGTTCGAACTGTCGGACATCGACCGCGTCCTTGTGACTCACTACGACGCCGACCACGTCGGCACCCTCGGGAAATTGACGCCCGACCTCGATGCGCCCGTGTACGTCCACGAGTTCGAGGCACCGTACGTTGCAGGTGACCGCCTCCCGCCGTGGACCGCTCGAAACGGACTCGAAGCACTTCACCGACTCTACTACCGTCGAATGACGCTCCCAGACCTACCGGTTCGTCACATCGAGGACGGCGACACGATAGGTGATTTCCGAGCGTATCACACGCCCGGCCACACGCCGGGACACGTGACGTACGTCCACGAAGGCCGCTCCGCCGCGTTTCTCGGCGACCTCGCCTACGGACTCGGTGATACGCTCCGCCCGACGGGTCGTCTGAGTTCGTACGACGCTCGGCAGGTCAAAGCGAGCATCCAGTCGCTTCTCCGCCGGGGAGACCGCTTCACCCATGCCTGTCCGGGGCACGGACCGCCGCTGAAAAAGGGATACGACCGGCTTTCGAAAACTGTGGAGTAAGTTACTCCACGTTCGTCACGGTCCCGACGCCCTTCGACCGACCTTCGCGGAAGACGAACCGCTGGCCTTCCTCGACGAAGTACGGCCGGAACTTGAACTCGATTCGGGTCGTCCCGGTATCGCCCGGGAGAAGTCGCCCGCCTTCGGGGTGGAAGATGGCCGCCTCGGAGGCGGTTTCGAGGTGGACGACGGGTTCGTACCCGTCTTGGATGCGAGTCGGGTGGTTGAGGACCATCACCTCGGCTTCGAACTCCCGGACCGCGGTGGGGTCGGAGTCGATGGGAAGAAGAACCATCCCGCGCTCGATTTCGGACTCGTTGACGCCCTTGAGCGCGATGCCGACGATTCGACCGGCGTTCGCTCTGTCGACGCGGTGGTAGTGCATCTCGATGGACCGGACTTCGACCTCACGGAACGACCCGTCCGGCATCGGCCCCAAGAGGAGTTCGTCGCCAGCCTCGACCGCCCCGGAGTTGACAGTCCCCGACGCGACTGCCCCGACGCCCGTCACCGAGTAGGTGCGGTCGATGTACATCCGGAAGTCGCCCTCTGCGGCGCTTCGCTTCGGGAGCGACTCGAACAGGTGGTCTAACTCGTCGAGACCGTCCATCGTGACGGCACTCGTCATCACGATGGGGACGACTGACTCACTAATCTCGTCGACGGCGGCGTCGACACCGTGGCGTTCGACCCGAAGCGGGGTTCGGCCCACGTCGCGGAGCAACCGTTCGACTTCGCGTTCGACTTCCTTGCCTCGGGAGTCCGAGACCACGTCAGTTTTCGTGATGGCGACGACAGTCGGCAGTTCCATCGCCAAGAGGATGCCGAGGTGTTCGCGGGTCGTCCGCGTCGGGCCGTCGTCGGCGGCGACGACGAGCAAGCCGTAGTCGAGTCGCTGGCCGACGAGGCCGCGAATCGTCGTGCGAAGCCACGGTTCGTGGCCGACGGTGTCGACGAACGAGACCAGTCGGTCCGCTTCCTGGACGATTTGCGCGCGGTCCGACTTTCGATGCGGGTTACGCATGCGGACCGGGCCGTCGTCCGAAAAGCCGTAGACGGCGTACGAGAGGTCCGCCGAGAGACCGCGTTCGACTTCGTGCGGTTGCACGTCGAGGAACGAGCGGGTGCCGCCGTCGCCGTCGTCGGACTGGCCGGTGACGAGCGACCCGACGAGCGTCGATTTCCCGTGGTCGACGTGCCCAGCGGTACCGACGACGATGTGGTCATCATCTACGTCGAGCATCGCCCCTTCGCGGATGGTGGCGACGCCGACGAGTCCGCGCTCGGCACCTTCTCCGACGCCCCACGTCTCGACATCTTCGATATGCGCGCCCGCCTCCTCGGCGAGAAGGGAGAGCACGTCCATCGTTTCGGAGAAGTCGTCGGGCGAGATGCCGGCGATACCGCCGTCGTCTGTGACGCCGACGACGTAGGTGGCGACACCGTCGCCAGAGAGTACTCGGTGACGAAGTTGCGCAGCAAGCGACTCCATCCGACCATCAGACAGGTGAACGGCACGAGTGAGGCGTTCTTTGAACTCGATGTTTCCGCCTTCTTCCTCCCCGCGCTCGAGGGCCGCTTCGAGAGGGGCCCGATCCGCGCTCATGAGAGGCCGTAGGAAACCGACCGTGAAAACGCTTTCCGCGGTAGAGTATACCATGAGAAAATACCGCAACCAAGTGGTCTGTTACGCTGCTCGCTGTTTGGCGGTTCCTCGACTTCGCCAGTCGGTCACTCAGACAGCCGTTCGTACGCGCGGGTGACGCGCTTGAAGGTCGCTTCGTCTCCCGATTTTGCGTCCGGGTGGGCCTCTTTGACCCGTTCTCGATACGCTTGCTTCACATCGTCCTGCGACGCATCTTCGTCAAGTCCGAGGGTTCGGAGCGCCTCGTTTCGACTCAGACCGGACCGAGGCGGGCGAACTCGCGGGCCGCCCCGCCGACTGCGTCGTCTCCCGTCCGCGCCGCTGAATCGCCCCGCCCGAGGGCCTTCCTGTGGGTCGCCGCGGGGTCCGGCACCGAATCCGCCCGTCTCACGCTGCCGCGTTTGTCCTTCTGCGGAGCGAAAGCCGAACCCGGCGGCGTCGGCACGGACCCGCCGTCCGCGGAAACGCTCTTTGAACCGGCCGCTGGCGTGAGAGTACATGAAATAGGTCGTCGCACCGAACGGGAGGGCGACGAAGAGCAAGACCGGTTGGTAGACGAAGGCCAACACCACGAGTAGCATCGTGAGGCCCGCGAACACCGCCGCGAGGCCCATGATGAGTCTATCCCGGTCCACGGGACCACTTGGTGGCGAATGCTGGTAAACGTCTCGCCGAGGGAAGGTGGTGGGAGAAAAGAACACTTCGGGAAACGATGATAGGGGACACCCTCGTGTGTGAACTATGAGCAAGGCAGAATCCGACACCGACGACGAGTTCGTCTGTGACGTGTGCGGGCGGTCGTTCGAGACGGAAGCAGAACGGGAAGCGCACCTCCGGTCCGAAGGGCTCGTCGACTGACGACGAGGGTCGAAATCGGCGACGACCAGCAGCGTCAGCTCAGCGGTACTGATTCAGGCGGTCTTTGAGACGCTTGGCCGCCTGTCCAGCGGCCTTGTCGAAGTCCTCGCCTTGGTCTTCGCCCGCGAAGATGATGCCGCGCGAGGAGTTCACGAGGCCGACACCGTCGGCGAGACCGAATTCGACGGCCGCCTCGGCGTCGCCGCCCTGCGCGCCCACGCCGGGAACGAGAAACGGCAGGTCAGGAACCTGCTCGCGGAGGTGTTCTAACTCCTCGGGACCCGTTGCGCCGACGACGAGGCCGACGTTTTCGTTCTCGTTCCAGAGGTCACAGAGCGCAGCGACGCGCTCGTAAAGGGGTTCGCCGGATTCGAGTTCGAGCGACTGGAGGTCCGCGCCGCCGGGGTTCGAAGTGCGACAGAGGACGAACACGCCCTTGTCCTCGCGGGCGAGGAACGGTTGAATCGAGTCGCGGCCCATGTAGGGGTTGACGGTGATAGCGTCCGCCTCGTCCAGCAGGTTCGCGTACTTACGCGTCGTGTTGCCGATGTCGGCGCGCTTGGCGTCGAGAAGAACGGGAACACCCTTCCCGTGTGCGTAGGCAATAGTTTCGCGGAGCGAGCGCCACCCGTCGGCGTCCTCGTAGAACGCCGCGTTCGGCTTGTACGCCGCCGCGTGTTCGTGCGTCGCATCGATGATGCGGCGGTTGAACGCCCATCGCGGGAGGTCCTTGTCGAGAAGGTGTTCGGGGATGCGGTCGATGTCGGCGTCGAGACCGACGGAGACGACACTGTCTACCTGCTCGATTCGGGACCGAAGGTCGTCGAAGAAGCCCATTGAAAGCGAGTGCGACGACCGAGAGTAAGGGGTTTTCCCTTCGAGGTCAGCGTCGGGGTGGCAAGTTAGACCGGCCTGTCTACGACCCACAGCACGCCCGCACCGACCACTAACACCCCGCCGAACGCGGCGAGCGCGCCGGTCGGCGAGACGATATCGGCAACGACGCCGCCCGCGAGTTCAAAGGGAACGACCGCGAGCGAGTAGAGCATCCCTGCCGCCGAGAGAACCGTCGCCCGGCCGACCGAATCGACGCGGTCGTTTACGTACTGATTCCCGAGAACGCCGGAGACGTTCGTCACGCCGCGAGCGAGGGCGAACGCCGGGAATGCGAGCGGACCAACGAGTGGAAGCATAGCATAGGAGACGGCGACGGCGACCGGCGCAAGGAGGAACCACCGGCGGATACCGATTCGGTCGCCAATCCAACCAGCGCGGTAGGTGGCACCCGCGGCAACGAGCGAGAAGACGGCGTAGGAGGCGCTGACTGCGGTGTTCGTCGCCGACGCGGGGACGCCGAGTCCGAGTGCCACGTCGCGGAGAATCGGCTGGTCGAAGATGTACACCATGTTGACGACGCCGAACAGGAGGGCGAAGTAGACCACGAAGCCGCGAAGTGGCGGGCGGGTCAGTTTCTCCCGGATGACGCGGAGCGCCGTCCGCGGTGTGAATCCATCGTCGCTGTCGCCCGATTCCGGGACCGAGAGGAGAATTGGAACCCCGAGTGCCGTCACCGCGGCGGTGGCGAAGAAGGGAACCGAGTAGTTCGTCGCGTCGGCGACGACGCCCCCCGCGAGGGTCGTTACGGCCCCGATTGCGAGGCCGACACCGGTAGCACGGCCACGCACGTTGGCGAACTCGTGCGTTTCGTTCGTCTCGTCGAGTAGGTCGTAGAGCCACGCGTCGCCACTCCCGGAGCGAAATGTCTGGCCGACCGCCCACGCGGCGTAGACGGTGGCGAACTGGAAGAACGTCTCCGAGAGGCCCATCGCGACCGTCGAGACGGCGATGATTGCCGTGCCGAGCGCCATCGCATTTCGGCGGCCGAGCCTATCGCCGAGATACCCGGTCGGAATCTCGCCGCCGACGAGGGCGAGCCACCAGATGCTGTTGAGCGCGCCGACTTCGGCGAACGAGAGTCCGTTCGAGCGAACGAACAGAATCCAGATAGCCGCGGTAAACGAGACGTACTCGGTCGATTTGTAGGCGTAATATTTCGCAATCGGAGTCGTAGCCCACTCTCGCCGAGACGTCTCCATCGTCTTCACCGCGCCCGCCGAAGAGATGAACGTGCCGGACTGCGGGCGACCGCGGCACGTCTGTTCGCGTACTTACCCAGTCCGGAAGGAGAAGTCCAGACTCGGCGCGCTGTGGGTCAGCCACCCCATCGAGACGACATCGACGCCGGTCGCGGCGTAGTCGGGGAGCGTGTCGAGAGTGATGCCACCGCTGGCCTCCGAGAGAACGCCCTCGGGGAGCAGTTCGACGCCCTCGGCCACGCGCTCCGGCGGGAGATTGTCGAACATGACGATGTCGGCACCGGCCTCGGCGGCCCGTGCGCCCATCTCTGGCGACTCCGCTTCGACTTCTATCTTCGTTGCGAACGAGGCGCGTTCCCTGAAGCGGGAGACGGCTTCCTCGATGCCGAGTTCGGCGATGTGGTTGTCCTTGACCATGACCATCCCCGAGAGGGTGAGTCGGTGGGTGTCGCCGCCGCCCGCCACGACAGCACGCTTTTCGATACCCCGAAGCCCGGGCGTGGTCTTCCGCGTCGCCGCGACCCGGACCGAGTCGTCGACGGCGTGGGCGCGGTCCACCGCAGTGCGCGTCACGGTGGCGATTCCAGAGGCGTGACCGGCCACGTTCACTGCGACGCGCTCGCCTCGAAGCACGTCCTGTGCGGCCCCCTCGACGCGAAGGACCACGTCGTCGGGTTCGATTCGTGCGCCATCCTCGATAGTCGCCGTCGCCTCCACACCGAGGTAGTCGAAGACTGCAACGGCAGCGTCGAGTCCGGCGGCAACGCCCGATTCGCGGGCGACGAGTCGGCCGGTCGTCTCGCCGGGGACGTGGTTCGTCACGTCGTGGTGGCCCACGTCCTCGGCGAGCCACCGTTCTATCGTCTCAGTCGTCAGCATGGATGGCCTCTTCAGACTCGGTCAAGCGGTGGCACCCGGCGGACGGGGTCTCGGAAGCGGCACGGGCGACGAGGAGCGAGCAGATGCACGCGTTTCGGAGTTCGAACAGCGACCGCGACACCCGCGTTCGAGCGTAGGCGTCGGCTTCGCCCTTCAGGCGGCGAATCCGCGCCCGAGCGGTGCGAAGCCCATCGGGGGTGCGTTCGACGCCCACGTACTGGTCCATCGTCGCGCCGAGTCGGTCGAACTTCTTTTCGGTGAATGCCTTCGGCAGCGCGGGGTCACGGTCGTCGGGTGCGACGTATTCGATTTCCCGCGCCTCGTCTCGACCCTGCTCGGCGGCCGTCTCACCAGCACGGGTCCCCCAGACGAGTCCTTCGAGGAGACTCGTCGAGGCGAGTCTGTTTGCACCGTGGACGCCGGTTCGGGCGCACTCGCCGACCGCATAGAGTCGGTCCAGCGTGGTTCGCCCGCAGTCGTCCACGGCGACGCCGCCGCAGAGGAAGTGCTCGCTGGGGGCGACCGGAATGCCGTCGTCGGGGTCCACGCCTCGGTCGTCGCAGAGTTCGGCGAGGTCGGGGAACTCGTCGCGGAAGTCGAGGGGCGACACGTCGAGCACGACGCGCCCAGTTGCGTCTCGCTCGCGGGCGACAGCGCGGGCGACCACGTCGCGGGGGGCGAGTTCGGCGTCCTCGTGGACATCGGGCATGAATCGCTCGCCCTCGCCGTTTCTGAGCACGGCCCCCTCGCCGCGGACCGCCTCGCTCACGAGGAAGGGTTCGGGCGCGTCGTCAGCGTCGGCGTCGGCGACGTTCGGGTCCGAACCCGGGTCGTAGGCGGTCGGGTGGAACTGTACGTACTGCATGTCCGAGACAGTGGCTCCGGCGAGTGCGGCCATCGCGATACCGTCGCCGGTCGCGCCCGGCGGATTGGTCGATGTCTCGTAACAGGCACCGATGCCACCCGTGGCGAGAATCGTGGTTCCGGCGAAGACCGGTTCGACCTCGCCGTCGCGGAGCGTGACCGCCCCGCGAACGACGCCCTCCTCTGTCAGAAGCGAGAGTGCGGCGGTGTCGTCGCGGATGGTGACACCGTCGTGGTCCGAGAGGTACGCGAGGAACGGCCGGAGAATGTGTTCGCCGGTGCTGGCGTCCACGTGGAGGATGCGGCGCTCGGAGTGGCCTGCCTCGCGGGCGAGCGCGAAGTCGTCATCCTCGGTATTCTGTGTGCCCGCCCTGTCGAAATCAACATCCAGCGTGTCGACGAGGATGTCGTCGACGACGCCCGCGGCTTCGGAGACGAGCACGTCAACCGCGTCGGGGTCGGCGGTGTCGTCGCTGGCACGGCGCACGTCGGCCGCGAACGACTCGGGGTCGGACTGCGTGACTGCGATGCCGCCCTGTGCCCAGTCGGTGTTCGCGTCCTCGGGTTCGCTCGCTTTCGTCACCACGAGCACGTCAGCACCTTCGCGTGCGGCGGTGAGCGCGGCGGCGCACCCGGCGATTCCGGACCCGACGACGAGTACGTCCGTCTTCATAGCTCTAACATGCGTTCGAGGGCCACTTCGGCCAGTTCCTTCTCCTCGGGCGCGACGGAGACGATATTCGGTTCGCGCCCGTCGGCCAGTTCTTCGAGGACCCACGTCAGGTAGTTCGGGTCGATTTGTCGCATGGCGTTGCAGTCCATACAGGCGTCGCCGCAGAGCGGGTCGACGTTGACCTCGGGGTGCCAGCGCGCGAGGTGTCGCGCGAGGTGGACTTCGGTGCCAATGGCCCAGTGTTCGCCCGGTTCAGCGTTCTCGATAACGTCGCAAATGTGGCTCGTCGACCCGACTTCGTCGGCCGCCGCGACGACTTCCGGGCGGCACTCGGGGTGGACGACGACCTGCGCGCCGTCTTCTTGGGCTTCCTCGACGTGGCTGACGCGGAAGCGCTCGTGGACCTGGCAGTAGCCGTCCCAGAGGACGACTTCCGCATCTTCGAGGTCGGTGTCGTCTTTCTCCTCGTCGATGCCGCCAGCCCACGGGTCCCACTCGACGACTTCGTCGATGCCGAGGTCGTTCGCCGTGTTGCGTCCGAGGTGCTTGTCGGGGAGGAAAAGCACCGCGTCGCCGCGCTCGAAGGCCCACTCGAAGGCGTCGGCGGCGTTCGAGGAGGTACAGATGAGGCCGCCGTGGGAGGCACAAAAGGCCTTCAGGTCAGCGTAGGAGTTCATGTACGTCACGGGAATCACGTTCTTCCCGCCGGTTCCGGCCACGAGTTCGTCCCACGCGGAATCGACCTGTACCGCCTCGGCCATCCCGGCCATCGGGCAGGACGCCTCCATCGACGGGAGGATAACCGTCTGGTCGTCGTCGGTGATGATGTCGGCACTCTCGGCCATGAACGTCACACCCGCGAAGACGACGTATTCGGCGTCAGATTCGGCGGCGCGCTTCGAGAGTTCGTACGAGTCGCCGATGAAGTCGGCGTGCTCGACGATTTCCCGCCGCTGGTAGTTGTGTCCGAGGACGATGACATCGTCGCCGAGGGCCTCGCGGGCCGCTTCGATGCGCCGTGCCCGCTCTTCCTCGTCGAGGTCACGGTGACTCTCGGGCAACTGCTCGAACGTGTCGTACTTGAACAGGCTCAGGTCGGACTCGAACCCGACCGATTCCAAAGTGACCATGGTTATAGTTCGATACGAAGACCATCAGAGCGCATCATTGAAAAATATATTTCTTCAATGTTGCTCGTGAGGGAGTGAATAGTCTATTTCGATGGCGACTACGAGAGAATAGTTACTACTAATGGCGCTTGAACCGACGAAAATTGCCACTATTGCCAGTCAACACGACGAATCTCTCCCTATCGCAGAACGCTCGGAGAATAGTCGCTACGACCGTCGCTCACGTCGAGTATTGTTCGAATGGCGCGCAGTAACGTGATTCGACCCGTAGTGACGCGATTCGACCCGGTGGTTTGGTATTCGACCTGTAGTAACGTGATTCGACCCGGTGGTTTGGTATTCGACCGTGACGCTCAGGCGTCGCGTTCGAAGACGACGCGGCCCGCGACGACGGTCATCGAAACGTCGATGTCGCGGATCGAATCTGTCTCCCACGGTGACTCACCGAGGACGATTAGGTCTGCGTCCTTCCCCGGTGTGATGGTTCCCACCCTGTTCTCGTCGAACCCGGCGTACGCGCTTCCGGACGTGTACGCGCGGAGTGCCTCGAAGACCGTCAGCGACTGCTCCGGGTCTGGGTGATTCGTCGCAAGGTCGACGCCGAGAAGCGGGTCCAGCGGCATGCAGTCGCTCCCGAAGGCGAGGTCGACCCCGGCGTCGAGCAGGTCGCGGTAGCGGTTGGTCCGAAGGCGTCGCTCGCCGAGTCGGTCAGCGTAGAGGCCGTCTTCGTCGGCCCACTTCAGGAAATTCGGCTGGACGGACGCGACGACGCCGAGGGTGGCGAATCGCTCGATTGCCTCGTCGGAGGCGAGTTCGACGTGTTCGACGCGGTGACGAGCAGTCCGCGGGCTGTCGGTCGCCTCGTAGGCGTCGAGGACAGTGTCGATTGCAAGGCCGCCGATGGCGTGGGCGGAGAGTTGGTACCCGGCCGCGGCCGCGTCGGAGACGAGTTCGTACAGGTCGTCGGGTTCGACAACCCACTGGCCCGTCTCGTCGGGGGCGTCGGCGTACGCCTCGGAGAGTTTCGCGGTTCGGCCGCCGAAACTCCCGTCGGTGAACGTCTTAATCGCGCCTGTGGTGACGAGGCCGTCGCCGTGATTCGACCGAAGCCCGACTTCCCGGAGGGCGTCGAGGTGGTCCGACCAGTAGTTGATGCGGACGCGCAGGTCCAACTCGCCCGTGGCTTCGAGGTCGCGGTAGACTTCGGGTGCGCGTGACCCGCGGACCATGTCGTGGACGCCGGTGACGCCGCGGGCGGTGGCGGACTCCTGTGCGGCGCGGACGAGGTCGGTCATCTCCTCGCGGTCGGGTTCGGTCGCCTCCCAGAGCACGTCGATTGCCTCCTCGACGATGACGCCGGTTGGAGTCCCGTCGC
Source organism: Haloferax sp. S1W (assembly GCF_044593955.1). Lineage (GTDB taxonomy): Archaea > Halobacteriota > Halobacteria > Halobacteriales > Haloferacaceae > Haloferax. The sequence goes on from NZ_CP172595.1 coordinate 343,804, forward strand.
TCGGAGCGGTCTGCACACCCTCGTCGGGCATCTGGTCGCCGTATCGGTCGAGGACGACAGAGTTGACCCCGGCGGTGTGCATGTCCTCGCGGAAGGCGACGACGGGGGTCGACTCGGAGACCGCGTCGAGGTCCTCGCGGGTGAGGTAGCGCGACTCGTCCCACGTGCTCTCGTCGTAGCCGAAGCCGAGAACCCACTCGTCGCCGCCGTCGATTTCCGCGGCCCGATTTTGGAGCACGTCGAGCGCGTCGCCGACCGAGTTAGCCTTCGAGAGGTCGGCATGGACCAGCGACCGGCCGACCATCGGGAGGTGCGTGTGGGCGTCGATAAAGCCGGGGAGGACGACACTCCCGCCGCAGTCCACGACGCGCGTTTCGACCCCGGCGAGGAGTTCAACGTCGTACGCGCGGCCGACGCGGACGATTCTGCCGTCGCGGATAGCCACCGCCTCGTGGGTCTCGTCGGGCGATTCGAGGGTGTGTACCTCGGCGTTCGTGAGGACGAGGTCCGCTGCCGCAGTCATGTCTTTGACCCCGACGCGGGAGGGCAAAGTCGTTCGGGCGTCCACAGTCCCACCGAGGTCCGGAAAACCGGAACCCGTTTGGGCCCGGGGCGGAAACCGTCGGAACATGACAGACGCCGCGTCCCTCGCCGACCGCGTTCGGGAGGGCGAACTCCGCCTCCACGAACTCGAAGCACACGCCGACGCCGACACCGCCGCCGAGGCACGTCGCCTCCTCGTCGAATCCCAGTCGGGCGCGTCGCTCGATGCAGTCGGGAACTACGGCTTCCCCGCCGAAAAAGCCGAGACAGCCATCGAGAACATGGTCGGTGCCATCCAGGTGCCGATGGGTGTCGCTGGCCCCGTCGAAATCGACGGTGGCTCCGTCGACGGCGAGAAGTACCTCCCGCTTGCGACCACCGAGGGCGCACTCCTTGCGTCGGTCAACCGCGGCTGCTCGGTCATCAACAGCGCTGGCGGCGCGACCGCTCGCATCCTCAAGTCGGGGATGACTCGCGCCCCCGTGTTTCGCGTCGCCGACGTCGCCGAAGCCGAGGCGCTCGTCTCGTGGACCCGAGACAACTTCGAGACGCTCAAAGACGCGGCCGAGGAGACGACGAACCACGGCGAACTGTTGGACGTGACACCATACGTCGTCGGCAACTCGGTTTTCCTGCGCTTCCGTTACGACACCAAAGACGCGATGGGGATGAACATGACGACCATCGCCACCGGGGCCGCCTGCGAAGTCATCGAGGAGGAGACCACCGCCTCCCTCGTCGCCCTCTCGGGGAACCTCTGTACCGACAAGAAGCCCGCCGCCATCAACGCCGTCGAAGGCCGCGGTCGGAGCGTCACGGCCGACGTTCGCATCCCGCGGGAAATCGTCGAAGACCGTCTTCATACGACGCCGGAGGCCATCGCTGAACTCAACACCCGAAAGAACCTCATCGGGTCGGCGAAAGCCGCCAGCTTCGGATTCAACGCCCACGTCGCGAACGTCGTCGCCGCGATGTTCCTCGCAACCGGGCAGGACGAAGCGCAGGTCGTCGAGGGTTCGAACGCCATCACCACCGCCGAAGTGCAGGATGGGGACCTCTACGTCTCCGTCTCGCTGGCTTCCCTCGAAGTCGGCACCGTCGGCGGCGGCACCAAGCTGCCGACGCAGTCTGAAGGCCTCGACATCCTCGGCGTCCGCGGTGGCGGCGACCCGGCGGGGTCGAACGCCGACGCTCTCGCGGAGGCAATTGCCGTCGGCTCGCTCGCGGGTGAACTCTCGCTCCTGTCGGCGCTCGCCTCTCGGAACCTCTCCAGCGCGCACGCCGAACTCGGTCGGTAGGGCGTCGAGAGCGCGGTACATCGGGCTTTCTTTCGGAATGCGTCGGATGAGTTTACTTTCACCCGGTTTGAGTATTGTAACACTAGCTTCTCCCTGCGCCTCACACTCCAGCGCTTGGAGTCTGACGACACAACACCTCGTTTACTTTCACTCCGCTTCCGTGGCTCGATTTTAATCGTTCCTCGCTGGTAGGATTCAATTGCGTCCGTCCGGCGAGTACCGGCGGGCGTATCCACACTCCCATCCCCTCCCATGTACGCCCCCCCATCCAGTCCCGACCCCGAATCGGACGACGACCACGACGGGGTTCGACGCCTCGCGCTGGCCCTGCGACTCCTGAAGTTGGCACTGGGCGTCGTCGTGTCCGCGCTCAGCATCGCGAAGCTTCTGGGCGTGCTCTGAGACGCGCGCCACCGTCGAATCCGAGTCAGAGCAGTCGATACCGACCGCCGGACTCGGATACCTCTCCCCTCCGGCGAAGTTTTTCCAGTAGGTCGCGCGCTTTGTCTTCGGGAACGCCGCGCTCGCTCGCGCCCGTGACGATTTCGTCTTCGGTCGGGCGGTCACCCGCTCGAATGGCGTCTTTGACCGCAGTCAGTCGGTCGGTCGAACCGGACGACGACGCCCGGCCACGTTCGGCGCGCGCACCGGCGTCGAAGACCTCGTCCGCGTCGAGGCCGGACTCTTCGAGATACTCTCGGTCGTCGATGCCCGACTCTTCGACCAGTCTGTCGAGTTCGGAGACGTGTTCGACCTGCGAGAACGCCTCGCTATCGCCGTGTTTCTTCGCGAGGAGCGCCGCCCGCGCCTGTCTCGCCGCGTCGCGGTCGTCGGACTCGAAGAACCGTCGCAACTTTTTCGTCTGGTGCCGCCGCCCACAGCGCGGACACGTCGCTGTCTTCGACCCGCCCGGGTCCGACAGCAACCACATGTTCGCACAGTCCGTACACCCTACGACCGCGTACATAGTCGTCACTTCCCCGTGTTCCGATTTGAACCTTCGGACGGACGGCGGATTTATTCCCTCTCCCTGCGCCACGTCACCATGGAGCGTCTTTCCATCGACGACGTAGAATCGACCGAAGCGGTCGAAGACGTGCATCTGGCGGTGCTCGCTGGTGGCGAGAAGATGAACGTCCAGCATTTCCGTATCGAACCCGGCGCGACGGTGCCGGTTCACGAACACCCACACGAACAGGTGGGCTACATCGTCGCCGGAGAGTTGACCTTCGTCGTCGGCGACGATGGCGACGAAGTCGTCGTCGGTCCCGGCGACTCCTACTCACTCGCCGGTGGGGAAGCACACGGCGCGGAGAATCGCGGGGACGAACCGGTCGTCGGCATCGACGTGTTCTCTCCGCCTCGTGGCAACGCTGCGTGGCGGGACTAAGTGAACTGTTCACTCCCCATCAGTACTGACTGTTCTCTGAAGTGTTTCGACTTCAGTGCGAGCGGAGTTACCGCAGTGTTCGGAATCCGACAGCTCGTTTTTTCACCTGTTAACTGACCAGAGCCTGTGGGAGAAAGCATTTATCAAGCGAGCATCACGATACGGATGTCCCTAACAATGCCCTCCCCCCGAGTAGTTCACGTATGGTCGCCGTATCGCCCGCCACACACGCTGCACCGTCCGACGGGTCTCAGGCGGCAATGAGGCGACTCACCCTGGCCCGCCAGCCGTGGCTCTGGGCGTTCGTCGGCGTGTGGGCGGTGTTCGTCAGTGCGCTCCATTTCGGTGGGCTGGCCTACAACATCTACACGAAAGTCTGGTGGTGGGACCTGCTCACCCACTCGCTGTCGGGCTTCGGCGTCGCGGGTGTGTTGTACCTCGCCTTCCCGCGGACGTTCACCCGCCGACACGCACCGGTGATTGTCGGCGGTGCCGTCCTCGCCATCGGTGCCGGGTTCGAAGTGTACGAGTACCTGTTCAAAGACTTCTGGTACGGGTGGTCGATGGCGTACTACGTCGAAGATACCATCGTCGACCTCGTCGTCGACACGGTCGGTGCGCTCGGCTTCGTCGTCCTCGTAAACACGATGGCTCGTCGGATGCCGTCTCCCTCGTCGCAGGCGACCCACGAACGCCCACGCACGGAGCGTGCTGGCGACCGACTCGCCGAACACCCCGCCAAACTCCGTTCAGACGGTGGCGACCGAAGTGGGGCTACCGACGCGCCGTCACCCGAGTCTCCCCGTGACGACTCGGCTCGGTAGCTTTCCTCTCGGCACCGTTCTCTGGCAGTTAAATTAACTCCCTTCGTGTTCCGTCCTCGGGAAAACGTACATATCGGATATCCTCATTGTATCGGTCATGCGAAAGCACAACATGCTGCTTCTCAGACGAGCGGGAGACACACGCACCGACGCACGGCGTCACCCTCGACACGAATGCTGAGGCGAACCTGGGAGCAGATGGTGCGCCCCCGGTGGCGGGAACGGCCGGGCGAGATGACACTCGTCGGTTTGTGGGGCACGGTCGTCACCGCAACGCACTTCCTGAGCATGGCGTACTTCCTCTATTCGCGCATCTGGTGGTGGGACATCTTCGTCCACGCGGCGTCTGGGTTCGGCGTCGCGGCGGTGCTTTTCGTCCTCCGACCGCGACTCCTGCGCTCGCCGTTCGCGTTGCTCGTTGTCCTCCCGATGGCCGTCGCCGCCATCGGCACGTGGTTCGAGGTGTACGAGCGACTCTTTACGGACTTCTGGGTCAACTGGTCGCTCGCGTTCTATCTGGAAGATACAGGCATCGACATCGTCGCCGACACCGCCGGTGCAGTCGTCTTTGGTATCGTTCGGCCGCTTTGGGACCGTGTTTCGGTGTTTCGACGGGACCCGAATCGGCTGTAATGCGGTCCTAATTTCTCCGCCTCTCGCGACGGCCACACGGCTCGCGGAGGTAGTATCAATAAAAGACGTTGTGCGAGTGAGGTTCGCTTACGCGAGTTCGTTGATGTTCTCGACGACCTTCTCGGCGTATTCGCTGGTGGCGAGTTTGTTGCCGCCTTCGATCTGACGGTGAAGGTCGTAGGTCACGTCGCCCTCGGAGATGGTCTTCTCGACAGCGTCGCGGATGAGCTTGCCAGCGTCCTTCCAGCCCATGTACTCGAACATGAGACGGCCGGAGAGAATCATCGCGGTCGGGTTGACCTTATCCTCGCCTGCGTACTTGGGCGCGGAGCCGTGGACCGGCTCTGCGAGACAGAGGCCTTCACCGAAGTTCGCACCGGGTGCGATGCCGAGACCGCCAATCTGTGCGCCCGCGGCGTCGGACATGTAGTCGCCGTTGAGGTTCATCGTGGCGATGACGTCGTAGTCGGCGGTGCGGGTCAGAAGCTGCTGGAGCATGTTGTCGGCGATGCGGTCCTTGACGACAACCTTGTCCTCGGGCTTCTCGCCGTCGTACTCTTCCCAGAGTTCGTCCTCGGTGATGGTCACGTCGCCGAACTCCTCTTCTGCGAGTTCGTAGCCCCAGTCACGGAAGGCACCCTCGGTGAACTTCATGATGTTACCCTTGTGGACGAGGGTGACGGAGTCGCGGTCGTTCTCGATGGCGTACTCGATTGCCTCGCGGACGAGTCGCTTCGTTCCGAACTCGGTGATGGGCTTGATGCCGATGCCGACGGGGCCGTCGTGGATGACGCCCGTGGCGCCCATCTCCTCCTCAACGAACTCCTTGACCTGCTGGACTTCGTCAGTACCGGCTTCCCACTCGATACCGGCGTACACGTCCTCGGTGTTCTCGCGGAACGTGACCATGTCCATCGCCGAGGGGTTCTTGACGGGCGACGGGACGCCGTCGAGGTGGTAGGTCGGGCGGACGTTCGCATAGAGGTCAAGCTTTTTGCGGAGAGCGACGTTCAGGGAACGGAAACCAGCGCCGACAGGCGTCGTGAGCGGACCTTTGATAGCGACGCGGTGGTCGCGGATGGCGCTGACGGTATCCACGGGAAGGTTCTCGTCGTATTTGTCGCGGGCGGATGCGCCTGCGTAGACACGCATCCAAGATACAGAGCGCCCAGTCGCCTCTGCGGCGGCGTTGAGGACCTTCTGTGCGGCCGGACCAACGTCGGTTCCGATACCGTCACCGTGAATAATCGGAATAATCGGATTGTCAGGAACAGAAAGCTCGCCCGTCTCCTCGTCGACCGTAATCTTCTCACCGTCTTCAGGAACCTCAATCTGGTCGTAACTCATGAACAATCAGGGGTTTTGGGTGCGTTGTAAAAGTCCTGCCGTTCTCCCCGTGTATTCGTAAATATCTCCGCTAGTCGGTCGCTGTCGGTACGTTTACCGGACCCCACCGATTGCCCTCTGATATGCGAATCGTCCTTCACGGCGGCGCAGGTAACGCTCCCGACGAACCCGAACCGAGACAGGCGGTTCTCGACGACGCGGCCGAGGCCGGTGTCCAAGAATCCGACCCGCTTTCGGCGGTCGAGACAGCCGTTCGAGTCCTCGAATCGGACCGCCGGTTCAACGCCGGTGTCGGCGGCGCAGTCCAATCTGACGGCGTCGTCCGAACCGACGCTGGCGTGATGCTGAGCGACCGACAGGCGGGCGCTGCATCGGGGATGGAAGGCGTCGAACACGCCGTCTCTGTCGCTCGTGGTGTCCTCGAAGAGACGCCGCACGTCTTCCTCGCTGGCGACCCAGCGGTTGATTTCGCGGCCGACATCGGCGTCGAGACGGGCGTCGATCTGTTCACCGAGGACACCCGCAAGCGATGGGAAGCGGCTGACGCACCCGACGGGTCGCCGTCAGAACACCTCACGTGGCTCACCGAGCGGTTCGGCGGGAGTACGAGCGACCCGACCGCACAGGTGAGCGATGGGCATCTCTCTTCGGACGCCATCAACCTCCCCGGACATGATACGGTCGGTGCAGTTGCGACCGACGGCGAGACGTTCGCTGCCGCAACCTCTACGGGTGGCCGCTGGTTCGCCCTCGCGGGACGTGTCGGCGACGTACCGCAAATCGGCTCCGGATTCTACGCCTCCCCCGCGGGCGCCGCATCGACGACCGGCGCTGGTGAGGATATCGCCCGCGCGACACTCGCCCGCCGAGCAGTCGGTCATATCGAACGCGGATGCGACGCTCAGACGGCGGCCGACCTCGCTATCGAGGAGTTCGGCGAAATCACCGGGTCGTCGGCGGGTGTCATCCTCCTCGACGACGAAGGTGTTGGCGCTGCGTTCAACTCCGAAGACATGCAGACGAGCACGGCGTCTCGATAACAGGCGCTCAACTAGGACTCCGTTTTCACAGGGTGCAGGACGTCTGTGCTTCTATTAGATACAATTCCAACATTCGTTTGGAGCTAAAGTGCCAAAAACGAAGGTTTAGACGGGTGATAAGCCGATTGTTTCGTGTAAACAGTCACGGGTATCTAAGAACCCCCGACAACATCTGCGCCCATGGGCAAGGAGACGAATCACACCCGCCGGAGAGCCCTCCAAGCAATCGGCAGTGTTACCATCGCCGGTCTCGCTGGCTGTAGTTCGGCTGGAACCGCTGAATCAACAGAGCAGCCAACCGATACGCCGGCCCAGACCGCGACGGAGACGCCGACCAACACAACTACGCACGAACCCACCACTGAGCAGACACACGAATACACCGATACCGAAGGTCCCGGCTCTGTCGACTTCGTCGAGAATCCGGAGGAAATTCACCCGACACTGGTCGAGTCGACGACGGTCCCCTCGGACGAAGTCCTCATCGGCTTTCGTCTCGAAGATTCGTCGCTTCCGTTTACGACCGAGGTGTATCACGCACCGGACGACGCCGAGGTTCAAGCGACGAAGACCTACGACACACAGGACCTCTCGAAGGTGGACCTGGTTCCCGAATCACCGCAGGCGCTCGATACCGTCGATACCGACCGGGAGGATATCCACTACGCGACGACGAAAGTCGGCGAGTCACTGCCGGTCACCCTCGTCGCGCGCCACAACGGCGAAACAATCGACTGGAGCGCCTGGTCACGTACCGGCTATCCGCACGACGGCCACAGCGAGGACAGTCCTGCGCTTGAGGTCGATTGTTACTGCGGCGGTATGAACTACACCGCCCCCAGTGGCGGGACGTGGGCGCGGGTGATTCAGGTGACGCCCACCGAGCGCGTCGACCCCGGCACGACAATCGTGCTCAACTGGACTTCAAGTCGGCTCTGAACACCCGTTAGCAAGGATTCGCTGTGTTATAGCAGAGCCAGCTACTCAAACACCCTCGACAAGCCGTTCTAACTGCTCCGGAGGCACGGCACCCCGGGCAGCATAGCCATCGTAGGCAAACGTCGGCACGCCCGTCACCCCGTGGCGCTGCGCCTCGGCGAATTTCTCGCGCACCTCGGCACGGAGCGTCTCGTCGTCCAGTGCTGACGCAACTTCGTCGCCGTCGACACCGACCGATTCGGCGAGTTCGATTAGCAGTGCTTCGTCGCCGATGTCCTTTCCATCCTGCCAGAGCGCCTCGAAGACCGATTCGTCGAACGCCAGCCACGTCTCGTAGTCGTCGTGCTCCTTCAGATAGTAGGAGACGATTTGGGCCGGAAGGGAGTCGATATCGGTCGAGATGTCGAGCGTCATGTCGACATCGTACTTCTCCTGTAGTCGGCGAACCCCCTGTTTCGCCTGCTCGTAGTAGTCGTCGTCTTTCCCGTCCTCGACGGAGAAATCGATGCTGCCATCGGGGCGTCGCTTGTGGCTTCGCAAGTCGAAGGGGTGCCAGTCGATGTCGAGTTCCTCATCCCGGGTCTCTTGATACTGCGAGAGTGACTGGCGACCGAGATAGCAGAACGGACAGACGTAGTCAGAGTAGATTGTGATTTGACCGGCTTCGTCGTTGGTCATAGTATTCATATTTGTCCCAGTTACAAAAGTTGAATATATCAATTTCAAATATTATGACAACAATGAAACTCGATTGGACCGAGTTTAGACCTCAACTAGAAACCGTTCAATTAGGAAGATAATGATCCCAATCGAAACGAGCGTGATGAGGATGTGTATCTCCTTGACGAGTGGATGATATATTGAAACATATACCGATGCCACTACCAGAGCGGCAAACAGAAGTCGTGTCACCCATTTAATTTTATTCATTTATCGGTTTGGGAACTATACTGTGCTGTTCTCCCCGAACTTGACATCCTTATTCTCAGCTAACCAGTATGCACCAATTCCTCCAGATTTGTCTGATTTTTTCTGGCCACATGCAAATCCGTACGGGTCATATCCGTATCCGGTCACGCTAATAATATAAGCATCTCCATCCTCCAAGTGGTACGTTGGTGAACCAGAATCACCATCCGCAAAATTCGCGCGTGATCTCACACCATGGTTTCTCATATTAGAACAAATAGCAGTCCAATTCGCATTTGTATTCATGATTTTACCAGATGTGAGACCAGTTTGCCGACCCATATTGTATACACAGGGCGAGTTCGATGAATCACTTGCCCAATGATCTAATGTGGGTTTAGTAACATGCCCTTTGACGGAAGGGAACTCGTCGTTGTCATCAATCTCGTTGGGGTAATCGCCTCCACGGCTATCGTCGATGAGAGCCCAATCACCCTTAATATCCGCCTCAATAACTTCTCCAATTTCTTCCTCCGCAGCATCTGCTACTCGACCAATAAGATCATTTTCATCACTGCTACTGCAATTACCAGGGTTATAGAAGTTGTGTGCTGCAGTGAGGAGACATTGTTCTCCATTATATTTCACACCACAACACGAGGTTCCATTCCCCTGTTCGACCCAACCGACATTTTGTCCTCCTTGGACGGTATCTGTCGATTCATTATTCGTACAGTTGTCATCAACTGTATCTTGATCATCACAAGAACCCGCAAAGGACTCTGCACTGTCTCTACTAGAAATCGGAATGTCATCAACCTCCTCAGGTAAGTTATTGCGAACTCTTTCGCGCTGTACAGATTTGTCATCTTTGTCAAGGATTACAGAGATCTGGAATCCATTGTGGCCGCCATAACGGTCTCGGGACTGCTCTAACTCCGTTCCAACGACCTTCGGTGTCGTCCCGAGCCTGTCTCTCGCAGTTCCAAGAGCCTCTATTGCATGTTTTCGATGTTGTTCCCAATCTGCTGGCACAGATAGCCATTTAACGACATTATCACCTGAGACCAACATAGGGTGGTCAACCTTACTTTCCGAGGCTTGTACCGTAGTTCCTAGCCCGGACATCGTAACTGCAGCACCAAGTGTCGAGAGGGCCTTTCGACGAGTCAACTCTAATCCACCAACTTTCTTTGGGGACATACATTCGACCGGATTATGATAAAATATTTAATTATTTCTAATTGTCACTACCGTTCTAGTAGAGGTAAATGATGATAGGATATGTCGTGCCACATATATTCGAACTAAGGAGTTAACAGCCCAGAGAATTGTGCTGAGTGGATAGTCTAAGGTCTGGTGGGCGCGCGGATGATAGACATAAGGAGCTTTGGGGGCGTGAAAGTCAAGTCGTACTATTAAACCTAGAGCTAACATACTTCGTAACAACCATTGTTATATATTCACATGGGAAAGCGACACCACCGCTGCAACCTCTGCGGGCGCGACTTCGACATCGGTGCACAGCTCGAAGAATACGTCGAGAGACGGCACCCGAAAGACGACCTTCGCTGGTGGGTCGTCGTCGAGGACCCCGCGAAAGACCTCCAGTTCTCGCGGTGAGGCGGGCCACACCACCCAGCTACGCGTGTTACCCGAGATGTGTTGCGAACCAATCGGCCGCGAGGTCGGCCACTTCTTCCAGTTCGCCGGGGCCTTCGAATAGGTGGCCCGCGCCGTCGACGACTTCGAGTGATTTCTCGCAGTTGAGTTCGGTGAACGCGTCGCGGTTGAGTTCGAGAACGGTGTCGTCTGCGCTGCCGACGATGAACAGCGACGGGGCAGCCACCTCGTCGAGGCGTTCTTCCGCGAGGTCGACGCGGCCGCCGCGGGAGACCACCGCACCGGTCTGGTCGTATAGTTCGGCCGCCCCGAGAAGGGCCGCGGCTGCGCCCGTACTCGACCCGAAGTATCCGATATCGAGGTCGCTGGTGTCGTCTCTGTCGCGGACCCACTCGGTTGCGGTGAGAAGGCGCTGTGTCAGAAGCGAAATGTCGAAGCGCGTCTCGTAGGTCTGGTCTTCTTCCTCGGTCAGGAGGTCGAAAAGCAGCGTTCCCAGACCGCGGTCGCGGAGAACTTCCGCGACGAAGTTGTTTCGGGGACTCTTCCGACTGCTGCCGCTCCCGTGGGCGAAGACGACGAGTCCGGACGCCCCCGACGGAATCGCGAGGTTACCTTCGAGTTCCACGCCGTCGGCGGGTATCGTAACTGGGACAGACTCCGTGCCACTCATACGCATAGGTTGGTCGCCGCGAAATTTGTACTGCACGCCCGCCGCAGCGCCGTTCGACGATTTCGAATTATACCGAGCCTGATGGTCTGATTCTTTATAATTAATGTTAATAGATTTTCGAATGTACTCTTATTGGGTATGGTGAGCGTTAACGAATTGCGTACGATGTACGAGCAGATGGTAACTGCTCGGTACTACGAAGAACAGCTACAGGAAGAGTATCTGGTCGGCAAACAACCCGCGTTCGACATCTCCGCGGGGCCGATTCCGGGCGAGTTGCATCTCGCTGCGGGACACGAGGCGTCAGGTGCAGGCGTCTGTCTCCACCTACGCGACGACGACACCGTGACAGCGCCGCACCGGCCGCATCACGTCGCTATCGCGAAAGGAGTCGACCTGAAGAAGATGACAGCCGAGATTTTCGGCCGAAAGACGGGGCTGTGCCGCGGGAAAGGCGGACACATGCACCTGTTCGACCCGGACGTAAACTTCGCGTGTTCGGGTATTATCGCGCAGGGCTGCCCGCCCGCTGTCGGCGCGGCGATGGCCGCCAAGAAGCGAAACTCCGACTCTGTCGCCGTCGCGTTCCTCGGCGAGGGTGCCATCGACCAAGGGGGATTCCTCGAATCCCTCAACCTCGCGAGCGTCCACGACCTGCCGGTCGTGTTCGTCATCGAGGACAACGACTGGGCGATTAGCATGCCGAAAGACCGCGTCACTGACGTCGAAGACGGCTCTCGGCGCGCGCGGGGATTCGACCTGCCCGGCGAGCGCGTCGATTCGGACGACGCTGTCGCCGTCGCCGAGGCGGCCGGAAAAGCAATCGCCCGCGCCCGCGATGGAAACGGACCGACGCTCCTCGAGGTACAGGTCCACCGTCGCATGGGCCACTTCATGGGCGACGCGGAGGAGTACCGCCCCGAGGCCGACATCGAGCGAGCGAAACAGCTCGATTCCATCAGCCGTCTCGCGGACGACCTGCGGTCGCACGGCATCGAAGACGACGAACTCGACGAGATTCGCGAGCGCGCACACGAGCGCGTCGACGAAGCAATATCATGGGCAAAAGAACAGCCAGAGCCGTCTCCGGAGGAGGCATACGAGAACGTGTTTACCAACCCGCCGGCGAAGGCGGCGACCGACGGCGGAAGCGAGGGAGGTGACTGAACATGGCGACTGAATCACAAGACGTTACCGAAGCGACCGAGACAGAGCGCGAACTGACGATGAGCAGGGCGATGGTCGAAGCCATCGCGTGGGAGATGCGGGACAACGAGGAGGTGTTCCTCATGGGCGAGGACATTGCCGACTACGGCGGCATCTTCTCCAGTACGACCGGTCTCCTCGACGAGTTCGGCCGGGACCGCGTGATGGACGTCCCCATCAGCGAGACGGCGTATATCGGCGCGGCCGTCGGCGCGGCGCAGGCCGGAATGCGCCCGATTGCCGAACTGATGTTCGTCGACTTCTTCGGCGTCGCCATGGACCAGATATACAACAACATGGCGAAGAACACCTACATGAGCGGTGGGTCCGTTTCCGTCCCGATGGTGCTGACCACGGCAATCGGCGGCACCTACAACGACGCGGGACAACACTCCCAGACGCTCTATGGGACCTTCGCCCACCTGCCGGGGATGAAAGTCGTCGTCCCGAGCAACGCCTACGACGCCAAGGGGCTGATGCACAGTGCCATCCGCGACGACGACCCGGTCGTCTACATGTTCCACAAGCGCCTGATGGGTCTCGGCTGGATGCCGTCGCCGACTGGCCCGAAGACGGCCGTCCCGAAAGAGGACTACACGATTCCGTTCGGTGAGGCGGACATCAAACGCCCCGGCGACGACGTGACCGTCGTCACGCTCGGACTCCACGTCCACCGGGCGCTCGACGCGGCGAGCAGACTCGAAGACGACGGTATCGACGCCGAAGTCGTCGACCTGCGGACGCTCGTCCCGCTCGACACCGACACCATCCTCGACTCGGTGCGCAAGACGGGGAAACTCCTCGTCGTCGACGAGGACTACCAGTCGTTCGGCGTGACGGGCGAGATTATCGCGCGGGCCGCGGAAGGCGCGCTCGACGACCTCTCGGCTGTCAAGCGTCTCGCTATCCCGGACGTGCCGATACCCTACGCCCGGCCGCTGGAGGATGAAGCCATCCCCGGCACCGAAGACATCGCCGAGGCCATCCGCGACCTCCACGAATGAGCGGAGCGCCGGATTCAAACGGAGGCCACAGATGACAGACGGCGTCGAGATAGACTCGGCGTCCGTCTGGCCCGAGGACGCGGACGACGTGACCGAGGCGTACCTCGCGAACTGGTTCGTCCGCGAAGGGTCGGCGGTCGAACAGGGCGAAACGCTCTGTGAGATGCAAGTCGAGAAAGTGAGTATCGACGTTCCCGCGCCGGTAGCGGGCACCGTCACCGAAATCGTCGTCGCCGAGGGGTCCGACTTCGACCGCGGCGACGTACTCGCTCGGATACAACCGAGCGCGTGACGGATAGGCGGTGAGTAACCGACTCTATTTTTTCGTCATGGTGGTTGGCGGCGCACTCAGACCAACGCGGGTTGCTGCGGTTCGAGAATCTTTGAGTCCTTCCGCGATTCGTGAGTCACGTCCACGTCGATGCTGACGAGTTCGTCGGCGTGGAAGTCGTAGGCGGTGAGCGCGCCGCCGTAGACGGCCCCGGTGTCGAGACCTATCGCGTACTGGTAGACCGCGGGGTGCGCCATGACGGTGTGACCGAAGAAGACGCGCTGGGGGCCCTCGTAGTGTTCGAACCAGAACGGGCCGTCGTAACTGTCACCGGGGTTCATCGCCCGCGTGTTCTGGAGTTTGTCCACGTCGTGTTCAGAGAGCGGAATGTTCGGGTGGACGCCGCCATGGACGACGAGCGTGTCTGCCCACGAGATAGCGACCGGCAGATTCGCCATCCAGTCGAGGTCGTCGTCGGTGAGCGCGTCGATTTCTTTCGTCCCGCGGATGAGTTTCTCCTCGTTGTTCCCGCGGACCGTGAGGAAGTTGTCGCGCTCGCGGACGTAATCAACGACGCCCTTGCTATCCGGACCTTTCCGGACGAGGTCGCCGACGAAGACGACGAGGTCGTCGTCGGAGGGGTCGAGGCGTTCGGCGAGGCGTTCGAGCGCGGGCAGACACCCGTGTACGTCGCCGACGATGTACACATCGTCCCAGTCGTCGATGTCGACTCGAAGGTGCTGTTCGGCGACGCGAGGGTGGAAAGAGAGGGCGCTCATCTCGGTCTATCTCTCGAATTCCAGAACCGGTGATTAAGAAAGACTTGCTAGTTGTGGCGTAGTGTGCTATATAGTCATGCGTGTGAGGCGCGGATGGTCGATGAAGCGCCACGCGCCGCCAGACACGGGGCCACGTCACCGTCTCGTCCCGCAATCGCTTTCCCACGGGGTCACGAAGTCGCGGGCATGAGTATCGGACCCCTCGACGACGAGACGGTCGAAAAGTATCAGGAAGCGGGGGAGGTACTCCGCACGGTGATGGACGAAGCGGCCGAGATGGTCGAACCGGGCGTCACCCACCTCGAAGTCGCGGAGTACGCCGAAGGCCGAATCCGCGAACTCGCAGATGGCTGTGCGTTCCCCGCCAATATCAGCGTCAACGAGGAAGCGTCGCACGCGAGTCCCGGCCGAGACGACGACACCGTCTTCGGTGAGGACATGGTCTGTCTCGACCTCGGTGTCCACATCGACGGTTACATTGCCGACGCGGCGGTGACTATCGACCTCTCCGGGAACCCCGAAATCGTCGAGGCCGCCGAAGAGGCGCTCGACGCCGCCCTCGACGTGGTGGAGGCGGGTGCGGACACGGCCCACATCGGCGGCGAAATCGAGGATGTCATCCGCGGCTACGGCTACACGCCGGTTCTCAACCTCTCCGGACACGGCGTCGAGCAGTGGGACGCCCACACCGACCCGACCATCCCGAACCGCGGCGCAGAACGCGGCACGAAACTCGAAGTCGGCGACGTCATCGCAATCGAACCCTTCGCCACCGACGGGTCCGGCAAGGTCACCGAAGGCTCGAAAAACGAGATTTACAGCCTCGTCAACGACCGCTCGGTCCGCGACCGGATGTCGCGCAAACTCCTCGACGAAGTCCGCGAGGACTACAAACTGCTCCCCTTCGCGGCCCGCTGGTTCGATGGCGGCCGCTCCGAGATGGCGATTCGCCGCCTCGAACAACAGGGTGTCCTCCGCGGCTACCCCGTCCTGAAGGAAGAAGAGGGCGCGATGGTCGGACAGGCCGAACACACCGTCATCGTCACCGAAGACGGCTACGAGAACATCACCGAGTAGCAGGCACAGTCGGCATCTCCGACTGAGGCGTGTTGGAATTCAGCCGTCGCCGAGAAGGAAGTTGTTCTCCGCGGTGGCTTCCTCGACTTCGACGACGTCGCGCTCTCGGTAGTAGTCGGCGACTGCGAACGGGTCGCTCTCGACGATTTCGCGGGCGTCTTCTATCGAGTCGCAGGCCAGTATCAGCAGTGCGGTGCCGTCGGAACACGGCCCGCAGAATCTGAGTATCCCTCGGTTGTCGAGGTCGCGGAGGTGTTCGACGTGGCTCACGAGGAGGTCTTCGTCGAGTACCTGCCCCTGCTTTTCTGCGAGGCGCACGACGAACTGCTTTGAATCCGTCTCAGACATGTTCTCGTTCGATTCTCGAGACGGGCGAAACACCTTCTCATCCGCTGGCACGTCTCACGGTTTCGGCGTCGTCCGCGACGGGCGAACCACGTCGGTGGGGACCGAAACCGCTTGCATCCCCCAGTCCCTTCACCCACCCATGGACCAACTGTTCGCACCGTGGCGCATCGAGTGGGTGACGCGGGACGGCGACCAGGACCGCGACGAAGACTACTGTCCGTTTTGCGAACTCCCCGACGGCGGCGACGACGCCGAGAGCAAAATCGTCGCCCGCTCTGAACACTCGTTCGTCCTCCTCAACAACTACCCCTACGCGCCCGGTCACGTGATGGTCATTCCGTACCACCACACCGGCGACTTTGCCGACCTCTCCGACGAACAACTCCTCGACCACGCCCGACTCAAGTCGCGCACGCTCGCCGCGCTCGACGCCGCGTTCGACCCGGACGGCTTCAACGCGGGCGAGAACCTCGGCGGGTCCGCAGCGGGTGGGTCTATCGACGACCACCTCCACACCCACGTCGTCCCGCGCTGGAACGGCGACACTAACTTCATGCCGGTCATCTCGGATACGAAAGTCCTCGTACAAGCGCTGGACGACTCCTACGACCACCTCCGCGAGGCGTTCGCCGGTCTCGACGGGGCGGTCGACGGCGACGATGACGGTGCCGTTTTCTTCGAATTAGACTGAATCTAAAACTCTTGTAAAGCGCGTCTAAAGGGCTGCTCTCGCCCGAAGAGCATTTCAACCCCACACCCGAAAGCCACAGTAATGGAGCGAAAGCGGGCCATCCGTCGGGTCGGTGCCGTCGTTCTCGTGGCGAACCTACTGCTCGTCCTCGGAAAGGGGGCGGTGTGGTGGTCTACGGGCAGCCTAGCGGTCGGGTCCGAAGCGGTGAACAGTCTCGCAGACACCGTCTACAGCACCATCATTCTCGCCGGACTCTATCTCACGACGAAACCGCCGGACTTCGAACATCCTCACGGTCACGAGCGAATCGAACCGTTCGTCTCGCTTTTCGTCGCCGTGGGCGTCTTCGCCGCGGGCGGCGCGATTCTCTGGCAAAGTACCAACAGTATCCTCACCGAGTCGTACGGCGGGACGGCGGGAATACTCGGGGTGCTGGTTCTCGTCGCCGCCGCGGTGTTCAAATACGGTCTCTACCGCTACTGCGACAGGGTTGGCCGCGAGCGCAACTCCCCGGCGCTCATCGCCGCCGGTCTGGACAACCGAAACGACATCCTGACAGCAGTCGCTGCGCTCGTCGGTGTCCTCGGCGGACAGGCGGGCTATCCGATTCTCGACCCGGTCGCCGCGATAGTCGTCTCCCTCGGTATCATCTACACCGGATTCGAAATCGTCCGCGACAACGTGAACTACCTCGTCGGTGCTGCCCCGTCGGAGCACCTCCGCGCGCTCATCGTCCAGACGGCGCTCTCGCACCCTGATGTCTACGGGGCACACGACGTGGTCGCTCACTACGTCGGCCCGGAAATCGACGTGAGCCTCCACATCGAGGTGGAAGGCGACCTGACGCTCGCCGAGGCCCACGACATCGAGTCGTGGGTCGTCGGCGCGATTCAAGAAATCGACGAGGTAGACGACGTGTTCGTCCATCTCGACCCCAGAGAACTCGGCGAGTGGAAAGACGACGACACGGACGCAGAGCGCTTTACCGCATTCTCCTCAGACGGGGGCGAACGATAGCCGCCGCGGCGACCAACCCCAGTCGGTGGTCAAAAGAAGGCTTTGAACTCCAGTCGGAGCGACCCGAGATATGGCGCGTGGAGCTGTGCTTTCGAGCGAATCCACGACGGACGAACCGGAGGTGCGATGTCCTTCGCCTGGTCGTAGTATTCGTTGTTGTCGCCGCGGGTGATGTACCCCGAATGCGGCGCGGGACAGTGCCACAACTCCGCACAGGAGTCGGCACCGTCGACGTACGAGCGGTTCGCTTCGTCGTACCAGTTTTCGCCCTTCTCGACGTAGAACACCGCTCGGTGGATTATCGGCGACCCCGGTTCCCCGGGTTGCTTGTACACGATAACGTCCCCCGCGTTGCCGACCCGTTTGTACCCGTCACTCGCGTTTGCCGTGACGATGCCGTACTCGTCGGCCGCTGGCCCCGCATACCGCGTTTCGTCGGAGACGACAACGAGGTGGCCGCGTTCGAGGTGCGGTTCCATGCTCTCACTTTCGACCGCAACCATCGGTGGCCACACACCCGTGACGGCGAAGAGGAAGACGCCGATGAGAACGACGACACCGAGGGTTTGCAGGGCGTCGCCGGCGAATATTCGCCACAACGACGGACTGTCGGAAGTCACACGCGAAAGAGTAGTTCAAATTACAATAACTTGTCGGTGGGCTATACGGTACACAACGATTATGTGGTCTCGCTCCCTCAGGTATCCAATGACAGATAACTACCAGATTATTTCTACATTCCCCGACCCCGAGACGTACGTCGCCCTCCGCGAGGCCGCAGAAATGGCACCCCGGTCGCTCGCCGCCGCCGAGCGCGGCCTCTCGAACACGACGTTCGGCGTGAGCGTCGTTACCGAGCGCGAAGACAGTTCTGACGGCGACGAATCCGAGCAGGTCGTCGGCATGGGCCGACTCGTCGGCGACGGCGGGACGGTCTATCAGGTCGTGGACGTGGCGGTCCACCCGGACCATCAGGGACAGGGACTCGGGACTCGCGTCATGGATGCACTCGTCGAGTACCTCGACCGGGAGGCACCGCCGACAGCCTTCGTCAACCTACTCGCCGACGTTGATGGGTTCTACGACCGCTGGGGATTCGAACCGACAGCACCCGCCTCGAAGGGGATGTTTCTTCGAATCGGCGAAGACGGCGTCCCCGGATACGACGAGTAGTTCAAATCCCCCGAAACACGCCGAAGGTTTATAGCTGGGACGGCCGCAGACTGCCCATGGAACCGGATGGCGTCACTGGGTTCTACGATGCGTGGGCCAGCGTGTACGATGCAGAGCAGACGCCGACCGACGACGTACGCTACTATCTCGACCGCGCCCGCAACACCGAGGGTCGCGTTCTCGAAATCGGGTGTGGGACCGGTCGCATCTACCTCGAACTCCTTCGCGAAGGCATCGACGCGTCCGGTATCGACCTCTCGACGGGGATGCTCGACCGACTCGCGTCGAAGGCGAACGCCGAGGGACTCGACCCCGACGTATGGTGTGCTGACATGCGCGATTTCACCGTCGACGAACCGTACGACCTCGTCATCGTCCCGTTTCGGGCGTTTCTACACAACCTGACCATCGACGACCAACTGGCCGCGCTCCGGTCACTCCTCGCCGCAACTGCAGAGGGCGGCGAGCTAATCGTGAACTTCTACGCCCCCGACTGCGACTTCGTCGCCGAGAACTACGGCGTCGAAGAGACTGAACAGGTCGAGATAGACGGCGAGCGCTATCGCGTGCTTCACCGCGCCGACTTCGAGGACGAAGTCGAGGGCATCGTCAAAGGCGAAAAAGTCCTGTTCGACGAGCACAACGACGTGGTCGTCTCGAAGACCTACCGTCTCAAGTCGATTACGAAGCGCGAGTTCGAACTCCTGTTGCGTCTCGTCGGCGTGTCGTCGTGGACGCTCACGAATCTCGACGGAGAACCGGTTCAGTCGGTCGAAGACGAACTCGTGTGGTCGATTCGACCGTAAGGAGACAGCGGGTGTCGGGTGCGACAGCGGAGATGGCAGGACAGACGCTCAGGCGGCTTTCGGTTCGGCGCGCTTTTCGACAGGTTCGCCGAAGGCGTACACCGTCTGGTGAGCAGTGACCTCGACGCGGGTGAAGTCGCCGGGTTCGAGACCGTAGTCCGAGGCGTTCTGGACGATAATCTGGCGATACGCCCCGTCGCGGCACTTCACGGAGTCGCCGGTTCCCTCCTGAACGACGAGCACCTCCTGTTCGGTACCGACCATCTCCTCGTAGGCCTCGGCGACGATGTCCATCTTCGCTTCGGACATCTCCTTCGAGCGCTCCTTCTTGATGGTTCCACCGAGGCCCTTCAGGTCGGCCGCGTCAGTGCCGGGGCGCTTCGAAAAGCGCGTGACGTTGACCTTCTCGGGCCGAATTTCGCGGAGCAGGTCCATCGACTTGGCGTGGTCTTCGTCGGTTTCGGTCGGGTAGCCGACGATGAAGTCCGTCGAAATCGTCCAGTAGTCGAGCGTCTCGTCGAACGTCTCGACGATGTCTCGGAACTTGTCCACGCGGTGCTGGCGACGCATGTGTTCGAGCACGTCGTCAGAGCCTGACTGGACGGGTGCGTGGATGAAGTTGTAGAGCTTCTCGTGCTTTGCGAACACGTCGGCGAGTTCCTGCCGGATGCCGTGGACGCCGCCGGGGTTGGCCATACCGACGCGGACGCGGAAGTCGCCCTCGATTTCCGAACAGATGCGGTCGAGCAGTTCGGGAAGCTTCCGGTCGCCCTTGTCCCACCCGTAGACGCCGGTGTCCTGTCCGGTGATGCGGAGTTCCTTCGCACCGGCGTGGACGAGCGCACGAGCCTTCTCGACGTTCTCCTCGACAGACGGCGAGTCCACGCGGCCGGTTGCGAACTTCGTGATACAGTACGAGCAGTTCGACATGCACCCGCGGGCGATGGGGAGGATGCCGACGACGCCGTCTAAGACGGGTTCGACGCCGGGGCCGGGCGTCGGACACTCACCGTTGGTGACGGCAGTGGGCACGTCGTCCCAGTGGAGAATCTGGGCGTCGATGCCCTCCTCGACGAATTCGTTCCCCTGCGCGAGCGCCATACAGCCGGTGACGATGAGGTCGGCGGTCTCCTGTTCGAGTTCTTTGGCCCGACGGAGCATGTTCCGCTCCGTCTTTTCCACGACCGTACAGGTGTTCATGATGGCAACGTCGGCCGCCTCGGGTCCGTCGACGCGGTAGTGACCGGCGTCACGGAGCGCGGACTCGATGGCGCGGCTCTCACCGCGGTTCGAGGTACAGCCGTACGTCTCGATGTGGTATCGGGCCATTCGGTTACCCCATTTATCGGGTCCGCGGGCAAAAGCGGCGCGGTCTCGGACGCTCGCGCCCACAAGAATCATGTCAGATTATCTTGAACTGGGAGAACATGCCGTTCCGTTCGTCGTCTGATTCCCTCTCTTTGACCCGGCGGCGCGTTCTCTCTGGGCTGTCCGGGGCGACGGTCGCCTCGATGTTGACCGTCGGAACCGCGGGTTGCCTCGGCGACGACTCCCCCGGGTCTGACGATTTTCCCGAAGGCGTCCAGTTCGACACCGACTGGCCAACCTACGCCCACGACGACGCCAACACCGCTTTCCTTCGTGAAGGGTCAGCCGTCTCGGACCCCGTCGTCGAGTACGAAGCCGACTTCGGGATGCCGCTGGCCGAACCCGCGGCAATCGGGTCGGTCGCGTACACCGCCAGCGACCCGATTCGAATTGTCGATGTCGCCGGTGGTGCGGTCATTGCGGAGGCCCCGGGCGACAGTTGGGTGACACCCACCGTCCTCGATGACACACTCTACGCGCCCGGTGTCACGGTTCAAGGCCCCCGCCGGATGCCAGTCTACCACGCCGACAGCGGCCGCGACTTCCGCAGTATCGAACTCCCCGGTATTCCGACGACCGCTCCCGCCTTTTCCAACCAACGTAAGACGATGTTCGTCGGGCTCAGAGACGAGCGCATCTGCGCAGTCGACCTCGATTCCGGCGAGGTGAGGTGGACCCGCGACCTCTTCGGTGCTGTTCGCAAGCCACCCGCGGTCAATCTCGGTCTCGTCTTCGTCGTCACCGAGGGCCAGCGTCTCTACTGTCTCGGCACCGATGGCAGCGGCTACTGGCAGACACAACTCGAAACCGCCGAACCCGTCGCGCCCGTCGTCGGCGACAATCGTGTCTACGTCGCTGGGTGGGACCGTATCGCCGCCCTCGAACGGAGAAACGGGAGTGTCGTTTGGGAGGACAGTGGCGGCGTCCACAGACGACTCGCCTTCGACGGCAAGCGACTCTACTGCTCGAAAGGCGACCTCCGCGCCCTCGACACAGCCACCGGCGAGGAGGTGTGGACCTACTCGTCCGCCGACTCGGCACCCAGCGTGGCCGACGACACCGTCTACGTCGGCACCGACGAGGGGAATCTGGTCGCGCTGAAGCGAGGTGGAACCGGCCCGCTCGAAGAACGAGAGCGTTGGTCCATCTCGCTCGGGGACTACGTCGGCCACTCCCTCGCCGCCACAGATGGCCGGGTGTTCTGTCCCGTGACACGCGACGATGGTCCGATGAGCCTGACCGTCGTCGCCGACGCGTCGATTGCCGGACCGAACGTGTCGAAAACGACGGCGACCGCGGGAGGGTCGGACGAATGACGCGACAGCCTCGCGGAAGCAACCACCCAACGAGACGTGGCGTGCTCGCGGGAATTGGCGCAGGAACGTTGGCCAGCCTCGCCGGATGCCTCGGCGACGACGACTCGACCGACGAGGGCCGTCCCGACTGGCCGCACCCGCATTTTTCCTCGCAAGGAACGAGTTACAACCCCCGCGCGACCGGTCCTGAATCGAAACCGAGTGAGGCGTGGGGCGTCGAAGTCGGCGGACTGGCACTCAGTCGCCCGGTCGTCTTCGAAGACACTGTCTACTACGCGACAGCGGAGCAGATACGAGCGTTCGCCGTCGAGGACGGCACCGAAAAATGGGCAGTCGGAGTCGAAGCCAAAAGCGGCTTCAGGTCGTCGCTGACGGTTGATTCAGACCACGTGTACGTTGGGAAGACCGGGACGAGAACTGGCGTGATCGCGTTCACCCACGATGGCGAGGAGGCGTGGCACGCACCGACCGAATCGAGCGTCTCAGCGCCAATCGCCCGACCGGGACAGAATCCCGGGTACGTCTACGCCGCAGACACCGACGGCTACGTGTTCCGAATCCGAACGAGTGATGGGACCGTCGAGT
Source organism: Haloferax sp. S1W (assembly GCF_044593955.1). Taxonomy (GTDB): domain Archaea; phylum Halobacteriota; class Halobacteria; order Halobacteriales; family Haloferacaceae; genus Haloferax. The sequence continues at coordinate 366,661 of NZ_CP172595.1, forward strand.
GGCAGACGAAGGTGTTCGGCCCCGCCACCGCCTTGGCCACGCAACTCGACGAACCCGTCGTCGGAACCGAAGGCGGCGAAGTCGTCACATTTCTGGACGAAGGGCCGGGTCACGAACCGACGGGGCTGTGGCGGACGAAAGTCCCCGGCGGCGTACAGGCGCTCGCCACGGTGCACGAGGATGTGTTCGTGGGCATGTTCGGCGGCGGAGTCGCCCGCCTCCGCGGCGGGTTGCGTGCCGGGAAAGTTGGCTGGCACCAACCAGACTCGTCGCCGCACCGCTCTCTCGTCGTCAGCCCCGACCACGTGGTCTCGACCGACGGGAGCGGAATCCACGCGTACGACAGGCGAGGAGGGTCGCTCTCGTGGGAGTCCAACGGCGATTTCTTCGCCCCGCCAGCGGGTACCGGCGACACCATCTACACCGCCGATACGAGCGACAACGGTGGTGTCGTCGCCTACGACCGTTCCGGCGGCTTCGGCTTCGGCAACGCTCGACTCGGGAACCATCGCTGGAAGTACCCGCTCGCGAGCGGGGCAGTAACCGGGCCGACACCCGCTCACGACTCGGTGTTCGTGGTCGAGTCGGGCGGGGAGAGTGGCCCGGCGAGGCTGGTCGCGTTGCGGGCCGAGTGAAAAGCGGAGGGAGAAGGCGACTCCGACGAGGAGCAGAACAGACGGCTATTCTTCGGGTGCGCCGGAGACGATTTCGACGCCGGAGGACGCACCAATTCGCTCTGCGCCCGCTTCGAACATCGCCAGCGCGTCTGCGTAGGACCCGACACCGCCAGAGGCCTTCACAGGCAGGTAGTCGACCATCAGTTCGACATCTTCGACCGTGGCACCGCCATCGGCGAAGCCGGTCGAGGTCTTGACGAAGGCGGCGTCCGCTTCGGCGGCCGCCTCGCAGGCGCGGTGTTTCTCCTCCTCGGTGAGAAGCGCCGTCTCGATGATGACCTTCACCGGGATGGGGACGGCGGCGACGACTTCCGAGATATCCTCGGTAACGGCCTCGTCGTCACCCGCTTTGAGGCGGCCGACGTTGATGACCATATCCAGTTCGTCGGCACCGGCCTGCCACGCGTCGACTGCCTCTTCGCGCTTGGCGACGGTCGTGTTCTGGCCGTGCGGGAAGCCGACGACCGACGCAAGAAGCACGTCGGGCGCGTACTCGTTCGCCTCGGCGACGTAGCACGGCGGGATGCAGGCGTTCATCCCCCACTCGTCGGCGTCGTCGAGGATGGATTTCACGTCGGCCAGCGTCGTCTCGGGTCCGAGTACCGTATGGTCGATTCGGGCGGCGATGTCGTCTCGGTTCATACCCCGAGGTGGCGACGGGGACCTAAAGAACGTAAGGCTTTCACGCCGCCCCGTTGGGCTTCTGGCATGGCCATCCTCCCCGAAGGATTCGCGCTCCCCCCACTGCCGTACCTCGTCGTCCTCGTCGCGGGACTCGTCGGCGTCGGCGTCGGACTCGTCCGAACTCGCCCGACGCTCTCGGAGGCGCACATCCTCGCGCTCGTTCCGTGGATGGTGTCCGGGTCGGCGCTCCACGTCTTCTACGTCCTCGGTCTCTTGCCACCGGCGTTGGAACCGTTCGGCGGAACTCCGTCTGTCTATGCGACGGTCGCAGTTCTCGCGGGGGCGACGTGGCTCGGACTCCTGTTCGGCGGCGTGGACTCGCCGCGGAATCTGGCGGTCCCCGGACTCGTCTTCGGCGGGATACTCGTCGCACTCGCTCTGGCCAGCGGCCTCTCGAACGGGACGCTCGCTCCGTTCTGGCCCAGTGTCGCGCTCGTCCTCTCGCTGGTCATCGGTCCCGCCGCGTGGGTCGCTGTTACTCGCATCGCCCCGGAGGCGAGTGATGCGGGCCGACTCGGCGCACTCGCCGTCTTCGGTCACGCGCTCGACGCTATCTCGACTGCCGTCGGCATCGACGTGCTCGGCTTCGGGGAGCGAACGCCGCTGTCGCGAATCATCCTCGAAGTCGCCGGGTCGCTCCCCACCGCAGAGATTATCGGCGTTGGATGGTTGTTCGTTCTCGTCAAACTCGCTGTCGCCGGGTTCGTCGTTGCACTCCTCGCGGACTACGTCCGGGAGGAACCGACTGAGGGAGCGCTCCTCTTGGGTCTCGTCGCCGCCGTCGGACTCGGCCCGGGCGTCCACAACCTGCTGTTGTTCGCCGTCGCTGGAGCCTAACCGGCAAAGCGACAACAATACCTGTTTCGGTACTGTGCGAGCGTCCCACCGCGCCGAGATACCAGTATGCTACTGACGAACGTCCATGAGACATGGCACAGGAAGCCGTAACTGAGACCTCTGGACTCTCGGACGAACAGATAGCGAAGACGATGACGATGGTAAAGCGGATGCTGATCGTTGGCGCGATTTTCGTGGTGGTTGGCTACCTGCTCATCGGCGCGGCGCTGTTCTTCGAGTTGACGACGTTCCACCCGCTCGTGGACGATTACTACAGCAACTCGAAGGCGGTACGTGACGCGGCCCCGACCGGGTCGGCGTTAAACGCGCAGTTGGCTGAAATCAACAAGTGGCCGTCGACCCTGTTGTGGCTGAAACTCGGCGGCATTGGGCACATCCTCGCGGGCGTGTTCATCGCACTGGCGGGCATCTTACGGGCGTTGTCGATGATGCCCGACCGCCTCGGGAACATCGTCTCGACCACGATGAAACCGGACGCTGGGGTAGCCGACCCGGCCGACGACTAGTTCGGACCACACTGGTTGTCAGATTTTTCAGAATAGTGGAAGACCCGGGAGAGTTATCTAACCGGCGGACCGAGTTTGGAGGACGTATGTCCCGAGTTATCTGCGCCGGCCACGTCAACTGGGACGTAACACTCCGGGTCGATTCCCTCCCCGACCCCGACGGCGAGGCGACCGTCGAATCCCGTATCGGTGCGGGCGGTGGCAGCGCCGCCAACGTGGCCAGCGGTCTCGTCGGATTAGATGTCCCCGCGACGCTCCTCGGAAGCGTCGGCGACGACAAACACGGCCACGCCGCCATCGCCGAACTCGCCTCGAAAGGCGTCGATTGCCGATACGTCGTCAGCACCGACAGCGGCCCGACGACCGTCAAATACGTCGTCGTCGACGCCAAAGGCGACGTGTTCGTCCTCGGGTCGCCCGGCGTAAACGAGGTGTTCGACGCGTCGGTCCTCCCGAAAGCGGCGCTCGCGGAAGCCGACCATCTCCACCTCACGAGCCAAACACCGGCAACGGCCGCCGAACTCGCCCGCCGAGCGTCCGATGTCGGGACGACCGTGAGTTTCGACCCCGGTCGGAGAATCGGCGACCGAGGGTACACAGAAGCCCTTCGGCAGGTCGATTTCGTCTTTCTCAACGACCGCGAGGCGGCGACCGCACTGGGTGAATCCGGAAACGGCGGGGCCGTGGGCGATGCGCTCGACAATACAACGCTCGTTCTCAAACACGGACCGAAGGGCGCGGAGGTTCGCGACGGCGACGACAACCACGTCCATCCGGGTTACCCAGTCGACGCAATCGACACGACCGGCGCAGGTGACGCCTTCGCGGCCGGATTCATCGCCGCGCGAATCGACGGTGCGGCGTACGAGCGCGCGCTGGCTATTGCCAACGCCTGCGGTGCACTCACCGCCGCCGAACCGGGCGCGCGCACCCCGCTGACGTGGGAGCGACTCGACGAGATGGTCGAAGCGATGTGAGCGCGTCCGGCGAAGACCATTGCTGTGAGCGAACCAATGGGTCTACGCCGGTGACCCAATCAATTTTATCCCCTCCCGCCATCCCTCGGGACGATGCTACAGCACGTGTTGTCCGCGGTTGCCGCCGTCGACACGGCCGCGGGTGTCGGTCCCCTCGTCGGGCGACTGGTACTCGGGGCGTTCGCCGGACTCGCGGCGGCAGTCATGATGGACATCCCGATGTGGCGACAGGAGGAGGGGTACACCCCCGCCTACATCGCCGCGTCTGTGCTCAGACGGGTTCGCCCCGACGAAGTCACCTTCCTCGACGCGAACGTCGTCCACCACGTCGCTGGCGCGCTTGCAGGAGTGCTGTACGCCCTCGTCCATCTCACGGTCGACTTCGCTGTGCCGGACGCACCGCTCTTCGGAGTCGATGTCTTTCCACACATCGTCGCCGTGCTCGCCGTCGTTCCCAGTATCTACGCCCTGTTTTCGTACTTCGTCCTCCCGCGGGCCGGGCGGGGTATCTACGAGGAACGTGCAACCGCCGTTCGCGGCCAGTGGCTCCGTTCGGCGTTCGTCTTCGGGGTGACGCTGCTCGTCCTTGGTCCGGCACTGTTCGCTGGCATTTCGTGAAGGTCAGGCAACCTCGACGCGCCGGACGAGGGTCGCCCCGGCTACGGTGATGGGTCGCTTGGTGGTATCAAAGCGATGAACTAGCTCACGCGTCGAACCCGCCAATCCAGCGCCGTGCGAAGGTGGCAACCAGCCACCCCGACGTGTTCGAAACGAAGTCACCTGCCGTGTCAACCCAGTCACCGGCCATGAGAACGAAGTGCGGCGTCGCCGCTTCGAGCACCTCCCACCCGACGCCGATGCCGAAGAGGGACACCAGCGCAGCGGCGGGAGAGAGGTCAACTCGGAACAACCACGCGACGAGTGCAGCGCTACAGGCCGCGTGCATGGCGATGTCCCACCACCAGATTGACTCGTACAACGGGAGGAGACCGAGACTCACCACCGCGAGCGTGGCGTACGTGAGGAGGCGGGGATTCGCCGCCGCCGTACCGAGCCAGAAGCGCCATGAGGGACTCTGTGCAGCGCGCGCGGTGGAGGTAAACGGAATGGGGACCGTGCGGGCAGACATCACCTCGAACGAGGCGGTCGAGCCTGTTAGTTACTCATTCGTGACATTCTGGTTAAGAAGGATAAAACGCTGTAAGAGCCACCATAACGCCATTTCTGGACAAATTCCTCATCGATTGACAGCACATTGTTATTTTTGAGAGGCAGTCACGTACGGCCGGGGTTCGTTTCGTTCGGATCCGGCGAACCGCGTCGTTTTTCACCGCGACGCGAGACGTTCGGGTATGGCGAAACAGCCCCATCTCCTCGTCGAAGAAGGCGACGTGAACGACATCGCACTCATCCCCGGCGACCCCGGTCGTGTCGACCGCATCGCCAAGCAGTGCGAGAACGTCGAGGAGGTCGCACAGAACCGCGAGTATAAGGTCGTTAACGCGGAGTACGAGGGCGTTCCCCTCACCATCTCCTCGACCGGTATCGGCTGCCCGTCGGCCGCTATCGCCATCGAGGAACTCTCCCGTGTCGGCGTCGAGACGTTCATCCGCGTCGGTACCATCGGCGCGCTGCAGGAAGACATCGAAATCGGCGATATGATTGTCGCGACCGGCGCTGCCAAGGAGGAAGGCACCTCCAAACGCTACGAGTCCGAAGTCTACCCGGCCGTCCCAGACTACGAGGTTCTCACGTCTCTCGTCGACGCGGCCGAGGCCAACGACGAAGACGTTCACGTCGGCCCCATCGTCTCCGACGACGCGTTCTACAACGAATCCGACGAGTACGTCCAGGACTGGAACGACGCCGGTCTGCTGGCCATCGAGATGGAGGCGGCGACGGTGTTCTCGCTTGCCCGCCGCAAGGGTCTCCGCGCGGGTGCCATCTGTACGGTCGACGGCAACCTCGTCGCCGGGACGCAGAAGGGTGCCGATTCCGACGAAGAACTCCCGGAGAAGGCGAAGAATAACGTCGAGCGCGCCATCTCGATTACCCTCGACGCCGTCACCGACCTCGCGTAAGGTCCGCCCATGCGCCTGCGTCGCTTTGCGGCCAGAGTGGCCGTCCGAACCCGGAATCTCTGGGGGCGTATTCGGCGCAGAGAGCGGCGCGAGATAGTCGCGTTTCGACGCTGGATAGAGAACACGAACAACCTGTTACACCTGACCGTTCTTCTCGTCATCCCGATTCTCATCGGGACGGTGACGTTCGTCTCGAACGCCGTCGATACCCTCACGTTTCTTTTGTTCCCGCCGCTGGCGTCTGGGACGTTCACCCTCTTTTCCGACCCCGAAGGACGCTACGCCTCTCCGTTTCGGTTTGTTCTCGCTCTCACGGTCGGTGCCCTCTGCGGTCTCGTTGCCTACGGCTTCGCAGCATGGGTCTACGGGCCGACCGGCATGGCAATCGTCCATCCCTCGTCGGCCGCACTGGCTATCTTCCTCGCCGGGGCGGCGACGTGGTCGCTCGACGTTGAGGCACCGTCTGCCTTCTCGACGGCGCTTTTGACGCTCGTCACGGGCGACGTGAACCCCGTCAACTACGTCCTGAGTATCTTCGCAGCGAGCGTCGTCATCGCAGGAGTGTTCGCTCTCTGGCGCGAGGAGTTCTACGAGCGCCGAGCGGAGTACCTCTACGAGACGGTCCGGGGGGACGACCACGTACTCGTCCCGATGCGTGGCGACGACGAGACGGCGACGCGAACCGCCTTCTTCGCCGCTCGTCTGGCCGCGGCGCACGCCGCCGGGAAGGTCGTCCTCCTCGACGTGCTTTCCCCGGACGAGGTGGGCGATGACGAGACCGAAGGGGTAGCCATCGACCCGCGACCGGACGCCCCCTCGCAGGACGGGACCGGAAGTCCGGCGGCCGACGCGGCGGTCGAACGCCTCGAAGCCACCGCCCACCAGATTCGAACCCACGTGGGCGTCCCCGTCGAGGTCGTCGTCGCCAGTGGGAACCCGCTTCCGGCGACCACGACAGCGACGGCTAACACCAACTGCGACCTCATCGTCACGCCGTACGAAGAGGACCGCGGACTGCTCTCGGACTACATCCGGGGACTGTTCGGCGGCGAGTACGACACCGTCGCGTTTCGTTCGGTCGGCAGCGAGTTCCGCTGGCGTCGTGTCCTCGTCCTCGTTGCCCGCCCGGGCGACGCCGCACACGCGATGATAGATTTTGCCTGCCGACTCACCGGGCAGACCGGAAGCGTGAGCGTGACGACCTGCATCTCCGCCGAAGTCGAGCGCCGCCCCGCGGAGACGAAACTCGCCAACCTCGTCGAGACGGTGGACGGAAATATCGAGACGCGAGTGGCGAAATCCGACGTGACGTCGTTTATCGACGCTAACGCGGGCACTTACGACCTCGTCGTCCTCGGGTCGAGTGGTGACCGGTCGGCCGCATCGCGGTTCATCTCGCCGCCGACGTTCGAGCGAATCAGAGAAATCGACTGCGACGTTGCGGTGTTCGACCGCGGGCTGTAGGCACTGGCTTACCGCTCGGCTGACTGTTTGTCTCCCCGCTCAGCCATCCGTTAGTCGCCGCCTTCGTCGCTCTCGAACCTAGCTCTCGTCGCTCTCGAACCTAGCTCTCGTCGCTCTCGAACCCTGTGTTGTCGGCATCTGTTGACGGCCCGTCCGGTTCTTCTTCGAGCAGTCGGTCCTCGATACGCTCCAGTCCGCCGCCGCCGATAGCGGATTCAGCGAGGAAGTGGCCACCGAGTGCGGCGGGGCTGATAACCGTGTTCGCTCCTGCGCGCCGCAGTTTTCGCTCGTTCTCGCGCTGACTGGCCGACGCGACAATGTGTACCTCCGGGTTGAGCTGTCGGGCGGTGAGGATGGCGAGCGCGTCTTCGGCGTCGTTGCTAGTGGCGACGACGACAGACCGCGCCGTATCCACGCGTCCGCGCTCCAGCGACTCCTCGTCGCTCGGGTCGGCAGTGAGCACGTCGTAGCCGCGTTCCGTGAGGCGCTGGGCGCGGTCCGCGTTGGGCGTGATGATGAGGACGTTCGCCCTGCCTTCGAGTTCTTCTAGTATCGGTTCGGTCAGTTCTCCGTAGCCGAGGACGAGAACGTGGTTCTCCAGAATGTCGAGTTGTGATTCAGTCATGCGTCCGAGTGCTTTGGTGAGTCGTGCTTCGATAGCGGGCGTGAGCAGGACACCGAGCGCCACCGCGAAACTTGCGACGGTGACGAGCAGCGCCGACACCCCGAACAGTTTGGCGAAAGGCGTCCGCGGCGTGATATCGCCGTAGCCGACGGTGCTGCCGGTGACGAGCGCGAAGTAGAACGCGTCGAACAACGTTTCGACGCCGTTGAACTCCTCTCTGAGAGCGTACGCTCCAGCGGTCGCGTAGGTCTGCGCGCCAGCGATAGCGAGCAACGCCGACAACTGCGTGACCGTCAGGTCGAGGTCACGGTCGAACGCCCGACGGTTGAGCGCGAGGAGGATGAGGCCGACGACCGAGAGACTCACGAGCAGCGAGAGGGTGACGAGCGGTTCGATGCGCTCGGGAGACTGCATGAGTCCCTGCACGGCGGACACCGGGAGCAGGATTATCGTCGAATACCACGCGGCGCGGAGGCGACGGCGGAGACCGAACGCGCTGGCGAGGAGCAGAAAGCCGGTCAGCGTCCCGGTAAACCCTGCGGCAGTGCGAACCGCGTCTGGAATGTAGGGACCGAGCAACCCACCTGTCGCTGGGAGGCTGATGTTGACGAGTCCCGTCACGGCCGAGAGCACGGCGACGACGAACACCACGCCGATGGTCGTTCGCGCGCCGAACCAGTCGCGTACCGACACCATTTCTCCCAGAACTGCGTCCCAATCGTAGATAAGGTATTGGTTCTCCGGAGTTCGGAGACGAGGTCTCGTTCCCCGACATGCGGCTTCAGTTCTCGATACACAATTCACTCCCCGGCACGCATTTACCTCGTCGGCGAGTGGACTGGGCTATGGCTTCACTTCCCGTCGAAGTCGTCTACGGACTCTATTTCGGCGTCCTGACCGGACTCGTCCCCGCCGCCGTTGCGTGGGTCTTGGGCTTCGGGTTCCGGTACCTCACCGGGGTGACGGTCCCCGGTCTCGCCGTCGTCGTCCTCGGCGTCGCCATCGCCGGTGCCAGCGGCGGCCTCATGGCGCTTACCGACCCGACGATTACGCAGTCGGACAATCAGGTTCGGTTGACGGTCGCACTGCTCGTCGTCCTCATGGGGTCGCTCTACGCCCACAACCGGGGTGACGCCTTCGCGAACGAGATTCCGCGGAAGATGTTGCTTCGAAAACTCACCGAGCGAACCCTCTCGACCGACGTGGTGGAACTCGTCGGCGGACGCGGACTGGTTCGTATCACCGTTTCGGGCGACGTTGCCGACGTGGAAGGCTACCCGCCGGTTCCCGAGGACATCCAAACCGCCATCCGAGACGGCGAGTGGACGTTTCCGGCTGACATCCCGCTTGTCGAACTCGAATCCCGTTTCGCCGACCGACTCCAGACCGAATTCGACCTCGCGGCGGTCGAAGTGACGCTCGACGAACGCGCTCGCGCGACTGTCGCCGCGGCCGCTCCGTACGGCGGTCTCTCGAAGCGACTCTCCCCGGGGAAACGGGCGATTTCCGTCCGCGCGTTGGTTCCGACGGGCCTTACAGTGGGCGACGAGGTGTCGGTCGTCACCGGCGAGCAGGCGCTCTCGGCGACCGTCGTCGGTATCGGGGACACCATCGAGTCAGAAATCGTCGAAAGCGATGACGAAGACTCGGAGGCACCGAGACCCGCTCCGCGTGCCCCGACGGCCGCGGGCGGTGACGGGCAGGTGACGCTCGCCGTCGCTCGGCAGGACGTTGACGCGCTCGTCGGGGGCGACATCGACCGACTCGTCGTCGTCTCTCGCGGCGTCCGGCGCGAGTTCGAACTCGTGTCGCTGCTCCGCCGCGCGGGAAAGCGGTTCTCCAGACTCACTGTCGGTGCAGAAAGCCCGTTGGACGGGATGACGCTCAGAGCGGTCGCCGTCCGCGACACCTACAACGTCGTCATCCTCGCGGTTCGACACGAAGGGACGTGGACGATGGCCCCGCGAGGCGACCAAGAGGTGAGCGCCGGGGACACGCTGTTCGCCGTGGGCGCTCGACCCGACCTGTCCGCATTCGAGGAGGCAGTCGCATGAGCGGGTTGGAACTGCTACTTGGGCAGGTGTCGGTCCCGCCCGCGAGCGACCCGCTCGTCAGGTCGGTCCTTCGTTTCGTCGGGCTCATCGTGGGCGCGTTCGTCGCTTCCGGGGTCGCCGCGTTGCTCTATCGGTGGTACACCCGCGATATCATCCCGCGGGCGCTGGCCGTCCTCTTCGGGGCGGCGCTCGTCGCGCTCTACCTCAACACCATCGGGCTGTTCGGCGAATTTGCGACCGGAACCAACTCGAAGGTCTTCCAACCGGCGACGGTACTGTACAACGCTGGCGCGCTCGCCGGTGGTGCGCTCGTCTCGCCGGGTGGCCGCCTCGTCGGTGACCGAATCGCCACGGACGTGTTCGCCGTGGCCGGGGCGAAAGAACTCGACGCCGACGTGAGTAAGTTGGTCCGAGCCGTCGGTCGCGTGACGACGGTCACGCTGCCGGAGGATATCGAGGACATCGAGGCCTACGACCCGGTCTCCGAGGCGGTCAAAGAGCAACTGCGCGCTAAGACGCTCCTGTTCCCGCGCCGCCTTTCTGTCTCCGAACTTCGGGACCGACTCGTCACCCGAATCAAGGACGACCACGGCGTCGGCCACGTGGACGTGGAGATTGCGGACGACGGAACTGTCCCGTACCTCGCACTCGGTAGCCGGGCCGCTGGCCTCGGACCGACCTTGGGGCCGGGAACCGTCGCAATCGCAATCCGCGGCGACCCCGGTCCGGGTGCGGCCGCTGGCGACCCGGTACAGGTGTGGGCCGTCCCGAAGGCGGCCACTGACGACGATGCGGTGGATGACAGAGACGGCGTGGCTGATGGCGCTGGCGACGCCACCACGCAGTCTGCCCCGGTCGAATCGGAGACCGAACCTGCCGACCCGACGCGGGTCGCGTTCGGTGAACTCCGGGGAGTCGCGGGGGACGTTGCGACGGTTGCGCTCGACGAGGTAGACGCCGAACGGCTCTCGGGGGCCGAGGAGTACCGCCTCGTCACCCTTCCGGCAAGTCCGCACGTGGACCGCGAGTTCGCATCGCTTCTCAGGACCGCGGACGAGACGATGGCCGTCGTCACGGTCGGCGAGGGGTCAGCTCTCGACGGTGCGGACGTGGCTGCTGTCGATATCACCGTTGTCGCCATCCGCACGCCGAACAGGCCGGTCGAAGCCATCCCCGCCCGCAGTCGCTTGTTGGCGGCCGGTGATACCCTGTACGTCGTGGGTCGCCCAGAACTCCTGCGGCAGGTCGAGCGACAGGCCTCCGAAGGCGCACAGACGGATGGGAGCGGTGAGAGTGGTTTCGGCGACGAAAACAGCGACGGAGAGGACGACAGCACAGCCGGCGGCGACCACGACCCGCCGGCGCAATCCTCATGAGTACCGAGCGTGGAGACGGGGGTATGGAGTGGAAACTGTTCGCCGACCTCGCGGAGGTCGCCGGGTCTCGTACGGTCGAAGTCGAGGTGGACGGCGACGCCACTGTCGGCGACGCCCTCGACGCGCTGGTCGGTCGGCATCCGCCGCTCGAAGCACGGGTATTCGCCGACGACGGCGGACTCTACGACCACATCAACGTGTTGCGGAACGGCGAGGCCGCCGTGCTCGACGACGCGGCCGAAGTCGGCGACGAACTCGCCCTGTTCCCGCCAGTCAGCGGCGGGTGAGGAATCGAACTACGGCCCCAACTCGGAGATTCGCTTCCACAGGAGAACCCCGAAGGATGCCGAATCAGCCCAGAGTCGCTTCCCGCGTTTCGGCGGCGAAAACGGGGCGATTCGTTGGGTCGCAACCGTCTGTGACTCTGTGTACTTCAGCATGCCGCGCCGACCGTGGCGGCGACCGATGCCCGAATCTTTCATCCCGCCCATGGGAGCGTCGAACGAACCCCACGCAGCGGCGTAGGCTTCGTTGACGTTGACGGTTCCGGCTTCCAGTCTCGTGGCGACCTGTTCGCCGCGTTCTGTATTCTCCGTCCAGACGCTCGCGTTCAGTCCGTAGGCCGAATCGTTGGTCTGTTCGATGGCGTCGGAGACGGTTTCGACCTCGTACAGCGAGACGACCGGGCCGAACGTCTCTTCGTCGGCGAGCGTCATTTCCGGAGTCACGTCGGTCAGAATCGTTGGTTCGTAGAAGTACGGGCCGAGGTCCGGTCGGGCACGCCCGCCGGTGAGGACCGTCGCACCCTTCTCGACGGCATTCTCGACGTGGGCTTCGACCGTTTCGAGCAACGCGTCGTCCAGAAGAGAGCCAACGTCGTGGTCGTAATCGTACCCCGCATCGAGCGTGAGCGCGCGCGCCTCACGGACGAAGGCGTCCCGGAAGTCGTCGGCGACCGACTCGTGGACGTAGATTCGTTCGATAGAAATACAGAGTTGTCCGGCGTTGGCGAAACACCCTCTGGCCGCGCCGCGGGCGGCCCGTTCGACGTTCGCATCGTCGAGGACGAGAAGGGCGTTTTTCCCGCCGAGTTCGAGCGAGCACTCCGTGAGGTGGCGACCCGCCGTCTCGGCGATGGTGCGACCGACTTCCGTGCTTCCGGTGAAGCTTACGTAATCGACCGCCTCGATGAGCGGTTCGCCGAGGGTCGGTCCCTCGCCGGTGACGACCTGCACGGCGTCGTCTGGAAGCCCACACTCGCGCAGGAGTTCGAGCCCCCAAAGCGCCGTAAATGGCGTCCCCTCGTCGGGTTTGATGACGACGCCGTTGCCCGCGAGTAACGCGGGAATCGCCTCGGAGATAGAAAGCGACAGCGGATAGTTCCACGGTGAGATGATGCCGACGACGCCGACGGGGTGGTGATGCTCGACAGTCTTCGTCAGGAGTGGAATCGCACCGCCGCGGCGTGTCGACCCGAGGACTTGTCCGGCGTGATTGCCGTAGTAGCGTGCGGCCGTTGCGGCATCGAGCACTTCTTCGAGGGCGTCGACGCGGGCTTTCCCGGTTTCGGTCTGAATCACGTCGAGAAGGTCCTCGCGCCGGTCGAGGAGCGCGTCGTGGAACCGCCGAATGACGGCAACGCGGTCTTCGACCGGCCACGCGGCCCACTCGTCTGCCGCAGCCCTCGCTTTCGAGACGGCGTCTCGAACGTCGTCGGGTGTACACGATGGAACCTCGCCGACGACGCTGTCGTCGTACGGAGCGTGAATCGGAAGCGAGTCGCGGTCTGTTCGAGTCGGTTCCTCGCGGTCTGTCGGTCCCGAAACGAGGCGGGCGAGTGCATCCAGTCGCTCACGGGCGACCGGTGAAGCAGGGGCGTCGACCATACGCCCCACTTGGGCGCGAGGCTACTAACCAGCGTGGAACGAAGTAGAATGGAGAGGTCGTTTGGGCGTTACTCTTCGGGCCGCGGCAGTGCGGTGAAGAGGGTCTGGACGATAGAAAACGGGTCGTAGACGGACTGGTGGCACTGACAGTAGACGCCGTCTTCCGCGTTGAACTTAGCGGCGTCGGCAGCCTGCTTGTATCCGGGGACACAGCAGAAGTGCGTACACTTGTTGAGCCACGCGATGACGCCCTGGTCCGTCGAGGCGGCGAGCCAGTCGTTGTCCTTGGCGGCCTCTTCGATGCGCTCGGAGCGGATAATCTGAATCGGCATCGTGTCTTCGGCGTCCTGCGAGCGCCACGTTCCGGTGGCGGGCTTACCGAGGCCGGACTTTCCGATGTCGTTGCCCCACTCCTTGTAGTCGCCGAAGTCTTCGATGTTCAGTTTGTCACCGACGCTGTAGGCGTCTTTCTGCCACGCGTAGCCGCCCGAGTCGGATCGGAAGTAATTGTCAGACTCGTAGTCGGGTGCGAGTCCACCGTAGGACTGGACACCGCAGTACTGGAACCACGCCGAGGAGTAGGTGACGCCGGAGCCCTTGTAGTCCTCAGTCTCGGCAACCTGGATGTCGATACCGTTCTGTGTGACGGTCTTGACCTCCGGCCAGACGCCTTTGATGAACCCATCGCTGTCGATTTCGATGGGAATCTGAGGCATCCCGCGCGGAGCGGGACCAGCCGTGTTCTCGATTGCGTACGCCTGCGTCGGACCGCCACCTGCACCTGGGGAGGTAGTGGCGGAGTTGATGGCGGCCGCACCAGTCGTTCCCACGCCCGCGAGCGCCGCTCCCCCAACGACGCCTTTGACAAACCGACGGCGACCCGAGTCGTCGGGGTACTTGTCGCTATCGCTCATACCAGCAACTTCGACCCGTCCAGTAAAAGCGTGACGAATCCCCCGTGTGACCGCTCCCCACGAAACTGCCGTCCTCAGTAGTGTGGGCCTCTAAATACCCGGGATTTCGAATTGCGAACAGAATTAGCCAGTCGTTTACAAACGTTTGTTTAGAACGGCAATTCGGGCAATTTTTCGGCGCTACGCCTGCCCTTTTACAAGGTGGTACTCCTAATTGAGTAGGAGATGCGATTGCACACCAGAGACGTCAGACAGGACGTTCGCGAGCTGGGAGCGCTGCTCGGGGACGTACTGGAAGCCCAAACCTCCACGGCGTCGTTCGAAACGGTAGAAGAACTTCGGCAGTCTGCCATCGCTTACCGAAAAGGCGAGGCGGGGTCCCGCGAGGCCCTCTACGATGTCGTCGACGACCTCGACCCTGAGACCGAAAGCGTCGTTGCCCGCGCCTTTACGACCTACTTCGAACTCATCAACCTCGCAGAAGAGCGCGAGCGCGTTCGCGTCCTGCGCGAAGCCTCTCAGGAGGGGACACTCGAAGACGGAATCTTGGACACGCTCGACGCCCTCCGCGAGGAGGAAGTCGACGAGGACCTCCTCGGGCGCGTGCTCGAAGACGTACTCATCGAACCGACGTTCACGGCGCACCCGACCGAGGCGCGTCGGAAGACGGTAAAAGCGAAACTTCGCTCTATCGCCAACCGACTGGAGGAAGTCGACGAGCGACCGCTCACCGACCTCGAACACGACCAGGAGTGGCGACACATCGTCGCCGAAGTGACGAGCCTCTGGCAGACCTCACAGGTCCGCAACCGCCGTCCGGAACCCACCGACGAGGCCAGAAACGTCCAGTGGTATCTGGAGAACATCCTGTTCGACGTGGTCGGCGAAGTGTACGAAGAACTCGAAGAGGAGTTCCACGACGAGTACCCCGACCTCGACGTGCCGAAGCTCTTTGAGTTCCGGTCGTGGGCTGGTTCCGACCGCGACGGCAACCCCTTCGTCACGCCCGAGGTGACAGAAGAGACGCTCGCCCGCCAGCGGAGCGTCGTCTTAGAGAAGTACAGTGACGCCCTGAAACGACTCTCTGGTGTGCTCAGTCAGGACGCCACACGAATCGACCTCGGCCCCGAACTGGAGCGGTCACTGAAGGCCGACCGTGAACTGCTTCCGGTGGTTGCCGACGAAGTCGACGAACGGTACCCCGACGAACCGTACCGCCAGAAGCTGAAGTTGATGCGCGAGCGCCTGCGCCGTATCGAGGACGTTCGCCCCAACGGCTACCGCGAACCGCAGGAACTGATGGACGACCTCGCGGTCATCGACGCCAGCCTCCGCGGAACCGGCGCCGAACAGGTCGCGGACGTGTACGTCGAACCCCTGATGCGGCAGGTCGATACGTTCGGCTTCACGCTCGCCAGCCTCGACCTCCGCGACCACCAGAAGAACCACACAGAAGCGGTCCACGAGGCGTTCGCCCACGAAGGAATCGACTACCGCGGTCGCCCCGAGGAGGAGCGCGTCGAACTCCTCACCGACGCGATGCTCCAGGAAGAGTCCGTCATCGACCTCGACGAACCGGGCGACGTGTCTGAGACGGCCTCGCGCGTCCTCCGCCGGTTCCAGAAACTCGGCGAGTGGCAGCGCGAGTACGGCGTCAGCGCCATCGACACCTACTGTATCTCGATGACCGAAGAGCCGTCGCACGTCCTCGAAGTTCTCTTCCTCGCCGACCAGGCGGGCGTCGTCTCCCTGCCGGACCACTGCGGACTCGACGTGGTGCCGCTCCTCGAAACCGAGTCGGCGCTCAACGGCGCGCGCCGCATCATGGGGACGCTGTTCGAAAACGACGCCTACAGCAAGGCGCTGGCGGCCCGGAACAACGTACAGGAGATTATGCTCGGGTACTCCGACTCGAACAAAGAAAACGGCTTCCTCGCGGCCAACTGGGACCTCTACAAGAACCAGCGTCGCCTCGCCGACATCTGCGACGACTTCGACGTGACGATGCGGTTGTTCCACGGCCGCGGCGGGTCCATCTCGCGCGGTGGCGGCCCGATGAACGAAGCCATGCTGGCGCTCCCGAACGAGACCATCACGGGCCAAATCAAGTTCACAGAGCAGGGCGAAGCCATTGCCGAGAAGTACGCCAACCCGCGCATCGCCGAGCGCAACCTCGAACAGATGCTCAACGCCCAGATTCGGGCGCGGTTGCAGGCGATTCGTCAACCCGAAGAATACGTCCCCGACGAGTGGATTGATGCCATGGACACGATGGCGGCGGTCGCCCGCAAGGAGTACCGTGACCTCCTCGAATCGGAGGGCTTCGTCTCCTACTTCGAGCAAGCGACGCCCATCACCGTCATCGAGGAACTCAACCTCGGGTCGCGCCCGGCCTCGCGGTCGGACGAGCGCAGTGTCGAAGACCTCCGCGCCATCCCGTGGGTGTTCTCGTGGACGCAGTCGCGGTGTATCCTCCCCGGTTGGTACTCGCTGGCCGCGGGCGTCGAAGCCTACCTCGACGACGGCGGCGACATCGAGACGCTCCGCGAGATGTACGACGAGTGGCTGTTCTTCCGGAGCACGTTCGACAACGCCGCAATGGCCATCGCCCGAACCGACCTCGAAATCGCGTCGGACTACGCGGACCTCGCGGACGAAGACCTTCGGGAGACGTTCTTCCCGCGTCTTCAGGCCGAATACGAGTCCGCAGAGAGCCTCATGCTGGACATCGTCGGCCGCGATGGGCTTTTGAAGCGGGAATGGCTCGAAGACAGCCTCCGCCGCCGCAACCCCTACGTCGACCCGCTGAACCTCCTGCAGACCCATCTGCTCGCACAGGACCACCGGACCGACGAGGAAGAACGAACCCTGCGGCTCACCGTCAAAGGAATCGCCGCCGGGATGAAGAACACCGGCTGAAAAGCGAGTAGAGAAAAGACAGCACGTTCCGGCCACCCACCGGAACTACTGTCTCGGTTCGCCCCCGACCCGCCGCGTCAGGCGCGCCGGAGGTCGTACGGATTCGAGCAGACAGGACACGTCTCGCGCGTGAGACGGTACTCTGATTTGATGCGCTGTCTGACGCCGTCGAAGTCGGCGTCTCCCTCGTAACTCGGTTCGACTTTTTGACCACAATGTGGACAGGCCACCACCACTGTCATCATACGAGATACTACGGGCGAGTCTATCATATACGTTGACCTAGATTGCGAGCCAGTCGCACAAAAGAACCGCAGCAGTCAGCTACCGCCGCGTCAGACCTGATTCCACGGCGCTTCGTCGAAGTCCACGATTCGGTGGTCGGCGCCGAGAGCATCGATGGCCGCAACGTCGTCGTCGGAAAGTTCGATGTCGAGCGCGGCGAGGTTGGCGCGGATGTGGTCGGGCGAGGCGGCCTTCGGAATCGGGGTCGCACCCTTCTCGACGAGCCACGCGAGCGACACCTGCGCGGGCGAGGCTTCGTGTTTCTCCGCGATTTCGACGAGCGTGTCGTTCTCGGCGACTTCGTTTCGCGCGATAGGCGAGTACGCGACCAGATGGTGGTCGTACTCGTCGGCCATCGAGAGGAGTTCCTCCTGCTGGAGGAGCGGGTGCATCTCGACCTGGTGGGCGAAAAGCGGCGTGTCGAGGCGGTCGATTGCCTCTTCGAGTTGGTCGGGACGGAAGTTGCTGAGGCCGATGTTGTCGACCAGCCCTTCTTCGACGAGTTCGTCGAGCGCCGAAAGCGTCTCGTCGGGGTCGTAGGCGTTGATCGGCCAGTGGACGTACAGCAGGTCGATTGTCTCGACGCCGAGTTTTGCGGCCGATTCGCGGGCCGTCTCCAGTACGTCGTCGGAGCCGAGGTTGTCGGTGTCGAGTTTCGTCGCCACGAAGATGTCGCCGATATCGACATCGGACTCGGCGAGGGCTTCGCCGACAAACTCCTCGTTGTCGTACATCTGCGCCGTGTCGATGTGGCGGTAGCCCACGTCGAGAGCGGTCGTTACGGCCTCGACGCACTCGTCGCGGTCTTCGAGTTTGTACGTCCCGTAGCCGAGTTTCGGGAATTCTTTCATACGCGAGTACACTCGCGGGGACCGTTCAAAGGCTGCGGTTGCGGAATACCACGCCCACATTTAGGTTCGTCGCGCCAGTCGTCAGCCTATGCCCTCCGAGAAAGAGAAGATGCTCGCGGGCGAGTTGTACGACGCCAGCGACCCGGAACTCGTCGCCGAGCGAAAACGCGCGCGCCGACTCACCCGCTTGTTCAACGACACCGACGAAACCGAGACGGAGCGCCGCGAGGAACTCGTCCGCGACCTGTTCGGCGACGTCGGCGATTCGTTCGAAATCGAACCGCCGTTCCGGTGTGATTACGGCTACAACATCCGCGTCGGCGAGAACTTCTTCGCCAACTTCGACTGCGTCTTTCTCGACGTGTGTCCCATCACCATCGGCGACAACTGCCAAATCGCACCGGGCGTCCACATCTACACCGCGACGCACCCGCTTGACGCGGCAGAGCGCATCAAGGGTCCCGAGTCTGGCGACCCAGTGACGATTGGAGACAACGCGTGGCTGGGAGGTCGTGCGGTCATCAACCCCGGCGTCACCATCGGCGACGACGTGGTGGTCGCCTCCGGAGCCGTCGTGACGGAGGACGTTCCAGACAGCGTGGTTGTCGGTGGGAATCCGGCACGAGTCGTCAAAGAACTGGAGTAGCTGACAGTTGTCTCGCCGTCTGTCGATTCTTCAGATTTCGGGGATGTGCGGGCCTCTGGCACACGATGTTGGCTCCGAAATCGTTTTGAAGTACGCTTGCACACGGTCAGTATGCCGACGGACGAATACGACCCCGACATGGGGCGCAAGTTCATTTTCGTAACCGGGGGTGTCATGTCCGGCCTCGGGAAGGGTATCACGGCCGCCAGCACCGGCCGACTCCTGAAGAACGCCGGGTTCGACGTCACCGCGGTCAAAATCGACCCGTATCTGAACGTCGACGCGGGGACGATGAATCCCTACGAGCACGGCGAAGTGTACGTGTTGAAAGACGGCGCGGAAGTCGACCTCGACCTCGGGAACTACGAGCGGTTCCTGGGCATCGACATGACCGCCGACCACAACATCACGACGGGGAAAACGTACCAGCACGTCATCCAGAAGGAGCGTGCCGGAGACTACCTCGGGAAGACGGTCCAGATTATTCCGCACGTTACCGAGGACATCAAGCGCCGCATCCGCGAGGCGGCCGAGGGAACCGACGTGTGTATCGTCGAAGTCGGCGGCACTGTCGGCGACATCGAGTCCATGCCGTTCCTCGAAGCCCTCCGCCAGTTCGCCTCCGAGGAGGAAGACGGAGACGTGCTCTTTACCCACGTTACCCTCGTCCCCTACTCGAAGAACGGCGAGCAGAAGACCAAACCCACACAGCACTCGGTCAAAGAACTCCGGAGTATCGGCCTGCAACCCGACATCCTCGTCGGGCGCGCGGACGACAAACTCGACTCGGAGACGAAGACCAAGATTGCGCAGTTCTGCGACGTGCCGGACGCCGCTGTCTTCTCGAACCCCGACGTTCCGGACATCTACCACGTCCCCCTGATGGTCGAAGAAGAAGGTCTCGACGAGTACGTGATGGAACGCCTCGAAATCGACGACGAGGCGCTTCCGAAGGCCGAACGCGACAACCGCTGGCGCGAACTCGTGACCGCCGAGCGCTCTGGCACCGTCGACATCGCGCTCGTCGGCAAGTACGCCCTCGAAGACGCCTACATGTCCATCCACGAGGCGCTCAAGCACGCGGGCATCGAGTGTGGCGTCGACGTGAACATCCTGTGGGTCGATGCCGACGAGATGCACGACAAGCACGAAGCGCGTCTGAAAGGCGCGGACGGCGTCGTCGTCCCCGGCGGCTTCGGCTCGCGCGGAACCGACGGCAAAATCGAGGCAATCCGGCACGCCCGCGAGAACGACATTCCGTTCCTCGGGCTGTGTCTCGGCTTCCAGATGGCGGTCGTCGAGCAGGCCCGCAACGTCCTCGGCCACGAAGACGCCCACTCGACCGAACTCGACGAAGACACGTCGTACCCGGTTATCGACCTGCTCCCCGAACAGTACGAAGTCGACGAGATGGGCGGTACGATGCGCCTCGGTGCCCACGAGACGGGTATCGACGAAGGAACCCTCGCGGAAGCGGTCTACGACGGGACCTCCTGTACGGAGCGTCACCGCCACCGCTACGAGGTGAACCCCGAACTCATCGACGAACTCGAATCCGAAGGCCTCCGATTCTCCGGCCGCGCAGAAAACCGCATGGAGATTCTGGAACTGGACGACCACCCGTTCTTCTTCGGGACGCAGTTCCACCCCGAATTCCGCTCCCGACCCGACCGCGCGAGTCCGCCGTTCCTCGGCTTCCTCCGAGCGGTTCTCGGCGAACTCGACGCACGTGAACTCGACAGCGAAGAGGTGACAGCATAATGGTAAACGTAGACGAATTCATCGAAGACGCAACAGCATCGATTCGCGACCAAATCGGCGACGAACACGCCATCATCGCCCTCTCGGGCGGTGTGGACTCTTCCGTCGCGGCGACCCTCGCGTACGAGGCCGTCGGCGAGCAGCTCACTCCTGTCTACGTCGATACCGGCCTGATGCGCAAAGGCGAGACCGAACAGATTGCGGACACCTTCTCCTTCATGGAGAGCCTCCGCGTCGTCGATGCCGAAGAACGGTTCTTCGACGCCCTCGAAGGCGTCGTCGACCCCGAGGAAAAGCGCAAGGTCATCGGCGAACAGTTCATCCGCGAGTTCGAGCGCGAGGCGAAAGAGACGGACGCGCAGTACCTCGTGCAGGGGACCATCTACCCCGACCGCATCGAGTCCGAAGGGAACATCAAATCCCACCACAACGTGGGCGGGCTTCCGGATGTCGTCGACTTCGAGGGTATCGTCGAACCCGTCCGCGACCTCTACAAGGACGAGGTCCGCGAGGTTGCACGCGCGCTCGGCCTCGAATCCATCATCGCCGAGCGGATGCCGTTCCCGGGTCCGGGCCTCGCAGTCCGCGTCCTCGGCGAAGTGACGCCCGAGAAGGTCGAAGTCGCGCGCGACGCGTGTCACATCGTCGAAGACGAAGTCGAAAAGCACGACCCGTGGCAGGCGTTCGCCGCCGTGGTCGGCAAGGGTACCGGCGTCAAAGGTGACAACCGCGTCCACGGCTGGATTGTTTCGGTCCGTTCCGTGGAGTCCCGCGACGGCATGACCGCCCGCGCGCAGGAACTCCCGTGGGACACCCTCCAGCGCATCCAGTCGCGCATCACCGGCACGAACGAGAACGTCGCCCGCGTCGTCTACGACGTGACCCACAAACCACCGGCGACCATCGAGTACGAATGACGACGGCACTCGTCGCCGGAACCGACCCAGAAGGTCTCGGCGAAGCGCTCGAATCGGAAGGCGCAACCATCGTTCGAATCACCGGCATCGCCTCCGCCGAATCGCTCGGTGAGGCGGGCATCGACGAGGCGGACCTCCTCGTCCTCACCGACATGGACGATGCGACGGCCATCTCGGTGGCGAAGGAACTGAACCCCGACGTTCGCGTCGTGACCTACTCACGGGACTCGCTTCCCGAGTTCGCAAAAGGTCAGGCCGACCTCGCGGTCGACCCCGACCTCCTCGCGGTCGACGTAGTCGCCGAAGAACTGGTCTGAAAGCCGCCCGTCGGTCACGCTGACCGACCGTTTTTGCGGTTCGTGTTTCCTGTTGAGTAGTGACGCGCGTGTTTCCTGTTGAGTAGCGATGCGCGTGTCCCTCGCGCCGTGGCCGGTGGCGCGTCAGCGTTGCAGCCGGGTGGCCCGTCTCGACCGGAGCACAGTCGGGGAAATCGACAGCCAGCGTCGCCCGTTTCTCGGTCAAACTCGGCGAAAACCGGGAACAACCGTCCGTAATTTTCGCCGAACGACCGCAACCCAGTACAGCGATTTCCACCCTTCAATACCGATGGGGCCACAGCCAAGGATGCGGAAACGCGCCGGATGCCGCCTGTACCATGCCCGGTCTTGCAGGCACGGCGTGTGAAGAGATTCGGCCAGCGTGTGGCCGCTTCATGAGCACTTCGGTCACCTGCCCGGGTGACCTTCGACAGACAGCACGACAGACACACCGCTAGAACACAGACACAATGACACTCAACCGACGAACATTCGTCACGAGCGCCGTTGGAATTGCCGCTGCAAGTACGGTCGGCATCGCCGGCTGTATGGGTACCGCGTCCGCCACGACCGGAACGCTCTCGACGCGCGTGAGCGACAACCCCGGCGACATCTCGGACTTCGAATCCTGCCTCGTCACTATCTCGACGGTGCGGATACAGCCGAAAGACGGCGACGCGAAGTCCTTGGACGCAGACGGTACCGAAGTCGACTTGGTCGAGCTGCAGGGCGACGCCTCCGCGCTCGTCGACGAGTTCGAAGTCGAGACGGGGACCTACGAGTATCTTCAGGTCGAAGTCAGCGGAACCGACGCCACCCTCACGGACGGTTCCGAGGCGACCGTCGAAGTCCCCGGTTCCGCCCCGCTGAAGTTCGACACGTCGTTCGAGATTCGCGCCGACCAGACGACGACCTTTACGGCGGACTTCACGCCCGTGAAGGCCGGAAACGCCGGAAAGTACGTCCTCCAACCCGTCGCCGACGAGGTGACGGTCGTCTACGAGTCCGACGAGACGACCACCGCGAACGCGACGGACTCCGAGACGACAACAACCACGACTGCGAACACGACGACGACGAGCGAATAGCCACCGCACCTCCAGACGACTCCCCCGCCGCACCTCCAGACGACTCCACCTCACAGGTCTCCGGTGACGTGGTCTCCCTTTGGCCATCCCTCTTAGTACCTGCCTAGTCACGGTGCTATCGAACTCCCTAATCGACAGACAGCGTCGGGGAATGGCGGCCCTCGTTGCCATGGTCGCAACTCCCTTTATCAGTGCCCCCTGACACACGGGTACATGGTACGGGTCTCGGTCGGTGCGCGAATCCACTTCGGCTTTCTCAACTTGAGCCTCGCCCGCGACCGTCTCTACGGTGGGCTGGGTGTGGGGCTCGACGAGCCACGGGTGGTCGTCTCCGCCGAACCCGCCGCAGAAGTCCAGTGTCGGCATCCCGTTGCCCGTGAGTACGTCGACCGTGCGGCAGCTCTCCTCGACATCGACGGCGTCGACGTGGTTGTCGAACGGTCGCTCCCCCGGCACACGGGCCTCGGTAGCGGGACGCAACTCGCGCTCGCCGTCCTCCGGGCGGTTGCAGTTGCGACGGACACCGACACCGACGTTCGGAAGTTAGCACCCGAAATGGGTCGTGGCGGGCGGTCCGGTGTCGGCGTCGCAACCTTCGAATCGGGCGGTGCCATCATCGACGCCGGCCATCCGACAGCGCGCTTTACCACCGACAGACCCGACGACGGCGAGTGGACCGTGCCGCCGGTCGTTGCCCGCCACCCGGTCCCCGACGATTGGCGGTTCCTCCTCGTCACGCCGGACGTAGACCCGGGGAGAAACGGGACGGCAGAAGAAGCGAGCATGCGGACTGTCGTCGAGCGCGCCGACCCGACGACGAGCGACCGAATCGCTGGTATCGTCACCAGACGACTCCTGCCGGCGCTCGCCGAGGGGTCTGCCGAGCGCTTCGGGGATGCAGTCGAATCGCTCGGCCGTCTCAACGGCACGTGGTACGCCGACGAGCAAGGCGGTGTCTACCGGCCGCCGGTCGGCGCTATCATCTCCTCGTTAGACGAGTCGCCAGCGGTGTTCGGTGCCGGGCAGTCGTCATGGGGGCCGTCGATTTACGGCGTGACCGACGCCGAGCACGCGGACGAAGCAGTCGACGCAGGGCGGGCCGCGCTCGACGAGGCAGCTGTGGACGGAACCGTGGCCATCTGCCGCGGTCGAAACCACGGCGCACGAGTCGAGTAAGGAAACCACGGCGCACGAGTCGAGTGAAGGGTACGTACCGCCCCGAAACGACTAACCGACGCGGCCGAGTCGGTGCCGACATGGAGTGTATCCCCTTCGGGGTCCCCCGACTCGACGGCATCATCGGCGGCGGCGCACCGCCGGGGAACGTCGTCCTCCTCGCGGGGGAGTCCGGTGCTGGCGCGCGCGAGTTTCTCTACACGAGCGTCACGATGAACGGCCTCGCACACGCCGACGAAGAACTGTTCGACCTCCACTACGGTTCGCTCGACGAGTCGGCCAGTCCGCCGCCGGAGATTCACTACGTCTCGTTCACGTCCGGCGAGTCGTACCTCCACCGGGAGATGAGCTATACGATGGACGACGAAATCGTCGACGCCGCCACCGAATACATCGACTTCCACGACCTCTCTTCTGAGTACTTCCAACTCAGCGCGATTCCCCGCGAGTGGTATCTCGGCCAGACGACCACACTCGACGACCTCGGAAGTCGCCACAACCGCGAATCGGTGTTGAACGCCCTCGGGACGACGCTGAGCGAATACGCCCCCGGAAATCTCGTCGTCATCGACTCCGTGACCGACCTCATTGCAGGCATCTCCGACGAGATGACGTGGTCGGACATCGCAATGGTGATGAAGGGACTCGCCACGGCGTCACACCGATGGGGTGGACTCATCCTCGTTCTCGTGAGTACCGAGGCGCTGTCCGACACCCAACTCGGTCTTCTGAAGGGTGCAGCTGACGGGACGCTCATGTTCTCGTGGGAGTCGGGTGGGTCGAAACGCGCCCGAACGATGGTCGTCCAAGAGTTCAGAGGCGTCCTCTCGCAACTGGAAAGCGAGAACATCGTCCAGTTCGAGACAGAGATAAACGAGAGCGGACTGGACGTGAGCGACGTTCGGAAGATTCGCTAAGACACCGGCACGAGCCAGATGGCGTTCTTGTCAGCTGATTCTCACAGACGGTAGCGGGGCGACAGTTCTTAAGGTGCAGTAACTAAATTGCTACCAGCATGGCAGGGGATGACGGAGGTTCGTTACCGGATGACCTCCGCGAATGGGTCGACGAACGTGCCGACGCGGAGGGTGTCGACCGGGCGACGGTACTCACGCGGGCACTCACTACCTACCGACTCGCCGTGACCGATTCGGGCGAGTCGGTCGACGACCTTGAGTCACATCGCAGCCGACTCGACGACCTCGAAGGACAACTCGATGCCCTCGAAGACGACGTTGACAGCCTCGAAGGCGACGTTACGGGCCAATTCGACGGTTTCCAAGCGGATGTCGACGAGAAGATAGAGGACGTTCGGATGCGCATCGTCCAGGTCAAACGCGAGGCTGATGAGAAGGCACCGGCCGACCACGACCATCCCGAACTCCAACAGCAAATCACTCGTGCGAGCACCGGTGTCGAGGCGGTTCGCGACCGCGTCGTCGAACTCGATGAGCGCGTCGATGCCGGGTTCGACAACTTCGAAGAGGTGCTTTCGTACCTCGACGAAACCACAGCGGACCTCGAAGAGAAGCTTCGTGCGGTCGCACAGGCGCTCTTGGACGTTCGCGCGCAAACGACCGACATTCAGGCGGCGGAACTCGAACGAAAAGCGCTTTCCGACCTACTCCGCGTCGCCAACGACGCCAACGAACGCAAAGCGAAGTGCGACGCGTGCAGCGAGACGGTTCACCTCGACCTCCTCACCGAACCGCGGTGTCCGGCGTGTCAGTCGCCATTTCGCGAACTGTCCCCCTCACGCGGCTTTTTCGGCTCTGCGACGCTCCACACCGGCACCCCACCGGCCCTCGAAGGTTCCGACGAGCTGACAGACGAGATGGACGACATCCTCGACGAGGCGGCCACTGCGGACCCCGAACCGAACGCACACCCTGCCTCCCAAGAAGACGCCGGCCACACCGAAGCGACGGCCAGCGGGGACCACAGCGATGACTGATTCCGACGACGACCGTTCAGCCGACAACGAGGACGCACGGCACCCGGCCGACGACACCAGTGAGGAGTGGGACGGCCCACAAACGGACGACTCCCAAACGGACGGCCCCGACCGCACAGAACCGCTCTCCGATATCGCCAGCAGAGTTGCCGAGCGCCGCGCCCACGCGAGCGTCAGGGGGGACGACGAAGACGAGTTGTTCGAGGCGGTGAGCGTCGACGAACTCGACGGTGAGGACGTGTGGACCTCGCTCGTCGAAGAGACGAAAGAGGAGGACCCGGACATGGGCGTCGGTATCGGTGCGTCCGCGGAACCCGTCGACGAGCACGGCACGGCCAGCGAACACGTGGTCCCGAAAACCGAGTTCTGCCAGCGCTGTGAGTATTTCTCCAACCCGCCGGAGTTCGCCTGCACCTACGCGGGGACCACTATCGTCGAGATGCCCGACAGCGAGCACTTCCGCGTGCGCGACTGTCCGATGGTCGACGACGACGACTGAAATTCGAGGCGACCGACCCCGCCGGACGCGCCGAAGTGACACATTCTTAGTTCCGGCCCCACCTAGTCCTCGTATGCAGTTTTGCGACGAGTGCGGTTCGATGATGGTCTCACAGGACGGCACGATGACGTGCACGAACGACGAGTGCGGCGCGACTGCCGACCGCGACGAGGACCTCGCAGCACAGTTCGTCTCGACCGAGGCGCAGTCCGACGACGAACTCATCGAGACCGAAGAGGGTGCGGACTTCGAGGGCAAACCCACCGCGAAGGATGTCGTCTGCGACGACTGCGGCCACACGGAAGCGTGGTACACCATCAAGCAGACGGCGTCCGCGGACGAACCGCCGACGCGGTTCTTTAAATGTCAGGAGTGCGGGTATCGGTGGCGGGAGTACAACTAACGGCACTTCTCCCACGGGGACACGCCTGTTCCGCCCCCAAGTCGATTCCCCGAATTCGAGAATCATCGAGACGACCAGATAGGGACACAACGTGGTCACCTAAGAGGAACGCGTCGCGCGACGCACATTCCGGGCACCATGACGACAGCAACCTATCCCTTCGACCCCGACGTGGAGCGACGATGGGGCAACAAGGGAGAGTCACTGACAGCGGCACTCGTTGAATCGGCACTCGAACTCGGCGTCGACCCGAGTCGGGAGTCCACACAACTGCAAGACATCTTGGACGTTGACTCGCTCCAGACGCTCGCCGGGAGTTCGGGACAGACAACGAGGGTCCAGATATCGTTCGAAATCTGGGGGCTTCGGTACGCCGTCACGCCGCTCACGGTGGCCGCGGCGAGTCAGCCCAGAACCGAAGTATAGCTCCCCGACGTGGAGCTACAGACCACACCGTTTCCCCCGTCATTTATTGTCAGTAGAACGTGAATATCCGCGTATGCCCCTCCAAACCCGACTTCGAAACTGGTTCCGCCCGTGGCACGCCGTGGTCTTCGCCGTCTTCGCGGCCGGAACCGCGTGGTCCCTTCGCGGCAAGCCACTCGAATTGTCGACGGTTCTCATCGCCGTCGCAGGTGGGTTGTTCGGCGCTGTCGTCTTCCAGTTCACCGTCGGCAGCGTCTGGGCGTACATCGTCGAGTACGCCAACGCGGGCGGGAAGTGGACCGACGGGCCGTTTCTCGTGCCGTTCGGAATTGGTCTCACCACCGGTGCGGTGACGTACGTCTACGAGGCGTCTGTCGGTGCCGCGGCGTGGGCAGGATTCTGGGCGTTCGTCGTCTCGGCGGCCGCCCTCGCAATCATCGCGCAGTTCTACGCCGGGTACCGCGAGTCCGCGGTTTGAACAGTCACCGCGACTCTTCGTCCTGAAGCAACGGGACGAGAAAGTCCGAAACCGCAGTTGCGACTTTTCCGTGCTGACCGACGAAGAAGTGGTCGGCGGCGAACTCGACGACCGACTGGTGGTACTCCTCGGCGCACTCGACGATGGGTGTCGCATCGACGATGTCGTCGCGCGTGCCGTAGATGACCTGCACGGGGATGTGAATCTGGTCGAACACGGCGACAACGTCGAGGTCCGAGGCGAGACGCGGCGCGGGGGCCAGCGCCGAGACGGCGTCGACGTCCGCACCCTCGGCGGCCGAGAGCAACGCCATCGCGCCGCCGAAACTGAACCCGAAGAGACCGACGTGGTCGTAGCGTTCGCGCGCCCACTCGACTGCGCGGAGGGTATCAGCGCGCTCGCCGTATCCGTGGTCCCATTCGCCGTAGTCGAACCGAAGACAGTCGATGCCGTGTTCGGAAAGCGCATCGCTCACGGCCGTGAGGCGCGCGTCGGTTCTGTTACCGTTGTGCTGTGGGTGCGGCGGGCACGCGACGACAACTGCATCTGCGGGAGTCTCCTCCGCGGCGCGGTCTAGCGTGGCCCGAACGTCTCGTCCGCCGGGCACGAGGATTGGGTCGGCCATATCGACATCTTGCTCTGGTGAGGTTTTAAGCCGAGCGTGACTAAGATAATTGGTATGGGAATCCTCTCTCGCACGTCGTACGTCATTCGGTCGAAGATAAACGCCCTCCTCAATCGTGCGGAGGATCCGACCGAGACGCTGGACTACTCGTACGAAAAGATGCGAGACGAACTCCAGCAGGTCAAACAGGGTATTGCTGACCTGACGACGCAGAAAAAACGACTGGAGATTCAGAAGCGACGACTCGAAGAGAACGTCGAAAAGCACAACGACCAGGCCCGTGAGGCTGTCCAACAGGACCGCGAAGACCTGGCGCGGAAGGCCCTCGAAAAGAAGCAGGCCAAGATGAGCCAAATCGAGGAACTCGACGCACAAATCGCAAGTCTGCAAGACACACAGGACAACCTCGTCCAGAAGAAAGACGAACTTCAGGGCCGCATCGAGGAGTTCCGTACCAAGAAGGAGACGATGAAGGCTCGCTACGAGGCCGCCGAGGCGTCGAGTCGCGTCTCCGAGGCGATGTCCGGCGTCGGCGACGAGATGGCCGACGTTGGCCGCGCCCTCGAACGCGCCGAAGAGCAGACCGACGAGATGGAAGCGCGCTCCGCCGCGATGGACGAACTCATGGAGTCGGGTGCATTCGAGGACCAACTTTCGGACAAAGACGCCATCGAGCGCGAACTCGAAGCAGGTCGGTCCAGTGCGGAAGTCGACACCGAACTGGAGACGCTGAAAGCCGAGATGGGCAAGTCCTCCGCGCCGGAGACAGAGTCCGACGCGGACGTCGAGGCCGATGTCGAGGCGGACGTGGCCGACGAGGAAGTCGAGGCCGAACTGGAAGAACTCAGGAACGAAGAAGACTCGTCGTAAACCGACCGGCCGGACACACCGAGCGGGCCGCGTTCTCCGACTGACCGCCACTACTCATTTCCGCCTGCCGGTTGACCGTTCAGTATGTCGAGTACCGACGGGTCGTCGTCCGGCGAACCGGACGACAGGATGCGGGAACGCGGCGCGACGAGTCGCACGAAACTCGGCGTCTACCTCCGAACCGACCGCTGGGTCGTCGCCGCGGTTCCGCTCGTCGCCATCTTCGTTGCCATCGTCGCCCTCGGCCTCCTCGACCCGACACCGCTCCGGGATGCCGTCGAATCCACCGACCCGGTCGAGACGCTCGCACAGGGGCTTTTGACCGCCATCGTCACCGGCGTCACGCTGGTCGTGAGTATCAACCAACTCGTCTTGTCGCGCGAACTCGGTCCGCTCGGCGACCAGCGCGAGCGGATGGAAGGGTCGATACAGTTCCGCGAGGACGTTGCGGACCTACTCGACGTTCCGGTTGCCCCGCCCGAGCCATCGGCGTTCATGCGAGCGTTAGCCCAGAGCATCGCGGCACGGGCACGCGCTATCGAGGAGACAGTCCCCAGCCACGTCGATGCGGCGTCTGGGGACTCCGACCCGACCGACGGGACGAGCGCGCGCATCCGCGAATTCGCAACCGAAGTCGCGGAGAACGCCGACGACGTGGCCTCGCGCCTCGAAGGCAAGCAGTTCGGGACGTTCGAGGTGCTGTCGGCGTCGCTGGACCTCAACTACTCGTGGAAGATATATCAGGCGACGCGCCTGCGACGAACCCACGACGACCTCGCTGCGGAGACGGAAGCGGCGCTCGACGACCTCAGGGACGCGCTCGAACTCTTCGGCCCCGCACGCGAACACGTCAAGACGCTCTATTTCAGGTGGGAACTCGTGGACCTGTCGCGCGCGATGTTCTACACGGCGGTGCCCGCGCTCGTGGCGAGTATCGGCGCGATACTCTTTCTCGACAATCCCGGCAGCGTCGCGGGCACCACGCTCGGCATCTCGAATCTCCTGCTCGTGGTCGCGTTCGTCACCGCCGTGTCGTTAGCACCGTTTTCGGTGCTCGCGGCGTACGTCCTCCGAATCTCGACGGTCGCCAAACGGACGCTCTCTATCGGACCGTTCGTACTGCGGTCGGAGACGCGAGAAGAAGACCTCGACTGGGAATCGTGACCGACGGCTACAGGTGTTTCGCGCCCGTTCCCGAGCGGGAGAGGGCTTCGAGGTCGATTGCCCCGTGTGGCATCGGCACGCCCTCGTAGGGGTCGTCCGCCAAGAGGAGCGACCCGTCGAGGTCAGCGTAGTCGAGAAGCGGGGCGAGGTGGCACCCGGCGGCGATAGCGGCGTTCGTCTCGATCATGCATCCGAGCATGACTTCGAGGCCGTGTGCACGCGCGGTGTGAATCATGCGCTTTGCTTCGGTAAGCCCGCCGCACTTCATGAGTTTCAGGTTCGCGATGTCGACGCGGTCGGCAATCTTCGGGATGTCGTCGACGGTGACGCAGGACTCGTCGGCGGCGATGGGGAGCGCGGCGTTCTCGTAGACGAACTTCAGGCCCTCGTAGTCCTCCGCGGGGACGGGTTGTTCGACGAACTCGACGCCGTAGTCCGCGAGGAACTCGGACATCTCGACGGCCTCGCGGGGCGTCCACGCTTCGTTGGCGTCGACGCGGATGGTCACGCCGGGCGCTTCGTCGCGGACGGCTTCGACGATGGCCTTGTCGCGGTCGGTTCCCAACTTCACCTTGAGGATGTCGTAGCCGGACTCGTAGGCGTCCTTCGTCTTCTCGCGCATCGTCTGGAGGTCGTCGAGACCGATGGTGAATGACGAGGCAGGCGTGCGTTCGGGGTCGAGACCCCACAGTCTGTAGAGCGGGATGCCGAGTCGCTTGGCCGCGAGGTCGTAGAGGGCGATGCTGACGGCGGTTCGAGCGGCGGGATTGCGTCGGACCGTTTCTTCCATCCGGCGCTCGATGCGGTCGATAGCGTGCGGGTCACCGACCTCCTCGACGACAGCCAAGAGGTCCGGAAGCACCGCCTCGACGGTGTCCGCCGTCTCGCCGTAGTGAACAGAGGGTGCAGCAGCGCCAACGCCCGTCATGCCGCCTTCGTCCTCGATTCGGACGACGACGTTTTCGGCCTCGGTTTGGGTCCCCCGAGAGATTCCGAACGGGTCGGCGAGCGACATCGTGATGCGCTCGAACTCGGTGGAAAGCATTCAGAACACCTCGTCTATGAGTTCGGTCGCGTCGAACCGAACCGGGTCGATGGCGGGGGCACCGAGTTCGTCAGCGAACGCCTCGACTGCGGCCGCGGCCTCCTCGTCGGTTTCGACCTTCGAGGTGTTGAGCGCGCCGGCGACGACATCGGCCTCGTGGACCGGGTCGGCGAGGTTCTCGTAGAGGGAGACGTACTCCGAAATCGAGGGGAGCGCGAAGTCCTCGTAGCCGTGAATCGCGTCGCGAGTGGACTCGTGGCAGAGAATCAGTTTGTCCGCCATCGCGCCGTGGAGGATACCGCAGGTGACTGCGGAGTACGCCGGGTGGGTGATGCTGCCCTGTCCCTCGACGAAGAGCACGTCGTACTCGTCGCCTTTCTCCAGAATCATCTCCTCGACCGACCCGGCGGTAAAGTCGCTGACGACTCGGTCGACCGGGTTACCCCACCCGGCAATCATGATGCCGGTCTGGCCAGTTGGGATGAATCCCGCGTCGATGCCCTGCTCGCGGGCGGCCTCGACCAGTTCGAGCGTCGCGGTCATCTTTCCGACCGAGCAGTCGGTCCCGACGGTGAGGACGACTTCGGCGTCAACGTCGGCCGCCGTGCCCGACGCGACACCGATGTCGTCGTGCGGTTTGCGCACGTCGTTGATGTCACAGCCGTACTCGTCGGCGAGGGCGGCGAACTCCTCGTCGTCGTTGAGGAAGTAGTGGAGACCCGCGATGATGTCACACCCGCGTTCGAGGGCGGTCCGAACGTCGTCGCGCCACGTCTCGTCGAAGCCGCCGCCGATGGGGGCGATACCGACGAGGAGCGCGTCTGCATCGGGCGCGTCGGCCATCGATGAGACGATTGGCACGTCGGGGAGGTCCCGCCGGTGGTCACTCGTGGACGTGCCGGGGTTGTCACGGTCGAGAACGGCGACCACGTCGTAGTCGGCGTACTTCAGGACGCCGGTGGCGGTCTTCGCGCGGTCGGGGAACTTCTCGTGTGCGAGGACGACGACTCGCTGTGGGTCGCTCATACTGAATGGCACGTGGTGGCACTGTATAAGGTCGGCCACTTCGGAAAAACACGGGGACGGGTTCGACGTGGACAGGCGAACTCAGAGACGGTACAGCCGCGTGGTCCAGAACTCGCGGGAGGCAGCGCGAAGCGCCGCTTCGGGGTCGCCCGTCGCATCGACCGTCGCGGTCTGCGAGGCCCGCTCGCGGAACTCGCCGAGGACGGTTCGCTCACCGAGGACGATGAGGTCGGCGGCGGTGTCGGAGTCGCCTGTGGCGTCACCGACGTACTCGTCCAGCGCCTCGCGACACTCGTCGAGGTGGTCGTCTATCTGTCCCTCGCGGATGCGCTCGAAGCGCGACTGTGAGAACCCGCCTTTCGAGTGAGCGGACTTCACGTTGCTCTCGAATCCCGTCTCGTAGACCAGTTCACCGTCCTCGTACCGACCGAGTGCGAAGAGGTCCGCCCGGACGAGCGCGACCACGGTCGCCGACGAGGGGGCGAACCACTCGTCGTCGAGGGAAAAGCCGTCGTCCCACTGGTCGAACGCGTCGGGAAGACGCGGCGGAGCGAGCGCGACGCTCACGAGTCCGGCGTCGTCGGTGAGGGCGAGACAGGGAGCGGCCCGTCGGACGAGCGGGGCGCGGTCGCCGAAGGCGTCTTCGACCGTGGACGGAAGCGACCGGTCGTCGGGAACAGCAGCAGTCAGTGCGCCTTCAGGACCGGTCGAGACGGAGTCCAGTCGGCGGAGAATCTCGTGGAGACGGTCGCCGCGAAGGTCTTCGGTGCCGCGGAAGTCGAGGGCGTCGTCGTCGCCGGAGAGGCGTTCGACCCGGTCTTCGAGTTCTTCGATGCGGTCTTCGAGGCGATTGACCTCGGCTTCGGCCTCCTGTCGCGCTCGAACCGCCTCTTTTCGGCGTTGTGACTCTCCAGAGAGCTGCCCTTCGAGCGCATCGCGCTCGTCTTCCAACTCGGCGATTCGCGCTTTGAGTTCGGCCCGTCCCAACAACTCGTCCAGCATACGCGGAAGCGTGCAGGCCGACCACTTGAGGTTTCGGTCGTCGGCCGGAAAAATCGGTGGCGCTTAGGCTGACAGGTCGCGCCGTGTCGAGTCCGCGTCGATGTCGTACCCTGCGTAGCGAAGGAGTTCCTCCGCTCGATTCGCGTCGGCGAGGAGGACTGGTCTATCCTCTGGAAGGGCCGTCGAGTCCACGGCGCGCCGGGGGAGGGCGAGTGTCCCCGCAGGAATACCGTCGTCGGCCACGACCGGGAAGTGCGCACTGTCGAGCTTCATCACGAGCGGGTGGTCGAGTCGCTCGACGCCCCGGCCCGTGGCGTAGACGTGCTCGTTCAGTCGCTCGTGGTCTGTCCGCTGTATCGCAGCCTCGGCTCCGTCGTACGGTTCGACGTACAATCGACCGAGGTAGTAGCCGCTAGAGAATCGTTCGAACATCTGTGCAAGTGAATCTCATGCATGAATGTAGATAAGCCTTGTCGGAACTTTTTATATCGAAGCGCAAACCGAGCGTTCGAGCTCTTCCAAAGCGTGATTTGGGGGCGACTATCGCCCCGAATGATAATCGTACTAGTCAGCGTGCATCTCGTGTTCGCTCGCCTCGCTGTCGCTGTCTGTCGACCAGTAGCCGACGTACACCTGTCCAAGGAAGACGAGCGTGAACAACGCGTTCAGATACGTCGTATAGCCACCGGGTGCGGTCCCGCCCACTTCGCCCTGTGGCGGAACGAGGCCGAGACCACCCCAGAGGTAGTGGATGGCGACACCCGAGATGACGGCAGTGATGAACGTCGAGACGAACAACACGGCGGCCATCCGGAGGCCGTAGTAGCGACGGTAGGCGTCGTCGATGGTGGGGACGATGAGGTCAGCGAAGATGAAGCTCATGACGCCCCCGAAGGCAATACCATTGTTCCAGAGGATGACCGCGAACGGAACGTTTCCGACCGAACACACGAACGTCACGACACCGATGACGACGCCCAGTATCGCGCTCGCGAGGACCCACGTCAGCGTTCCCTCGACACCGAATCCAAACAGCGTCGTCCACCACGAACGGGGGACGAACGCGCCGATGAGTCCGGCGACGAGGAATCCTGCAACGATATCCTTCCAGAGCATCCCCCACTCCCCGAGGGCGTTCTTCGAGGCGAGTCGCCAGCCGTCACGAGTCAGGAGTCGGTCGCGCCACGTCGACTCCGCCTGACGCTGTTCTTCCTCGTAGGCGTGCTTACACGACTCCGAACAGAAGTATTCGGTTCCGCCGTCGGTGTCCAGTGAGACGACATCGTCGCTCGTCGGATCGATATCCATCCCGCACGACGGGTCGCGGACGCCTTCCGACGAACGGAGGTGCTCACGTGCGGTGTCGAACCACGCACCCGGCACGAAGTACTTGAATATCACCGCGAGCAGCACAATGAGGATGAGTCCGGCCACGAAGTCGGCCAGCACGAACTGCCAGCCAAGCAGAATCCACATGACGAGACCGAGTTCGATGACGAGGTTCGTCGACGCGAACTGGAACGCCGCGAAACTCGCGACCGGCGACGCTCCCTTCTTGAACAGCGACTTGGTCGTCGCAACCGCCCCGAACGAACACGACGAGGACGCCGCCCCGAACGCCGTCCCCAGACCGAGTTCGCGCAAACCCTCTCCACCGAGCACGTTGGACATCTTCTCCTCGCTCACGAACGTCTCGACTGCCCCGGCAATCGTGAACCCGAGGACGAGCGCCCACCACGTCTCCCAGAACATCTCGCCTCCGAGTCGAATGCCCTCGGCGAGGGTTTCAACGACCATCGAACGCGCCTCCGTTTCGACGACTACTGGACGGTTGCCGCGTTCGTACCCGAGACGCAAACGGACATCTCGCGATCATCATGTGTAATGTACGGTCGCACAACTCAATGCGGTTGTGCTTACGACTCCCCGGCTCTGGCGCGGGGTGAACTTCACAAACCAAACGTTCGCCCCGACGTGATTTCGGAACGAACCGGTGTCAGGAAAAGCGGATTTTTGGGTGTATTCGGTTACTCGAACTGAATTAGCGACCGGAAACCGACCTCCTGCTCGGACCCGGAATCAGTCTCCGCCGCGGGTCGCCGCCGTCATCGACCAGACGGCGACGAGACCGAGGAGGAGCGCAGGGAGCATCGGCAGCGCCAGCATCGCGGCGATGTACGGAAGCCCCGCCTGCGCCGGAAGCGACGGGACGAGATACACCGCCCCCGGAATCACGAGGAAACAGAGGCCGACGACGCCGACGAGAATCCAGCCTCGGCGACCGAAGCCCTGCGGGTCGGGTTCGTTGGCTCCGACTGTGATGTCGCGGTCGGAACCGCCGGTTCCGACGGTATCGCCAGTGTCGGACTCGCCCGGCCGGTGGACGTAGGTATCGTCCCCAGTCATGGTGTCAGAGCTCACTATCTGGGATAACGACCACCTTGCCAAAGCCCTGTCGCTCCTCGATGAGTTCGTGTGCGCGCTCGATTTCGCTCATCGGAAGCGTCTCTCGGATGCGGGGTTCGAAGGTCCTGTCCCAGACGAGTTCGAGGACTTCGTCGGCCTGCCCGGGTGTCGCCATCGTCGACCCGATGACCGACAGTTGGTTCCAGAAGATGTAGTTGAGGCCAGCGCCCGGGTCGGGACCGGTCGTCGCACCACAGGTGACGACGCGCCCGCCTTTCGTGAGACTCTTGAGCGACTGCTTGTAGGTCGCCTCACCGATGTGGTCGACGACCATATCGACACCGCGGCCGTCGGTCATCTCGTAAATCTTCCGCGAGAAGTCCTCTTCTTCGTAGTTAATGACGTGGTCGGCACCGCAGTCGCGGGCGTACTCCAGTTTCTCCTCCGTGGAGGCCGTCGCGTACACTTCGGCACCCGCGTAGTCGGCGATTTGGACGGCCGCGTGACCGACGCCGCCGGACGCGCCGAGAACTAACACCTTCTCGCCGGGGTGGAGTTCGCCGCGGTGGATGAGCATCCGCCACGCAGTCTGGAAGACGAGGGAGGCGGAGCCCGCGACTTCCCACGGAACGTCCTTGGGGACGGGAACGAGGTTCTCCTCGGGGATGGCAGCGTATTCGGCGTGGACGCCACGCTGGTGTTCGCCGATGATGCGATAGTCGGGGGCGAGCGTCGGGTCACCCTTCCGCGAGAACTCGTCGCCGCCGTCCGCGACGCCTGCGAGAAGGGCGACGTGGTCGCCGTCTTCGAAGCGCGTCACGCGCTCTCCGACCTCGGTCACGACACCGGCCATGTCGCTGCCGGGGATGTGCGGCATCTCCAACTCGACGCCCGGGAGACCGCGTCGCGTCCAGATGTCCAGGTGGTTGAGCGACGCCGCCTTCACGTCGACCAGCACTTCGTCGGGGGCGACTTCAGGGTCGGGAAACTCGCCATATTCGAGGACGCTTCGGTCACCGTGTTCGGTGAATTGGACCGCTTTCATCTCGGCCCGACCGACGAAGTGAAGGAATAAAAGTGTAGGTTTACGCCAATTGTCTTTCCCATATTTCGATATCCGACGTATTATTTCGAACCCCCAATATTCCGCTGTGGGATATAAGACACCGCAGCGTGTACAAATATTATTGCTAGGAAAGAAGTCTCTTTGCGGTATCAGTATTCCTAGCGAAGAGAGGTCGTCATCATTGCGCCAAGGTAGCTATCCACGACTGACACTGATACAATGACGGAAAAACCCAACGGAGAACCACTCTCGCAGTTGCTCGTCCGCCGCGAGGCGTTCATCCGGGCGCTCGCCGAAAAAGCGCGCGACAAACGGGCGTTGGCGGCGGACCTCGATACCTCCCGCTCGACGGTGGACCGTGTCGTGCGCGAACTCGTGAACGCGGGACTCGTCGAACAACGCGATGGCGACTATCGGGTGACGCTCACGGGGCGGTGCGCACTGGAGGTGTTCGACCGATACGAACGAGCAACACACGGGGTCGAAGGCGCGCGCGACCTCTTGGCGATGCTCCCGCCGGACGCGCCGCTCGACCCGGTGTTTCTCACCGGCGCGCGTGTCTACACCTCTAGTCCCGATATTCCAGACAGCGTTCTTCAGCAGATGTTTGCGAGTATCGAGAACGCAGACCGGGTCTCCGGAATTGCGCCGGTCGCGCTGGCCGGGCAGTTGCGACCGTATTACGACGCTGCGACCGCTGGCGGGACCGCAGTCGAGATGATAATCGACACCGAACTGCTCGACCGACTCCTCAGATCGCCGGACTCACGGGTGGTCATCGCGGAGCAACTGGAAAAGGAGACGGTAGACATCTATCGGACCACCGTCCCCTTCGGCTTCGGACTCTGGGTGACAGAGAGCGAAGCGGGCATCGTCATCTACACCAACACAGGCGTCGGCGGTATCGCCCGCAACGACAACGACGCCGCAGTCTCGTGGGCGACAGACGTGTGTGAGTCGCTCCGTGAAGAAGCCGACCGGGTCACGCTCTCGACACTCGGCGAATCGCTCTCGGACGATACCGAGTGACCATCCTCTCGAATCGCTGCCGGCGTGTGACTCTTTTAGGCGCGCGACCGAAGACCAGCACCGTGAGCGACCACGACCACACATCCGACAAGGGCCACGGTCACACCACTGGCCATCAGGACCACGACCCTCAGGACCATCACCACGGCCACGACCACGACCACGACCACGACCACCACCACGAACACGATATCGAGGAACTCGCCGTCGCCGTTCTCACTGTCTCTTCGACGCGAACCACCGACGACGACCCAGCAGGCGACGCTATCGAGGCGGCACTTCACGACGCGGGCCACTCCGTCGCCGTTCGGCGAGTCGTCGACGACGACTACGACGAGATTCAGGGTGTCATCGCCCGAATGGCCGACCGGGGCGACGTGGACGTGACTATCACCACCGGTGGGACGGGCGTCACGCCCGACGATGAGACGGTCGAAGCCGCCAAGCAACTGTTCGGAAAGACCCTGCCGGGGTTCGGCGAACTGTTTCGGCGACTCTCCTACGACGAAATCGGCACGCGTGTCGTGGGCACGCGAGCGACCGGGGGAATCGTAGACGAGATGCCGACGTTCTGCCTGCCCGGCAGCGAGAACGCCGCCCGCCTTGGGACCGAGGAGATAATCGTCCCCGAGATGCCGCACCTCACCGGGTTGGCCCAGCGCGACGCCGAGTAGTCGTCGCCAGACTCGCACGCCGAGCCGTGTGCTGAATTCTCCCATCCCGAACCTGTTCGCATTTTCGGTGACCAGACTGCAACGTCTGCCCAGTCGCTGCCATTTAAGTTCGCTCGCCGGGTCCGCTCAGATATGAGCCAACAGCCTGCACGCGAGGAGGACGACGACGTGTTCTCCAGCGGCAAGGACCCGAACCTCCGAAGTTCGGAGGTTACGGAGGGGCCGGACAAAGCCCCGCACCGCGCGATGTTCCGAGCGATGGGATTCGACGACGAAGACCTCGGTTCGCCGATGGTCGGCGTCGCCAACCCCGCGGCGGACATCACCCCGTGTAACGTTCACCTCGACGACGTGGCCGATGCGGCTGTCGAGGGCATCGACGAGGCAGGCGGGATGCCCATCGAGTTCGGTACCATCACCATCTCCGACGCCATCTCGATGGGGACAGAGGGGATGAAGGCCTCGCTCATCTCTCGCGAGATAATCGCCGACTCCGTCGAACTCGTCTCCTTCGGTGAGCGCATGGACGCCCTCGTCACCGTCGCCGGGTGCGACAAGAACCTCCCCGGAATGATGATGGCCTCCATCCGCACCGACCTCCCCTCCGTCTTCCTCTACGGCGGCTCTATCATGCCCGGCCACCACGAAGGCCGCGAAGTGACGGTCCAGAACGTCTTCGAGGGCGTCGGAACGTATGCCGAAGGCGACATGAGCGCTGACGAACTCGACGACCTCGAGCGGAACGCCTGCCCCGGTGCTGGGTCGTGCGGCGGGATGTTCACCGCCAACACGATGGCGTCCATCTCCGAGGCGCTCGGCATGGCCCCACTCGGCTCTGCCTCCGCGCCCGCCGAGTCCGAAGAACGCTACGAGGTCGCTCGCCGCGCCGGTGAGGCCGTCCTTCAGTGCGTCGAAAACGACCTGCGACCCTCCGACGTCCTCTCGAAGAAGTCCTTCGAGAACGCCATCGCGCTCCAGGTCGCTATCGGTGGCTCGACTAACGCCGTCCTCCACCTCCTCGCGCTCGCCGCCGAGGCTGGCGTCGACCTCGATATCGAGGAGTTCAACACGATTTCCGACCGCACGCCGAAGATTGCGAACCTTCAGCCCGGCGGCACCCGCGTCATGAACGACCTCCACGAGGTCGGTGGCGTCCCGGTCGTCATCCGCCGCCTCCTCGAAGCAGGCCTTTTCCACGGCGACGCGATGACCGTCACCGGCCGCACCATCGAAGAGGAACTCGCGCAGCTCGACCTGCCGGACGACGACACTATCGAGGAGGACTTCCTCTACACTGTCGACGACCCGTATCAGGACGAGGGCGCTATCAAGATTCTCACCGGCAACCTCGCTCCCGACGGTGCGGTCCTCAAGGTCACCGGCGACGACAAATTCCACCACACCGGTCCCGCTCGTGTCTTCGAGAACGAAGAAGACGCCATGCGCTACGTGCAGGAAGGACACATCGAACCGGGAGATGTTATCGCCATCCGCAACGAGGGTCCCCGCGGCGGTCCCGGAATGCGCGAGATGCTCGGCGTCACCGCCGCCGTCGTCGGACAGGGTCACGAAGACGACGTGGCGCTGCTTACCGACGGCCGCTTCTCCGGTGCGACCCGTGGCCCGATGGTCGGCCACGTCGCTCCCGAGGCGGTCGAAGGCGGTCCTATCGCACTCCTCGAAGACGGCGACGAAGTGACCGTGGACATTCCGAACCGCGAACTCTCGGTCGACCTCTCGGACGAGGAGTTCGCGGCCCGGAAGAAAGAGTGGGAACCCAAGCCGCCTGCGTACGACTCCGGCGTGCTGGCGAAGTACGCGCGCGACTTCGGGTCGGCAGCGAACGGTGCCGTGACGAACCCGGCCGTCAAGCGCGACGAGTAAGTAACCGGCTGTTGGGAACTCGAACGGGTCTGTTTTAGACGACGCGGTTTTCCAAGTCGTCGTCGCCCTCGTCTAACTTGCCGAGATTCGCCGCGATGATGTCGGCCATCCGCTCCCAGTACTTCGGCGTGTGGCCCGCGTTGTGCGGGGTGATGAGGACGTTGTCGAACTGCCAGAGGTCGTGGTCCGACGGGAGCGGTTCGGGGTCGGTCACGTCGAGGGCCGCACCGCGGATACCGTTACTCCGAATCGCATCGAGCAGAGCGTCGGTATCGACGACCGGCCCGCGTCCGATGTTCACGAGAACGGTGTCGGGAGCCATCGATTTGAACGCGTCCGCGTCGATGAGGCCGCGGGTGGCCTCCGTCAGTGGGCACGCGATGACGACGTAGTCAGAGTGGGCGTACGCATCGTGGAGGCCCTGCACGTCGTCGAAGCCGACGACTTCGTCGGTCGGACCGCCCTTCTCCGGGGAGTAACGGACGCCAATCGTTTCGACGCCGAACGGGTCGAGGCGGTCGACGATGGCCTGTCCGATAGCCCCGAGACCGACAACAGTGACCGTCGAGTCCTGCAGTTCGAACGTCGGGTACGACTGCCAGACGCCGTCTCGGTTCTGTTTCTCGGCGACGTGGAAGCGACGGGTGAAATAGAGGATGCTCCCG
This sequence comes from Haloferax sp. S1W, assembly GCF_044593955.1. Taxonomy (GTDB): domain Archaea; phylum Halobacteriota; class Halobacteria; order Halobacteriales; family Haloferacaceae; genus Haloferax. The sequence goes on from NZ_CP172595.1 coordinate 407,939, forward strand.
AGCACTTGTTCGGCGATGTTGGGGCCGTGGACGCCCGAGGCGTTCGTGACGGCCACGTCGTGGTCGGCCAGCGCCTCGATGGGGAGGTGGCCGGTTCCGGCGAAGACGCAGGCGAAGAGGTCGAGGTTTTCGGCGGTTTCGAGGACGGATTCGTCGATGGAAAAGCCGGTGGCGACCCGGACGCGAGAAAGGAGGTCCCGTTCTTCTTCGGGGGTCCGAGCGAGTGCGACTTCTCTGTCGGGGAGTCGGTCGCGTAGCGTCTCGGCGTACTCCTCGGCGGACAGTCCGTGAATCTTCTGGCGAAGGACGGCGATGTCTGGGTCGCGCATGGTCGAAGATTCTCGAAGGTGGTGATGAATCTGTTCGATTCCGACAGTCGATACGAAGCGAAAATCAGTCGAGTGGTTTGTGTGTGCTTCGGCGGCGTTTCGAAATCGTTCGTGTGACTGCGACGGCGTCGACGGTCGGGTCGACGACGTATCGGGAACCGTCCTCGCCGAGTTTCCACGCGACGGGTGCATATCCTTGCGGTGCTGGTCCCCCGTCAACGAAGACGAGGTCGCCCGTTTCATCTCTAAAGACCACGGGCGTACGGTCGCTTCTTCCCTCGTCTCCGCTCATTATCACCGATGTATCGTGACAGGAGTGATAAATCTCCGTCTCTAGTTATCAGAGTCGGTATCCAGAGTGCGAGGATGGCACGTCCCACAGGATCGCAAGCGGGCGGGGTGTCACCGCGTCGGTTCAGGGGGTTTAATACACGAGGCCAAGACCTGTAGCGGTATGGAACGCGTAGATGTCGCCATCGTCGGTGGCGGTCCGGCCGGAACGTCGGCGGCACACGCCGCCGCATCGGCCGGTGCCTCCACCGTGGTCCTCGAAAAAGGCGTCCCCAGAGCCGACCGAGAGGGTCTCGGCCCGGACTCGACGGACGCGGCCGGGATTCTCGACTACTGGGTGGACATCATGGGTATCCACCCAGACGAGATGCCGGACGACGTGGTCCTCGACATCCTCGACCGAGCGGAGTTCATCGGCCCGAGCGAGAGTGTGACGCTCCGAAGCACCGGCATCGACTCGTCGTACGACGAGTTCGGATACACCTTCCACCGCGCGAAGTTCGACGACTGGATGCGAAGTCGCGCCGAGGAAGCAGGTGCGGAGTATCGTCTCAAGGCATCCGTTCGGGACGTGGAAACGGACCTCGACGCGATGGGCGGCGAGGACGACCCACGCCACGTCGTTCGACTGGCGAACGGCGAAGACGTGGGCGCGGACTTCCTCATCCTCGCCGACGGTCCCCAGCGCACGGTGACGAACAAGGTGCTCGACAGGCACCTGCCGTTCGACATCACCGAGCGTCTCGCTTCGCCCAAGGTCAACCACATCGCCTATCAGGAACACCGTGAGTTCCCGCCGGAACTGTTCGACGATGTAGACGGGGCTATCAAGTTCTGGTGGGGCTACATGCCCGGCCACACGGCGTACCCGTGGATTTTCCCGAACGATAACAACGTCTGCCGCGTCGGCCTCACGATGCCCATCGGCTTGGACATCGACGAGGTGGCGGACCGCGAGGACTACAAACTGCTCCGCGAAGACGACGAGAAAATCCCGCAGGGTCGCGAGTACGTGCGCCGCCTCCTCGAACAGGAGTACGGCGACGAGTACGATATCGACGAGGACTTCCCGCTCGTCGAAGACCGAGGCAAGACCAAGGGAACAGAGACGTACGCCATCTCCTCGACGCGCCCCATCGAGTCGCCCACGAAAGCTGGCATCGCCGTCACCGGCGGTGCGATGGGTTCGACTTCCGCCTTCCACGAAGGCGGCGACCACGTGGCGGTTCGAACGGGTGCTATCGCTGGCGAACTCGCCGCCGAAGGTGACCTCAGCGAGTACAACGCGCAGTGGAAAGACGCCATCGGCGACGAGATTCTTCGCAACGTCGCGATGGCCGACATCGTCCACGACTACGGACCGAAAGACTGGGACAAATCGTTCAAAGCGGCCCGCAAGCTCCTCGACTCGGAAAAAGGGTACAAGGCGTTCGACCGCGCCAAGCTCTCGGCCGGGTTCAGCGCCGCCAAGCTTGCGACGCAGTACAAGAAGACGAAGCTCAAGTTCCGGAAGGGCAAGTACGTCCAACTGACGGAATCTGAGTACTCGCTGTAAGCGACCGAAAGTTTATTTCAGATTGTAGGTTTGTCTCAGACGATGGATAGTCCCACGTCACGTCGGCATCTTCTCCGGCACGGCCTTGCAGTCGCAAGTGTCGGCGTCGTGGCGTCCCTCGCCGGGTGTTCGTCGCTCCGGGGGTGCACCGATGCGGAGATATACCTGCGGGCGGAGTTGGTCAGCAAGGCCCCGCCGAATGCGACCGTCGTGAGCGCAGATGACCCGCGAGTCGCCGATAGTCCGTGGATTATGCAAGTCGCCGAGGGGGCCGCAGGCGGACACCCCCGAGAGTCGAGTATCTCCGACTGCCTCAGCGACTACGAGTCACTGCGAAAGAACCTCGAACAACTCCCCGAGTTCGGCGGCCCGAACGACCGTCTGTACTACATTCGCATCGACGGACAGATTGTTCGCGTGCGTGCGGTCTTCTTCGAAGGTGACGAGGCGCGGTCGCAACTCGTTTTACCCCCGGCGAACTAGAACGGGTGCGTACCATAAGTCCCCGTCCGAGTTGTCCCACTTCGGGAGCGATGACAGAACGGCGAACCCAGGTACGCGATATCGATAGCAGCGTTTACGCTGCTATACTGACCGGCAGACGCCGGTGTACTTCGGAACGTCCGCGCCCGAAAGACGGACCGCCTGGCACGAGGGTTTCCCGGTTGACGCGGCACGCCGCCTCGGGATGAGACCGGCCGTTAGTGTTCCGGGCGACATTTCCGCACGTAAGAGACCACGAAAGTCGTTTATACCGCCCGGTTCCGCCTTCCCTGCTTATTTCAGTCCGTAGCCCAATGGCCCAACCAGATGACGCCGCTTGAGCTTAGCCTCCGTTTGGCGGCGGGGCTCGCCCTCATCTTGACCAACGGGTTTTTCGTCGCCATCGAGTTCGCGTTGACGCGAGCACGCCAGTTCAGCAAACAGGAGTTCATCGGCGACACGCCCGCCTTGGAGCGGGCGTGGGAGATGACACAGAATCTGGAGATATACCTGACGACGTGCCAAGTCGGCATCACAGCGTCGAGTATCGCAGTCGGTATCGTGGCAGAACCCGCGTTAGCTGCCCTGTTCGAGCCGTATTTCGCCACCACCCCACTCGCCTCGATTGGGGCAGGAGCGCTCATCGCGTTCGGGATTATCAATCTCCTGCACCTCACCCACGGCGAGCAGACACCGACCTACCTCGGTGTCGAGCGCTCGCGGATGGTCTGTCGATACGGTGCAACCCCGCTGTACTGGTTCAACTGGCTCATTTCACCACTCATCACACTCGGTGACTGGATTGCCAAAGGGACGCTCAAGCTGTTTGGAATCGAGATGACGGGCGCGTGGCTCGAAACCGAAGAGGAAGTACTCGAATCGCGGGCGCAACTCCGGAATCGACTTCACTCACTCCTCGAAGAGGGTGAACTCCCCGAAGAGCGCCGGGAAGAAGTGCTCCGCGCGCTCGACGTAGACGAACTCTCGATACGTGAAATCATGGTTCCGGCCGACGACATCATCGCTCTCTCGACGATGGTCTCGCCGGAAGAGAACTTCGAGCGAATTCGAAACACACCACACACTCGGTTCCCGCTCGTCGGCGAAGAGCCGACGGACTTCCACGGCGTCGTGTATGCGCCATCGATAATCGACCACTTCGAGGAGCTGAAAGCCGGGACGCTGTCGTTCTCCGAGATTGCGGCACCGCCGATGACGCTAGCAGCAGAGACGAACGTCAGTGACGCATTCGACCAGTTCCAAGCAGAAGACCAGGAGTTAGCGCTCGTCATCGAAGACGGGAACGTCGTTGGACTCCTCACCGCAACCGACGCCCTCGAAGCGGTGATGGGCGAACTCGAAGACCCGCTCGACCAACGCGCTGTTGCTGGATGATTCGCATTCTCAACTGATAGGACGGTAACAGTGGGCCAGTACTGACGAATAATTGTCTAGTTCATTTTCACGAATTCGACACTGTACGGGCAGTAGACGGGTGAGAGAACACTTATTGGCAAATTCGTGTTAGTTATTAGATACCACAGTTGGTGGTATCGACGTGACGACGGGGCAACCAGAGACGATAGGCGGCGGGTCGGGAGGAGTGCAACGATACTGAACAGGAATATGAACTATCCACACAACGCGAATCGGCGAACTGTATTGAAGACACTCGGTGCGGGACTTGTCGGGGGGACGGTTCTCACTGGGTCGGTGACCGCCCGGGGAAACGTCGTATCCCAGATTAATCGCAACGGCCACTACGCGTGGTTCCCGCTCGCACAGGAGAACTGGGGCCGTCAAAAGCACCCGTACGACTTCCGTGACGGAGATAGTCGGTGGATGGCAGAACCGGCATCCGGCGGCGGCGTGCGGGCGCTCGCGAAGAACATCGGTACCGAGGGACCTCCGAACCGGAATACTGGATTCGACATCCATATGGGACCACTCGGGAACCTCGAATCGATAACGGTCACCTCACGGACGGTACAGACGCAGAAGGGGGCGGACGCTCGGTTGTTCATCGGCCTCTATCTCGACGAAAACAAGAATGGCGAGTTCTTCCACTGGGAGACGGTCCAAGGCAACAGAGAGAGCGCACTACCAGGTATCGCGGGCGACGAGGAAGGGCTCCTTCAGATCACCGCTGGTGGCACGTTCACCATCTCCGACACCACGACGTTCTTACTCCTTCAGCGCGGCTTTAGTCCCGCGACGTTCGGGGATCTAAAAGCCGGTGAAATCGACGGCATCGACGCCGAAACACCTGCGGCGCTGTATGTTGGAGTCATCGACAAGGAAGAGGGGGGCGTGGAAGAAGTGGTCGTAGAGGACGTGACCATCCAGAAAGGATAGTCAGCAGACGAGCGCTGTTTCGCTCGTCACTCTATTTTGTACGCTTGGCTGAGACGTGGTCTGCTTCCGAAATCGGCGTCCACAGAGCAACGTCGAAAATCCACTCGACGATATCCGAGACGACGTATCCGGCGACGTTCCCACCGAAGTAGAGGCTGAGCGGCGTCGCGGGTGCGAACCCTGCTTGAAAGAAGTGGTCGAGACTGCCGTAGAACTCGACGCGGCTGCCGTCTGCAAGGTCCACGTTCTGCCACTTCTCGTACTCGTCGCGGAACCACGCGGCGTTCGCACCGCACTTGCACATGCATCGGATAATCCCGCAGGAAGAGACTGAACCGCTTCCTTTTTGTTTTAGGCCTGCCTAAACACTCGCAATGACCACCGGCACTCAGTCACGCCGCGAACGTTCGTCGGTTCAAGAACCACCTCAGCAGCCCGAAATCTCCGTTTGCGAGAGTTCCCCCGGAAAGGTAGTGTTCCTGGAGTCGGGAAACACTGACGGCTGGATTGCGAGCGACGTGACCGTCGACGTGCGCAGGTAACCGGGCGGCGAAACGCGACGCTCCGGAGCGGACTGACGAGTGCCAAAAATAGGAGTCGGTGGCGACTGCTCACTTCGTCGCCGATTCGAGGACGAGCGTGTCGTCTTCGAGATAGTGGTCGATGACGTGAGCGTGTTCTTCGATTTCGATTAGTTGTTCGCGAAGCATGTGCGCGGTGGCCTGGTCGCCGAGTCCCGCAGCAAGTTCGATGTGTTCGCGGTAGCTCTCGATGATGTCGCCGTACATATCGAGGTCGTTCGAAAGCGAGGTGCGAATGTCGTAGACATCCTCGTCTTCCGGTTCGACAGTCGAAGCCTCAGACAGTGTGGCCATGCTGGCGTGCGGGACGCCACCCAGCGCCTGCACGCGCTCGGCGATTTCGTCGGCCGCCATCTCGACATCTTCGTACGCCTCCTGAAGGAAGACGTGAATGTCGAGATGCTCCGCACCTTCCACGTTCCAGTGGTGCTTGTGGAGTTGATGGTAGAGCACGTACGCATCCGCGAGGTCCGTGTTCAGCGCGTCGATTACCTGTTCGGCCTTCTCCTCTTCGAGGCGAAGCGGATTCTCCCCGACTGTGCCCGCCTCTTGACGAACGATTTTTTGAGTGCTCATCGTGGCTAGTATGCACTGTGTGAACACTTATAGATTATCGACGGAGCGATACGTCTGACAGCTATGAGTCGATTTTCTGGAAAAACGTGGTGGGGGACCGAACACCTGTGGAAAAAATCGATTAGTTCGCTGGCTTTGGTAGTTTGACGACGAAGATTGCACCGCGGGGCACGTTGTCTTCGACCCACACGTCACCGCCGTACTGGTCGACGAGCGTGTAGACGAGATGGAGTCCGACCCCGGTTCCGGGGCTTTTGGGACCCATTCGACCCTTCCCGAAGATTGCTTCCTTGCGGTCGTCCGGAACCCCCGGGCCGTTGTCCGCAACTCGGACGATAACGTCCGTCTCGGTCTCGTTCAGGTCGACGTGGACCGTCGGCGTCTCCGCGTCGTTGTGGCGGATTGCGTTGCTCAGGAGGTTGCCGAACACGGATGCCAAAAGTTCGTTGGCTCGGATACCCACTAACGGAAGGTCGCCAACGACGAACTTCGCCTCGCTGTAGGTGGTTCGCTTCTTGTCGATTTCCGTCTGGAGGGTGCGCCCGAGGTCGATGACCTCTAGGTCTATCTCGGTTCCCTCCTCTAACGATCCGACGAAGTCGCGCGCGATTGCCGTGAGTTCGGCGATGTGGTTGCTCGTGTTGCTGATTCGGTCGACCGTCTCCATTCCTGACTCGTCGACGTGGCTTCTGATGAGATCGGACCACCCCATCAGGAGTTGTACGTCGTTGTTTATGTCGTGACGAACGATGCGATTTATCAGGGTGAGCTTCTCGGTCTTCTGCTCTAACTCCTGTTCGTTGCGCTTCTGGAGCGTTATCTCCCGTGTCACAAGCTGGACCGAATCGACCTCACCGGCCGTCGAAAGCGGCACCGCGATGTTGTGAAAGTGCCGAACGCCGATGCTATCTTGGAACGTCACCGCACTCCCGGCGGTGATTGCCCGCTTAGACTCTTTGAGCCGCGTCGCCGCGACGTCGTCGGGGACGAACGTTGACAGTTGTTCGCCGACGAGTTTCGCCTGTGAGACACCGAATGCCGTCGCCATTGCTTCGTTGGCGGCCAGTATCTCCCCGGTAACGCTGAGTTGGCTGATTTCGTCGGGCGAGTTGTCGACCAATCGTTCGTACTTCCGTTGTGTCCGGCGCTGTTCGACGACGTTCCGAATGCGATTGACGAGGAGTTCGAGCGGTTCGTCTTCTCGCACGGACTGTTTCATGAGGTACTCGTCGATACCCATCCGGATTGCACGACTGGCGATTTCTTCGCCGCCCTGTCCGGTGAGCAAGATAAACGGCACGTCGTGCTGCTCTTTGACCATCTTGTAGAGTTCTAAGCCGGTCGTCTCGGGCATCTGATAGTCGCTCACGATGCAATCGAACGATTTGTGGCTCAGTTCCAACATCGCTTCGCCAGCGTTGGTCGCCGTCACCGACGTCATCCCGTAGTTCGACTCCAGTTTGTCGGCGAGAAGAGAGACAAAGAAGGCACTGTCATCGACGATGAGAATAGAGAGCGTGTCGTCGTGAGACATACACGGTGGGGTGTTCCCTTCACCACCATAACGTCTCTGCCCCGGTACTCGATTCTGAGAATGAGAGTGGGCGGTACAACGCTACTGGCCTGACTCGACTGGCTGCCGACGACTCGGTCACGGGAATCGTTCGGGAGCCTCCCGTCTACTCGTCTTTCTCGACTGTGAGGACGAGCTTCCCACGAACGTGGCCAGTTGCGCTCTTCTCCAGCGCAGTCTGTGCCTCGGAGAGGGGGTACGTGTTGCGTATTGTCGGCTCCACTGCACCGGCGTCGATGCGCTCGGTTACTCGCTGTAACGTCGAGGGGGCGGCGTCGTCTGTGACGCTGAAAAAGGATATTTCGGCGTCGTATTCACGCTGGAGCGTCTCGACGAGAGGTTCTGGTGGCTGTTCTGGGAGCGTGACGACGACGCCACCGGGTCGAACCACTTCGGCCGAGCGTTCGAGCACCGACCCACCGACAGCGTCAAGGACCACATCGACCGGTTCGATTTCGTCCTCGAATCGCTGGTTCCGGTAGTCGATGAACTCGTCGACGCCAAGTTCTCGGAGATACGCTTCGTTACGCTCGGACGCGGTTCCGATGACGCGAAGCCCTGCGTCTGCCGCGAACTGGACCGCCATGTGTCCGACGCCACCAGCAGCCGCGTGAATGAGGATACGGTCATCCGCGTCAACTCCTGCTTCCTCGAAGAGTGCGTGGAACGCAGTTTGGCCGACCATCGGAACACCTGCAGCCTCGGTGTGTGAGAGTCGAGCAGGCTTCGACGTTACCTCGTGTGGCTTCACCGTGGCGTACTCGGCAAACGCCCCTCCAGCACCGGGGAGTCGAACCATTCCGTAAACAGTGTCGCCTGCTTCGAACCCGCTCACGTCGGCACCCACGGACTCGACCACACCCGAAATGTCCCAGCCGGGAATCCACGGAAGCGGTTCGTCGAGCAACTGGCGGAGGTGGCCATCACAGATGAGCCAGTCGAGCGGATTCACACCGGCTGCGTGCGTACGAACGAGGAGTTCATCATCTGCCGGCTGGGGGCGCGGGGTCTCTTTGGAGGCTAATGCGGCGGTTCCGTTGGGGTTCTGAAGTTGAATCGCCTGCATGGTCGTACTCGGACGTGAATCCACTAAAATGAATTCTGAATTAACATTTTGTAACCGTCCTTCCCAATATGATATTTTGTAATCAAATTTTCATTTCTGTCCGTTTTTGAGAACTCGTGGGGGAACAAACTCGGCCGTCTGACACCGCAGAATAGCTGTGTTAGTCTTCCAGCTCAGACGAATACCCCACTGATTACTATGTCGCTCCGAAGAATCAGACCCCTAGAGTGATAGTTCAAAACATGTTAACATATAACATTGGTGAGTGAGATGTCTGTTCTCCGCGACACCCCGACTCCGGGACGACACGAACTCTGTGGTGAGACGCCGACGACTCAGAACCGACGCACCTTCCTCCGGCATACAGCGGGAATCGGTGCTGCGTCAGTACTCGGAGGTATCGCGGGGTGCACTCGTGGAGGGGAGTCACTCGGCGATGTTGTCGACACCGACGACGGTGACGACCAAGAACCGGACTCATCGGATTTGAGCTTACGGCCTGGACTGCAAATCGGTATGGGCCCGACTGCCTTCGTCGGCGTCGCAGGTCCAACCAAAATCGACTCCAACGAACCGGGTGGTGGGCGGTTAGTCACGGTGGACGCAGTCGACTCCGGCGAGGAAGTGACAGTTTCGTGGCGTCGGACGGTCGAACGCGAGATTACGCCACAGGAGACGCCAACCGCTGGCGTGGGCGAGGAAACGCCAACCCCGGAAGTCGAAGTTGTCGAGGAGACGGGGGTCGTCACCGCGACCGGACTCGACGATGCGCACGGGACCCTGCTCCCGATGTATTGGCGACCCGGGAAAGAGACAACCAACACCTCCGCGATTTGGCTCTCACAGGAGGCGTTCACAGAACTCAAAGAGACGCGGCGGACCGCCTGGAGTCGTGACGTACTCACCCGAATCTCGCGTCTCAGCGAGGAGGCACTAAACGAAATCGAGGAAGGGGTCGCCGAGGTGGACGAGGTGTACCTGAACGCCGAACCCGACTTCGTGGACTTCACTCTCTTGGTCGACGGCACCGAAACCACTGTGCAAGCAATCGACGCGTACGACACCTTTGGGAATGCCTACACGATTCTCGCAACCGCGGAGAATCCGCTGGTAGTGAAGTTCACGTACGATGCCGTCTCGACTGGCTTCGCTGGACTCGACGCCGGACTCTGGACGCTTATCAAGACAGTCTTCTCGGGATATCAGGTCGCCGAAATAGACTCGCCTGAGGGCTAACGGTCTTCGACCGGGTTTTACCTGAAGACATTTACCTGACACGTCCTGTTTTTTTGTACGTGACTGGAACGTACCACCGCAGAGCATACCTTGCCCTCCTCGCTGCGGGGTTCGGGAGTGGCTCCGGTTGTACAACCGCTGTCGGGCCGGGAACACAGACTGACAGCCCCACCGATAGTGAGACGACCGGTTCGTCGTCTCCCGCTGACGACCCGACAGACGCCCACTCGGTCGTCCTCGAACGAGTCGATGTGCCAGAATCGGGGACGCTGACGGTACTTCCGCCCGCTCTCGCTTCGTGGCTCAGAGACGCTGCCGAGGGTGAGTCGGTCAGGGAAGTCGTCTCCGTCTCGCACTACACGCCGCAACCGTCCCTGCTTGCGTTCGACGCAATCGAACTTCGTGCCGCCGGCGAACCCCTCGGCACGTTTGCTGTCGACGCCGACGGTGGAACCTACTACAAGTTGCTCGTCGGAGCCAACGAAGTGGAGTCAGTTCCGGAAAACGAGACGGCGACACCCGTTTCGGAACTGCCGTCGGAGCGGCGTGAACTGGCACGCCACGCCATCGGCGACGAGCGGCGAACCGTACAGCCCCAGACCCAACTCGGCGAGTGGGTTCGAAACGAGTGGTTCCAGGGGTATTTCCGGCACGACGGAGTGACGTATCGAGGTATCGAGGTCCAACAGACCGACGCAGCGTTCTTCAGTAAGCGCTTCTGGGTGGTGCTGCGACTGTCGGAGACGACTGCCTCCGGCGGCGACCCGGTGTACGTCGAACTTCCCCAGACGAACACCGAGACGCGAGTGAAACTCCACGAAGCAGTGACAGAGGCGCGTGGTGAAGACGGGTCCGGCAGTCCAATCGAGATACCCGCAACTGAACTGTCCGATGCGGGTCGCACGTTCGTCCGCGAAACGGAGTATCTCCTCACACACACGTCGGTGTTCTCTGTCTCAGTCTCGTGAGAGCGTCGATAGTTGGGCGACAGGCCTCCGGTGACGGGAGGTCACCGGGACCGATGTGTGACTGTGGGTAGTCGGTCGAAGCCGCCTTAGAGGTCAGCTACGTCTTCGATGGCGTCGGTCAGTTCCTTGATGGACTCGACGGTGTGTTCGCCCATGTGACCGATGCGGAACGTCTTTTCACCGAGCGCAGAGCCGTAGCCGTTCGAGAAGGCCATATCGTACTTTTCGGAGACCTCTTCGATGGTTCCGGCAACGTCGATACCCTGTGTGTTCTCGATGCAGGCCACCGTCTGGGACTCGTAGCCCTCCTCGGGGAACATGTCGAAGTGCTCGTAGGCCCAGTCGCGGGTGTACTCTGCCATCTCCCGATGGCGTTCGCTGCGCCCCTTGTGGCCCTCATCGAGCATGTATTTCATCTGTTTGCGGTAGGCCAGCATGATGGGAATCGCGGGCGTGGAGTGCGTCTGGCCCTTCCGGTCGTAGTAGTCGATACAGCGCTGGAATCCACCGTACCACGACGCGGAGTCTTTCTCCAGTTCGCGCTCGTAAGCGTCGTTGCTAACGGTACAAATCGCCAGCCCCGGCGGCATCGCAAACGCCTTCTGGGACGACGCGAAGAGCACGTCGATGTTGTGCTCGTCGATATCGACGTAGTCGCCGCCCAGCGAGGAGACGGCATCGACGACGAAGTACGTATCCGGGTACTCGGCGACGACATCGCCGATTTCCTCGACGGGGTTTCGGACACCGGTCGAACTCTCGTTCATCACGGTGGCGACAACGTCGTAGTGCTTGTCGCTCGACTCCAGTGTCTCTCTGATGTCTTCGGGTTTGATTGCCTGTCCCCACTCGTATTCGAGGCGGTCGACGTTCTTACCCAGTCGCTCGGCCACGTTGGCGTGGCGTTCGCTGAAGCTCCCACACGTCGGCACGAGGATGTTCTCGTCGACGAGGTTGAGCGTCGAGGCTTCCCAGAATTCGGTCCCCGACCCGGTGAGGATGATAACATCGTTGTCGGTGCCGAGGAACTCCTTCGTGTCCTCGACGATGGTCGTATAGAGGTCTGTCATCTGGTCCATCCGGTGGCCGAACATCGGCTCACACATCGACTCGATAACGTCGTCGCGCACCTCCGTCGGACCCGGGATATACAGCTTCTTTTCGGGATAGTCGCCCGTGTATTCGCGTTTTTCGGTCACATGAACCACCTAAGTACCGAGTACTGTGTAGCGGGGTGGCATGGTAGTTTTGATTCCGACCATATACGGTGTGTCAACTGGCGACGACAGCGACTCTTACAAACCGACTCAGTGTTGAATGTTAACACATATCGTTGTTGAGTACCTAGCTTTGAATGCTCGTCGTGAGAGACAAAGGCGAGCGTAGACACGTCGAGACGAGTACTGAATGGTGGAGACAATGTCAACAATAACAGAACAACCGGAGACGGAGATGGACGCCAGGCTGATGGCGAACATCGACACGAGCATGCGGGTGGTAGGAGCCACGCTCACAATCGGCTCGCTGCTCGCCATTGTGAGTCTCGTCCTTCACCCGGCCCCAGCCACCACTCTGAGTCAGCAGATGACGATTATCGCCGACGCAGGGATGCGCTGGGTCGGTGTTCATTTGGCCGCCGCGATAGGCTTCGCGCTCTTCGCAATCGCCGGGCTCGTCGTCCTGACGGCCCACTCGCGGTTGACACAGGAGTGGTGGACGATGTTCGCGTGGGGCGTCGTCACTATCGGTGCGCTGGCGACGATGACGGCCGCGGTCGCGGAAGCCACTGTCGTCGCTGACCTCGCCGCGGCCGGGAATGCGGAGGCCTTCGAAGCGTGGGAGGTCTTCGCCGAAGGCATGGTCACTGGATTTGCGTTCCTGGCACTCGGTATCGCAGTAATCGCGGGTAACGAGGCCAGAACCGCGGAGCGTGCGACACCCATGTGGGCAGCGTGGATTGCTGTCCTCGCGGGTGTCCTCGCATTCGTCGGCTTCGCGATGGGGATGTGGCTCGGCATCGCCATCGGTGGTCTGGTCTGGCTGGTGTCGGCAATCGTGATGACCCTCTGGACCCTCTGGTTCGGAGTGGCGCTGCTACGGCTCGAACCCGTCATGCAGACCCGGACTGAGCAGTCACCTGCGTGAGTCCGGTCGCGTCCATGCAGGCCGTCGGGGCCTGCGACACGTTTTTTCCGCGACGCAAAACCGACCTGTGATGGGGTATTTGGTCGTCGCAGTCGGCAGCCTCGACAGACGCGTATCGCGTTCGTGCTCTCTATCGGGATGCGAGATTTCGCCGTCGCGGCCGCGCTTGTGGTTGCTGCGGGTCTTCCGACGATAGCGTCGCTTCCGGCTGAGGAGGTCCATCACCCGCCGAGCGGGCAGTAGCACGACGGACTGTCACAGCACTCTTCTTCGATTTCGGATTGCGTCTTTGGTGATTCCGCCATTACTTCGATTACTCACACTAACTGTATTATTTCGTACTTGACAGCTTAATTACCTCGATTATCAATGTATTGGTGGGACATGAGCGATCCACCACCCGAACTCGACGACCAGCTGACAGACGATACACAGTTCCTCGACCCCACTGCAGGAGACCTGCCCGAAGTCTCCTGCTCGCTGACTGCGGACGAGGTTGCACAGCGGAAACAGTGGATAGAAGCCAACCTCTTGCCACACCTCGTGGACATCGAAGCGCGGCCAGACGGCTTCTCGTTCGTGTTCGACCGCAACCCGGACGCCTACGCAGCAGCCACTGAGCTTTCGTGGAAAGAAGCGCAGTGCTGTGCGTGGGCGACGTTCGAAGTCGAACTGCCTCCCGACGAGAACTCGGTTCGGTGGAACACGCGGTCAGCCCACGATTCGGGGGTCGAACTGTTCAGTGACGAGTTACAGGAGATGGTCCGTGAATACGACGAGGTGCCGCCAGTGAACTGAGTAGTTCGACACAGACGGCCTCTGACACCTTCTTTTCGACACTGCCAGTTCGATAGTAGGTCGAATTCACGAAAATAGTTGCATTTGTGTCTGTATTCGAACTATGCCACGATGGTACGCCGTCAGTTGTATTTGAATCGACCCCCGTCAGATATGCCAATTGCTCTCACAGGCATAGTTCGATATCCCAAACAGTTCCACTGTAGAGAAATTAACATTTGGCATAAAAAATGTAATCATTTTTGACATTGTTTAGCTAGTGGGGTCACTCATGACCTACACACGACGAACCGCGCTAAAGCTCATCGGCGCAACGACGCTGGGCAGTATTGGCACAACAACAGTCGCGGCGGACCCCGGTGGAAAGAAGGACAAAGGAGCAATCAGAAAGCTGGGTCACTCTCTGCTATCGGACCCGGCAGGCGGCTATGCGGAAGAGGACATCCGCTCGGACGGACAGTATGCTATTCTCGGGAGCTTCACCGGCCCCGGCGGGAGCTTCCTCGTCGACATCAGCAACCCGACGGACCCGACGGAGGTACACGAGTTCCCGACGCCCTCGAACGGAGTTCGGCACGCAGACGTGAAGTTCGACCGGCGGGACGGACTCTATTATCGGTCACGCGAAGGTGGCGACGACGACCCAACAACGTTCGCACCACCGAACGGCGTCGACGTTATCGATTACGGCTGGAGTGACGGAACGCCGGAAAACCCGGTCAAGGCCTCCCGCATCCCGGCCGGGTCGACACACAACGTCCGCGCTCATCCGGAGGCGGACGTCCTCTACACGACAGAACACCATGGCGTCGGCGTCTGGGACACGAGCGACCCCACGAACGTCACCGGCGGGGACGTGTTCGGCCCGGAAGCCGCCCTCCACGACATGGTCGTCGACCCCGGACGCGACCTGCTTCACTGCGCGTTCATCGGCGGCGGGTTCGACGGCTACGTCATCATGGACATCAGCGACCCGATGGAACCAGAGGAAGTCGGACGGTTCAGCTACGAAGGGCTGCCATCCTACGAGGACGTCGCCGTCGGCGAGGAAGGATTCGAGAACTGCCACTACGCGAACTTCGACCCCAACAGGGAACTCGCGTACGTCGGCGACGAAATTGGCTTCGGAAAGCCCGGCGGCAAGCACGTCTTCGACATCGGATGGGGTGACGGCTCCATCGAGAACCCGAAACCAATCGGGTACACCACTTCGCCGAACGCCGAAGTGATGGACGAAGCGCTCGAACTGTTCGACTGGACCGGCCACAACTTCGACATCATTCCGAAAGGCCGCACCACGATGCTCGTCAGCGGCGACTACCACGAAGGTGCGGTCGTCTACGACGTAAGCGACCCGACCGACCCGACGGCGACCGACCAGTACAGGACCGACGACATGGCAGACCAAGCGAACGGCGCCGGATTCGTCGGACCGGCACCGATGGCGTGGGGTGTCGATTACGCCGACGAGCGTGACTTCACGGTCGTCAGCGACATGCAGACCGGCATCTACGTGTTCAAGTTCACGCCGTCGGCGGCGAAGGGGGACTGACTCGATGGCTGACCACGGGTATACCCGCCGAACGACCCTACAACTGCTCGCCTCGACGACCGCGGTCGGCGTCGTTGGCACCGCGAGTGCCCGAAGCCGGGAAGCGGCCAGACCGAAGGGCCGCCTGAAGAAACTCGGCCACTCGCTCCTCTCAGACCCGCCCGGCGGGTACGCCGAGGGTGCCATTCGCGCCGACGGACTGTACGGCGTCCTCGGCAGTTTTCTCGGCGAGGGCGGGAGTTTCCTCGTCGATTTGCGCACCCCAACCGACCCGACGGAAGTCCATCGACTCCCGTCGTCGGCGAACACCCGGAACGCGGACGTCCATTTCGACCACCGCAACGGTCTCTACTACCGCACGCAGGAACCGAACAACGAACGGGGTGAGGAGGGAATCGAGGTCATCGACTACGGGTGGGGCGACGGCACTCCGACGGACCCGGAGGTCATCTCGCACCTCGACGCCGACCCGACGCACAACGTCTTCGCCCACCCGGAGGAACCGGTCCTCTATGCGACGAACGAGGAAGACGCCGACGGCGGCCTCGAAGTGTGGGACCTGAACGACCCCGTGGAGCCACGTCTCGTCGGGTCGTTCGGTCCGAAGGCGGACCTCCACGACGTGGTCGTCGACCCAGAGCGAGAGTACGCACACTGCGCGTTCATCGGCGGCGACAGAGACTCGGGCGCGTTTCTCGATGGCTACGTCCTCATGGACGTGAGCGACCCGCTGGCCCCCGAAGAGGTTGGTCGGTTCGACTACGAGGACCGACCGGACTACGAGGCGGTCGGCACCGCTGGCTTCGAGAACTGTCACTACGCAAACTTCGACCCGAGACGCGAACTCGTCGTCGTGGGCGACGAAATCGGCACGGGGGTCCCCGGTGGCAAGCACGTCCTCGACATCGGGTGGGGCGACGGGTCGCCGGCGGACCCGCAACACGTCGGGTTCACTCACTCACCCAACGCCGAGGTGATGGACGAACCGATCGAGTTCCTCGACTGGACGACGCACAACCACGACATCGTCCCGAAAGGTGAGACGACCATCCTCGTCGATGGGGGGTACCGAGAGGGCGTCTGGACCGCGGACATCACCGACCCGACCGACCCGGTCCCGACCGACCGGTACGCGACGCTCGACGGCGTCGACGAGGCGAACGGGATGCTCATCCCCGAGAACCCGCCCGTCGCGTGGGGGGCAGATTACAACCGGCGGCGCGACCTGACTCTCGTCGCCGACCAAGTCACCGGTGTCTTCACGTTCAAGGTTCTCCCGAGGCCGTCGTCTCCCGACGACGACGGTAGCCACCGTGCTCGGGGGAGAACACAGGATGGTGCCGACGGTCAGTCCGACGAGCGAGGCCACGGTCGGTCCTGAGACATGCAACACGACACGAACACGACCAAGACGATGTTCAATCACGCATTCGACGAACGACACACGAGACGAACCGTACTGAAGACGTGCGGTGCGTTCGCGCTCACCGGCGCCGCCGGTACCGCGAGCGCCCGCGACCGCACTGTCGGTGCTCCCGACGCCCTCCGCCTGTTCAGCGAACAGGCGGTCGACGGCGCGCTCGAAGTCGTCACCCAGAAGAACTTCGCGTACGTCGCAACCGGCGGCGGCCTCGCAGTCGTCGATTGGCGGAACAAGCTGAAGCCGTCGGTCGAAGTCGAGATGGACGTTCCGGGCGGGGGTGTCGCGGATGTCAAAGTCGACGGCGACCTGCTCGCTATCAGTAGTCAGGTCGGGAGTACGCCGTCTGACATCGGGACGCACTTCTACGACATCTCCGACCCGACGGACCCACAGTTCCGAGGAACGTGGCAGGAACTCCCCGCGGGAGTTCACAACCACTTCCTCGAAGGGGACCTCGCGTACATCTGTCGCGAGTTCCCCTTCGACGACAGTGCCCTCAAAATCGTGGACGTGAGCGACCCGACCAATCCGACGCTCCTCTCGGAGTGGCCGGAGCCCGGTGCGTTCCTCAGAGAGCAGGCAACCGCGTTGGTCCACGACGTGTACGTCCAAGACGGGCTGGCGTACATCTCGTTTTGGGACGCTGGCTGTTGGGTGCTCGACGTGAGCGACCCGACCAATCCGGTTCCCGTGAGTTCGTTCTCGGAGGACCCCGACTGGGACGAAAAACTGTTCGAACAGGACTTCGAGAATCTGGAGTACCTCGAACGTATCTTCCTCCCGCCGGGGAACGCTCACTACGCACAGCCCTCACCCGACGGTGACCTCGTCTTCGTCGGTGCGGAGACGTTCCCGGGGGCGATTGGAGTTTCGGACCCCGACGAGGACGACTTCGGCGGCATCAAGGTGTTCGACACCAGCGACCTGTCGAACCCCGAGTTCCTGACGCGAATCGACCCGCCGTCGGTGGACGGATTCCGAACGTCACACAACTTCGACGTGACCGCGAACCGACTCGACACCTCTTGGTACGAAGGCGGCGTACGCGTCTTCGACATCACCGACCCGGCAGATCCGGCACTTCGCGCGAGCTACGACCCGGATGGGTCGTCGTTCTGGACGGCAGTGCGGAGCAGAAGCATGACCGTCGCGAGCGACATCGGTGCCGGTCTCGTCTTCCTCCACGACGACCGCGGGAAAGTGAGTCCGCCGTCGTTCGAGGGAGACTTCGAACGTGGAACCGGACCGGGACCGGAGCACCACGCTACGTCGGGGTGACGAACGACGCGGCCACCTCGACACGTCCAATTTATATCTCTCGTATGGGTGCGGCACCAGAACTTTGCCAATCTGGATTCTTTGAAATCTCATGAGAATAGTTATCACTGGGTCAACAGGTGTTCTCGGGCGACGGCTCGTCGACCGACTCTCCGACCGCGGTCACGAGGTCGTTGGACTGGTGAGAGACGAAGAGGGCGAGGCAGTCGTCAAACGCCGCGGTGGGACCCCCCGGTATGGGGACGTGCTTGACACAGAAACGTTGCGTCAGGCGGTCGACGACGATGTCGAGGTGCTCATCCACGCAGCGACCGCTATTCCGGGGTCGACCAACCCGAGCGACGAGGAGTGGGCGCGAAACGACCGCGTCCGACTGGATGGGATGCGAAATCTGCTCGATGCGGCACCGGACGGGGTGGAACAGGTGCTGTTTCCGAGCGTCGTCTGGATTGCCCGCCAACCCGATGGTTCTCGGTTCGACGAGACGGCCGAGCGGCACCCCGACAGAGGCACGCAGTCCGCTGCCGTTGTCGAAGACCTGCTCAGAGAGCGTGCAGCCACGGACGACTTCGGCGCTGGAATCCTCCGGTGTGGACTCTTCTACGCGCCGGATGCGAGAGACACGCGACAGTGGGGCGAACGACTATATGACGGCAACCTCCCAATCATCGGCAGAGGTTTGTTCGGGCGGCGAGACGCCGAACTCTCCTTCGTTCACCCCGACGACGCGGCAGCAGCCTTCGTCGAAGCGGTCGAAAACGAGGCGCACGGAATCTACCACATTGTCGACGACGAATCCGTGACGGGCGCTGTGTTCTTCGAAACGTTCGCCGAGATGCTGGACGCGCCAGAGCCACGTCGGATTCCGGCGTGGGTAGCTCGATTCTTCATCGGGAAAGTGAGTACCGACATTATCTCCCGTCCGATGGCGACGACCAACGAGCGAGCAAAGCGCGAACTCGGGTGGGAACCGGAGTATGCGACGTACCGTGAGGGGCTACAACAGGTCATCGAAACGTGGCAGTCTGACAGCACGCTCGCCGAATTTGGGGGCGAGTCACCCGCCGATTCGACCGGCGAGCATCACAGCGTCTCGACGTAGGATTCGAGTACCGCGGCCTCGGCCTTGCGAATTAGCTCCCCCGCCGTGCTCGTTGAGCAGTCGAGTTTCGCTGCGATGCTCGCAACCGACCCCTCGCGGGGGCGCTCGTAGTAGCCGACCGAAACCGCCGCCTCCAGTGCTTCTTGCTGGCGCGGGGTCAATCGAGACGGCGAGTTCCGACGCTCGAACCCGTGGACCCAGTCGATTGTGAGGTCGCCGAATTCGGAGAGGTCGTCGTGAAAGGCGCTGAGCGACGCTGTGTCGCCGACCGCCTCGAACCGGACTGTCCCGTCCTCTCGGAAAACGACCGGCGGGAGAAAGATGACGTTCGACTCAGCAATCGTCTCCAGCAACGCCGCCGAAAACTCGTAGTCGTCCTGCCGGAGAAACAGGTAGGTTCCACTGCCATCTTCGACGAAGTGACTCGACCGAAGCGAGTCGATACCGGCGACGACACGCTCGGTTGCCTCCGGGTCGCCGTCGCACCAGAGCAACGTGGTCGCGTCCGTCGTCGGACTCCACATCAGCAGTTCGGCCCGCGTAATCGACGAGTCTTCTTCGATGCGCCGCTGGAGAGGGTGGACGAACCGCTCCGAGTACCGGACCGAGAACTGAATCCGTTTCATACCGCTCCCGGATGTCGTTTGGCGTGGCAACGTATCAATCACTGCGGTGTGTGTTGGTTTCGGCAATCACTACGATGTGCGTTGGGTTCGCCCTCGACACGCGCAGACTCGCCATGGTTGGCGACGACCTGCGGGATGCTGCGAAGGAGCGTCCGAAGGTGGTCGGCGTCGTCTATGACGCTTATCCGAGCGGTCGGTAACTGTTCGCTGAGGCGGCGAACACCCGTGAGAGGGACGTTTGTATCCTGTGTTCCGTGCCAAAAGCACACGTCGGCTTCGATGTCATCGAACGGGATTTCCCACTCACGTTTCGCCTGCTGGAACTCGGCGACAGCGCCGCGTCTGGAGTTGCGGAAGGCCTCGACGAAATCCGCTTTCACGACCGTTGCGGCGGCGTCCGATATCGGTTCGGACGTATCCGAAGTTCCGCTCGTCGTGTACTGCGAGACGACGAACGACGGGTCGAGACGGTCAGCAAGCCACGCCTGCCCGCGGAGAAGTCCCCGGAGAACCAACGGGGCTGTCGTCGCAAGCCTCGCAAGCACTCGGAGCGCTGCGGGTGGTTCCGGACCGACTTTGGGCGGTGTCGCCCCCGCGACGATATCGACGCGGGAGACTCGTTCGGGGTGCGTCGCTGCGGTCGAAAGTGCATGGGGCGTACCGCCCGAGAACGCGACGAGACCGGCGGACTCAACGCCAGCGTCGTCGAGGAGAGCCGCGACGATATCCCCAGCCTCTCGGTGCGAGTAATCGTCCCACGGCGTCGAGTTGCCGTATCCGGGTCTCTCGAACGCGAGGAGGCGAACACCGTGGTCACTCGCGGGTGCGTCGAACAGTTTGCCGAGCAGTCGCGACCCGGGAGTCCCGTGGAAGAACACGACGGGGTCGCCGTCCGGGCAACCGTATTCGGCGTAGGCGAGTTCTCGCCCGCCGTCGACTGAAACGGTCCGTCTTCCCGCGCCGTCCTGTCCCAGTCGCTCCCAAACCGACTCCGAAATCCATGTCGCCATCCGACGTTACTAGTCGCCACCTTGCGGTGTGAGTGTCGCCGGACTCATCCGGCAGTATATGACCCAGAGCGGGAGTCGTCTCAGTCGTCGGCTTCCGCGGAATCTGCTCGCGGTATCGTCACGTCCGGCAGGCCAGCCTCGATTTCTTCGCGCCGGTTCTCGAACTGTCCGGGCAGGACGAGTCGCTCCCCGAGTTCGTCGAGCGGTTCGTCGCTGTCGTAGCCGGGGCCGTTCGTGGCGAGTTCGAACAGCACGCCCCCGGACTCCCGGAAGTAGACCGACCGGAACCAGTGGCGATTTATCTGGTTCGTCGGCCGCAATCCCTGCGACTGCACGGCGTTCCGCATTTCTGCTTGGTCCTCGTCGGTCGGTGTCTGGAACGCGACGTGGTGGACCGTTCCACGACCTTGTCTGCTGCTTTCGATGGTCGGAAGCACGTCGACGTACTTCCCAACCGGACCGCGCGCGGCGAATCGGGTCCGCTCGTCCGCTGGGTCGTCGCCGGCGGACTGTTCGGTCCCGACTTCCTCGAATCCCATCGTTTGGAGTAAGTCCTCGGTGGGTTGGGGGTCTGCTTCCCAGAGCGTCACCGAGTGGAAGCCGCGGATGGCGTGTTTTTCAGGGACGAACTCGTCCCACGGAACCGTCGGGTCGTCCTCGGGGATTTCGACCGCCACGAGTTCGACCGGGAGGCCGTCAGGGTCGCGGAAGGGGAGAACGGTCTCGCCGAATCGCCCGACTCGGTCGTCGTACTCGACTTCGTACTGGTCGAACCGGTCCTCCCAGTAGTCGAGACTCCCGTTCGGAACGCGGAACGCGGTTCTCGAAACCTGTCCAGTGCCGACCTTGCCCTGCGGAAGGTCCGACCACGGGAAGAACGTCATGCTCGTTCCGGGGGTCCCCTTGGCGTCCGTGAAGAAGAAGTGGTACGTGCTGGGGTCGTCCTGATTGATGGAGCGCTTGGCGAGTCTGAGGCCGAGCGTTTCGACCCAGAAGTCGAGGTTCTGTTGCGGGTCGCCCGCGATGCACGTCACGTGGTGAATCCCGGGTGTCGGAGTAGGAGTTGTCATCGGACAGGGTAGGGACCGGAGCAACTTGAGTCTCTGCTGACGTGAGGGTTACCGGGTGGCAGCGGGGTTGGTAGCCCGTATTGGGGTTCTCTCAACCATCCGCGTTCACCACGCCGCGAACGATTCGCTCGTGCGAGAGCGCTCGTTGTACTCGTGTTGCATCGCTTCGATGGCCTCCGGGAGGTCAACCCCTTCTTCGAGTCGCGCACGGACCTGTTCGCGTTTCCACTCGCTCGGAGATGTCCGCGTCGACCACCTGTGTTCGATAGGTGCGAGTAGCGCCTCGATACGCTCGGGTTCGAACCCTTGAGTACGCAGTCCGTGGCGGGCGAGGGCGAAGAGTTCCGGGTAGACGAGTTCGAGGTTGCCGGTCCGGTTCCCGTCGCGGGTCATCCACGCGATGTCGGCGTCGAACCCATCACGGACAGCCGCGTAGAACGAATCGTAAGCCGCGTTCCACGACAGGTCGGAGACCGGATGGTCGGTGGCCACGATGCCGCGTATGAGGCCCGCGACGAGCGCCTGCAACGAGATGACATCCGCGGCGCTCGGTTGGGCGGCCAACACCCGGTATTCGATACGCGGTCCTTCCGGACCGAACACGGGTCGAATCCACCGCCAGCAGGTTCCCTGTTTGTGCAGGAGTTCCCAGTGTTCGTCGACGAACCCGTCGCGGGAGTCATCGTCGACCCACTCGCGGAGATACGGAGCGCACTGGCGGTCCTCGGCAATGCGGTCGACCGCATCAATGGGGTGGTCGATGTCCCGAGGGAATCGAACCTTCCCCGGTTCGCGGACGTTCATCGACTCGAAGACAGGGACACGGAGTTCGACGCCAGCGTTCAGTACTGTTCCGGGCGTCGGGTCGGTGTAGAGGTCCGGTGGAAGAAACGGCGAGTTGGCCGCCAGCACGAGCACCGGCCCCGCAGTCCGCAACGCCGTGTTGAAGTAGCGAGGGAACTCGGCAGTGGGCGTCTGGAGGTGGACCTGCATCGACGTGGCGAGGGATTCGACCAGTATCGAGGCAAACGACTGTCGACACCCCCGAAGCGACAGTGTGACCGGTCCGTTGGCGCTGATATCGGCATCGAGTGCGTAGTAGCGCGCCGCAGGGGAGAGGTTCGCCGACACTCGCTGTCCCTCTCGTTCGCGGACCGCGGTCAGATAGGGGAGCGTCCCCTCCGGCGGGCCGATAGTCCACATTCCGTCGGTGATGAACTGAGAGTCGTGGGCTGCGAGTGCGTTCCGGACGGCGGTCAGTCGCTCGTCGAGACTCGTAGCCTGTTCTTCGATACCCACCTGGTCGAACTGTGCTCTCGGCGTATTCACCTCGGCGTTGTGTCGCCCGAGTTCACGCTCACAACCGGTCTCGAATACCGATTCGGGAATCGTCGTGAGTCGCCCGTCGGAGTCTGCGGCGTATCCCTCCAGTTCGAGTCCGAGTGCGAACTCGCCCTCGAATTCTCCAGCAGTGAGTGCATCGCGCAGTGACGCCGCCTGCATCGACACCCTCCGGTAGAACTCGTCGTGAGTCGCCGGTTGTCGGCTCCGCCGAACGGTTTCTACCCAATGCATACCATCGATTGGACCGCCACAACCATGATGGTTGTCAACCTATGTCATATATTGGGCGGGAAGACACGTTCTCGATGGATGCCCGGTTAGTATCCACAACCCCCCTCAACGACCGTACCAAGCGCCTGGTGGACGGCCACCGGTGAAGGAAGTTCTTCGCGAGGCCTGCCGCTTAGTCTGCCCCCTCTTTCGGTACCCACCCGCACTGGATGCATTTCCAGTAGTCGTTCCGTCTCAAAAGGTCCCCAGCACATCTACTGCAATTCATTCGTTCGCCGTTGGTTCCTGTGTTCGAGCGGAGGGTGCGCCCCATACACCATGACACACATTCTATAGCAAATTCTACGATTCACCAAACGCGTATGGCTTTATATTGAGATGGCCAGAACGCCCCTCAGCACTATCTCCGGTGAGAAGGAACTCTGAGACTGTGAACAGGAATCGTCTACGCAACAGGTGTCGGTTTCGACTTGTTTGGTTCTGTTGAAATCCTCAAAGAATTATAGGTTCGGTCAGTAGTTTGACCGAATGAAGGCCTCTCCAAAGTCGCAGTTACTTCAGTTTGTTAAGCAAGCACTCCTCTTTCCCTAAGGCCTAGCATCTCAACCGTTTGCAGTGGGTGGCTCGGGCACCAGATGGCCGTACTCATCAACGATGTAGCGAAGACAATCATACACTTCTTCGCCAAATGCGTAGCAACCCCAGTCAGTAAGGTATTCCATAGCAAACGAAAGGCCACCATCAAGACAAACAATGATCCAACAAGCAACAGCCACTGGTCCAGTAAGAGTGCTAGCCAGGAAACAGAAACTACAATCAGCGTAGTCTGTCACACACAGAACTAAATCGAGGATGGCGTCTGCATGACACCCAGGCGGAGCAGCCTGGATAGTAGCGCCTGAGGTAGTAGCTGTCTGGCCTGAAGAAGTAGAATCTGTTTGCGTAAGGTCGGAAGCTGTGAACGTACTTCTATCAACTACTGTTAGTTCTTCCTCTGTGTCACCTTTCTCAGTCACACTCTGTGTTTGTATGGATTCGGTAAATCCTTGCTGAGTGACTGCTGTCAGCGTCTCAACCTCACGCTCTTCATGGTTTGCATGAGTGAATGTGATCTCCCCCCGTCCAGGAGTCACCATGACGTTGGTGCGTTTTTCGTCATATTCTGAGCGATTGATTGCAGAAATAAACTGTCGCTTTTCTGAATCAGTTGCACCTCGTTGGAATAGAAGACCGTCACCTTCCGCGGTTAATCGAGCTTCAGCTTCCTGAGGCCAGTTTTTGTCTACACCTGCCACCCATTCGTCAAAGTAGAAGCTTGCGGCTTCATTATCGGTAGTTGCAAGAAGCTTCCCGTAATTCGCGGGAATGACGATGAGCGATCCATCTTTTCCGAAAACAGCGGCGTTTTGACGGTCCAGCTTCAGCCCTGGAATGGCTTTTTTCACCCTCTTAACCTTCGGACTGCTCAAAACACTGCCGAGCTTGATGTTTTTGTCATCGGGGGACGCACCGACTCGTGGTGCAGCGGCAGATAGTGCCCCCAAGACAGCCATATTTTTCAGTACGCTTCTCCGATTTGTTCCCTGATTTTTCTTGTTCTTTTCCGAATTATTTCTTACCATCACTTTCCACATAATCGAACCATTTTAAATAACTTTCTATAAATATAACATATCAAGGTTATTGGATACAAAATCCCATGAGTAATTCCCACACAGCTAAAAATGAATATCAATGGTGCTTTGGTTCATGCCAATTGGAACCAATCAAAGCAAACGATTCGGATGAATCGACACAACTATTTCTCTCCGAATAAATTTATGATATAATACAAATGATTTCGCAACCAGAGAGTGCAGACACGAAGGCAAATGTGACGTCTTGGACAACAGGACTTAATGGGTTACGAAGTCTCCCCTATCGAGTCGTATTCAATGGTGCTGACTTCGGTCGATTAATGTGGTGGCTGGTGTTTGTCGTCATCCCTGTCTGTTTGCTAAGTGTTGCTTTGCTTATTGGCGGCAAGACTGCATTTTTTTACAGCATGTACAGTGCAATCATGATGGTGGCTATTTTGCAGACATCAGAGAGATTTATCAAAATGACTGTGGAACTGGACCAAGATACTGGAGACCTAGTGAGCACCTATCATATGGGAGAGCCCACTCTCTTCCGCAGCGATCAAGATGTGGCTACTTCGTTCAATGACGTCGAAGCAGCTAGATTTCTGTCACTTGCTGACCAGACCATGGTCAGGTTGTACAACGAGAAATCGTTCACCAACAAGCCAACTGCGTTTCTTATTCCGTCGGACATTGAGAGACACTTTCGTGACTCTCTTCAGCGTCATGATGTTTCGATTCGTGGGGAACCAGATGGAAACGCTACTCGTTGGGTTTGGGGTAGATTCGTGGCCACTGTACTGTTACTAGGAATCATTCCGCTCAGTGCCGTGTTTATCTGGCCCGCAGGTTCATGGCCGTTTTTGCTCGCGCTTGTAGTAAATTCTGTCTTCTTAATCCGACAGGGTTGGTAATCCCCTGGTGAGTCCATTCGGTACTTGTAGCCCCCGAAGTCCCTGGTGTGACCGATTACCGGAATTAGATCCAGGAATATAGAATATAGAGCCATCTACAATACTGATTGAGAGGCTTGTATAACGCCTATGGACGAAGCATCTCTAAGTTAATCGGCACTCTTCACGAAAGCGTTCATTACGCACTCGGTGTCGCGCTAGTCTCACCCCTCGCTTTGAGTTCCACACACAGTTGTTCCTGCCAACCCCAAGCGTCGTCGCCTCCAGCCAGGGGATCACGCGGGGAGAAAAAGCGGTATGTTGAGTGGTTCGTCAGCCTGAGTCTAGGCTGTGCAAGTGTAATGTGGCTCAGCAGTGGGCTCGTGGCCGCGACTGCCGCGGTCATGTTCGCCATCAACGCCGTTCCCTCGTGTGGCGACTTGTACCACGTCGGCCGTATTGCTCTGCTGCCGCGCGGCACGCTGTTCGCCAATTTCAATGTGGATGGCGATGAGGACCTTCGAACAGAGTTCGTCACGCCCGATCAGGCGTGACGGGGATGCTTGCTGGCCCGCTTTAGGTCGCGTATCGAGATCATTTGGGACGCGGTTGCCAGCGGATGAGGCTCTCGCTTCACGCCCGTGGTGGGTTTCTACCATTGCAACCACGTCGTTGGTTAATTACCTACCTCCCCGCCGTTTCCGTAGATTTAGCTGTCGTCAACCGTGCAAAATCGACAAAGACTGGCGGGTTATCTAATCTAGGATTTTTCACGGTGCATCCTTCTGTATCTCGGGTGTATAGCGCTTAGTCGTCAGGGAGGTCAAAGATCCCGTCTGGTTCTGCCTTATCGACGATAATCGAGTTCGGACGAGTGGCTCTGTTGAAATCCTCAGAGAATTACAGGTTCGCCTGGTAGTGTGACCGAATGCAGGCCCTCCCGAAGTCACGATTACTCCAGTTCGTTGAACAAGCAATGCACTTAGCCCGGCGATCGGTTGCTCGGTACTCTTCGAAGTTCTCAAAACGGCGGTACACACTCCATCAACACATTGTCCTGCTCTGCCTCAAGGTTCGGAAGAATACGACGTACCGGACGCTTCTTGACGAACTTATCGAGATGCCTCGTATTCGGAGCGCCGTCGATTTGACGGAACTCCCATCTCCCTCGACATTGTGTAAGGCGTTCAATCAGCTCGATATGACCGTATGGCGCGTCCTGCTCAACCTCTCGGTCACACTCCTTCCAACCAACGGTGTCGTCGGGATTGACGCCTCCGGGTTCGACCGTAGTCACGCCTCAAAACACTACACTAAACGAACGAAGTTGACGATTCAGCAGTTGAAAGTCACACTTCTCGTAGACACAAGAGCGAATGCTATCCTCGATTTGCACGTGACGACGACGAGAAAACACGACTCGAAGATTGCACCTTCGCTCATCAAGCGGAACACTAGCGAAGTGGCGATTCTCCTCGGTGACAAGGGATATGACGACCAGAACGTTCGGGCGTTAGCCCGTGAGGAAAGTATTCGTCCGCTTATCAAGCATCGAGAGTTCGCGTCACTTCACAGGGCGTGGAATGTTCGAATGGATGCCGACCTCTACGGCCAACGGTGTCAGAATGAGACGGTGAACTCTCGCCTGAAACGGAAATATGGCGCATTTGTCCGCTCACGACACTGGTGGAAGCAGTTCCGTGAACTCGTTGTCCGCTGTCTCACACACAACATCGATAAGGCACTTTGAACGTCCAATTAAGATTGTGTAATAATTGTAATTCCAGAAAGCATATCGTCGATAGGATGATATGAAAACTTAGATGAAATTCTCCCGAAGGAAAGCCCTCCAAACCGGAGTCTGTATTGGAGTCACATCACTAACCGGGTGTCTGAACATTACTACTCCGTTCTCGTCGAAGCTTACCGTCGAGCTTCTGAATTACGACGACGACCCCCATACGATAGACCTTCAAATTCTGAGAGCAGACGGTAAGCAGAATAGCGAAGCCACGGTTCACAGTGGATGGCACGAACTCCCTGCGCGCGATGACGAACCCTCTCATAGACTGTTAGAGGACATCGTGGCAAGTGATAGATACCTAATTCGAGCCCGACTTCTCGAATCCGAGAACGAGGTTTTTGACCATTACCACTACTACCCGGACTGTGGCGGTAATTCTACCGATGACAAGGTCGGAGTCAAGATAGAAAAGAACGAGACCAAAGGACTCTTTATCGATTTCGACCAGAATAGCTGTAGCTGAGGGAGGTCTTTTCACCTATCGTAGAGGACGAAAACGAGACTGAAGTGTTGGTTATGCAGTCCTACCCAACAGCTGTTTCAGTGGAAAAGTGTTGAGTCAATAGGATTTCAACAGAGCCACTTGTTTGAAATGGTTCGCGTAGAGAGTTCCAACACAGTCACCGATAGTTGTGTTTTTGTAGAAGTGTTTAGTTTATCCACACTTCTTGATGAACGGTATTCACAAACTCGGAACAGTGCACTTAAAGTTCAGTTCATATGGAAACTGCCTCTACTTGCACTAATCCCTGATTATAGTTAATGGACGTATGACAGCAGGACACACTCGGTGTGACTGGGTGAAGCGACTCGTCTCACGACAACTGAGACGGGATGCTGCGTTGAATCAGGAAGCTACTAACGCCGTTGTACCGGTGGGGACTGGAAGAACGGTGATGCGATGGTAGAGTTCGAACCTCGTCTTTTCGAGGAACTCGACCCCGAGGAGCGGCCCTCGCTTGCGGCAGCACTCGTGCCGGTCGCGGGGATGATTGTATTCCTCAGTGTTGGCATCATCACGTTCGGCTTGGACCCTCAGTTCCCGCTGTTCTGGGGAATCGCATTCACTGGCCTATTCGCCCACTATCACCTTGGGCTGTCGTGGGCAGACCTCTATGACGGAATTTCCGATAGTCTCCTCTTAGGAATGAAGGTGATTCTCATCATGTTCACCGTCTACGCACTCATCTCCTCGTGGATTCAGGCGGGGACGATTCCGAGTCTCATGTACTACGGGCTGGAATTGTTCACCCCTGCGGTGTTCCTCCCAGTGGCAGCTATCCTCGCCGCTATCATCTCCTTTGCCGTTGGCTCGTCGTGGACAACGGCAGGAACACTGGGTGTTGCCCTCATCGGTATCGGCTCTGGTCTCGGAATTCCAGCACCGATGACTGCCGGTGCAATTCTCAGCGGTGCCTACACAGGAGACAAGCAGTCGCCACTGTCTGATACGACAAACCTCGCGGCCGCGGTGACGAACACCGATTTATACGAACACATCAACGCAATGCGGGTTGGGACGCTTGTCGCGTTCTTCATCTCGGTCGTCCTGTTTGCGTTCCTCGGCATGAGTTCCTCCGGGAACATCCCAGCGGGTCGCGTCGAGTCGATTCAGATGGCTATCGAGGGAACCTACGTCGTGTCGCCAATCGTGTTCCTGCCGCTGATTCTCACCTTCGGACTCGCAATGTACGGTATCCCGGCCCTTCCAACCCTCGGGACTGGCGTCATTGCGGGTGCAGTGACGTCGATGGTCGTGCAGGGGACAGGGTTCGCCGCGGCGTGGGGTGCTGCCCAGTCTGGTACTGCTCCCGAGACGGGTATGGAGCTCGTAAACGGATTACTGCAGAGCGGCGGAATGACCGGTGGTGCGTGGATTGTGACGATTGCAATTGCCGCCCTCGCGCTTGGCGGGATGCTCGAACGCGCCGGGGTTCTCGCAGTCCTCGCCCACCATCTCGGACGGCTGTGTCACAACGTGGCGAGTTTGACGGGCGTCACAGCACTCTCCGCGGTTTCGATGAACGTCCTCGCCGCCGAGCAGTACGTTAGTATTGTCGTTCCGGGAATGACGCTCAGAAATCTGTACGAAGAGCAGGGACTGAAGACGAAAAATCTCTCTCGCGCCATCGAAGCGTCCGGAACGACGACGAGTGCGCTCATTCCATGGAGCAGTGGCGGACTGTTTATGGCCGGGACGCTCGGCGTTCCAACCTTAGAGTACGCCCCGTACTACTTCTTCGGCCTCCTCTCACCACTCGTCCTCATCGCCATGGGGATGACCGGGTGGCAAATCATGTACAAGGACGATGAGCAGTCCGGTACCGCTGCGCCTCCGGCGGATAATTCAGTGACAGCACCTACAGGAGAGGACTGAGTACGCCGTCCGTTTCCGGCGTGACCACCCTCCTCCCGAGTCAACCTTGGTCGGTACTCGACGGTCAATTAGTCCGAAACCGAGGTGCCGTGCCCCGGCCCTGACGGAATAATCTGCGGGCTAAATCCGGTCTCGGGGGCTGTTTTTCGTTACTTCGGGCTTCCCGTACTTCGAGCGGGTTGCGAGCGACTCTCTTTCGAAACCGGGGGTTCGGTAAGGTAGAGCACGCCCGAAACCACGAGGAAAAGTGCGCCAAATCCGATGACCGCGGTGAGCGGACTCCACGCGTCAGCGACCACGCCGCCGAACAGATGCAGCGGCGTCCGCAGAAGCGCGAACACCATCGCGGCCGCGCTCAGGACGGTGGCCCGCTCAGCGGACGGGATGTGGTCGTTGAGGTGGCCGCTGATGATTGGTTTCATCGCCGCGCGCGTCCCCTTCATCACGAAGAAGGAAGGGACCACAATGACCGCGACGACTGCGGGCGCAGCCAGCACCGCCCCCGTCAGAATCGGAATGGCGAACACCGTCCGCCTGAGTCCGAACCGGTCCACGAGGTCACCCGCGTAGAAACTCCCGAACGCACCGACGCCCGCGAAAGTGGCGTAGAGTACTCCTAACCCGATTTCCGGTGGCAGCCCGAGTGGGAGCGTCGTGAGGCTGGCTTCGAACGCATCGACTGCCACCGGTTGAATGAACTCCTCCATCGCGCTCGTGATACCCAGAAAGAACCCGGCGTAGATGACGAACGAGCGGAGCGACCGACCGCCGAATGCGTCTCTGATGACCTGCAGCACCACCCTGATATCGGGTGTCGTCTCCTCGGCGACCCGAGGACCGGGGAGCGAAACCACAACGAAGATGCCGACCAACGCGAAGACCGCGCTTGCGAGGAACGGATACCGCGGGTCGAGGATGTACAGCCCGGCACCGACGACCATCGTCAAGGCCATCGACCACTGCCCGATTGCGGTTCCGCGGCCGCTGATACCGGTGAATCGCTCGACTGCGAGCGTCCCGCCCAGCGCGTCGTACAACCACGCGTCTTCACTTCCCGATGCAAAGGCCAATGAAAGCGCCCACAGCGACCACACTGCCAGAAACTCCGGGTACGTTCGGGCCACCACCATTCCGAGCAGGTGGACGAACGCGAGCGCCCGACTCACGACGATGCTGTTCCGCCGCCCGATACGGTCGCCGACGTACCCCGTCGGAATCTCTCCGGCGACGGTCAACACGGCCTGAAGTGCGCTCAGCGAGACGATTTCAGTGAACGAAAGCCCCCGAGACAACAGGAACAGCACAAATATCGGGAAGGCGAACCCGCGCGGGTCGAGCGACCGATAGAGGTAGTACCGGGTGGCGACCCGCCGAGTCCGACGCTCTCGCGACGGGTCCGGCTCTGTCATTCTCGGTTCTCCGACGCTGTCATTCTCGGTTCTCAAACACTCTCAATCACGCCTCTCCGACACTCGACTCGTCCGTGGCGTCGCCGGGGGGAGACGCCGACAGGTCGAGTTTGTCGAGAGTGTCGAACGCGAACCGGTGCAGGTCGCGGTTCCCGTCCAACACGTCTTCGATAGGGTTTCCGACCATCTCGGCAATCCACTCGTAGTTCCCCTCGTCGGCGGTCAGTTTGACGGCGATGCCGACCCACTCCAACCACCGGGTGGCGACGTGAAGCCGATATCCGCGGGAAACGAGTTCGTCTGGGCCGCTCCAGCCGACGGCGGTCAACCCCTCACGATAGCCATCGAGTACCGCTCGTTCCAGTTCTCTCGCACGGGAAACGGGCCAATCGAGGAACACCAGCGTCAGAAATACTAGCGCACCGGCGTCGTCACCGAGTCTGGCGATACCGCACTGGTCCCAGTCGATGGCGACTGTTCGGGGTGTTCCGTCGTCGGTCGTGGTCGCAAAGAGGTTGCGACCGAACGCATCGAAGTGACAGAACGTCGGCGGCAGGTCGTCGCGAGCGGCGAGTAACTGGTCGCGCTGCTGCCACGCCGAGAAGAGTCGGTTTCGACTCTCCTCGGTCGGGAAGTGGCGACGGACGATGGGTTCGTCGGGGAGCGTATCGACGAGAGCAACGACCCCCGCAGTCCTGCTAAAGTCGAACGTCCGCTCGATGACCCACGAACCGGACGGGAACTCACTACCCGTGAGGAACGCGCCGTTGAACTGCCCGAGGTGGCGGGCAACCTGTCGATACTGGTCGAGGCTCCACGACTCCGACCCGCCGTCGTCGTCCGAGAGGTCTTCGAGCCAGAGCCAGACCGACTCACCCGGGTACTCGTCGATTCGATAGGTGGTCGCAGGAACCAGCCCCCCGGAAGCTTGCTGGATGTGGTCCGAGCGGTAGGCTTCCGCCTCGCGTTTCCAGTACGGGTGGCCCGACGGAACCTCGTCGGGCCGTTTGGCGAGAATCTTGAGAACGACCGACCACCGTTCAGTGGCCGAAGACGCCACCGTCGCCGTTCCCTCGAACCGAAAGAGGGCCGTCCCGAAGTAGCCACCACCGACCCCACCCCGCATCGGGGAACGGTCCCACTCGTCGATAGTCGCAGTGTCGTCGTCGAGTATCGCCCTGACGATTGGTGTCAGCGTCTCGGCGTCGATGTCGGAGACTCGTCGTTCGATTTCCGGACCGACACCGGGGACGTTCAGAGACACCATCGCCATTCACCGGCCGAATCGGTTACTCCACGTGTTCGAATACTTGCGGATGGATGGTTCAAGTACACACCAAGTCACTAGACAACAAATGTTACCAATTCCCATAGTCATTCCTGTTAGCAACAGCTCCAGCAACCATCAGTTCGGCGGACAGATGCGCTTCGCCCCGGTCTAGACCTTCGTCGCCTGTACGAGCGTCTGTCCCGGTCCGGCCCGTCGGATTGCCGTTCGGTTCACGTCCTCAAATCCGGCGTCACGGAGCCACTCGCTCACGTCCTCGAATGGATGGATTTTCGCGTCCAACGTGACTAAGTACGTTAGTCCGACGAATCCATGTCCGGTCTTTCCGACTGGCATGCGAGCAGACCCAGTCAACTGGTCGAGCACTGCGATTCGACCACCCGGACGGAGCGCCGTGCCGACGCGTTCGAACAACCGCCTGTTTTCCTCGGCGCTGTGTGCGTGGATGACGTTGAAGACGAGCGCAACGTCGTACTCGCCTCCGAAGTCGTCTTCCCAGTAGTCGCCGCCTGCGACCTCGACGCGGTCTTCGACGCCCGCCGACGCAATCTCGTCGCGGGCAACGTCTAGCGCCTCCGGGTAGTCGAAGATGACCGCAGAGAGGGCTGGATGCGTCCGACACAGTTCGATGGCGTACAGGCCGTGGCCGCCGCCCACGTCGAGTACTCGGACTGCGTCGTTGGGAACGTCGATAGCGTCGGCAACTTCACCGGCGACGATGCTCGCCGCCGCACGGAACCCCCGTTGTGCGGTCTCCCAACGCGTCGGTTCCTCGTCGAACCACTCGTAAATCGTCTGTGGCGGGTGGCCCTCGCGGACGACCGTTTCGAAGTTGTCGTCCCAGAACGGAAAGACGAGTTCGTCCCAGAACGTGAGCCACGGACCCATGTTCGTCTCCGAGTCCGAGAGCAGCCACTTCGTCGTCATCCGCGTGTTTTGATACCGACCATCGTCTTCGGAGACGTACCCCTGCGCGACGAGGAACGTCAGGAGTACTTCGATGGCAGTTTCGTCTGCATCGAGACGGTCGGCGAGGGCGGCAGCAGAAAGTGGCCCATCACCCGACGCAAGTGCCTCGAAGAGGCCCATATCGAGCGCGACCACAACGGCTTCGAACGTCGCGGCCCCGAACAGGTCCAAGATGGGCGCGGGCCCCTTGTCGAGTCGGAGCAACAGCAACCGTTCGAGGAAATTTGGATTGACAGGCATTGTCGTCTGTGTTCGTTAGCGGGTGCCCTCCCCTGCACCCGTCACCTCGTGAGCGAACTCGCGGACGGCCGCGGTGAAGAACGCCGGATTGTCGATGTTCGACGCGTGGCCCGCGTCGGGAACGACGGTCACCTCCACGTCGGCATTCGCGAGCGATTCGGCGAGGCGTGTATGCATGGTTTTGAAGGACTTCAGCGCGTGTTCGCCGTACAGTAGCAACACCGGGGCTTCGACTCGAGAGCCGTCGAAGTCGCTTTGGGGGAAGCGCGCCATCGCCGTTGCAATCTTGGCGAACTCGGCGTGGGATATCCTCGGTGCGTCTTCGACGAGTCGCTGAATGGTCTCGGCTTCGGTCGCAACGCCCGGTGAGAGGAGATTGCCGACCCACAACTGGAGTCTGTTCAGCGTCGGGTACCTGACGAAGCGGTCGAGCAGGGCGAAAAACCGTAGATTCGCAAAGACGAGCCTTCCGGAGAGGGGGAGTGGAGCGGCGGTGAACGTGTCCGAGAGGACAAGCCCGGCCACCTTTTCGGGGTGCGTCGCCGCGTACACCTGTGCGATACAGCCACCCATCGAGAGTCCGCAGAGAATCGGGTTCTCGACACCGATCTCTGTGAGCAGTGCGTCGAGGTCCGCCGCATACAGGTCCATCGAGTACGTGTCGCGGTCGGAGCCGCCGGTGTGGCCGTGTCCGCGCACGTCGTAGGAGATAGTCGTGAAGTCGTCTTCAAGCGCCTCTACTTGGGGAACCCACTCGGTCGTACTCATGAACATCCCGTGGATGAACACGATGGGCGGACCATCGCCGCGGCGCTCGTAGTACGTCTCGATGTCGCCGGTTCGGACCGTGCCCCTCGTTACGTCGTCTTCGGTGCCCGACCAGTCGGTTGCCGATGCCCCACTCTCTCCCTGAGTCATGCAGTAGCTACGCTCACAGCGGAGAAAACCGTATCTCTCGGACCGTGTTCGAAACGCCGACTTCAGGCCTCGCTAAGCAGTTCCGAGTCCGCTCGAACCGACTCGTAGACACGTTCGGCCCACTCGCGGGCGACAGGTGAGTCGGTGTCGACGAAGACCCGCATCAACCCGGTCGTCTCGTCGTATCCGCCGATACCGACACGTTCGTCGAAGAGGGCGAGCCCGTACGGCAGGTCGTCGCGCGTGCGAAGCGTCAGATGGCCGCTTTCGACGGCCGACCGCGCTTGTTCGGGGTACGCCTCGAAGAGTTTATCTGCGATGTGCGGGAGGTAGATAATCTCCGTCTCCGTGGCTTCGAACACCTGCTGGTGGAATCCGCCGAGGACGAGTGGAGCCATGTGCGTCGTGTTGAACCCGCGGAGCGTCTCGGAGGAGCGGACGAGCGAGATGAAGCGTTCGACGGGGCGATAGGGTTCGTCCGGTTCCGCGACTGTGACCGTCGCGTCCACGAACGGTTCGACGACGAACTCCTGGTGGTCCTCGCAGACGGCCTCCAAGAGCGGTTCGAGTCGCTGTGCGGTTCCGACGTTCGCCTCGAACCGGAGTACCTCCTCGGCGATTATCTGTCCGAGTCCGGTCAACTGGAATCGTCCGTCCACCTTCTCGACGAACCCTCGTTGGTCGAGCCACTGCGTAAACCGATGACTCGTCGCTTTCGACACGTCGAGTCGGGATTCGATTTCTCGCCTGTCGTGTGGACTGTCGAGTAACGCTTCGAGAACTGGCCCGTGGCGGACGATGTCGCCGAGCATGTCCGTATCGACGCGTTCGTCCACCCGGGCGAGTCGCTGGCCGAGGTACCGACGGTTGCGTGCGTTCTCCAGAATGGCCTCCAAGAGCGGCGACCCCGGGTCTGGGCGCACGTCGTGGCTGCCATCGCGACTGTGCTCGTCTGAAGCCATGATTCTTGCTAGCAGTACACGTTCGGTACGGAAGTAACGTTACCCCCATCCACACCTGTCGGCTTCCAGCCTCGATTCAGCCGCGTTTCGTCGCGTGAAACGCGGTTCGCCGCCTGAAACGCAGGGCAGCGAGTGAGGCTAACTGACCTGTTGCCGTATGTTGGCACAGAACAATGACCACTATCGACGACGCGGCGGTACGGGAGTTTGCCGACGGCTTTCGAGGAACAGTGCTGCGCCCGGACGCGGGCGACTACGACGACGCACGGGCGGTGTGGAATGGGATGATTGACCGACATCCGGGTCTCATCGCACGGTGTGCGGGCGTCGCGGACGTGGTTCGAGCGGTGAATTTCGGCCGGGAGAACGACCTCCTCGTATCGGTCCGAGGCGGCGGCCACAACGTCGCAGGAAGCGCCGTCTGCGACGACGGACTCGTCATCGACCTCTCGGAGATGACGAGCGTCCGCGTGGACCCCGAAGCGCGGACTGCGTGGGTGGAAGCAGGCACGACGTGGGCCGACGTGGACCACGAGACGCAGGCGTTCGGGCTGGCAGCGCCGGGGGGCGTCGTCTCCGACACCGGTGTCGCGGGCTTGACCCTCGGCGGCGGTATCGGTCACCTCCGACGGAAGTACGGGTTGAGTTGCGACAACCTCCGCTCCGTGGAACTCGTGACCGCCGATGGCGAGTATCTGACCGCCAGCGAGGACGAGCATCCAGAGCTATTCTGGGGGCTTCGAGGTGGCGGTGGCAACTTCGGCATCGTCACCGCGTTCGAATTCGAACTGCATCCGGTCGGTCCGGAGGTGGCGATGTGTCTCGTCTTCTACTCCGCCGACGAGTTCGAATCGACGATGGCGGCGTACCGCGAGTACTGCGCGTCGGCACCCGAGGAAGTGAGTTCGCTGACGTTCTCGGGTGTGATGCCCGACGAAGAACTCTTCTCGGAGGGCGTCCTCGACGAGCAGAAAATCGGGCTGCTCGGGTGCTACGCCGGTCCTCCCGAAGCGGGCGAGGCGGCGCTCGAACCGCTCCGAACGCTCGCCGAACCACTCGCCGACTTCAGTGGGGTGATGCCCTACGTCGAACTGCAGCAACTCCTCGACGAGGACTATCCTGACGGAATGCGCTACTACTGGAAGTCGCTGTACCTCGACGGCCTCTCCGACAGCGCACTGGAGCGGTTGGCGTACTGGGTGGACGCCGCGCCGTCCCCACTTTCGACGGTGGACATCTGGCATCAAGGCGGCGCGATTGCCGAGGTAGACGAAGACGAGAACGCGTTTGCCGGTCGCCACGCGCCGTTCCTCCTCGGCGTCGAAGCCAACTGGGAAGACTCAGAGACAGACGACGAAAACGTCGCGTGGGCGCGCGACTGCCTCGACGACATGCGGCAGTTCTCCGACGGGTCGGTCTACCTCAACTTCCCGGGCTTCCTGGAGGACGAAGCCGACATGATGCAAACCACGTTCGGCCCGACGTACGAGCGACTGGTTGCGCTGAAAGACGAGTACGACCCGACGAACCTGTTTCGGATGAACCAGAACGTCGCACCCTCGTCGTAGTCGTCTTTCGTCCGGGAAACCCAGCTATATCCGCCGAAGGAACGTCCGCAACTCCGCGTACCCGGCGTCGAACTGGTCGCGGAAGATGCAGTGGCCAGCGTCTGGGATGTGAACGAGTCGGCCGTCGGCCAGTCGGTCGGCCGTATCGAGGTGTGCCGCCCGCGTCTCTGGGTCGGTGTCGGCTTTCAACACGAGCGTCGGGGCGGCAATGTCAGGGAATATCTCGGCCGCGGCCCCGAACCCAGTGCGAGAGATTTCCGCAATCGCCGGGCGACACTCGGTCCGAGCGACTGCGAGGCGTCGCGCGAGTTGCGGGCGCTCCGCGCGGTACTCGTCGGCGATGGTTTCGACGCCCTTCTGTTCCCATTCTCGAACCGACTTGTGAACCGACTCCACCCGTACGTTGGGGTCTTTCTCTGGGATGTCGAGCATGCACGCGGGGTCTTCGAGCACGACTGCGCGCGGGAGGTCGGGGTGCATCGCGGCGGTCAACGCCACAGTCGACCCGCCCATCGAGTGACCGACCAGAATCGGGTCGTCGATGTCGAGAGCGTCGAGCAATCCCACGAGGTCGGCGACTCTATCGGTGGGGCTATATCCGGTTTCTGGGGCGTCCGAGCGGCCGTGGGCACGAGCGTCGTAGGTCACCACGTCGTAGTCGGCCGCGAGTTCTTCGACGAGTGGTTCCCAACACCGACCGCTGTCGGTGAACCCGTGTGCCATCACCAGCGGTGGCCCCTCACCGGTTCGGTAGTACTGCAACGAGACGCCGTTCGACCGGACAGAATCTGTTTTCCAGTCGTCAGGAATAGTCATTGGGTGTACTGACGAGCACCCGGGCAAAAATCCCCCGCTCCGTTCAGGCTGGAAGTCGCCGTCGGAAGACCCGACTCAGGGCGAACAGCACCACCGCGAGGATGGCGGCAGGGATGGCGACCCACGGCACGGTTACGGGGATATCGGTGCTGGCGAAGGGATTGCCACCGCCCGCAGTGATGTACTTCACGAGCAGGTCCTGTCCCGCGTGGCCGAGGATGAAGAAGCCATCGAGGGTGACGACGGCCGCCGCACCGGTGACGAGGCTCATCGTCGTCGCGGCGTCTTCGACGTTCAGCAGGTGAGCCGCCTCGCCCTCACTCATCACTTCGTCGCGCTGGAGTCGCTGGTAGCCCACGTACACCAACCCGAGTGCGGCGACGGTTTGGATAGCACCCGCGTACGCGCCGAGGACGAGAATCTTCGGCGTGGACGAAAGCGGGTCGCCGCCGGGAAAGAGAACCTGCGTCGACGACGGCAGGGTCATCGCCAGCGGTAAAACCAGAGCCACGACGCCGAAGATGGCGCTCTGCAACGCGAGTTTGTGAGAGAGGTGCTGCTTGAAAAGACTGCGCCGGCGCACTCGGACCCGCTCGTACGCAGACTGTCCGAGCAAGGCCCTCGCGATTGGGTCGTCGAAGCTGTCGTCCCCGTCCATACTGTACAGGTGACCGGTGGGAATCTCGACATAAAATCTAGTCGGTCCTCGAATCAACCACTCGGCCGGACTGTTCGACCGTTTGAGTGGTCGTCGCGCAGTTCTGACACGGAGTCGGTGGCGTCACACAGTAGTTCCGACAAACGAACCATATCAAGATTGATATAATTTCGGGACAGCATATGTTTTGCATGGAAAGCGCCCCGCTGACTGCCGACGACGAGGCTCTCATCGAGAAGGTCGTAGAGACGAATCTGGACACGTTCGACCCTGATTTCTTCGACGGCGCGCACATCGTCGCGGCGGGCGTTCGGACGGGAGACGGCGAGATATACGAGGGAGTGAGTCTGCCAGCGAGCATCGGACGCGCCTCGATGTGCGCCGAACCTGTCGCGGTGGGGTCGGCCGTCGCCGACGGATACAGCCACGACGAACTCGCCACCTGCGTCGCTGTCGCGTACCCGATGGACACCCACGACGCAACCGAGGTTCGCGTCGTCCCACCCTGCGGGTCGTGCCGCGAACTGCTCGCCGACTACAACGAGACGATGCGGGTTATCGTCCCCGTCGAGGGTAAAAACCGAGCAGTCGACGCAATCGACTTGCTCCCGACGCGGACGTGGTGAGTTCCGCTCGAATCCACCATATAACGGACCTAGAGCGCTTCACTGTCCAGATTGTGAATATGAGACACACGCTTTTGTGTGTTCGCAGTGACGATTCGAGTATGGAGACGCGGGCGCTGGGACACACTGGACACGACAGTACAATCGCCACATTCGGTACCATCGCGCTCAACTGGCTCGAACAGGAGGGCGCAGACCAGATGGTCGAACTCGTCTTGAACCGCGGCGTCAACCACTTCGACGTCGCGCCGATGTACGGCGACGCCGAACTGAAATTGGGGCCGAAGCTTCGCCAACACCGAGACGACATCTTCCTCGGCTGTAAGACCCAAGAACGGACGTACGAGGGCGCGAAGCGAAAACTCGAGCAGTCGCTCAACCGCCTCGGCATCGAGAAAATCGACCTCTATCAGGTCCACGGTCTAGAGTACGAGGAGGAACTGGACACGATTACGGGCGACGGCGGCGCGCTCGAAGCCATTCGCGAGGCGAAATCCGAAGGTCTCATCGACCATATCGGACTGACGAGCCACAGCGACCCGCAACTCATCCTCAACGCCATCGACCGCATCGACGACCTGGAAACGCTGATGTTCCCACTGAATCCCGTCGTCGTGGGTAAGGATGACCCCGAATACGACTACGAGGCGGTTCTCGAACGCGCGAACAAGGAGGGAATCGGCACGCTGGGAATCAAGGCCTTCGCCAAGGGTCCGTGGCCCTCTCCGGACGAACTTCCGAAAGAAGACCGCCCCTACGCGAACTGGTACCAACCGGTGGATACGCCTGCGGAGATTCGAGAGCGGTTCGACTTCGCGGCGGCGCAGGGTCTGACGAGCGTCGTTACACCCGGCGACCCGAAACTCGTCGCCATGGTTCTCGACGCCGCCGAGCGATACGAAGGGATGGACGAGTCGGCCCAGCGGTCGCTCGTCGAGCGACTGCGCCACGAGGAGAGTCCGGTTCCGGAACAACTCCACCACTGAAACAGCGACCCGCAAACCACCACTGAAACAGCGACCCGCAAACCACCACTGAAACTGACCCAAAAGCGACGATGGACGTTCCAACGACAGTCACAACCGCCCTCGAAGACCGACCAGTCGAGGGTGCGGTCTGTCTCGAAGCGGGTGCGGGAGTCGGCAATACGACCGCCGGACTGCTCGCCGACGGGGCGAGTCGCGTCTACGCGGTCACGAACGACCGAGACGACGCGGTTGCAGTCCGAAAGCGAGTCGACGACGCGATAGCAGACACAGAACCTGACCGAACCGCTGTACTGGAAGCGGACGTTCGAAGCCTCCCGTTGGCACCCAACTCGGTCGATATCATCACCGCACACGGCTTGTTCAACCTCCTCGAACCGCCCACCCTCGACTCCGTCGCCACCGAGTTGACGCGAGTCGCGGCCCCCGGGTGTCACCTCGTCGTCGACGACTACGACCCGCTGCCCGAGGGTGCCGCCGTGCGTGAACTCTTCGCCCTCGAAAATGCGGCCAGTGAACTGGTCGATGGACGGCCCGCACTCACCTTCTATCCGGGAGGCGCGCTCCGCCGATTGTTCGACGGGTACGGGTGGACGTTCGACCGAACTCGAACCCTCCTCGACCCGGTTCCGTGGACCGAAAGCCACATCGAAGCGCACGCCTCGGTGACGCGCTCGCTGCTGGCTGACCTTCCCGGAGAGCTAGGTGAGCCACTACGGTCCGCCGTGGACGACTGTGCCGATAGACTCGACCCCGAATCAGTGGGCGAGATGTACAGCCTCGCACTTCGGTTCGAACCCTGAACAGGCGATGCCGGGTGGTTACACGACCAGCGGAACAATGTCGTGAAGCGAGTCCACGTCGTACGTCGGCGTGACCGAGAGGTCGGCATCCTGACAGTGCGACCGCCGGACGAACGCGGAATCGAGTCCGGCGCGCTCGGCCGCGACCATGTCGCTGTCGCTGTCGCCGACGTAGAGCGCTGATTCTGCGCCAAGGTCGGCCATCGCCCGGTCGATGTAATGCGTGTTCGGCTTCATCAGCCTGAGACTCTCGATGGTCTTCTCGCGGCCGTAGTAGGTGTCGAAAAGCGAGTGCAACCCGAAGAAGTCGAGTTTGAACTCGATGGTGCTGTGGTGGTTGTTGCTCACGACGCCGCGAGTTACCGGAAGGTCGGAGACTGCGTTCACGTCGTCGTACAGCGTTCTTTCGCCTGCTTCGAACGCGTCGAACTGCGACTGCTCGTCGTGGTGTTCGAATGCGTCCCAGAACTCCGTCACGTCGAGGTCGTACTCCGAACAGACCTCGTGCAACGTTTCGACGGTTCCGCCGCCGACGGCAGCGTCGAGGTGCTTCTGTCGAACATCTTCGACGCCGACAGCGTGGAATGCCTGCCGAGTCGCTTCGCGCTGCGTCTCGTACGACGGTGGCTCGACGAGGATACCGTCACTGTCGAACAATACTGCGTCGTATCGTGTCATGGGCCCAACCGGTGAGCGGGTCGTAGATAACCGTTCCGATAGGGGGTCGAAACGATGCCGAGGCGGAGAAACGAACGCCGAGACGGAGAGATGGACGCCGAGGTGGAGAGATGGACGCCGGGACGGAAATCACTCGCCTGCGTACTTCGTGGCCGCGCGGCGGATGCTCCCGGCGAGTTCGGTGAGGTTGTCGCTCGCACCGGAAATTTCGTCTGCGACCTGTTTGAGGACGGCGACGGATGCGCTGAGGAACACGCCCGCACTCTCACTCGGGGCGAGCGGAACGTCGTACTCCACACAGACCGATTCGAGGGCGTCGATGTCGCGCTGTTCGAGTCCCTCGGCGACGAACGAGAGCGACACACCCGCGTCGGCGCTCGTCGCGTCGCCGCCGCGCATGGCCAGTTGTTTCTCGGCTTCGCGGCGCGAGATGTCGGTGTACTCGACGACGCGGACGGTGTCGTCCTCGACGAGACGGTCCGTTCCGAGCGCGTGGGCGACGAGCGCCACGTCGCGCGTCTCAGCCACGTCGTGGGTTCGAATGATGTGTGCGCCGCTTTCGACTTCCATCGTCGCGGCGGCGAGACTGACCGGCAGTTGGTCTTCGTTCTCCATCCGACCGGCGATGTCGCCGAGGAAGTCCTCGCGGTTCGTCGCCGTCAGGAGCGGGCGGTTGAACGCGCGGAACTCGCGGAGGCGACGGAAACGCTCTCGGTCGTCCGCGAACGTCTTTTCGGGCGTCCACTTCCCAAAGGACGGGTCGAGAATCGTCTTGTCGGTGAAGCCGCCGCGTTCGAGGGCGTCGAACGTCTCGTCCATCGTGATGACGGCACCGGGGTTCTGGAGGTCCGGCGGACTCGCCATCTTGATGTTCGGCACGTCGTAGTCCTCACACACCTCGCGCATCCGCGGGTCGGCGAAGCCCGCAACGTCGTTGACGATGTCGAACCCGCGGGTGAGGGCCTCTTCCGCAACGTCGGCATACCGGGTCTCGATAGAGAAGACGGCGTCGTCGCCGATTTCGTCGATGACGGCGACAGCTTTGTCCAGCCGTTCGAGTTCCTTCTCGGCCGGGAGAACATCGTACTTGATGTTGGCGGACTGGAGGCCGATATCGACGATGTCGGCACCCTCGCCGATGAGTTCCTCTTCGGCGAACCGCGCCGCGTCTTTGACTTCGGCGTGCATGCTCGGCTTCCACCCCGAACTGGGACTCATATTCAGCACGCCCATGATTCGCGGACGGTACCCATCACCGACGGTGAAGTCGCCGAGTTCGACCGTTCTCATATCTTCGCTGACGGCGTACGAGTAAAAAGCACATCGGTCGGGGACAACCGAGTGGTGAAACGGCCGACTCCTGTCGACGAGCGCATCTATGCAAATTGTGATAGTCACGTGGTGTGTCGGGCTGGCTGATACGGCGACAACCGCCCAATCGACCTCCGCCACGCGACGTTCGGTTCTATCGACTGCTCGAACGCCGCGAGTAGGACCCACTCGAACGAGGCGGCGAGAGAGCGAGTCGATAGAGACTGTTTTAGGCGCGCAACCGTACACCCACATGAGCTATCAGCGCCGTGTCGGATGTCGCGAGGGGCCGAGACGGCGCGGGTGCGAACCGAGATGGAATCGAGAGAATCCCAGTCAGAGCCGTGACAGAACACGACACCGATATCGGACTCGTCGTCCTCACCAACCGTGAGCCGTACGTCCACGACGCCGCGGACGACGTGACGAAACCGGTCGGCGGATTGACCGCCGCGATGGACGACGTGATGCGCGAAGTCGGTGGCACGTGGGTCGCCCACGGGCACGGACCGGCCGACTTCGACGTGACGGACCCAGACGGCTACGTGGCCGTCCCACCGGGCGCAGAGCGGTACTTGCTCAAACGCCTCGACATTCCCGAGACGGCGTACGACGGCTACTACTACGGCTACAGCAACCAGGTTCTCTGGCCGCTCTGTCACGAACACGTCGACCGGATTCGCGCGTCTCCGGACGATTGGAACGCCTACAGGCGCGTGAACGAGCAGTTCGCCACCGCCGCGCTCGACGCACTCGACAGACAGGACGACGACACCACGCTGCTTTGGGTCCACGACTACCACCTCGCACTGGTTCCCGAACTCGTCCGCCGCCGGGCCGAC
This sequence comes from Haloferax sp. S1W, assembly GCF_044593955.1. Classification (GTDB taxonomy): domain Archaea; phylum Halobacteriota; class Halobacteria; order Halobacteriales; family Haloferacaceae; genus Haloferax. The sequence goes on from NZ_CP172595.1 coordinate 452,301, forward strand.
GGCGACGTGACGATACAGCACTTCTGGCACATTCCGTGGCCCCCAGCGCAGTTGTTCGACCGGAGCCCCCACGCCGACGCGTTGCTGTCGGGACTGCTCGGCAACGACCGAATCGGCTTCCACACCCGAGGGTACGCTCGGGAGTTCCTCGATACGGTCGAACGGACGCTTCCGGCGGCCGATGTCGATACCGAATCGCTCCACGTGGCATACGACGGGCGAACCGTCGACGTGTACGTCGCACCCGTCGGAATCGACACCCAGACGGTCGGCGAACTCGCCGACAGCGCGGCGGCGACCCAGTTCTGGAACGACCTCTGCGAGCGAGAGGGAATCGGGTCGGACGAGCACATCGCCGTCAGCGTGGACCGACTGGATTACACGAAAGGAATCCTCCAGCGTCTCGACGCTATCGAACACCTCCTCGAACGGGACGACTCCCTGCACGGGTCGTTTCGCCTCCTCCAGAAGGGGTCGCCGACGCGCGAGCAGATTCCCGAGTATGAACGCTACCAGCGCGACGTAGCCGAGAAGATTCGCCGACTGAACGCTCGGTTCGGAACCGACGAGTGGCGACCGGTCGTCTACCTCGACGGCCGGTACACGCGAACCGAGATTGTCAGCCTCTATCGAAACGCCGACGTTGGCATCGTAAGTCCGCTCGCGGACGGCTACAATCTCGTCGCACAGGAGTACATCGCCGCGAACGAGGGTGGCGACGGTGCGTTAGTCCTCAGTAAGTTCGCGGGCGTCCACACCCTCGTCGGCGACGACGCCTTCACCATCAACCCCCACGACACCGCCGGGTTCGCAGCGCAAATCGAGGCCGCACTAAACGCACCAAAACGCGAGCGCGCCGAGCGCTTCCGGCGGATGTACCACAACGTGGCGTCGGCCGATATCGGCGCGTGGATGGAACACTCGCTGGCGTGGTGGACGCGCTGAGACGCGTCACAGACACCTATCAGACCCGTTACTAAATTCTCGTTCAGCGAGCGGTTTTGAGTGCTGCGTGAGAACGACCCACTGCGGAGCGCTGGTGGTTCCCGCTCGGCCCTCCGTCACCGCTGACGCAACGAAACGCCCGTGGTACTCCCCTCAGATGAACACCATCGCCTACCTCGACCGTCTCGGAATCGATTCCCAATCGCTCGGTGAGCCATCGCGTTCGACCCTCCGTCGCCTCCAGCGCGCACACGTGACGACGATTCCGTTCGAGACGCTGGCCGTCAACGGCGACCCCTTCGACGATGCCGACGACGGCGAGGGCGTCCACCTCGACCTTCCGCATCTCTTCGAGAAAATCGTCGAGCGCGAGCACGGCGGCTTTTGCTTCGAACTCAACGGCCTGTTCAACTGGCTTCTCACCGAACTCGGGTTCGACGCCGAGAGAGTCGCCGCTCGCGTCATCGGTAGCGACGGCTCTGCTCGCCCGCCTGCGAATCACCACACGAACGTCGTCGAACTCGACCGCCGGTACGTGGTCGACGTCGGCATGGGTGTCCCCTCGATGCGTCGGCCCCTCCCGCTCGACGGCGAGGTTCGAACCGACGAGGCGGGCGTCTCGTGGCGCGTCGTCGAGAGCGACCGACCCGACGAAACACACCGCACCCAGTATCGCTACGAACCCGATGGCGAGTGGCAGGACCGCTACCTGTTCACCGACACGCCGCGGATGCTCACGTACTTCGAAGCGACGTGTGACTACCTCCAGAGCGCCCCTGAATCGACGTTTACGGGCGACCCCGTGGTCATGCGAGCGACCGACGGCGGACACGTCAAACTCTCGCCCGAGACGCTGACGCGGTACGTCGGAAGCGAGTCGACCGAGTCGCCGGTCGCCGAATCCGAGTGGCACGATGTGCTCGAAGAAACATTTGGCCTCGACTATCGAGGGGCGTAGTGGGTACGACCGCTGACGGCCGCCGTCGAAGTCGGTGATTCCGGTTTGTCGCCGGTCTCAGTTGTCGAAGTCGACGAGGTGGTTCACGCTTCCCGGGCCGGTCCCCACGTCGGCGGGTGCGGCGAGCGCCGATTTCGTGAACTCGATACCCTGTTCGACCGCGGATTCGAGGTCGTCACCGCGGGCGAGTCCGGCGGCGATTGCACTCGACAGCGTGCATCCGGAGCCGTGCGTCCGGTCGGTGTCGACCCGCGGGTTGGTGAACGTCGTCGTCTCTTCGCGGGTGACGAGCGTATCGACGACCGTTCCGTCGCCGGTCTCGACGTGGCCGCCCTTCAGGAGGACCGCGTCGGCACCGCGCTCGAAGAACCAGTCGGCGGCCGCCCGAACCGTCTCGGGCGTCTCCGGAACGTGACCCGTGAGGGCCTCGGCCTCGTCGGCGTTCGGAGTCACGAGCGTCGCCTGCGCGAAGATGTCGTCGTAGGCGTCGACAGCGTCCTCGTCGAGGAGGCGGTCGCCCGAGGTTGCGACCATCACGGGGTCGACGACGACGGGACCGTCGTATTCGGAGAGGCACTCGGCGACGGTTGCGACTGCCTCGGCGGTTGCGAGCATCCCGAGTTTTATCGCGCCGATGTCGAAGTCGTCGGCGACGGCGTCGAACTGGGAGCGCACCACCGCCGTCGGGAGGACGTGCGTGTCGGTGACGCCACGGGTGTTCTGGGAGGTCAGGCCGACGATAACCGACCCGCCGTAGACGCCGAGGCGCGTCATGGTCTTCAGGTCGGCCTGAATTCCCGCGCCGCCACCGGAGTCGCTGGAGGCGATGGTGAGCGCGTACGGCGGGGTTTCGGGCGTCGGCGAGAGCATTTCGTCGCTCACGGTTGCACCTCGATTTCGATTCGTTCGATGCGGTCCGCGAGGTCGGGGAGGGGTTCGTCGGACCGCTCTTCGGCCGTCCCGTTTGCGAGGCCGGACACGGCGTCGAGGAACGCGATGCGGTAACTCGCAGGGCCGTGATACTCGCCGAACGCGCCGTCTGCGGCCAGTTCGCCAGCCAGACCGTAGCCCATCGTCCCCGCCAGCGCGGCTTCGAGGGGGTCGTCGAGTGCGGCGGCGAACGTCGCCAGCGTCACGCCGAGCATACACCCGGTTCCGACGACGGTACCCATCATCTCGTGGCCCGCGTGGACCTCGTAGGCGGCTTCGTCGGTTGCGACGATGTCAGTCTCGCCGGAGGCGACGACGACAGCACCGGTTTCACGCGCACACGCGACCGCCGTCGCCGCGATTTCGGCGTACTCGCCGACCGATTCGACGCCGCGGACCTCCGCATCGGCACCGGCGAGCGCGGAAATCTCGCCGTAGTTGCCGTTGAGTACGTCCACGTCGAGTTCGGAGACGAGTCTGTCGGCGACGCGAGAGCGCGTGGGAGTCGCGCCGACGCCGACGGGGTCGACGACGAGCGGCACGTCGTTCTCGCCCGCGGCGCGGCCCGCGGTCAGCATCGTCTCTTCGCCCGCCTCGCTGACCGTCCCCATGTTCAGGAGACAGCCGTTGGCGATGGAGACCATGTCGCCCACTTCGCGCTCGTCGTCGGACATGACCGGCAGGCCGCCCCAGTAGAGCGTGATATTGGCCACGTCGTTGACGGTCACTTCATTCGTGACCGAGTTGACAAGCGGTTGAGTCGACGAGATGGTCTCCAGCGCGCGCTGGAGGTCGAACTCGTCGGCAGCGACCGTCATCGGCGGTCCCTCCCTTCGGTGACGGCGTCAGCAAGACGCCGTGTCGCGTCTGTCGGGTCATCCGCGCCGGTGATTTCGGTGATGACTGCGACGCCGTCAGCCCCGGCAGCGACAACGTCCGCGGCGTTCGAGGCGGTGATGCCGCCGATTCCGACGATGGGAATCGACACGGCGTCCGCGACGGCCGCGACTCGCTCGACGCCGATTTCGTACTCGTCGTCGTCGATGTCCTTCGAATCGGTCGCGAAGACGGCACCGACACCGAGGTAGTCGGCACCCGCTTCTTCTGCGGCCTGTGCGGCCTCAACCGTCGAAACGGACCGCCCGACGATGGCGTCTGACCCCAACTGCTCGCGTGCCGTCTCGATTGGCAGGTCGTCGTCACCGAGGTGGACGCCGTCGGCGTCGACCGCTGCCGCGATGTCGAGGCGGTCGTTGACGACGAGCGGAACGCCCGCGTCGGCGGTCAGTTCGCGCACGTCGCTGGCGAGTTCGTATCGCTCGCGCGCACTCGCGTGCTTCTCGCGGAGTTGGACGATGTCCACGCCGCCTGCGACCGCCGCCTCGACGACTTCCAGCGTCGTCCGGTCGCCGGAGAGGTCCGACTGCGTGACGAGGTACGTGTCCAGAGAGATATTCATGAGTTGTATCGTAGAGTAATTCCTTGTCGTGGAAAGTCGTTACCATTCCTCCAGTGGTCAGGAGGCTGTTTCCCGGCGAGTGAGACGCTACAGTCGGGATTATCCCGTCAGCGAACGAATGTATAGACGGTGAGTGAAAATGACGTCAATCCTCGTCGCGTACGGGACGAAAGAGGGACAGACTGAGAAGATAGCCGAGTACATCGAGACGGTACTCGAAGAGCGTGGTCACAAGGCGACGGTGCTGTCTGTGAATGACTTCCCGGCCGAGACCGCAGTGACCGACTTCGACGCGGTGTTCGTCGGGTCGTCCATCCACATGGGGAAGCACGTAAAGAAGGTCTCCCGCTTCGTCAAAGAGAATCGAGAGGCCATCGAAGCGCGACCGAACGCGTTCTTCCAGGTGTCGCTCTCGTCGGCGTTCCCGAGTGAGGAGAACGACGCCCACGTGGCCGAGTACATCGCGGAATTCGTCGAGGAGACCGGGTGGGAACCGGACAGAATCGGGGCGTTCGGCGGGGCGCTTCGCTTCTCTGAGTACGGGTTCTTCACGCGGATGATTATGAAGCGCATCGCCCGGGACACCATCGGTGAGACGGACGCCTCGCAGGACCACGAGTACACCGACTGGGACGAAGTCGAGGCGTTCGCCGCCGATGTCGCCGCTATCGTCGAGATGGATGGGAGTGCGGTCAGCGACGAAATAGCGACCGGTGACGAGGTGGCGGTCGGCGACGTGATGACGACCGGTGACGAGACGGAAGAAACCTCTGCCTAGGAGATGAACTCCCGAACACTCGGTATCATCGTTGTGGCCGTGCTCCTCGTCGTCGCAGCTATCGGCGGTGGTCTCTGGGCGTTCAGCCGCCAGTCGTTTCTCGACTCTTACGGGAGCGACTACCGCTACGAGGTCCGCGTCTCCGCCGACGAACCCATCTCGAATGTGACCGTCTTCGTCCCGCTTCCCATCACCGAAGGGGAATCACCCGTCGAAGACGTAATCGAAACGCGAGAGTACCTGATACCGGAGACGTGGACCTACGACGTAGTCGAGACGGAGTACGGTCCGATGCTGCGGATGCAGGCTGACGAACTTCCCGGCGAACCCACGTATCATCGCTCAGTTATCGAAAACGACCGACTCGTCCGGTGGGAGCGCGTCTCCGCCGACGAGTACGACCGAAACGACTCGGATGTCGTCAGAGTCAAACACGACACGATGAGCCTGACCGCCGACCGGACAGTGAACCGCTCTATCGACACGAGAGACCCCGGGGGAGCGGAACCGCTCTTCGAACCGCGGTCGAACGTGACCGGGGTCCCCTGTGAGTGGCCCCACGAAGACGACGAAACCCGGTGTTACAGATACGACACGCGGATATTCGTCGCCTACGACGGGCCGGAGACGACACAGCTCTCGGTGACGGTCGAACTCGTCGGCACCAACTCGTGGTGGGTCGGCGGGTGGAACTACAACGAGTACACAGACCGCGTGTCCGTCTACGACCTTCCGGCCGACCAACGCGGGTGGGTCGTCGTCGAGGGGCACCTCCAGACTGGCGTCGGAAACTACCCGCGAAACCCGCCGCAGTGAGCAACTGGCTCCCGGCCTCCCGCCACTGTTTCTGGCAAATGTGACGGCCCGCACACACACTTTTCACTATTTACACGATTATATATGATAATGGCTGGCGACGAACCCACACGGGCGACCCGACCACCGGCAGCGACCGATGCCCACGACTGGAGCGACCTGCAGGCTTTTCAGGAGTCGCAGGACTACGAGGTATCGGACGTAGCCGAGTACGCCGCGTTGGCTTCTGACCTGCGCAGCGTCGTCGCCGGAGAGGTTCGCTTCGACGAATACACACAGGTGTTGTACGCCACCGACGGGTCGATATACGGGGCGCGGCCAGCAGGCGTCGTCATCCCGGAAACCGTCGAAGACGTTCGCGCAGCAGTCGAGACAGCGGCCGACCACGACGTGCCGATTCTCCCGCGCGGTGCCGGGTCGTCGCTTGCGGGGCAATCCGTCGGCCCGGGGTGCGTCGTCCTCGACTTCTCGAAATACATGGACGACATCGTCGCGGTCGACCCCGAGAACCGCCGCGCGACGGTCCAACCCGGCGTGGTACAAGACGACCTCGACGACCACCTCGCGCAGTACGGCCTGAAGTTCGCGCCCGACCCGGCGTCGTCGAATCGCGCCACCATCGGCGGCGGTATCGGTAACAACTCGACCGGCGCGCACTCGGTTCGGTACGGTATCACCGACGCCTACACCGAGGAGTTGCGGGTCGTCCTCGCTGACGGGTCGATGATTCACACCCGCGATATCGTCCTCGACAGCGACGAGTGGGACGATATCGTCTCGAAAGACGACCGCGAGGCCGAGCTATATCGAGCCGTCCGGGCGCTCGTCGAAGAGAACGAAGCGGAAATCGAGCGCCGGTATCCCGAACTCAAACGCTGCGTTTCGGGCTACAACCTCCACAAGGTCGTCTTCGAGAACGAAGACGGAGAGCGCGTCATCAACCTCTCGAAGTTGTTCGTCGGTGCCGAAGGGACACTCGGCGTCGTCGTCGAAGCGACCGTCTCGCTGGTGACGGTACCCGAAGACACCGCGCTCGTCCTCTACGCCTACGACGACCTCGTCGAGGCAATGGCCGCGGTTCCCGACGCCCTCGACTTCGACGCCAGCGCGGTCGAACTCATGGACGACGAGGTGTTTCGGATGGCCCGCGAGTCCAGCGAGTACGCCCAGTACGTCGAGCAGATTCCCGACGGGACGGCCGCGACGCTGATGCTTGAGTTCGATTCCGAGTTGCACGACGACTTCGAGGCGACGATTCGGCGGGCGAACGAGCACTTCCTCCGCCCGGGGGCGGGCGACACAGGCGAAGGCGACAGCAAAGATGGCGGCGGAAACGCCTTCGACGCCATCGAGGCCTACACTGACGAGGCACAGGGAGACATCTGGAAACTCCGAAAGGCGGCGATTCCACTTCTCATGTCGCTGCCGGGTGACCCGAAGCCCTACCCGTTCATCGAGGACGCGAGCGTGCCGCCCGAGGAACTCGCCGAGTACGTCCAGTCGTTCGAGGAAGTTCTGGCCGACCACGACACCTCGGCCGCCTACTTCGCCCACGCCGGGGTCGGCACGCTCCACATCCGACCCATCCTCAACCTGAAGGGTTCAGAGGGTATCGAGACGATGCACTCGATTACCGACGACGTGACCGACCTCGTGTTGGAGCACCACGGCGCGTTCTCGGGGGAACACGGGGACGGACTCGCACGAACCGAGTGGAATCCGAAGATGTACGGGCCGGACCTCTGGGAAGCGTTCAAAGCGCTCAAGTCGGCGTTCGACCCCGACTGGCGGATGAATCCGGGCAAGGTCGTCTACCGCGATGACGACCCGACGGACATGCGTGAGCACCTCCGGTACGGCGCGGAGTACTCCTCGCTCGAATCCACCACGGCGCTGGACTTCGACGACGAAGGCGGGTTTTCGCACCTCGTCGAACTGTGCAACGGGTGTGGGACCTGCCGACAGACGGGGTCCGAAACGATGTGTCCGACCTACCGTGCGTCGCGCGACGAGATGGAGACGACCCGCGGCCGGGCGAACATGCTTCGGGCCGCCATCAGCGGCGACCTGCCAGAATCGGAACTCTACTCCGAGCGATTTCAGGAGGAAGTTCTGGGTCTCTGTGTCGGGTGCAAAGGCTGCAAGAACGACTGTCCGACCGGCGTGGACCTCGCGAAGTTGAAAGCCGAGGTCAAACACCAGTACCACGCCGAAGAAGGCTCGTCAGTCCGGGAGCGACTCTTCGCACAAATCGACGCCGCGGTGAAGTTGGGAAGCAAACTCGCCCCCGTCTCGAACTGGTTTGCAGAGATTCCCGGAGCGCGGGCCGTGATGGACCGATATCTCGGTATCGCCTCGGACCGAACGCTCCCGTCGTTCACCCGAGAGACGTTCGAACGCTGGATGAACGGGCGACGGTCTCCCGTCCGACCCAGCGACGCGACTCATCGCGTCCTCCTGTTCCCGGATACGTACACAAACTACGTGTTTCCGGAGGTGGGCAAGGCCGCAGTGCGAACCCTCGAAGCAGCGGGTGTCCACGTCAAACTCGCCGAAAACGTCGCACCGAGTGGTCGGGCGGCCTATTCCGGCGGCTTCCTCGACATGGCGCGCGAACGGGCGCACCACAACGTCCGGCGACTCAAACCGTTCGTGGACGACGGGTGGTCGGTCGTGTTCACCGAACCGTCCGACGCGGTGATGTTCCAAGACGAGTACGCCGACTTACTCGACGGACAGGCAGTGGTGGATGTCGGCGCGGCCGCCTACGGCGTCATGGAGTTCATCGACGTGTACCGACTCGACGAACAACTCGACGTTCGAGGCAGAGCAGGTGGTTCGGCCGCGACCCCACAGGCCGCAGCAGACGGTGGTCGCGGACCCGTGGAATCGCTGACCTACCACGGCCACTGTAACCAGAAGGCGCTGAACAAGGACCACCACGCCGTCGGCGTCCTCCGGCGCGTCGGTTACGACGTGGACCCGCTCGATTCGGGGTGCTGCGGGATGGCCGGCAGTTTCGGCTACGAGTCCGAACATTACGACCTCTCGAAGGCAATCGGCCGCATTCTGTTCGACCAGGTAGACGAGAGCCACGGCGACACCGTGGTCGCACCGGGAGCGTCGTGTCGGACGCAACTCAAAGACCGAAACGAGGCCGCACACCGGCCGCCGCATCCAATAGAGAAAGTCGCTGAGTTGCTGGCGGAGTAATCGGAAGACTCGAACCACTCGACCGAGGGTCACAGCGTTCCGCAATCACATCTCTTTTGCCACCGTGCGTGGCAAGTCATACCAGACCATGTCGGATGTACCCGATGTCGGCGAACTCAATCCGCCGAATCGAACGCTGATGGGGCCGGGGCCGAGCGACGTCCACCCGCGCGTCCTCCGCGCGATGTCGACGCCGCTTGTCGGGCACCTCGACCCCTCGTTTATCGAGATTATGGACGAGGTGCAGGAACTCATGCGCTACACGTTCCGGACCGACAACCAGTGGACGATTCCCGTCTCAGGGACCGGGTCGGCGTCGATGGAGGCGGCCATCAGCAACCTCGTCGAACCGGGCGACACCGTTCTCGTCCCGACGAACGGGTACTTCGGCGGTCGCATGGAGTCGATGGCGGAGCGTGCCGGTGGCACCGTCGTCCACGTGGACGCCCCGTGGGGCGAACCACTCGACTCCGCCGACGTGCAGGCGGCATTCAACGAGTACCAACCCGACGTGTTCGGGTTCGTCCACGCCGAAACCTCGACCGGCGTCAAGCAACCGAACGTCCCCGAACTGACGAGCATCGCCCACGACCACGACGCGTACGTCGTCGCCGACTGTGTGACCTCCCTCGGCGGCGTCGAACTCGAAGTCGACGACTGGGAAATTGACGTGGCCTACTCCGGCCCGCAGAAGTGTCTCTCCTGTCCACCGGGTGCGAGTCCGCTGACGCTCAACGACCGCGCGATGGACAAGGTGCTCTCGCGCGAGGAGGACCCACGCTCGTGGTATCTCGACCTCTCGCTCCTCGAAGGCTACTGGGGCGACGACCGGTCGTACCACCACACCGCCCCCATCACGAACGTCTACGCGATTCGGGAGGCCCTTCGTCTCGTCGCCGAAGAAGGTATCGAGGCCCGGTGGGACCGCCACCGTCGCGTCGCTGGCGCGCTCAAAGCCGGTGTCGAAGCGATGGGTCTCGGCCTCAACCCCGAAGACGAGTACTGGCTTCCGAGTCTCAACGCCGTCCTCGTTCCCGAGGGTGTCGATTCCGGTGCGGCAATCGACTACGTCCTCGAACACTACGACCTCGAAATCGCGGGGGGTCTCGGCGCGCTCGCGGGCGACATCTTCCGCATCGGGTGTATGGGCTACTCCGCACAGCCCGAGAACGTCGCGTTCCTCGTGACTGCGCTCGGTGAGGCGCTGGAGGCGCAGGATGCGGACGTTGACGTTGATGCCGGATTCGCGGCGATGCGCGAGCGACTGCACTAGCCGGGCGTCCACCCAACCCTGTTCTTCGACTGCGAAAGTAGCGTCATTTCGGCGATAATCGGCGTTGATTCGCGGTGACAGTCAGGCGAACCGGAGTAAATCGACAGGGACGGTTTCACCCCTTCATGGTGCTTGCCCCCGCAGTTGTCATCGCCGATATGAACCGACACGCCATCATCGGCGTCGTGCTCGCAGTCCTCCTCGCGACTGCGGGTGTCGCCGCCGCAACGCCCGGAAACGCACCCGTGGAATCGAACGCCGACGCACAGCCCGGTGCCGCGAGCGCGCAGGGACCGCCGAGTGAGTTGCCGGGGCCAGTCCCCGACTTCGTCTCTGATATTCACAGTGCAATAACCGACTTCATCAACGGTGTACTCGACGGCGCACTCGGTCCCGAAGTCAGTGACGCGGCCGGAAACGCCACCTCAGCGACCGGCGATGTGTGATACGCATCGGCCCAAGCATACATCACGAACCGGTCCAAGCATTCTATTTAGCCCGATATGAAGCAATCGACAGTGGCTGTCGTCGTCGCCCTCGCACTCGTCGCTAGCGGTGTTACTGCCGCGTTCGTCACCGGCGTCGGTCCGTTCGCAGACGACGACGTGACCAACGAAGAGTTCCCGACACAGACGCCAACGGCGAGTTCCGGCGACTCGTCGGGAGGCGACGGTGGTGGCGGCGACGACAGTGATTCGAGCGGGTCGTCGGACGAGACCTCCACACCGCCGTTTACGTTCGTCATCGACCGCATCGAAGAGTGCGGTCAGACGTGCCGCGACGTGACGAGCACGATAACGAACAAACAGGACGTCTCGGCGACAGGCGTGACAGTCTACAGCCGAATCTACGCCGGAAACAGCACGAAAAAGGAGGATGTCGTCTGGCAAGGGAAAGAACCCATCGGCGACCTCGCCGCGGGTGAATCCTACACCGCCACACGGCGCATCAAACTCTCCTACTCGGAGGCGTTCGCCGTGCAGCAGGCAGGCGGGTGGATAACCATCCAGACGACCATCCAGACCGACCAGCAGACGCTCACGCACACCGAGCGTCGCGACGTGGCCTAAGGCCGGTTCTCGGTCGGTAACCGCGCCCTCCTTCGGTCGGTCGGTGCGCGCACCCGTCAGCCACCACCGGTTCCGCAACGACTTTTCGCGCCGCCTCCCAACGCCGGGTATGAACATCGAGGTTCGCGAATTGGCCGCCCTCGGCCCCGACGCTCGCCGCGCATTCTTCGAGCGAGACGCCGGCGTCACCGAGGTACGGGCGGATGTCCGCGACATCGTCGAGCGCGTCCGAACCGAAGGCGACGTTGCACTCCGCGAGTTCTCCCGCGAGTTCGACGACGTCGAAGTGGGCAACATCGACGTGACAGACGCCGCCGAACGCGCCTACGACGAAATCGACGACGACGTGCGCGAAGCAATCGAGGCGGCCGCAGCGAACATCCGCGAGTTCCACGAACGACAGGTCCCCGAGGACTGGCGCGAGGAGTTCGGGGAGTCTGGCACGCGCGAACTCGGCCGTCGCTACCGCCCGCTCGAGCGGGTCGGCGTCTACGCCCCCGGTGGTACCGCAGCGTATCCGTCGAGCGTCCTCATGGGTGTCATTCCAGCGAAGGTCGCGGGTGTCGAACACGTGGCTGTCGCCACGCCGCCCGCCGACCCGATGAACCCCGTCACGCTGGCCGCGATGCACGTCGCGGGCGCTGACGCCGTCTACTCGGTCGGTGGCGCACAGGGTATCGCCGCACTCGCGTACGGCACCGAGACGGTGAACGCCGTTCAGAAAGTCGTCGGCCCGGGCAACAAGTGGGTGACAGCAGCAAAGGCCGAAGTCCGCGGCGACGTGGATATCGACTTCCTCGCCGGCCCCTCCGAAATTCTCGTCGTCGCCGACGGGACCGCAGAGGCACGGTTCGTCGCCGCCGACCTCGTCGCGCAGGCCGAACACGACCCGAACGCCTCCGTCGTCGCCGTCACAGACGACGAGGAGGTCGCAGCCGAAATCATCACAGAAGTCGAACGGCAGGCCGGAAAGCGGGAGCGAACCGAAACTATCGAGGCCGCACTCGAAAGCGACGCCTCCGGTGTGCTTCTCGCCCGGTCGATGTCGGAAGCGGTCCTCTTCGCCGAGGAGTACGCCGCCGAGCACCTGTCGATTCAGGCCGACGACGACGAGGCGCTCTTAGACCGTATCGACTCGGCCGGGAGCGTCTTCCTCGGACCGCACACGCCCGTCGCTGCGGGTGACTACGCCTCCGGGACGAACCACGTCCTGCCGACCGGTGCCGGAGCAAAGCGTCAGGGTGGACTTTCGGTAGACCACTTCGTCCGCTCGACCACCGTCCAGCGACTCGACGAGGCCGCACTGGCGGACCTCTCGGAGACGATTACGACACTCGCAGAGGCTGAAGGACTCGACGCCCACGCCCAGAGCGTTCGCGAGCGTCTCGAAGAGTAGGCAGATCGCCGCGCTGTCGTTGAAGGTGCTAGACCCGCGGCGGGCGGGAGATCCTGACCCGGCGCCACAGTTAACCGTTCCCACAGTATAACGGGTAGTATGAGCACGGAATCCACGACTGGAACGGGCGATGGGGCTGTCGTGGTCACGCCCGACGCCGCGGAGGAAGCCATCTCGCTCCTCGAAGGCGAGTCGATGGACACAGACGTTGCAGGGCTTCGCCTATTCGTCCAGCAGGGCGGTTGTGCAGGACTCTCGTACGGGATGCGGTTCGACAACGAACCCGAAGACGACGACACGGTCGTCGAGCGCCACGGCCTGCGCGTCTTCGTCGACCCCGCGAGTCTCAACTACATCAGCGGTGCGACCCTCGACTACGAGGGCGGACTGCAAGGTGCGGGCTTCCACGTGGAGAACCCGAACGCGACGAGCAGTTGCGGATGCGGTGAGTCCTTCCGGACGTAGTTCCCCGCCGAACGAAGGCCCCGACTTCTTAAGCCACCCGCGTACAAAGCGGTCTCCATGACCGAACTCGAATCACGGACGATACCGAGTGGGAAGACCGTCTTCGTCGCTCGGAACGAGGTCGAGCGCGGGGCGAAAGGACCGTTCTACGTCGTCTACGCCTCCGAAGACGCCGAGAGTCGCTGGGGGTACCGCTGCGGAAACTGCGACTCGTTCGACACCGCGATGGACACCATGGGTCGCGTTGAGTGCAACGAGTGTCGAAACGTCCGGAAGCCCGAAGAGTGGGACGCCGCCCACGAATAGCCGCCAGAACTCGCATCCGGGAGGACACTCTTTCTGCCTGTGTCTATCGCTCGAATCGAAGCGCGTAGTGATACGGCGGCAACTCGACGAGTGCTTTCGGGATGAAGTCACCTGCGTCTGAAACGACTCGTTTCGTCTCGTCGGGAGCCATCCGCAACTCGGTTGGCGGGCCGCGCGGGGCATCCATCGCGGTGGTGGCCTCACGTGGGCGGTCGTGCCAATTGACGATACAAAGGTGTCCGCCGGGACGAAGCGAGTCGAACGCCTGCTGGACCAAGCCCGCTTTGTCGTCCACGCCGTGGAACGTGTTCGCGAGGAGGACGTAGTCCACGGGGGCCGGGAGGTGCTGTGTCAGTTCCCGAGCGTCTCCTAGCATCGGTTCGACGTTCTCGATGCCCTGCTGCGCAGCGAGGTGTGAAAGTTCGTCGAGCGCCGCCGCGTCGATGTCGAGCGCGTAGACTGGATTCGGGTCGGTAATCCGAGCGGCAGGCAAGGCGAAGTAGCCGTTTCCACAGGCAACCTCGGCAACCGTGGTCTCGGAGTCGACACCGAGTCGCCGGAGCGTTTCGCCGGGCGTCGGCCACAGCCTCCCCCACCAGTCCCAGTCGGGAAGCCCCGTGTTCTGAAATGCGTCCATGGAGGCACATCCCCTCGCGACGCTCAATAACGGCCCGGTTACGGCTCGAAGTTGCGGTTCTCACTCACTTGTCGAGTCATACCCGCCCCCGGTGAGGCGCGTGCGACACACTGGGGCGGTAGGTTCAATCACCAGCCCGTTGATATTCGTATGGGAATTTGGAGGGGCACGATGAGAACAGACGAGCGAAGCGACAGAATCGAGTTTACCGATGTCGGCGTCAGCATCTGACCACTACGATGTGGTCGTTGCCGGGGCTGGACCGGCCGGGGCGCAGTGCGCACGCGACGTCGCCAGACGCGGCTACGACGTGGTCGTCCTCGAAGCGGAGAGAGAAGCCGAGTTTCCACGGCAGAGTAACAAGTCGACCGGCGGGACGTTCCCGGCGATGCTGTCGGGATTCGGAATCCCCGACGACGTGGTGATGAACTTCACCGACAACGTCGTCCTCGAAGCACCGAACGAATACTTCGTCCAATACCAACCGGGTGCAGTACTCGACTTCGCCGCGTTCAAACGGTTTTTAGTTCGGGACGGTCGCGACGCGGGTGCCGAGTACCGATTCGAAACGCGGGTGAGCAAGCCGCTTCTGGAAGACGGGGAAATCATCGGTGTACAGTACGGGGGTGGAAACGCCGTGCGAGGCGACATCGTCGTCGACGCGACGGGTCCCGCCGCGGCACTGGCGAAGAAACTCGGGGTGAGCGCCCTCGAACGCGGAAATCAAGCCATCGCCGTCGAATACGAGATGGAGGGGGTCGAACTCGCCGCCGACGGGTACGCCGACCTCACAGATGCGATGATGCTTCGCCTCGACCACGACATCGCACCGGGCGGCTACTCGTGGATTTTCCACACTGGCGACGACACCGCCAAGGTCGGCCTCTGTTACATCCAGAACGAGGCATACGAGCGACACGCCAGTCCGGGCATGCGAATCGACGACTACCTCGAACGCTGGTTGGACACCGACCCACGACTGACGAACGCAGAGCACATCGACGGGAAGCAACACAGAGGCTCGGCACACATTCAGTTGCCGGGTGGGCTGAGTACGGACAACTTCATGGCAGTCGGTGATACGGTGCCGACGGTCGACCCGCTCTGGGGCGAGGGCATCCACGGCTGTATGGAGTCTGGGCGCGCCGCCGCGATAACGGCCGACCACTGTTTCATCGCGAGCGAGCGGGACACATCCGCCGAAACCCTCTCGCGGTACGACGAGAGCTGGCACACGCGGGTCGCGCCGCAGGCCCGAACGCGACTGCTCACAAGTCGCCTCCTCTACCACGCGTCGAACGAGCGCTACGACACGTTCGTTCGCGACCTGAGGCGAATGGACTCCGAAGCATTGCAGAAGGCCGACAAAGGGAATCTCCGTGCGCTCTCGAAGTTGTTCCACGTGAGCGACGGACCGCTGCTGGCGAGGATGCTGCGAACGCTCCGAGCGTGAGTCCGTGGGAATTCGGTACGGAGGTATTTCAAAATAGGCGGTGGAAACAACCAACCGTCTATTAGTGGTATGGTATACCGTGACAATCTTTATGTCATGTGCGGTGGTACCAAGACTTGCATGGCCCAGGCTTCGATGCCTCCTGTCCAGGAGGCTCGGTCGATATTCGGCAATCTGGGGTACACTGTCAAAGGTGACGGCCCCGACATGCTTGCCGAACGCAAGTGGCGTACGGTCCAGGTGACCGCAATGGGTTCGCGCGAAGCGTCTGAGTGCCAACCGGTGCTCACAGACGGCGGCGAAGAAGCGCAGTATCGTCTTCGCTGTTTCGTGACGTGGAGCGACCACGCCGAGGCGTTACGACAACGCCTTCGCGGCGTGGACCTTCCGTACGAATGGGCCATTATCGGGGTATCGAACAAGGGGGGAGACGACTACCAGGTCGTCCACGGTGTGAACACCTAACCCGTTCTCGCCGAAACGTTTTCTCAGCCCAATACATAGGGCCGGTATGTCGCAATCTGCGCAGACTGGTCTCCGTCGGTTCGTTCGCAGTCGGCGACTCAACGCAGCATTGGCGTGGCTGTTCGTGGGGTTCCTCGTCGCGGTTGCTATCGGGAGCGTCGTGACCGGCGGCGACCTCGTCTGGGGTGGGTTCGCTGCCGTCGTCGCCGCGCTCGTGGTCGTTCCGGCCATCTCCTTTCGCGAACCGAGTGCCATGCTCCCGTGGGAAGTCGTTGCGCTCGCGTCGCTTCCGCTCGTCGCTCGCGTCCTGATTCGGGGCCAGACCATCGGTGGTTTTGCGTTTACCGGCCGTCTCTCGACGTACCTCGCTGTTGCAGCGGTCGCGCTCATCGTCGCCGTCGAATTGGACGTGTTCACGCCGGTTCGAATGAACCGCTCGTTCGCCGTCTTCTTCGTCGTCATCGCCACGATGGCCGCCGCTGGCATCTGGGCGGTCGTCCAGTGGCTCTCGGACCTCTACCTCGGGACGCAACTCCTGTTGAACAGCCGTCCGAAACACATCATCGAAGAGACCCTCATGTGGGACTTCGTCGCAGCGACCGTGTCGGGTCTCTTCGCGGGGTTGCTCTTCGAGTACTACTTCCGCCGCCGCTCGAGGTCGAAAGAGCGACTCCCGACCGACCTCGCCGTTGTGGGCGACGCGGGCGATGCGAGCGACGCGGGCGACGTGGGTCACAGCCCAGACCGTGGTAGTCCAGAACGCGGTGGGTCAGACCGGGAGAGTCCAGAACGCGGTGGGGGTGAGACGCGATGAAAGTCCGAGAACTGCTCCACATCAGCGCCCACCGTCAACGGCAACTCTCACGGGCGATGCAGGTGATACTCATCGGCCTCGTCTTCATCGGCCTCGACAGGGGCAACCTCGGAATCGTCATCAACGCGGCGGTCGGACTCGGGGTGACGTACCTGCCTGCCATCCTCGAACGCGACTACCGGATTCCGATGGACGCCGGATTGACTCTCTGGATATCCTCGGCGGCGTTCCTCCACGCACTCGGAACCGTCGGGTTCCCGGGGTCCGAGACGAGCTTCTACGCTGGCATCTGGTGGTGGGACCACCTCACCCATGCGCTCTCGTCGTCCGTCGTTGCCGGGGCGGGCTACGCGACGGTTCGCGCGCTCGACGAGCACACGGACGCTATCTACCTCCCACCGCGGTTCATGTTCGTCTTCATCCTGCTTTTCGTCCTCGCGTTCGGCGTCTTCTGGGAGGTCATCGAGTTCGCCATCTCCGGCGTCGCCGCACTCGCGGGGACCGGGTCGGTGCTGACCCAGTACGGCCCCAACGACACGCTCTTGGACCTCGTCTTCGACGCCATCGGTGGGCTCATCGTCGCTATCTGGGGAACGGCGCATCTCTCCGACGTGGTCGGTGCGATTCAAACTCGGTTCGAACGCTCCCCTCGCTGACCGATAATTGGGGACGATTATTTGTGATAGTAAAACGAAGAGTCACGCGAGATGGTGTTCAAGAAAATCACCCTCATCGGTCGGAGTAACGAGAGTTTCGACGCCGCCGTGGACGATGCCGTCGACCGCGCAGAAGAGACGCTCGCGGGCGTCCACTGGGTCGAAGTGGACGAACTCGGTGTCGAAATCGCGTCCGTCGACACGCGTGAGTACCAAGCAGAGGTCACCGTCGCCTTCGAACTGCAACAGGGCGACGAGTAACGCCGCGGCTGAGCAACGAGTAGCGCCGTCGAAGCGGCCCAATCGAGGCTCACGACCGTCGGGGTGATTCGGCCCGGCCGAACTGTCGAGGCAGTCGGTCGGTCTTGCCGAGTCCGGCGTCCCGACGGCTTCTTAGGCACCCGAAACGTCACTGACAAGAAGCGAATGCCACGGTTCCTCCACTACTCCGACCTCGAAAACGTCTACGACGACCCCGAGCGAGCGGGTCGCCTCGCCGGGTGCGTCACGACGCTCGACGACGACGACACGCTCGTCGTCGGCACCGGCGACAACAGCGCGCCGGGTGTCCTGTCGCTCATCGAGCGGGGCGGGCAAGTTCTCGATTTCTACCGCGCCGTCGACGCCGACCTCGAAACGTTTGGCAACCACGAGTTCGACTACGGTCCCACGCGACTCCGAGAACTTGTGGGAAACAGTCTCCCAACGTGGGTCTCGTGTAACATCCGCGACGAAGCAGGTGAGCGCTTCGCCGCCGCTGAGGGGGCGGTCTCTCGGACGACCCGAACCGTCGATGGCGTGACGCTGGGCTTTTTCGGCGTCACCGACCCCGCGACCGGCTCTATCAACCCCGAAGCGGTCGACGTGACATTCGACGACCCGTACAGCGCAGCGGGTGACGCCGCGGCCGCGCTCCGTGAGGAGGGTGCCGAGTACGTCGTCGCGCTCTCACACCTCGGCAGCGGCGACGACGAACTGGCTCGCCGCTGCGACGTTGACCTCATCCTCGGCGGGCACGTCCACGCAGAGCGCGACGACGTGGTCGAGGGCGTCCCCCTCGTCCGCCCCGGCGCAAACGGCCACGTCGTCTGGGAGGTCCGAATCGACGACGGGCGTATCGAGACGGTTCGGCACAAGACCGCCGAGTACCGCGCCGACGAGGCACTCGTCAGGATGCTCAACGGCCGCGTGGACGACGCTGGTCTCGGCGAGGTGCTGTGTCGAATCGACCGCCCGATGGACCGCTCCGAGGAGACGGTCGCCGCAGGTGAGTGCCGTATCGGCAACACCATCGCCGACGCCTATCGGTGGGCGGCCGGTGCCGACGTGGGACTCCAGAACAGCGGCGGCATCCGCTCCGGTCCGCCAATCGGTCCCGAGGTGACCCACGCCGACCTCGTGAGTCTGGTCCCCTTCGAAGAACATCTCGTGGTTGCCGAGGTGACAGGAACGGAACTCCTCGCAATATTCAACGCCGCCCGCGGCGCGTCGATGGGCTTCGGCGAACCGGACTGGTGGCACGCCCAGATTAGCGGTGCGCGAATCGTCTGGGACGACGAGAAAAACGAGGTCATCGAAGCAACCGTCAACGGCCGCCCAATCGACCCCGATTCGTACTACCGACTCGCTACGAGCGATTACATCCTCCACACCACACAGGAGTTCCCGGCGCTTACCCAGTCCCACCGGGCTGGCGAGTACGGCATCCAACACGAGGTGCTGGCCGACTACGCCCGCGAGGTCGGCTTCGACGCAGAAGTCGAAGGGCGTATCGAACGGCGGTCCGCACGCCCCGCGGAAGACTGACCATTGGTGACAGACAGCACTGTCGTCGGCGAGTCCATCCGAGAGGGAAAGGTTCAGGCAGGCCGGGCAAGTGGGTTCCGAATATGACACGCGTCGTGGTCCCGGTTCGGTACCCGCTTTCGAAACACTCGCGGGCGACGCTGGAGGAGGCCGTCCGAATCGCACGCGAGCGCGACGCAGAGTTGACCGTTCTCCACGTGGACCTCTATCAGTCGAACCACGGGGTGACGCGAACGGAACTCAAGCGGGCGGTCGAACGCGAGTTCGGTCCGCTCGTCCGCGCCCGCTACGTCGTCCGCCGCGGATTCCTCGTCGAGGAGACGATTCTCGAAGAGGTGGCCGCCGAGGAGGCCGACATCGTCGTCATCGGGTCGAAACAGGCGAGTCGCTGGCGGCGCATGCTCCGGCGCTTCCTCGACGACCCTGACATCGACATGTACCTCCGCGAGAAACTGGACTGTACGGTGATTACGGTCCGCGCCGACAGCTAAGTCGTCACTCGTCGGAACGATTCTCTCTGTCGCCTCGTTCGTCGTCGAGCGGTGCGTCCTCCGTCGGTGAGGCGTCCTCCGCTTCAGCGTGCTCCGGTGGCGACGCGTCCCCCACTTGTGCGTGCTTCGACGGCGGCGACGCGACCACGTGGCGTGGCTCTGACGCCGAGTCGTCGCCGGTAAGTCGGACCGCACCGCTCGTCTCGTCGAAGACGAGATGCGTGTGCGGGTACGCGAACTCGATGTTGGCGTCGGACTCCTCCAGCAGGTTCCACAGACGGGTCTGGACTTCCGACTGGACTCGCAGCAGTTTGTACGGTTTCAACGACCAGTACCGGAGGCGAAAGAGAACGCCGTTGTCGGCGTACGACTCGATGTACGCGGTCGGTTTCGCCGGGTAGCGGGCGCTCCCGATGCGGATGTCCGGCCCGCCTTCGATGACCTGGTCGCAGTTGCGGGCGGCGCGTTCGATGAGGTTGCGGGCGGCGTCGAGGTCCGACTCGTAGGTGACGAGTATGTCGAGCGACAGGCGCGTGCGCTCGTCCTCCGCGGAGTAGTTGACAACGTCGCGCTCGCGGATGGTCGAGTTCGGTATGACGAGGAAGGTGTTGTCGAGGGTGAACACCTTCGTGTACCGGAGGTTTATCTCGTCGACGAACCCGCGGGTGCCGTCGTCGAGTTCTATCATGTCGCCGATTTCGTAGGGCTGGTCGGCGAGGATGAACACGCCGTTGACGATGCTCCCGACGATGGGCGCGAGTATGATACCGAGAACGGCCGAGAACACCGTCACCGAGAGGACGATGTCCCCCAACTGAAGGCCGAGGAGGTTTGCGGCGAGTGCCGCCCCAGACAGGATAATCGACAGACGGACGATTCGGAGAATGGTCTGTGCGACGCTCTGACGGCGGAACTGACGAGCAACCGGGCGTCCGATCAGACGGACGACGTACTTCGAGACGACGATGCTGACGGTGAGGACGATGAGCGCGGCGACGATGTTCCAGCCCGGAAAAATCAGTGATTCAGGGATGAAATCCGGCGGAGTCACGGCACTGGTCTGGAGCACGACGGGGACGGGATTCGCGCCAGTCATCGTGAACCACCCGCTAATCGACCCACACCGGCGACGTTTCGCTCGACTCCGCGCATAGCAATCGCAACGAGGAGCGACGAAAAAAGGGTTGTCACTGTCGGAGTCGTGGTTGTTACTGTCGAAGTCAGGCGAAACCGCAGCGGACGTGAACGGATATGTGTCAACAGTGCGTAGGATATGACATGGCTTACAGCGAGGCACTGACACCGGAGTTTGAGATTACACACCGAGACACACCGAGCGACGTGCTGTTGTGCGGATTCTCGTCGTTCGGACTGGCCGGATTGACCGCGGTCGATTACCTCGTCGACCACATGGGACTCGAACAGACGGGCCACCTCACCGTCGATGGCCTCCCCGTTGTGACGCCGTTCGAAGATGGCCGTCCGCGGCATCACACGCGATTTTTCTCTCGCTCAGACCTCGACGTGACCGTCCTCGTCGGCGAACTGTTCGTCCCGGCGGTGTTCGGCACGCAGTTCAGCGATGCCATCCTCGATTGGACCGAAGCGAACGGTGTCGAGGAAGTCGCCGTCCTCGCAGGTATCCCGGTTGCCCACGGCCCGGACGAACACCGCGTCTTCTACATCGCCACCGACGACTACCGCGAGACACGCCTCGGTGACACCGAGGTTCCGCCGATGGGGCGCGGGTTCTTCGACGGGACGAACGCCGCTCTCGTCGAGCGCGGCATCGACTCCCCGTTAGGCGTCGGCGTCTTCGTCACGCCGGTCCACGCGCAGGTTCCGGACGTTGAGGCCGCAATTCGACTCGTCGAGACCGCAAACGACGTGTACGACCTCGGTGTCACCGCCGCCCCGCTCGAATCCTTCGCCGCAGAGGTCAGACAGTACTACGCCGAACTCGCCGAACGACTCCGAGAGAGCGAACCCGACCTGCCCGACGACCGGATGTACATGTGACCACTCGCCGCGTGTGTGTGGTCTCGACACCACGCTGTACCACCCGTTTACGGAACGTTGTGCTACTCGAATATTAGTAAATGGTTTACGTGATGCCGTATACGACACGACCATGGCTGACGAACTGCGCCTCACGATGGAGCGCGTTGGCGAGCGGTTCAACCTCGGTGAATACGAAATTGACGCGTACCTCGCTGTGCTCGAACACGGACAACTAACGGCGAGCGAAATCGCCGACCGAACGAGCATCCCGCAACCACGAGTGTACGACACGGTCCGCAGTCTCTCGGACCGCGGTCTCGTCGAACTTCGGGAGTCGCGGCCGATGAAAATCGTCGCCGTCGACCCGGACGACGCCTTCTCGAACGTGCAGACCTCGCTCGAAGAACTCATCGAGGAACTCGAAGCGCGGTACACCGCCCCGGCGCGCGACACCGAGGCCGTCTCGCTCGTGAAGTCGCGGTCGACCATCCTGCGCTACATCGAGGAGATTATCGATGCCGCGGAGTACGAACTCGTCCTCTCTTTGACGCCTGACCTCCTGCGTCGCTTCCGCGACGACCTCGCGGCCGCAGTCGACAGCGGCGTGAGCATCGACCTGCTCATCACGCCCGCCTCCCGCGCACCCGACCCGAGCGAGTTCAACTACCTCGACGTGGCGACCATCGCCCGTGCGCGCCGCGGTATCACCACGCCGGTCCTCGCAGTCGCCGACGGCGAGTACTCCATCTACGCCACGCAGGACGCCCTGCGCGACGACCGCGACCGCTACGGCGTCATCTTCAACCGCTCCGCGCTCGGGTTCCTCGTGAGCGGGTTCTTCGGGACTGTCCTCTGGAGCACCGCCGAGACCATCGTCGCCGACGGAAAGCTTCGTCCCTTCCCGCGTCGCTACGCCTCTATCCGCCGCGCGGTCAAGGACATCCGCGAACTCGACGGTGACTTCTACGCCTCCGTCTCGGGCCGCGATATCGAAACCGGCGACCCAATCGTCGTCGAAGGCCGCGTCATCGAGACGGCCTTCGAAGACACCGAGGAAGTCGCCTCGCTCCACATCGAAACCGACGAGGGCATCGTCGAAGTCGGCGGTCTCGTCGCCGCACTCGAAGACATCGAAGGACAAGAGATTCTCCTCGGCCGCGACGAGGTTCCGGACCGCGACCAGTTCGCCTGAGTCGCCATACCCCGGTTCTGAATCGCGCTCCTCACTGCACGCCGTTTTTTGGCCTCACACCGGGCCGTTCGTCAGTCACTCCTCGTCGAACTCGTAGACGACCGACCCGCACTCTTCGCAGGCGAGTACGTCCTGTTCCGGCGAGTCGTAGATACTCGCCGTGCCGCCGCAGCAGTCCCGCGTCGTCGTCTCGACGACTGGGCCGCCGCAGGCCGGACAGACCTCCGAGAACATCCGGAGCGGTTCGGTCGCCGCGAGGGCGACTGCCGGGTCGACGCCGCGTTCGACGACGGTGTACAGGGTCGCAACGTCGGCGATAGCCTGCGTTCGTGAGAGCCAGACCGAGAGGTCAGGACCGTGGAGTCCGATGCCGTCGTACTCAGGCGTGGCCTCGGCGTCGAAAGGAACGGCAGTTTCGACCGCAGTGGCGAGTTCGTCGTCACTCCCCTTGCGGAGGGTCGCCATCGTCGATTCCCACTCCTCGCGGACCTCGTCGGCGACGAAGAGACCGTCGGGTTCGTCGACGAGGACGCCAGCGTCGAGAAGCGTCGAAAGCATTACCTCGGGGTCGACGTTGGCGTCGAGTGAGTCAGACTGTCGCGGTTCGTCTTCGTCGTCGCCGAAGACGCCCGCCAGACCGACGGCGGCGACGAGTCTGGGCGCGAACGACGGCGTACCCGGGACGACGTAGCCGCGGAGATAGACGGCGAGCGCGCCGAGTGCGAGGACCGCGACACCGGCCGGAATCCACAGCAGTCCGAGTGCCAGCGAGACGGCGACGACGACGATGGCGTTGACGACGGTACAGGGGAGACACCGATTCTCGCCAGTGTACTCCGGTCGTTTGAGCGTGTCGAGGAGCGTCATGATAGGAAAAGTAGGTCGTGTGTGCGTTTCGATGTTGTGGAGGGTTCAGTTCACAGGCGGGGCTTCGACGGGGTCGAGGCGGACCGCGCGACCCTCCTCGGACGAGCGGTAGATGGCGTCGATGACGCGCTGGACCGCGAGTCCCTGTTCGACCGTGTTGCGGCCGGGATGTTCGCCGTCGGCGACAGCTTCGAGGAACAGTTTCTGTTCGGACTTGTGAGTGTCGTTGGGTTGGGTATCCACGTTCGAAGTGATGAGGTGGTTCCCGCCGCCAGTACCGCCGTCGTACAGTTCGAGTTCGTGGCTGGCGCGGTCGAATCGAGCGCCGCCGTCGGTGCCCCGGAGGAAGAACTCGTCGTTGGTCGGTCGGTTGGTCGCCCACGCGACTTCGAGCGAGATGGTCGTCCCCTCGGCCGTCCGGATGAACGCGCTCGCGGAGTCGTCAACATCGAACCCTTCGGGACCGGTGTCGTCGCCCCACATCTCGACGAACGTGTAGTCATCTTTGTCGCCGAACTGCGAGCGGGTGACACCGGAGACTTCGACGACCTCCGGGAAGTCGAGGAAGTAGAGCGCGAGGTCAATTGCGTGGACGCCGATGTCGATGAGCGCTCCGCCGCCAGAGATATCCTTGGAGGTGAACCACGACCCGCGGCCGGGGATGCCGCGTCGTCGGACGTAGTTGGCTTCGACGTGAGACACGTCGCCGAACGAACCGGTTTCGTAGTGGTGTCGGACGACCTCGACCGGGTTGGCAAAGCGGTTGTTGAACCCGACCATACAGAAGCCGTCGGCCTTCTCGGCGGCGTCGGCGATGCGCTCTGCGGATTCGAGCGAGTGCGCGAGGGGCTTTTCGAGGAGTACGTCGAGGCCGGAGTCGAGCGCCGCGACGGCGTACTCCTCGTGGAAACGGTTCGGGGTCGTGATGATGACAGCATCGACCTCTGCGAACAGCTTTTCTTTCTCCTCGTACGTGTTTACGTCGTACTTCTCTTCGAACCGGCGTCGAGCGGCGGCCTGAATGTCCAGTCCACCGGCGAGGTCGGCACCGAGGTCAACCAAGCGGTCTGCGTGGTGGTGCCCGATGTTGCCGAGTCCGACGATACCGACGCGGACTGATGACTCCGTACTCATGATTCAATTATTAACTACTGTTGGTGTTAAGGTTCACGTTCTTTGGTCTGTTTTGCCAGAATCGGTGGCAAACCGGCCCTCAGCCACGTGGCGTCGGTCGGTTACAGTTCCCCGGCGGTGGCGTCTCACGGCGGTTTCTGACGCCATCGAGGCGGTCGTGGAAACGCCATCGAGGTGGTCGTGGAAACGCCATCGAGGTGGTCGTGGAAGCGACCCGTTGCCGGTCGTCAGTAGAGTTGTTCCTCGCGTTCTTTCCGCTCTTCTTCGCGGCGTTCTTTCTCCTTGAGCTTCCGACGACCTCGAAGGTACTGCCGTCCCTTCGGAATGAACTTGTTCTTCACGTCGAGGACGAACGACACGATGCCGTACGCCCAGAAGAAGAACAGGACGGTCATGCCGCCGAGATAGAGCCAGCCGAGTTCGTTGACCATGGGTGTGTGATGCGGTAGTGTTTGAATACCCGTTGTGCGGGTGGTTGGCGCGCTGTTCAGTCGTCGCTTTCGGCTTCTGCGTCGGCGGGACCGCTCGCCTGAACGAGGCTTTCGATACCGTGGCTGAGCGCGATGCCCGTCTCGGAGTCGAAGAGGTGGACCCTCGAACGGTCGAGGATGACCGAAACGTCCTCGTCTTCTTCGATATCCGTGTCGGGCGAGACGCTCATCAGTAGCTGGTCGTTCATGGCGATCGACGTCTCTTCGAGGTCCGCGTGCGCTTCCTCTGTGAGCTTCAGGTAGACGAATATCTCGTCACCCATCGGCTCAAGCACGTCCGTTGTCGCCTCGATGCGGTGGGTGGGGTTCGCCACCTGCCGCTCGTTTTCGACGAGGTAGACATCTTCGGGGCGGATACCCATCGTGACCTCTCTGCCGACCTGGACGCCCAGTTCTGTGGGGTCGAACTCGACATCGATGTTGGTCGAGTCGAACCCGGTTTCGGTGATTTCCCCGTCGAGGAAGTTCATCGACGGCGACCCGATAAAGCCGGCGACGAACAGGTTCGCGGGTTCGTTGTAGCAGACCAGCGGCGGGGCAATCTGCTGGAGTTGCCCCGAGTCGATGACCGCGATACGGTCGGACATCGTCATCGCCTCCGCCTGGTCGTGCGTGACGTAGATGATGGTCGTGTCGAGTTCCTTGTGCAGGCGCTGGAGTTCCGTTCGCATGTGGACGCGAAGCTTCGCGTCGAGGTTCGCCAGCGGTTCGTCCATGAGGAACACGCCGGGGTTGCGAACGATAGCGCGGGCGATAGCGACGCGCTGGCGCTGCCCGCCGGACATCTCGTCGGGCATGCGTTCGAGCATGCCTTCGAGTTGCACAATATCGGAGGCCCGCTCAACGCGGCGGTCGATTTCCTCCTTGTCGTAGTTGCGGAGGCGGAGACCGAACGAGATGTTGTCGTACACGTCCATGTGCGGGAACAGCGCGATGTTCTGGAACACCATCGCCACCCCGCGGTCCTTGGGCGGGAGGTTCGTCACCTCACGGTCGCCGATGAAGACCTTCCCCTCCGAGGGGATGGTCAGCCCCGCAATCATCTCCATTGTCGTCGACTTCCCACACCCCGACGGACCGACGAGGCAGACGAATTCGCCGTCCTCGATTTCGAGGTTCATGTCGTCGACCGCCGTTACGTCGTCGTAGTGCTTGCTTACGTGTTCGAGTTTAACGTCTCCCATGGTTACTCCTTCAGTGCTCCTGCAGTCAGTCCGCTGACGATTCTCTCCTGTGCAATTATGACAAGGATGGCCACGGGTAAGACTCCCACGATGGAAGCGGCGGCCATCAGGTTGTACGGGGTGTCGAACTGGCCCTGATATTTCAGGATACCAGCGACGATGGGTGCCCACGACGAGGCCTCACCGTTGTTCATCAGGAACGAGAAGAAGAACTCGTTGTACACCGCAATGAACGTGAGGACACCCGCAGTCGCCACGCCGGGTGCCGAAAGCGGCACAATGACGCGGAACAGCGCCCCGAGGCGCGTGGTTCCTTCGACCCGTGCCGCATCCTCCAACCCGTCGGGAATTTGCCCGTAGAAGGTTGTGAGGATGAATATCGACAGCGGGAGGAACAACGCGCTAAAGGGGAATACCATCGGTGCCGGTGTGTTGAACAGGTCCGGCGACGCGATGGTGACAGCGCCGATGCTGAGGGCGGTGTTCCCGGTGAACAGTTCGAACAGGGGGATGAGGAACGCCGCCGGCGGGAAGTACGAGATGGCGAGAATGCCGAGCATCAGGATGCCCTTCCCGGGGAACCGGAGGCGTCCGAAGACGTAGCCCGCGAGGCTCGCGATGAGCAACACGATGACTGTCGTCGAGATGCCGAGCACGAAGCTGTTGAACATGAACCAGTGGAACGGCACCCGTTCGAACATCAAGATGAACACCTCGGGGTTGAATCCCTTCGGAACCAGCCCCATGTTGGTAATGAGGCGGTTCGGCGTGAGCGCTAAGACCAGCAACCAGTAGAACGGGAACAGCGTCGTGACGAGGAAGAACACCGTCGCGACGTAGAACATCGAGCGGTAGACTCTGTCCGGGTTCTTGATTGCCGTGTCCACCCAGCGTCCGAGCGGACCGCGTTTCATCTCTGCGTCGTCGCCTCCGACGCCGACTCCGGAAGTTTCGCTGGACATGTTAGATACCCTCGCTGGCGAAGTTCACGATGTATATGGAGACCACGGCGGCGATGATGCCCGCAGTGACGAACGCCACCGTTGCCGAGGTTCCATACAGCGGTGCGTTGAACGTGGTGACGACGAGACACGAGAGCGACGGGACTGTCTGACAGCCAGCCATCGTCTCGATGATGCCGTAGACCCGCATCGCGTCGATGGTGCGAAAGAGCATGGCGACGAGCACCGTCGGCAGGATGAGCGGGAAGGTGATCAGCTTGAACCGCTGCCAGCGCGATGCGCCAGCCACCTTCGCCACGTCGTACAGCGACCGGTCGATGCTCTGCATCCCGGCGAGGATGAGAAGCGCCATGAACGCGGATGTCTTCCACACGTCGGCCACGATGATGAGGAACAACGCGTCTGCGGTGTCGCGCAGGGGCGTTGTTCCGATGAGACCGAGTTGATTCAAAAGCGCCGGGTTGTCGGTCGTGCCGATGAGAAAGCCGATGTTCGGCTGGAACAGCAGGAAGAAAATCATCCCCTGAATGACGATGGGCACCGCCCACGGGATGATAATCGCGACACGAACCCACCGCCGACCACGGAAGTCCTGGTCGAGGATGAGCGCTTGGCCGAAGCCGATGAGCGTTTCGAAGAGCACGCTGAACAGGGTGAAGATGAGCGTCACCATCAGCGCACTCGAGTAGATGTCTGTTACGAACGGGAATTCAGTTGTGAACGTCGGAAGGAAGGCGGACGGAAGCGCGAAGTCACGTGCCCCGGTGAACAGGTCCACGTAGTTCTGCAGCCCCACGAACTCACCCAGTCGTGCGGTCCCCGTTAGCTGGTCGGCGAACAGCGACATGCTGAACGTCTGGACCAACGGGTAGATCGCGATTACCCCCAACAGGATGAGCGCGGGTGTGAGAAGCAGGTACGCGAACTGCGTCTCCGTGAGTGATTCCATCCAGTTTACGGCCGACGCGTATGGGCCGGTTCGCCGGGTATCAGGAACCGTCTCCCCCGATTGTTGTTCTGTAGCCATGACAATTGTTAACGTTTATTTGGGATAAAAGTACGTCTTATCCCGTGACGGACTTTATGCGGCGCTCTGCTCGATCTGCTCGAGTTGCGACTTGAGGTCGGACATCGCCTTCTCCGGCGTCTTCTCTCGGGCCATCGCGTTGTTGACCTCCTGCGAGATCTTTCCGGACTGCTGCGGCCACAGGACAGTGACCGGGCGCGGGATGGCGTTGTTACCGGCGACCTTCAGCGCGTCGAGGTAGCGTCCGATGACGGGCACCTGTTTCGCGCGGTCGGATTCAAGCAGCGACGGACGCGGCGGAATCCACCCGATGATTTCGAGCATGTCGAGCTGGAACTGCTCGTTCTGCATGGCCTTGAAGACCTGTACAGCCGCCTGCTTCTTCTTGCTCGTGGCGTTCGGGTTCATCGTCATGTGCCACCCACCGAGTGCGGCGACGGGACCACCAGTCCCCTCGTATTTGGCCTCGTCGGGCGTGACGCCGTACGGAATCGGCATGACACCGAGGTCTTCACCGAACCCGGTCTGGTCGTTTTCTGCCGTCGGCTCCGCACCGTTGATGACGATGGAGTACGGCCAGTTGCGGTGCATGATTGCGTCCCCGCCAGTGAACGGCTTCCGGGACGGTTCTTCGGTCCACTGCAGGACGGCCTCGGGCGCAATCTTGCCCGTGATGCCCTCCAGCGAGTGTTCGTCACCCTCGCCGTGGATGAGCGTCCGAACCATCCGGATGGCATTGAGGACGGGTTCTTCGTCGACCGTAACCGGACGGTCACCAACGGGGCCGAACAGGTTGTCGCGGCCGCCGAAGTACGCGCCACCGTACGAGGTCATGAACTCGTTGAAGTCACAGCACGACAGCCCCTCGTAGACGTTCGCTTGGAAGGTGTATCCGTACCTCACGTCGGAGTTGGCCTCCATGGCCTCCTTCGTAATTCTCGAGAAATCCTCCCACGACATGGACTCAGTTGCCCACGTGTCGAAGTCCTCGTCGGTGTAGCCCGCGTTCCGAAGCAGGTCCTTGCGGTACTGCATCGTCGGGAAGTCCGGGAACAGCGGCTGTCCGTACAGGTCGCCGTCCGAACCCTTCGCGGTCGAGACGCTGGCCTCGAAGTACTCGTCTTCGATGGCCGAGGTCATCTCGCTCGGGAGCGACTTCGACAGGTTCTGGAGCTGATTCCGCTCGATGAACGGAATCGTCCACCCGCTGTCCATCATCAGGAGCGTCGGCTCTTGGCGGCCACCACTGAGCCACTGCTGGTACTGCGCCTGTCGGTTGTCCGTAACCTGAGACCCGGCGACGATTTCTACCGTGATATTCTCAGGCAAACCGGCGTTCCGAAGGGCCTCGAAAATTGCATCGTCATTTTCGGCGACGCGAGTGTCCGCAGCCCACTTTACCGTGATGTCTTCGGTCGGTTCTTCGGTGTTAATCGGAGTATCGGTGTCCCCGTCGCCACCACCGTTGTCACCGTCGTCTCCGTCTCCCCCACCTGTGCTAATACAGCCCGCGAGTCCGACCGCGACGCCCGATGCGCCAGCGGCCTTCACGAAACTGCGTCGAGAGACGCCAGTGCGTTTGCCCTTGCGTGAGTCAGTATCAACCATTACAGTTTGTACTCTAAGTTCAGTGATTATTTATAGTTTTGGTGGATGCTACTACCGCTGTTGTAGTAAACTACTTGTCAATATTCACTGCAGTACGAACTCCAATCTATTCGATACTTGTGAGAACCGGTAACTAGTGACGGGATGTAGGCACTTAGTCTTTTCCCGGAGCCGGCCATCGAGGTGTCTTAGGAGCCTCAATACGTTCGATATCGGCCGAAGAGAGTTCCACGTCGAGAGCGCCGAGATTCTCGTCGAGGTGGTCGAGCCTTCGCGGTCCAACGATTGGCGCGTCTACAACCGGCTTGTGTAATAACCACGCAAGTGACACCTGTGCGGGCGTCACATCCTTCTCATCAGCAATGTCACGAATCTCGTCGAGGACGGCCCAGTTTTCGTCGGTGAACCGGTTCGTAGTATAGTCGTCCGTGTCCGCGCGCGTGTCCGCGGGGACGTCGCTCTCTCGGTCGTACTTTCCGGTGAGGAACCCGCCCGCAAGCGGTGACCACGGGATGACGCCGATATCTTCGCCCTCGCAGACCGGAAGCAGATTCACCTCCTCGTGTCTGTCGACGGCGTTGTACTCGGGTTGCATACAGGCGAACCGCTCGACGTTCTCCACGTCCGCGGTGTACAGCGCCTTCGTGAACTTGTACGCCGACATCGTACTCGCCCCGATGTGTCGGACCACCCCCTCATCGACAAGGTGGTCGAGCGCCGAAAGCGTCTCTTCGATTGGAACGCGGTCGTCCCAGCGGTGAATCTGATACAGGTCGATGTAGTCGGTGCCGAGTCTGTCGAGACTCGCCTGCGCCTGGTCGAGAATGTGCTTGCGCGAGAGACCCGATTTGTTTGGGCCGTCGCCCATCGGGAAGAACACCTTCGTCGCGATAACCAGTTCTTCCCGGTCACGCCCGGCGATTGCCTCGCCGACGATTCGCTCTGACTCCCCGCGAGAGTAGGCGTTCGCCGTGTCGAGGAAGTTGATTCCGGCGTCCAACGCGTGGTCGAGGAGTTCGAGACTCGCCTCTCGGTCGTTCATCATCCACTCCGCACTCGACCCGAAGTTCATACACCCGAGACAGAAGCGCGAGACTTCCAGTCCCGTGTTCCCGAGGTACGTGTACTCCATCTCTGTCATGGTGAAACATACTCACACTACGATGAAAAATGTGCGTGTGGTGAGAGAACTCCCGAACGACGCTCGGAGACGTAATCGCTTTACCCACCCCTCTGGAATCCGGAGTGTATGGATGGGCGCACACGCGAGTACCTCGAAGGGCGGTTCGGTGACTACTACCGGAGCGTCGCCGTCCCCCTGCCACCCGCTCCGAGTGAGCGGGAGTGGGGCGTCATCCCGTGGTCGGCGGGCGGCACACGAATGCACCGACACCAGTCGCTTCTCGACCTTGGGGACCTCGACGACTACCTCGCGCGAACCGCGCCCAGACACGTGTACTTCTCGTCAGCCCGCTTTACCGACCCCGGCGCGTCCTCGATGGACGAAAAAGGGTGGCGGGGGGCCGACCTCGTCTTCGACATCGACGCCGACCACCTCCCCGGCGTCGATCCCGACGAGACGAGTTACGCCGACATGCTCGACGCGGGGAAAGAGGCGGTTTTCGACCTCATCGACCTGCTCGAATCCGACTTCTCGTTCGACGAGATGCAGGTCGTCTTCTCCGGCGGCCGCGGCTACCACGTCCACGTCAGGGACGACTCGGTTCGGCAACTCGACAGCGAGGCGCGCCGCGAGATTGTCGATTACATCCGCGCCATCGACCTCGACGTAGAGGGCCTCATCGAGACGCGCCAGCACGGAACGACGACGCGGCGCGTCCTCCGAACCGAAGGCGGGTGGGGCCGCCGGACTCACCAGCGCCTCCTCAAATTCGCAGATGGGCTGATGGAGATGGAAGAAGACGCCGCGCTCGAACGACTGATGGAACTCGACGGCATCGGCGAGGGGCGTGCGAAGACCATCCTCGGAACGTTCCGAAACAACCCGGAAGCCATCCGCGACGGAAACGTCGAAGCGGGCGGCCCCGGCGTTCGCACATTGGTCGAAGCCCTCGCAAACGAGACCATCGAGGACGAAACGTCGCCCATCGACGAACCGGTCACGACCGACACGAAGCGCCTGATTCGACTCCCGAAGAGCCTCCACGGCGGGTCAGGTCTCGTCGTTCAGCCCCTCGACAGAGACGACCTCGACGAGTTCGACCCGCTCGCAGATGCGGTCCCCGAGCGATTCCGCGGCCGGGAAATCACCGTCAATGTCACAGACGCCGGCCCGGTGACGTTCGATGGCGATACCTTTACACTTCAGTCTGGCGTCCAATCAGTACGCGAGAGTCTCGGGATTTTCCTCATGACCCGCGGCCGAGCTGAGAAGGTGAAACAATGAACGTAGACGAACTCAGGAGTGTGCTGCGGACCGAACGCCAGAAAGATAGCCTGCAGCAGCTGCGCGAGTCGTTCTACGAGGATGTCTCTCAGTACATCGCCGAGCGGAAGGCCACGAGAGAACAGAAGGCGGAGGAACTCGGTACTCACTATTCGCCCGAAATTCGACGGATTACCGACGAAATCGAAACGGCCGAAGAAGTCGTCACGTCGATTTACGAACGCCGCGTCGGCAAAGTCGTCAAGGCCGCGAGTTTCGCTGCCGCCGGGATGTCCAGTACCACCGAGGGGCTGACGACCGAAGAAAAGCGACTGTTCGAAGACCTCGTCGGGCGAATCGAGGAGAACCGAAACACGGTCCTCTCGGCGCTCGAAGACGTTGCTGCCGCCGACGAACCAGCAGGTGGACTCGGGTCGGCAAGCGACCACGGGGCGGCCGCGCCCCACGAGACAGCAACTCCCCCCGGAACGGCCAACACACCGGGCGAACCCGAGTCTGACCCGACAATTCCGCCGGACGAACCGGACCCCGACGCAACTGATTCTACACCCGCGTTCGACACCACCCCCGAAAGCGCAGGCGACGTCCTCGCCAGCGCGATGGGTGACGAGACGGGCGAGTCACCGGATTCCAATGCAGACGCGGAGAGCAACGACCCGAGTCGTCCGCCGAGCGAGGCCGCGGCGGTCCTCGGTGACGACGAAGGTGACACACCGGAGGCAGCACCCAGCGAAGCGGCCGCATCCGGGGCTGCCGACCACGAGACTGCCGACTCCGACACCACCGATTCCGACGACGACCCCCTCGCGGGACTCATCGACGACCGTGAGACGGTCCGTATCACCGCCGACGTGGGGACCATCCTCGGCATCGACGAGCGAGAGTACGACCTCGTGAGCGAGGACGTGGTGACGCTTCCGTCGGCCAACGCCGAACCGCTCGTCGAACGCGGTGCGGCCGAAAAACTCGAGTGAGAAAGACCCTTCTCCGCGCCGTGTAAAGAGCGAGGTATGCTCTCTGTAGGTGACACGGCACCCGATTTCGAACTCCTCGACCAGCACGGCGACCCGATTTCGCTCTCCGACTACCGCGGCCAACACGTCGTCGTCTACTTCTACCCGCGTGCGGACACCCCGGGCTGTACGAAAGAAGCGTGTGGCTTCCGCGACGCCTGGGACGAATTTGGCGAGCGAGACGTGGCGGTCCTCGGAATTAGCGACGACCCAGTTTCGGACCTCGACTCCTTCGCCGAGAAGTACGACCTCCCGTTCTCGCTTCTCTCGGACGAAGACGGGAGCGTCTCCAGCGAGTACGACTCCTACGGCGAAAAGAACATGTTCGGAAAGACCTTCGACGGCGTGTTCCGCAACACGTACCTCGTCGGCCCCGACGGAACCATAGAGCGCGTCTACGAAGGCGTCTCGCCCGAGGGCCACGCCGAAGAGATTCTCTCCGACATCGACGACTGAACTACCACCCCGGAGTTCGCCCCACGGAATCGGGGTCGAAGTCGCAACTTGTCCCCGAGTACCTTCTTTACAAACACAGGGGGACACACCGCATTTCCGGTGAAACAAACGCGAAGCTCGTTGAAAATTTAGTATCCCTAGCAGTGGGTACCACTACGTAGCGGACAAGAGTAATAAGAACGTATCGATCCGCCGGAATCAACCCGACGGAGGTGAGTGTCGATGGACTCGCGTGAACGCGTCGTCGGACGTGTGTACGCGGGTGCTGCGACGGACGCCGGTGCCTAGTAGAAGGTCCGGCTCGTTTCGTCCTTGCGGTCGCGTTCGACCTCGCTCTTCTGGAAGCGCTTTTCGATTTCTTCGTACCGGCGACTGACCTCGTCGGTGACGCTCGGGCCAACCTCGTCGAGAGCGTTCACGAAGTGCTCCATCGTAACACGAACGTTGCCGATGCTCTCTTCTATCTCCTCTTTCTTCACGCTCGTGATGAACTCGCGACTGGCGTTCATCGACGCCTCGCGGCAGAGCGCTTCGAGGTCGGCACCGACGTAGCCGTCGGTCCGCGACGCGATTTTGTCGAGGTCAACGTCGTCGGCCAGCGGCTTGTTCCGCGTGTGTACGTCGAGGATGGCACGACGGGCCTCCTCGTCGGGGACGGGAACGTGGACGTGGCGGTCGAGGCGACCGGGACGCAGGAGCGCCGCGTCGATGAGGTCCGGGCGGTTCGTCGTCGCGATGACGACCACGTCTTCGAGCGCTTCGAGACCGTCTAACTCGGTCAGGAGTTGCGAGACGACGCGCTCTGTGACGCCTGAACTCGTCGAGTCGCGGCCGCGTTCGGTGGCGATGGAGTCGATTTCGTCGAAGAACACGACGGTCGGCGCGTTCTCACGGGCCTTCGAGAACACCTCGCGGACGCCCTTTTCGGACTCGCCGACGAACTTGTTCAGGAGTTCGGGCCCCTTGATGGAGATGAAGTTCGACTCCGACTCGTTGGCGACGGCCTTTGCGAGGAGGGTCTTGCCGGTCCCCGGCGGGCCGTACATCAGGACGCCTTTGGCGGCGTCCATGTCCATCTGCTGGAACACCTCGGGGTATTCGAGGGGCCACTGGATGGTCTCGCGGAGACGCTCTTTGGTGTCTTCGAGACCGCCAACGTCGTTCCACGTGACATCCGGAACCTCAACGAACACTTCGCGGAGCGCCGAGGGTTCGATGCTCTTGAGCGCCTCCTTGAAGTCCTCCTCGGTGACGCGCAGGTTCTCCAGCACCTCGGCGTCTATCTCCTCGGCTTCGAGGTCGAGTTGCGGGCGAATGCGCCGCAGGGCGTGCATCGCCGACTCCTTGGCGAGGGATTCGAGGTCGGCACCGACGAACCCGTGGGTGCTGTCGGCGTAGTCGTCGAGGTCGATGCTGTCGACGAGCGGCATGTTCCGCGTGTGGACCTGCAGGATTTCCTTGCGGCCGTCGCGGTCGGGGACGCCGATTTCGATTTCGCGGTCGAACCGGCCGCCGCGGCGGAGCGCGTTGTCGATGGCGTCGACGCGGTTGGTCGCGCCGATGACGACCACCTCGCCGCGCTCGTCGAGGCCGTCCATAAGCGAGAGCAGTTGCGCGACGACGCGGCGTTCCACGTCACCGCCAGCCTCGCCCCGCTTGGGAGCGATGGAGTCGAGTTCGTCGATGAAGACGATTGCGGGCGCGTTCTCCGTCGCCTCCTCGAAGATTTCGCGGAGTTGCTCTTCGGACTCCCCGTAGTACTTCGACATAATCTCCGGCCCGGAGATGGTGTGGAACGAGGCGTCGATTTCGTTGGCGACGGCCTTGGCGATGAGCGTCTTACCAGTCCCCGGCGGGCCATGCAGGAGGACGCCCTTCGGGGGTTCGATGCCGAGGCGCTTGAACAGTTCCGGGTGGCGCATCGGCAGTTCGATCATCTCGCGGACCTGTTCGAGTTCCTTGTCGAGGCCACCGATGTCCTCGTAGGTCACGGAGGGACCGTCGCTCGTGCCGGGTGCGGTGTCGGAAATCTGCTCGGCGGGCTTCTGGCTGACCTGGAACTCAGTGTTGTCGTTGACGACGACCGTCCCCGACGGCTGCGTCGAGGCGATTTTGATGGGGACCGACTGGTTGGAGGCGCTCATGAAGCCGAAACCCAGCGGCAGCTGGATGTTCTGGCCCGTGGTGACGGGCTGGCCGGAGAGCTTGTCGCGGATGTAGGTCCCGATGTTCCCGCCGATGCGGAGGTTCTGCGGGAGCGCAATCGTGACCCGCTGGGCGGGTTTTACGTCTGCTTTCTCTATGTTGACACGGTCGTCGATACCGACGCCCGCCTGTTGCCGGAGGCGGCCGTCGATACGGATGACGCCGGAGTTCTGGTCTTCGGGGTAACCCGGCCAGACACGGGCGATGGCGGTACCGCCGTCAGGACCTTCGATGCGGATGAAATCTCCGCCTTCGAGGTCGAGTTGAGATGCGGCGGCCCGGTCGATAGCAGCGAGTCCTCGACCGGCGTCTTTCTGCTTTAGGGGTTTGACGATGAGTTTCATTTATTTTTGAATGGTGATGGTGAGCACGCCGTTTTGCACGTCGACGTGGGCGTCGCCGGCGGGGAGTTCGAACTCCGTCTCGGCCACGCGGCTTCCGGTATCGGCGATGACGATTGCCGTCGAGCCGATGATGTCCACGTCGATGTCGTCCTCCGGGAGGCCGACATCGGCCGCAATGACCCAGCTGTCGTCGTATTCGTACCGGCGAAGGAAGCGCTCGTTCCCGCCGGCGAACTGTTGCATGCTCATAATATATCTAACCCAAGGTTAGTGCTTTCAGTATTAAAGCTTTGCCCCAACAAATCGGGTGACGGCACGGCGTATACCGAATTTCAGTTGTATTGCGGTTCACACTCGATTCGCCTCAGTACGTAGTTCGTGGCGAGGCAATGTCAAACTAGTGGGCCAATAAATTTGTCATACAACAATAATATAGTGGTTGTGAATTCGTCCCGCCGGAAAGGGTCGAGAACACACCACGTCGTAGGGGTTTATTCGCTCGGCGGGCACACGTTCACACATATGGAGACTGCGACGGTTGACCACCACGGGCGGACGACGAACTATCGCATCCGTGACGCGGGCGGCGATGGCCCGACGATTCTGTGTATCCACGGCAGCGGCGGCGCACTGGGTGCGTGGCGCGGACAGTTCCGACTAGCGAACGAGTATCCCGTCGCGGCGCTCGACCTCAGCGGCCACGGCGACAGCGACGACGTAGACGCCGATGCGGGGTACGAGACGTTCTCGGCGTACGTAGACGACGTGGTCGCCGTGGCTGACGAAACCGACGCGAGCGTTCTCATCGGAAATTCGCTCGGTGGAGCCGTCGCGATGACGCTCGCACTCGAACGCGAACTGGACCTCGACGCGCTCGTTCTCACGGGTACCGGGGCAAAACTCTCGGTCCTCCAAGACTTGCTGGAATGGCTGGACGACGATTTCGACAAGGCGGTCGAGTTCCTCCACGGCGACGACCACCTGCTTCACACGACTGACGAGCGGTTCGTCGAAGGCTCGAAGCAAGCGATGTACGACGCGGGACAGGCGGTTACCCGCCGCGACTTCTACTCGTGTCACACCTTCGACGTGCGCGACAAACTGGGGGACATCGACGTGCCGACGCTGGCGCTCGTCGGCGAGCACGACAGACTGACGCCGCCGAGTTATCACGAGTACCTCGCAACGGAGCTTCCCGACTGCGAACTTGCGACGATAGAAGACGCGGCACACCTCGCCATGCTCGAACAGCCGAAGGCGTTCAACGCGGCCGTGCAGGACTTCCTCGACCGTCGAATCTGAACACTCCCACGACCGTCGAGTCTGAACACCCCACAGCCGCCAGTTTCGGGACCTTGCTCAGTACAGTTCGTCGAGTTCGTCCTCGACGTGGCTGTGTTCTTCGGCGGGGAACGTACCGGATTCGACGGCCTCGCGGTAGGCGTCGACTGCCGACTCCATCTCGGATTTTACGTCGCCGAACTGGGTCGCAAACGGCGGGACGCG
This sequence comes from Haloferax sp. S1W, assembly GCF_044593955.1. GTDB lineage: Archaea > Halobacteriota > Halobacteria > Halobacteriales > Haloferacaceae > Haloferax. Next base: position 490,629 of record NZ_CP172595.1, read on the forward strand.
GTCGCTTAATCCGACCACGTCGTTGATGACGAGCACTTGTCCGTCGCAGTCGGGACCGGCACCGATGCCGATAGTCGGGATGTCGATGGCCTCCGTGACCTGCTGTGCGAGGTTCGCGGGGACGTGTTCGAGAACGAGCGAGAACGCGCCGGCCTCTGCGTGGGCCTTCGCGAGGTCCATGATTTCGCGGGCGTCGTCGCGGTCGGTTCCCTGTCTGCTGAGGCCGAGTTCCTTCACTCGCTGTGGCGTGAGACCGAGGTGCGCCATCACGGGGATACCGAGTTGGACGAGACGCGCTGTCAGTTCGACAGTGTGCGGGCCGCTTTCTAACTTGACCGCGTCGGCGTCCGATTCTTTCAGCATGCGTCCGCAGTTTTCGATACTGGACGCTTCGTCCACCCCGAACGAGAGAAACGGCATGTCGGCGACGACGAGGGCGTCGTCCGTCGCGCGGGCGACCGCTGCGGTCCGACTCTGCATCTCGTCGACTGTGACCGGCAGCGTCGAGTCGTACCCGAGCGACGCGTTGCCCAGGCTGTCGCCGACGAGGATGATGTCGATTTCGGCCTCGTCGACGATGCGCGCCGTCGGCGCGTCGTACGCCGTGAGCATCGTGATTGGCTCGTCTCCAGCCTTCGCCCGAAGGGAACGTACCGTGGCCATGGTTGCCATTCGCCCGTCCGGGTTATGAGCCTCCCCCTTTGTCGATGCTGACCGGAATCGGCACGCATTAGCCCCCTGCGTGAGACGTCCACCCGTGCAACCAGTCGAGCGGTCGAATCCGGACGGCGTCGATTACGGATGGGTCATGCAGATGACGTTCGTGACGACGATTCTCGTCGGGTCGCCCATCGTGGCCGCACTCTCGTTAAATGCGACGCTCCCCACGTGGGCCGACAAGGCGGAGTTCGCCATCCGCGTCGGCGCGGTCATCTGGTTCATCACCGCCATCGCCGTCTTCATTTACGCCAAGCGCACCGACGCTGGCGACGGCGGCACCAAGCCGGACGACGATATCAAACCGGACAGCACCGCGACGAAACCCGACTCGGAGCCGAACGCTGAGGCGGACGACTGACTCCTCCCGGAAACTCTTTCACACGATACGGCGACGTTCGCGTATGATAGACGAGACCATCGAGGAGATTCGTGAGATGCAGACGCACAGCTCCTCGGTCGTCGCCGTCAAGGCAACCCGGTCGCTCGCGGAGTTAACCGAGCGCGACTACATTACTGTCGAGGAGTTCGAACGCGACCTCGAACGGAACGTCAGCGCGCTCAAACGCGCGAACCCGTCGCATGCATCCCTCTACAACGCACTTGAGGAGGTCCTCAACGACGTACAGGGACAGGCAGACGGGATCGACGAAGCGCGCGAACTCACGCGCACGACTATCGACCGCGTCGTCGAGAAGGTCGAAACGGGGAAACACCGCGCCGCGAAGAACGCGGCCGAAACGTTCGAAGACGGCGATACCTTCCTCACCCACGACTACTCGTCGACGGTCATGGAGGCCGTCGAACTGACCGTCGAAGACGGGAACGAACTCCACGCCTACATCACGGAGGCGCGCCCGCGCTACCTCGGTCGGAAGTTCGCCCGCGAACTCGCCGCCATCGACGGCGTGCAACCGCACCTGATGGTCGACGGGGCGTCGGGACTCTTCCTCCCGCGATGTGACCGCGTCGTCATCGGCATGGACTGCATCGTCGAGAACACGCTCTACAACCGCATCGGTACCTTCCCGCTCGTCGCCGCCGCCAACGAAGTCGGCGTGCCCGTGACGGTCGTTGGGTCGAGCGCAAAGCTCGTCGACGGCGGGTTCCGCTTCGAAAACGAGATTCGGTCGCCCAGCGAGGTCATGCTCGAACCCGTCGAGGGAATCGAGTTAGAAAACCCCGCCTACGACGCCACGCCGGTCGAACTCATCGACGAAGTCATCACCGACGAGGGCATCGTCGAGTACTAATTGGGCTGCAGTTCAGGTTCCTAATTTCGGAATCGACTGGTAGCCACCACTTAACACCGAGGTTGACTTCGCGTGGGGAAGTCCCGTTGAAACTCGACGTGGTTTGCGTGAAGCAATTGGTGAACAACTAAATGTCTCGGGGTATCTTATTCAGATACGATGGCACACAAACCCCGGGAAGAGGACCACGACGATGAGGGCCACGAAGAGTCCGTCCCTCAAGAGGTTCTCGACGGGATCGAAGACCTCGTTGAGGGACGCGTGTCCTCAAAAGAGGAAATTGCCAGTGTCCTGAAATTCTGAATTCGGGAGTATTTTTTAATTTGCTATCGTCGGCACTTCTTGAGTGAGTTCCGTTCCCCTCAATAGTGAAGAAACGGTCGCGATATTCGCAGACCAGTTCACGAAGTCGCTTGGAGGTCTCGATGCAACGGAACAGCAGCGCGTACTCAAGAAAATCTGCCGTGTATTAGAGAGCGATACTCCATCCCGCCACATCTACGAAGTTCCGACAGGGTGTGACAAACTAGAGATTTTCCGCGAAGGGAACATTCTCCGTATCTACGGCAAGCTCGTCCTCGGGGTACCCAAGGACAACAAGACGTACAACATCTTGCATCTGTTTTACGTAGACAAGCACAAATACCGCCAGAGAGACCTCGTACGGTTCGACGAGTTGTCGGAGAGAGCTCTCAAGCGGGCGACCGTAATATCGTCACTGCAGCGTATCGAGGAATATCTAGAATCGAACAAAGCGCTCGACGCCGATGATGTTCAGCACCTTCTCGATGAAGGTCACTCCCTCTCTTGAAGAGAGTTTGTGGTTGGGTTGCACTCGAAGGCCATTGTGTAGCCGTCTAGAGATACGATAGGAACCTCCTAATTGGGCACCCTGAAAACAAGCGGCACATCGAGAACGCACCATTACGCTTCGGCGGAGCGACTACAAATACTGTTGGCGACGGCTGTTTCTGACCTAGTCGAGGCTGACCCACTCGCCGGTTTCGTCCGACCGCTCGATAGCATCGAGAATCTCCTGTACCTCGTAGGCGTCCTCGAACGATGGGTGGAACTCCCCGCCTTCGGACGCCGCAGTGAGGAACTCGTAGTTCTCGTGGACGAACGTGTGCTCCCAGCCGATGACGTGGCCCGGCGGCCACCAGTGGTCCACGTAGGGGTCGGTCTCGTCGGTGACGAGTACCGTCTCGTAGCCGCGCGAATCGCCCGTCAAGACCGCCAGTTCGTTGAGGCGTTCGAGCGAGAACTTCAGACTCCCCTCCGAGCCGTGAATCTCGATGGTGTGGTCGTTTTTGTGGCCGTTGGCGAAGCGCGAGGCTTCGAGCGACCCGACTGCGCCGTTTTCGAACTCGGCCTGTGCGGTGTAGGCGTCGTCGACAGTCACGGGCTTGTACTCGTCCGTGCCGGGAACCGGGCGCTCGTCGACGAACGTTTGGAGGTGCCCGGAGACGCGCTCGATGTCGCCCGCGACGTTGCCGACGAGGAAGCGCACGAGGTCCACGGTGTGCGCGCCGAGGTCGCCGAGCGCGCCGGACCCGGCGTACTCCTTTTCCATGCGCCACGCCCACGGTGCCTCGGGGTCGACGAGCCAGTCCTGCAGGTAGCGACCGCGCACGTGGTGAATCTCACCGAGTTCGCCGTCTTCGATGAGGCCCTTGGCGTACTGGATGGCGGGGACGAAGCGATAGTTGAAGGCGCATCCGGCCACACCGTCAGCGTCACGGGCGGCGTCGCGCATTGCTTCGGCTTCGTCCAGTGTGGGGGCAAGCGGCTTCTCACAGAAGACGTGTGCGCCTGCTTCGAGCGCCGCGATGGAAGGTTCGGCGTGGAGATGGTTCGGCCCGAGGTTGTAGAACACGTCCACCTCGTCGACCACGTCGCGCCAGTCTGTCGCCGTCGATTCGAAGCCGAATCGCTCGGCGGCGTCTGCGAGCGCCTCCTCGTCGCGGCCGATGATGACGGAGCGCTCGACATCGGGCGCGTCGGGGAAGAACATCGGGAGGCGGGCAAGCGCGTTTGAGTGGGCCTTGCCCATGAAGCGGTAGCCGAAGACGCCGACTTTGAGAGGTTCAGTCATCGTTGATTACTCCGCCCAGTAGGCTTCGCCGGGTTGCGTTTCGAAGACGGCGCGTCCGAGCACGTCCACGGCCTTCTCTAGCCCCTCTCTGGACGAGGTAAGCGCGTCTTCGTGTTCGATAGAGAGCGCGCCCTCGTAGCCGACCATCCGAAGCGTCGAGACCACGTCCTTCCAGTGTTCCTCGCCGTGACCGTAGCCGATAGAGCGGAAGAGCCACGAGCGGTTGGCGGTGTCTGCGTACGAGGTGGTGTCGAGGACACCCTTAATGCGCGATTCGGACTCGTACACCTTCGTGTCCTTCGCGTGGAAGTGGTGGATAGCGTCGTGCTCGCCGAGGAACCGAATCGCGTCGGTGATGGAGATGTCCTGCCAGTAGAGGTGCGAGGGGTCGAAGTTCGCGCCGATGCGCTCGTTGGTCGCCTCGCGGAGTTTCAGCATCCCCGTGGGTTCGTAGACGAGCATGTTGGGGTGCATCTCGATGGCCATGTCGACGCCGTAGTCGTCGGCGTATTCGGCGAGGTCAGACCAGTAGTCGATGGCGACGTCCCACTGGTACTCGTGGGCGTCGGCGTGTTCTGTCGGCCACGGGGCTGTAATCCAGTTCGGCACCTCGTCGTTCGGGCCGCCTGCGGGCAGGCCAGAGAAACAGGTGACGGTGTTCACGTCGAGGGCGGCAGCGAGTTCGATGGCTTCGCGGAGTTCCGTATCTGCCTCGGCAGCCGTCTCCTCGTCCGGGTGCAGCGGATTGTTGTGGGTCGCCAGCGCGCTGATCTGCATGCCTCGGTCTTCGACGGCCGCGAGCAGGTCAGCCTGTGCGTCTTCGTCACCGAGGACTGCTGTTCGGTCGACGTGGTCTTGGCCGGGCCAGCCGCCGACGCCGAGTTCGACACCTTCGACGCCGATACCGGACAGATAGTCGAGCACGTCATCGAGGGATTCGTTCCCGAGCGGGACAGTGAGCACTCCGATGTACATACACAGACCTACTACTACGGAGCGAATAAAAATTAAGGATACGAGCAAAGTCAGTGCTGCGCTCGCAGGAGCAGAGAGAGACGTGTCGAATGCGAGGTATCGTTCCTAGCGCCGGAGGAACTCGGAGAGACGCTCGCGGAGGCTCGCTTCCTCGCCGAGACGGAGGTAGTACGCCGCGCCGCCGTCTTCGTAGTAGCCGTCGATACGGCGTCGGATGGTAAAGCCGAGGTTCTCGTAGAAGTCGAGCGCGTTCGTGTTCGTCGTGCGGGCGTGGCAGGTGACGACTGGGTTCTCTTCTGCGACTTTTGCGACGAGTCGTTTGCCGTGGCCTTCGCCTCTGTCGTTGGGAGCGACGGCGAGAAAGAGAATGTAGCCGTCGCGTCGTGTGGAGGCGAACGCGACCAGTGCGTCGTTTTCGAAGAGGAGATAGGTCGTCGAACGGCGGTAGGCGTCCATAAAGAATCCGCGGCGCTGTTTCAGGAGGCCCTCGTTGGCCCGGATGACCTCTTTGAGGTCCCACGCCTCCTCAGCGTACGCTGTCTCGCCGGGCCCGTCGACCCGCATCGTTACGTTGACGCTCACAATCCGAGGTAGCCGGAGGGAGAATATAACTCCACCGTCCATGTGAACGACGCACACGAGAACAGTTTACGCCCGCACCCGCCGATTACGCCCGCACCCGACGACCGAAAAGACGAGGGGTGGCTGTCACCCACGAGTCGGTATGGGTTTCACACTTCGCGAACACACCGCCGACGTGGCCGTCGAAGCAGACGGTGCCAGCCTCGGCGACGTTTTCGCCGCCGTCGCAGACGGTCTCACGGCCGCAATGTGCGACGAGGTTGCAGACACTGGCGAGCGCTTCTCGCTTTCTGTCCGGGCTGAGAGTCGGGAAGCGGCACTGTTCGACTATCTGGACGAACTCATCTACGAGCGCGACGTGCGCGGCGTCCTCCCCGCCGACCACGACGCGACGGTTCGCCAAGACGGCGACGAGTGGGTCGTCGAAGCCTCGGCCCGCGGCGTCCCGTTCGCCGACGTGACCGCCCGCGACGTGAAAGCCGTCACCTACTCCGAGATGAGACTGGAAGAAGGCAAAGACGGGTGGGACGCCTACGTCGTCTTCGACGTGTGAACGCGGTCCGACCGCACACCTCTTTTTTCTGACTCCCGATTCGACCCGACGCGTGACGGAATCCTATTGAATCGCCGTCTCGAACGTTCGAATATGACCACACGCGAGTTCGGCGATATCGAACTGCGACGAGTTCGCGAGCACGTCTGGGAGATTCCGCAGGAGGGCGAGATGAACGCTCCCGCGCGGGTGCTCGCCTCCGAGGCGTTGCTCGAACAGATTGGACAGGACAAGACGCTCGAACAGTTGCGGAACGCGACGCACCTGCCGGGCATCGCTAACCACGCCATCTGCATGCCCGACGGACACCAGGGGTACGGATTCCCCGTCGGCGGCGTCGGCGCGACGGACACGACAGACGGGTGTATCTCGCCCGGAGCCGTCGGCTACGACATCAACTGCGGCGTGCGGATGATGACGACGAACCTCACCTACGAGGACCTTCAGGGCAAGGAATCGGAACTCGTAGATGCGCTGTTCGACGCCATCCCGAGCGGCCTCGGCGGCGGTGGTGTCGTGACGGGCGACAGAGAGACCATCGACGACATTCTCGCACGCGGGATGCAGTGGGCGCTCGACGCGGGGTACGCCACCGAAGACGACCTTGCACACTGCGAAGACGAAGGGTTCCGCGACGACGCACGGCCCGAGTTCGTCTCGCAGAAGGCCAAAGACCGCGGGCGTAACCAAATCGGTAGCCTCGGGTCCGGCAACCACTTCCTCGAAGTCCAGCGCGTCACCGACGTGTACCGCGACGACGTAGCGGAGTCGTTCGGTCTCGAAACCGACCAAATCGTCGTCCTCATCCACTGCGGGTCGCGCGGCCTCGGCCACCAGACCTGTACGGACTACCTCCGCCGCATCGAGAAGGAACACGCCGACCTGCTGGCGGAGTTGCCGGACAAGGAACTCGCCGCCGCGCCCGCCGGGTCTAAACTCGCCGAGGAGTACTACGGCGCGATGTGCGCCGCTATCAACTTCGCGTGGGTGAACCGGCAACTCATCATGCACCGCACGCGAGAGGTGTTCGCCGACGTGTTCGACCGCGACTGGCGCGACATGGAGATGCGCCACCTCTACGACGTGGCGCACAACATCGCCAAGAAGGAAGTTCACACCGTTGACGGCGAAGAACGAGAACTCTACGTCCACCGAAAGGGTGCGACGCGAGCGTTCCCCGCGGGCCGACCCGAACTCCCGCCAGCGTACGCCGAGGTCGGACAACCGGTCATCATCCCCGGCAGCATGGGCGCTGGAAGCTACGTCCTCCGCGGTGGTGAGTCGTCGCTGGACCTCACGTTCGGGTCGACAGCCCACGGTGCGGGTCGCCTGATGAGCCGAACACAGGCGAAACGAGAATACTGGGGCGAGACGGTCCAAGACGAACTCCGCGAGCAACAGAAGATTTTCGTCAAGGCGCAGTCGGGCGCGACGGTGGCCGAAGAGGCACCCGGCGTCTACAAGGACGTTGACGAGGTTGTCCGCGTCTCCGACGAGTTAGGCATCGGCGACAAAGTCGTTCGGACGTTCCCCGTCTGCAACATCAAGGGCTAACCGTTCACAACACCCGGATTCTTAGACTCCGCCGGGACCGCGCGGACCGGCGTCCGGCCCTCGCGGACTCGCTGGCCCCTGCCCACCGATGACGACGTAGTCGCTTTCGGGAACTGACTCCACCTCGCGTCCGTGTTCGTACTTTACGAACGAGAGATAGAAGTCACGGCCGCACGGCGACGTCAATCCCGGATTCTCCACGTCGTCGGCCTCGCTCACCACGCCGGTCCATGTGAGGCCGGGTGCGTCGCTCTCGCCACAGACGAAGTGGACACCGTCGGCGTCGTCCGCCTCGAAGTCGTCGTCCGGGTCGACGTACGCCCATCCCGCCAGCGGATACGGCGTCACCGACTTGTCGGCGAGGTAGCCGTCGCGTTCGACTTCGACCACCGCACCGCAGTGCGGACAGTAGTACGAGACCGGATATCCCATGAAAAGGAGGTAGGACGCGGCGGGCTTAACCCACTCGGCGGGTCGAAACCCACCCGCCTCCTGAGATTTATATCCGATACCGCGGCCAACGCCGCCGTGCGTTGAGTATCGCCGCGGGGCGTCAGCGGGTGTGCGACACGCCGCCCTGCGGAGAGGAGCAGCGTGTCGCCTGTGTGCCCTATTCGTCTGTAACGCCGCAGACCTGCGCCGACTCAGACACCTGACGGCCCGTCGCCGACGTATCTGAACGCGACACCGGCGCGTTCGGCAGTCACTTCATCCCGCGAGGAGTCACCGACGAACACGGCCGAATCCGGTTCGACACCCATCTCCGCCAGCGTGACGAGCAGCGGTTCGGGGTCTGGTTTTTCGGTCGCTACCGTGTCGCGGCCGACGACAGCATCGACGTGGGGTTCGAGTTCGTGTACGTCGAGTGCAACGCGGCAGGCGTCCTCCGCGTTGAGCGAGCAAACGCCGGAGGGAACGCCGTCTTCGGGGAGGTGGTCTGCGAGCGGGAGGCGGTCAGAAGTCCACGCTCCCTGTCGCTCGTGCGCCGCGAGTTCGCGCTCTAATTCCTCGCGGACGCCGTGTTCGTCTGCCACGTCGAGCATCCGCCAGAGGTCCATCGAGTCCGCCTCGACGCCCGCCTCGCGGAGAACGAGCGCGGCGTCGCGGGCCGCCTCGTTCCAGTCGACGCGGAGGTTCACGAGCGTCCCGTCGAGGTCGTAGACGACGGCGTCGAAACCGGACAGGTCCGGGAGAGTCATTGCCCGGTCTAAGACAGCGGAGAAAAAAGACGCTTCGGGCGCGTCGCTGTCTCAGTCCAGAAGCGACCGCGCGATAATCTCTTTTTGAATCTCGCTCGTGCCCTCGTAGATGGTCGTAATCTTGGCGTCGCGGTAGTATCGTTCCACGTCGAAGTCGGTCGTGTAGCCGTAGCCACCGTGGACCTGCACGGCCTCGTTGGTCACGTCGACGGCGGCCTCACTCGCGTAGTACTTCGCCATCGCGGCGGGCGTGCGCGGGTCCTCACCAGCGTCCGCGACGCGGGCGGCCTCGCGGACCAGCGTCCGCGCGGTGTGGACTTGCGTCCCCATGTCCGCAATCTTGTGACGGATGGCCTGAATCTTCGAAATCGGCTTGTCGAACTGCTCGCGTTCCTGTGCGTAGTCGACCGCCTCGTCGAGCGCGGCCTGTGCGAGACCAGTTGCCTGCGAGGCAATCCCAATGCGGCCGCCGGTGAGGATGTGGAACGCGGCAGAGAGACCGCGGCCTTCCTCGGTGAGTTGGTTCTCGGCCGGGATGCGCACGTCGTCGAAGAGGAGCGCCGTCGTATCGGATGCACGGAGACCCATCTTCTCTTCTTTCTTGCCGACTTCGTATCCGGCGTCCCCGGGGACGAGGAACTGCGTGACAGAGCGGGGGTCGTCCGGGTCCGTCTTCGCGAAGAGGATACAGACGCCACCGCGCTGGCCGTTCGTAATCCACTGCTTCTTGCCGTTGATGACGAACTCGTCGCCCTCGCGGCGGGCGACGGTGGACATCTCCGCCGGGTTCGACCCAGCTTCGGGTTCCGAGAGTGCAAACATCCCGACCGGACGGCCGTCAGCCATCTTCGGAAGCCACTCTTCTTTCTGCCCGTCGGTGGCGAACTCGTTGATACACTCGGTCGCGAGACAGTGGACCGAAAGTGCAGTCGCGACGGCGAGTTGCCCGTAGGCGACTTCCTCGTTGACGACGGAGTAGGTCATCCGGTCGGCACCGAATCCGCCGTACTCCTCGGGAACGGTCAGGCCAGTCAGGTCGAGTTCAGCGAGGCCGTCCCACACCTCTTCGGGGAACGTCTCCGTCTCGTCCGCCTCGTGGGCGGTCGGGCGAATCTCCTCGACCGCGAACTCACGGACCACGTCGCGGATGGCCCGCTGCTCGTCAGTTAGCGCGGTGTCGGACCCTACTGTTACCATGGTCTCTTCTACGAACCATAATTGAAAAAGATGAGTGAATTGTCCCGGAACGGGTTTTCAATCCGACAGTGTTGGGCGCTATCGTTGCTCGCGGAGGAACGCCAGCACCTCGTCGGCGGTGGTGCCGAGGCCGCCGCCCTGTGCGAACGTCGGGCCACCCCCGCCCCCGCCGCCAAACTCGTCCGTCACGTCGTCGACGATGTCGCCCGCCGAAACGTCACCCGCGCTGGCGACGACAATGAACGGTGCGTTGGAGTCGCCGACGGCGACGAGCACGTCTGCCTCACCGCGGGCGTCCTTGGCGGCCTCGCCCACGTCGTTCGCTTCGAACCCGGAGACGGCCCCGACTTTCCACGTCAGGCCCTCACGTTCGAGCGTCTCGAAGTTTGCGAGGCGCGCTCCGAGCACCTCCGCTTTCAGGTCGGCGAGTTCGGATTCGAGCGCGGCGCGTGACTCGACTATCTCGGCGGCAACGCCGCCGAGTTCTCCGAGGTTCGTTCCGAGTTCCCGTGCCGCCTCGTAGGCGGACTGCTGGAGTTCGGCGCGGTGGTCGATGGCCGACGGCCCGACGGCGAGTTCGACGCGCGTGAGACCCTCGCCGGGGTTCGAGCGACCCAGTACCTCCACAGGCCCGATTTCGATGGTGTTCGAGACGTGAGTGCCGCCGCAGGCACCCCAGTCCCACCCATTGACAGTGACGATTCGAACTTCGTCGGCGTCGGCGAAGACCCCCTCTTCAGTCTTCACGTTGAACGCGATTTCGTCGCGCTCGCGCGCCTCGGCGACTGGAATTTCCTCCCACGACACGTCTCGGGAGTCCCAGACGGCGCGATTGACCAGTCGCTCTAATTCGACCAGTGCCGCGTCGTCTACATCCGTACTCGTCTCGAAGTCGACTCTGACCTTTTCCTCGGAGATGCCGAAGCCGCCGTAGCCGAGGTCGTCGAAGACGTGGCGCGCTGCACCGTAGAGGACGTGACTCGCGGTGTGCGCCCGCATGCAGTAGGTTCGGTAGTCGTCGTCGATGACGCCCGTTACTTCGTCGCCGACTTCGAACGCGGGGTCGTCCGCGAGTTCGTGAACGACCACGCCGTCTTCGGAGTAGACGTGGGCGAGTTCGACGCCGCCGAGGACGCCTCGGTCTGCGGGTTGGCCACCGCCTTCGGGATAGAAGTACGTCTCGTCGAGGACGACAGACCGCCCGTCAATACTCGCGACGGCCGCCTCGAACGCTCGGACTTCAGGGTTCGTGGGTGCGAGAGAGTGTGTCATGAGGGCGTCGAGACGCCCGAGGGAGAAAAATCGTGCTACTCGTCGACGAGCGACACGTCGAGGCGCTCTTCGAGTGCCCGGATGACCGAGCCACCGATGTTCGCTCGCGTCGCGCGCCCCTGCTCGATTGCGAGCAGTTGCTTCTCGTCGATGTCGAGTTCGTCGGCGAGTTCGGAAAGTTGCAGTCCGGCGTCCTGCCGTGCAGATTCGACCACGCCGCCGTAGCCAGAGACGAGGTACGGGAGGCGGTCCTTCTCGTAGTTCGTGCCCTCTTTTTCCCAGTGTTTCGAGTCGCCCTTTGCGCTGTCGTACATCTTCGCCGTCCGCTGTGCGGCGCGCTTGCGACGGTTCTGTTCGGAGTAGTCGCGGGAGGACGTCGACTCTTTCTTGCGGTCGGTGTGGCGGTTCTCACCGTGGGGGGCACACTCAGGACAGACCAACAGGTCGGCACCAGCGACGTTTGCACGACGGGGTTTCGTCGTGGTTCGTCCGCAGAGTTCGCAACTGTCGCCGTCGGAGCCACCTCCGCCCCGGTTTGTCGAATATTTGGCCATGGGGCGTGTTACTCGTTCGACCCTTTTAAAGTCGCGGCCCCAGCCCGGTAGCCCAGTAACGACTCACCGTCGGACCGCTAACAGCGCCCGCAACGCTACAGGACAGCGCCCGCAACGCTACTAGGAAGTACAGAATACCCCCGCCAAGAGAACTCTCTCAGGGGCGTAGTTTTCGGAAGGATTGTGCGTGGGTGATGTCCTTGGAGGAAATCACCTGCATCTTGCGATGCGTGGGACCGGATTTGAACCGGCGGACCTCTACAGGACAGCGCCCTCAACGCTGCGCCGTTGGCCTGGCTTGGCTACCCACGCCCGCTGTGTCTTGCTGCATTCTTCGTTACCTCGCGGTAATTTAAATGACTTTCCTTTCGACGCGGCAATGTCGGGCGTTTGCAGACGCCGTGGGATTGGGTTCGGACAGAACGGTTTTCCTTTCGCAAGCCTCCAGTACGGACATGGAGTTTCGCGCTCGAAACCACGTCCGCGGTCTGACTGCTGCCCTCTCAGTCGTCTCGCTCGCACTCGTGTTCGGTGCAGTGCTGGGGGCGATTCCACGCGCGGTCATCCCACAGGCGTCCGACGCGGTGCTGCACGCGATTCCGCACGTGAACGCGGTCATCAGCACCGCCGCCATCGTGACCATCCTCGCGGGCATCCGTTTCGTCCGCCGCGGGGAAATCAAACGCCACCAGCGGATGATGCTCACCTCGTTCGCTCTCTTTGCGACGTTTCTCGTCCTCTATCTCTACAAAGTCGTGGTTCAGGGAACCACTGAATTCCCCGGCCCGGAAGCCATCTACCAGTTCGTCTACCTCCCGACGCTGGCGGTCCACATGCTCCTCGCTATCGTCTGTGTTCCAGTCGTCTACTACACCCTGCTTTTGGCGCTGACCCGACCCATCTCCGACGTATTCGGGACCAACCACGCACGATTCGGCCGCATCGCCGCGTCACTGTGGCTGATTTCGTTCGTTCTCGGCAACGTCGTCTATCTGCTGCTCTACGTCATCTACTGATTTTACTCCGCTGTGTCGGCTACTGAATTCGCTCCGCTGCGTCAGCTATTGAATTCGACAGTAGGGAGAATCCCGTCCTGTCCCGCGCTGGTGTCGGACCATCCGCCACCGAACTCGGTGAACAGGAGGGAGTGGTACGTGGACGCGACCGGCAGGTCACTTCGACGGGGACGCTCGTAGAATACTGTCGGTACGAGCGTCGCTCGTCGGTGTCGCACTCCGTACTCCAACCCAAGACCCGGTCCGAGTGGGTCGGAGTACATATGCAGAGAGGAATTGGGAGGCCAAGAAACGTCGCGTTGATTATGCTATTTCGTCTCTCGGGGACAGTCTGAAAGTAAGACACGTGCAGCGTACGACTCCTGTGTGGGTGGGGTGCGTCCGAACGAGTAGGTCCGGTCCCGTCGAGAGTACGACCAGCAGTGGTCAGTCGTCGGCGGGAGCGTCCGCGCCGATGGCGGGGCGGCGCACGTCGCGGTCGGTCGTCTCGTCGTCGATGTCGTAGGGATACTCACCAGTGACACAGCCGAGACACAGGTCTGCGCGGGACTTCCCGAGGACTTCCGAGATGGCGTCGATAGAGAGATATCCGAGGCTGTCGGCGGAGATGGTGTCTCGGACGTCTTCGACGGACTTGTCGGAGGCAATGAGTTCCTCGCGGGTGGCCATGTTGATACCCATGTAACACGGGGCGACGATGGGCGGCGCACCGATGCGCATGTGGACTTCTTCGGCACCCGCTTCGTAGAGGAGTTCGACGAGTTGCGTCGAAGTCGTTCCGCGGACGATGCTGTCGTCGATGAGCGTCACGGACTTCCCTTCGACGGTGCTCTTGATAGGGTTGAGTTTCAGGCGAACGGCGCGCTCGCGTTCGTCCTGCGTCGGCATGATGAACGTCCGTCCGACGTAGCGGTTCTTCATCAGGCCCTCGGCGAACTCGACGCTCGCGCCGTCTTCCTGTGCTGCCTCGGCGTATCCTGAGGCGAACGCCCGGCCGGAGTCGGGGACGGGCATGACCACATCGCTGTCGACGCCCGCTTCCTCCCAGAGTTTGCGACCGAGTCCACGACGAACCTCGTAGACGAGCGAGTCGTTCATCACGGAGTCGGGGCGCGCAAAGTAGACGTGTTCGAAGAAGCAGTGGGCCGTGTTCTCGCGTTCGACGAGTTGGTACGAGTCGAATCCGGACCCGTCCGGGGTGAGGACGACGAGTTCGCCCGGTCGAACGTCGCGGACGAGTTCGCCGTCGAGGGTGTCGATGGCGGCGGATTCGGAGGCGAGGATGTAGCCGTCGTCGACCTTTCCGATACAGAGCGGGCGGTTCCCCTCGGGGTCGCGCACGCCGAGGACCGTCTCGTCGTGCATGATGGTCAGCGCGTAGGACCCGTGGATGCGCTCCATGGTTCGCTTGACGGCGCGGATGAGGTCCTCTTCGAGGAGGTTGCGGGCGAGGTCGTGCGCGATGACCTCGGTGTCACCCGTCGAGGTGAACGCGTGACCGTAGTTCTCCAACTCGTCGCGGAGTTCGTCGGCGTTGACGAGGTTGCCGTTGTGCGCGAGTCCAAGCGACCCCGATTTAAACGAGACGGCGAACGGTTGCGCACAGGACTTCGTCACGTCGCCCGCAGTCGGATAGCGAACGTGGCCGATGCCCGTCGTTCCCTTGAGACCGTCGAGGTCGTCGGGACTGAACGCGTCGCCGACGAGACCCATCTGGACGTGGCTGTGCTGTTGGAATCCATCGTGGGTGACGATACCTGCCGACTCCTGTCCCCGGTGTTGGAGGGCGTACAGGGAGTAGTACAGGGGTCGTGCGGCGTCTCGACCGTCGAGTGCGACGCCGACGACGCCACACTTCTCAGTCAGTCCGCCGATGTGGTGGGAGTCGTCCCGCCCATTTGCCATAGTTGATGGTACGGAGGTGAGGGGGTAAAAAACCCGTCCTTATGCAGTAACTACGGGTTTTCGAACCCCAATTTATGCACGTCTGTGGATATCGTTGCCGGAGACCGTCGAAATTCTGGACCGAAACGCCCCTCTCTGGTACTCGTCTCTCCGGCTCGCTCGTTGCAGCGAACTGCTAAACGGATAGTGCAGAGTAGACGCGCTCGTGGTAACAACGGACGCGCTCGACTCGTTGCGAGAACGGGAGTTCAGTAGCTAGCTCTGTGGTAACTGGTCGCACGATTGCAGCACGAACCGGGTGTCAGGAAAGGTGGTAGTGGTGCTCGCCGAGAACGGCGAGACAGAAGACAGAGAAACGGTCGAAAGACCGTCAGTTGTCGTTAGTTGTCGCCCGACTTGGACTGCCAGGCGTAGCTCCGACGCTTCTTCGACTTGCCGAAGCCGCAGGACGAACAGACCTTCTTCTTCACGTGGTAGGACTTCTCGCCGCAGCGACGGCACTTGACGTGCGTCGTCTTGTTCTTCTTTCCTTGGCTAGGGGTACCTGCACCCGTCATGCTTTGATGGTCACGACGTTATCGCCGCGTATAATGGTTGTGTCTTGAACTTGCTCGAGTTCGACATCTCCGGGGACGGAGTCGTCAAGGGACTCTTCGAGGACAACGTTCATGTGCTGGTCGTAGCCGGCGAGGACGCCGTAGTATGCGCTTTCGTCCTTGAGAGTGACTGTCACTGGTTCGTCCAGTGAGTCCTCCAGGACATCGAGAGGTCGACCGCTCATGGTTCAATTCCGTCTCGTCGTTATCTTAAAGGTGCCGGACCGGTTGCCGCGAATCCCCCTGTAATTCCCAGTAGAGGGATGACAATCTGGGTGCGTACCGCTTCGCAGTCCTGCAATTACCTGCGTATCGGCCCACCGATGTGTTCACCGCGAACTGTCGACGCTGAAAACCGGGTAATTGTCGATTTCTGGACAGCCTTCTGATATCTCTGTGCCACGATTACCGATTCTCTCGGGGGCGGGTATGCGGGCGCGGTCAACCCACGTAGTTTTTAGTACCCCCGTGAGTAGTTCCGAGTACCACAAACCCGCGGGTAAGTGCGGGCGTGCCCGATTCGCAGAAGATGCGGGCCGCCTCGCACGCGGGGTCATTCGACCGACGAGCTGCAAGACGCCGGGGCCGGTGGCCCCCAGACACCCGTCTTTCCGTGAGCACCTTCGCCACATCGTGGCTTTCGATGCTCGGAATATCGAGAGACAAACCATGGAAATTGAAATTGCAACCATAGGCGGATACGAAGAAGTTGGCCGTCAGATGACGGCAGTCCGTGCGGGCGACGACGTTGTCGTCTTCGACATGGGCCTCAACCTGTCGCAGGTTCTCATCCACGACAACGTTGAGACCGAAAAGATGCACAGCCTCGACCTCATCGACATGGGCGCCATCCCGGACGACCGTGTCATGAGCGACCTCGAAGGTGACGTGCAGGCAATCGTGCCGACGCACGGCCACCTCGACCACATCGGTGCCATCTCCAAGCTGGCACACCGCTACGATGCACCCATCGTTGCGACCCCCTTCACCATCGAACTGGTGAAACAACAAATCGAGGGCGAGAACAAGTTCAACGTTAACAACGAACTCGTCAAGATGGAAGCCGGGTCGACGATGTCTATCGGGGACTCCGGACAGGTCGACCTCGAGTTCGTCCACGTCACCCACTCCATCATCGACGCTATCAACCCGGTCCTCCACACGCCGGAAGGAGCCATCGTCTACGGTCTCGACAAGCGCATGGACCACTCGCCGGTCCTCGAAGACCCAATCGACATGAAGCGCTTCCGCGAAATCGGTCGCGAGGGCAACGGTGTCCTCGCCTACATCGAGGACTGTACGAACGCCGGTCGGAAGGGACGTACGCCCTCCGAGTCCGTCGCTCGCCGCCACCTCAAGGACGTGATGACCTCCGTCGAAGATTACGACGGCGGTATCGTCGCGACGACGTTCTCGTCGCACATCTCGCGCGTCTCCTCGCTCGTCGAGTTCGCCAAGGATATCGGCCGTCAGCCGGTCCTCCTCGGCCGCTCGATGGAGAAGTACTCCGGCACGGCCGAGCGCCTCGGCTTCGTCGACCTACCCGACGACCTCGGGATGTACGGCCACCGCAAGTCCGTCGACCGTACCTTCAAGCGCATCATGAAGGAGGGCAAGGAGAACTTCCTGCCAATCGTCACGGGCCATCAGGGCGAGCCGCGCGCGATGCTCACTCGTATGGGCCGCGGTGAGACGCCGTACGAGATTGAAGATGGCGACAAGGTCATCTTCTCGGCGCGGGTCATCCCGGAGCCGACGAACGAGGGGCAGCGCTACCAGTCCGAGCGCCTCCTGCGCATGCAGGGTGCCCGCATCTACGACGACATCCACGTCTCCGGCCACCTTCGTGAGGAAGGCCACTACGAGATGCTGCAGGCGCTCCAGCCCAAGCACCTCATCCCGGCCCACCAGAACCTGAAGGGCTTCGCTCCGTACGTGGACCTCGCGGAGAGCCAGGGCTACGCCCTCGGTCGTGACCTCCACGTGACGCGGAACGGAAACATGATTCAGCTGGTGGACTGATGAGCCCTGACGCGACGGAACAGCGAGTGCTCGAAGCGATTCGCGAGCGACGCGAACTCGTGAACGAGGCACTCGACGAGGACGTGCCGATGGCCGAGCCAGAGCGGCTCTACGAAGCCTCCCGGTACCTCCTGAAGGCTGGTGGGAAGCGTCTCCGTCCGACCGTCTCCCTCCTCACGGCTGAGTCCCTCGCGGATGTCAAGCCGATGTCGGAGGATTACCGCGAGTTCCCGACGCTCTCGGGGACGGCCATCGACGTGATGGTCGCCGCCGTGGGCATCGAGGTCATCCAGTCGTTCACGCTCATCCACGACGACATCATGGACGACGACGACCTTCGGCGCGGCGTCCCGGCAGTCCACAAAGAGTACGACACCGAGACAGCCATCCTCGCGGGCGACACGCTGTACGCGAAAGCCTTCGAGTTGCTGACGCAGACAGGCTCTGACCCGGCGAACGGCCTCGAAGCCGTCCGTCGACTCGCGACCACGTGTACCCAGATTTGCGAGGGCCAGTCCCTCGACATCGAGTTCGAGCGCCGAACCGAGGTGCTCCCCGACGAGTACCTCCAGATGATCGAACTCAAGACGGCAGTGCTCTACGGCACCGCGGCCGCCATCCCGGCGGTTCTCATGGGTGCCGACGACGACGTCGTCGAAGCACTCTACCAGTACGGTATCGAGTCGGGCAGCGCGTTCCAGATTCAAGACGACGTGCTCGACCTGACGGTGCCGTCGGAGAAACTCGGCAAACAGCGCGGTTCCGACCTCGTCGAGAACAAAGAGACCATCATCTCGCTGCACGCGCGCCAGCAGGGCGTCGATGTGGACTCGCTCGTCGAGGCCGAGACGGCCGAAGAACTCACCGAAAGCGAAGTCGAATCCGCCGTGGCCGAACTCAACGAGGCCGGGAGCATCGACTACGCGCGAGACATGGCGCAGGACCTGACCGACCAGGCCAAAGCACGCCTCGATGTCCTTCCGGACAACGAGGCCCGTGACCTGCTCCGCGACATCGCGGACTACCTCATCACCCGCGGCTACTGACGGCCGATACACGACCGACGCCCGCGTCTCGCGACGCGCTGTCCCCCGTCGCACAGCATCGACCGACGACTTTCTCACGCTGAACTGTCACACACCAACTGGCAACGAGTTGCAACGCCATCGACGTAACGTATATCCATTCAGAAGTGTTAACATGTGTCGTACCCCCTGCCCGCGCGAGAATTACCCTTCCCGCAATCCGGGCCTGTTTTTACGCGCGCCGCGGAATCGAACGATAATGGACGACGAGCTTCGAGAGCGCGTGGAGCGAGAGGCGGAGAAACACGCCCTCCTCAACGCGGTCAAACACGACAGCGACGCCGACGTGGGTGCCATCATGGGCCCGCTGATGGGAGAGAACCCCGACTTCCGACAGCACGGTGGCGAGATTCCGGGTCTCATCGGTCCGGTCGTCGCCGAGGTCAACAACCTCTCGGCCGCCGAGAAGCGCGAGCGTCTAGAGGACCTTGCGCCCGAGGAACTCGCCGAGATGGAGGCGGAAGACGAGGAAGACGACTCACTACTTCCCGACCTCCCGAACGCCGAGGAGTACGGCGAGGTTCGCATGCGCGCCGCACCGAACCCCAACGGCCCGTGGCACATCGGCCACGCGCGCATGCCCGCCGTCATCGGGACGTACAAGGAGATGTACGATGGCTCTTTCATCGTCCGGTTCGACGACACCGACCCGGAGACGAAGCGCCCCGACCTCGACGCCTACGACGCCATCCTCGACGATATCGACTACCTCGGGTTCGAACCCGACGACGTGATTCGCGCATCGGACCGCGTCGAGACCTACTACGACCACGCCCGCGAACTCATCGAGATGGGCGGCGCGTACACCTGCTCGTGTACCGGTGAGGACTTCTCGAACCTCAAGAACGAGGGCAAGCCGTGCCCCCACCGCGACAAGGACCCCGAGACGACCCTCGACGAGTTCGAGGATATGGTCGCAGGCGAGTACTCGTCCGGCGAGATGGTTCTTCGCGTCAAGACCGACATCGAACACAAGAACCCCGCGCTACGTGACTGGGTCGCCTTCCGCATGATAGACACGCCGCACCCGCGCGAGGAAGCCGCAGACTACCGCGCGTGGCCGATGCTCGACTTCCAGTCCGGCGTCGACGACCACCTCACGGGCGTCACCCACATCATCCGCGGCATCGACCTGCAGGACTCCGCGAAGCGCCAGCAGTTCGTCTACGACTACTTCGACTGGGAGTACCCCGAAGTCATCCACTGGGGCCACGTGCAGGTGGACGCCTACGGCGTGAAGATGTCTACTTCGACGCTCAAGCAACTCATCGACGACGGCGAACTCAACGGGTGGGACGACCCCCGCGCGCCGACACTCAAAAGCCTCCGCCGCCGCGGCATCCGCGGGCAGGCCATCGTCGACGCGATGGTCGCCCTCGGTACGTCCACCTCGAACGTGGACCTCTCGATGAGTTCCATCTACTCGAACAACCGCGACCTCGCGGACGACGAGACTGACCGCTACTTCCTCGTCCGAGACGGGGAGGAGTTCGCCGTTGAAGGCGGTCCCGACACGGCCCATCCGCCGCTTCACCCGAGTTTCGAAGACCGCGGCACCCGTAACATCCCTGTCGGCGACAGCGTCCTCCTCGAATCGGGCGACGTGCCCGCCGAGGGCGAACGCGTCTGGCTGAAGGGCTTCGGTGCCGTCCGCCGCGAAGACGACACCCTCGTCGCCACCGGCGACGACCTCGACGTGGTCCGCGAGGGCGAAGTCGACGTGATTCACTGGGCACCCACCGACGGTGTCTCGGTTCGGATGCGCACCATGGACGGCGACGTGACGGGTGTCGCGGAACCCGACTTCGCCGACGTGCCCGTCGACGAACTCGTCCAGTTCGAGCGCGTCGGCTTCGTGCGCGTTGACGACCGCGACGACGACGAGACGGTCGTCTACTTCGCGCACAAGTAAGTCGACCCGTACCCCAACGCCGCACTGCACCCGTTCCGACCCGAATCGTTCCACACGAACACTCGTTTTACGGTCACCGACGAAGAGTCAGTCATGACCCTCGTCGACCTCACCCGCCTCGTCGAGTCCGGCATGCCCACGTACCCCGGTGACCCGCCCGTCTCAGTCGAATCGCACGCCGAGTTCGACACTGACGGCTATCGCGTCTCGCGTCTCGAACTCGGAACCCACGCCGGAACACACGTCGATGCACCGGCCCACACCGAACCGGATGGAAGGACTCTCGACGCCTACTCCGTAGCGGACCTTCGGTTCACGGCGCAGATTGTCGACTGCCGCGACGTTGGTGCTGGCGGCCTCGTGACGCCCGATTCGATTCCGAACGAATTGGCAGACAGCACCGACTTCCTCGTCTTCCAAACCGGATGGGAAGCCGAGTGGGGAACAGAACGGATGACCGACCACCCGGCGCTGGCTCCCGAAACTGGACAGTGGTGCGCAGACCGAGGAATCTCGGTTGGTATCGACGCGCTGAGTCCAGACCTGACGGGCGGCGACGGCGTTCCCGTCCACCACGTGCTCTTGGGGTCGAGACAACTTATCGTCGAGAATCTCTGCGGGCTAGACGCGCTTCCCGAGAGCCGGGCGTTCGACCTCTTCGTGATGCCACTGCGCGTCGATGCCGACGGGGCACCCGCCAGAGTCGTCGCGGAGGTTTAAGTCGGAAGACGGGACCAGACGAGCGTAGTGGCAGCGGTTGGTTCGTCGAAGTCGCGGGAGCTGCCGCGGTCAGACCACGACGGCGAGGACGAATCCCACCAGCATCGAGAACGTCAGGAACACCTGCACCGCCGACGAGGCGAGGACGCCGACAGTCGCATAGAGCGCCCGCTGACCGCTTTGCTCGGCGTCTTCGTGTTCGAGGTACTCCACGACGAAGACGGTGCCAGCGACGCCGACGAAGATGCCGAGTGGTCCAAGGATAAACATGAGGACGAACCCGACGACGCCCGCGAGGAGTGACGTTCGACTCGACGCGCCGCCGACGCGGGCCGCGACGAACCCCGCGCCGTAGTCGGCCGCGAGCGCAGCGAAGCCAACGAGCAGGAGGCCGACGAGAGCCAGCAGTCCGGGGTCGGAGAATCCCGTCGACCACCAGTAGAGGACGACGGCCACGACCGAGAGGAGCGCACCCGGAAGCAACGGGAGGACGCTCCCGACGATACCGAGGACGAGGAGGGCAATGGCGACCCAGAAGAACAGGTCCATGTCGGGTCGATTCGAGCGGGGGGATAATCACACATTCGGCGCGTGGAATAAGTAGCTCTTACAAAGAGCGTGTCATAGATCGATGACTGCCTTGTTGCAGGGGACAATAATACGTTCTCACGCGGAGTGTCTGCTGTTCCTCGTGAAGACGTGTGGTGAATTGGACGCCGCTTTGTGATATGAAGTCAAAGCGGCCGCTGGTGCGACAGTGTAACTATCTTGTCAAACATCATGTCGACGATCCAGACGAACTCAAGATACCAAAGAAGTCCGGGAAGAGTTGGTGGTCCGGCCGCTATTTGTCGGGTGCCTCGATAGACCCAAGTTGCTGCATAAATGCGAGTGTGTCGGTCAGCACCCACGCTTCCACGAACTTCCCATCCTCAACGCGGAAGAAGGATGTTTGCTCGTAGGTTACCTCCTCCCCCGTGGGGGCGATGTCCCTGAATTCACCCTCGTGGGTCCCGGTAATGGTGAGTCGGCTGACGACCGTATCGTCTTCGGCGACCAACTCCTCAATCGTCGCCGTGAAGTCAGGGAACGCCTCGTGTAACACCCGGGCGTCCGCCTCAAGGTCCTCGAGCGTAGACGCTCGGGGCATCTCGACGCCCTTGGCCCGATAGGCGACGAAATCGCTCGCGTATAACTCTTCGATCACGTCGTAGTTTTTTTCGTTCAAGAACTCCTCGTAGACCTTCCGTACGAGGGCCTTGTTCGTCTCTTCTGGTGTCGTCGTTGCCATAGTTTCTTCTCCGGTGAAGCGCTCGTCTCGGTGTGCCGCACGTCCCAGAGAACGCCGTTATTATTACGATGGCACGCACGTTATGTGTTATCATATAACATCATTGGGCGCCGCGTACGGCCTCACAAAGTCAGGAGGCTACCGTTCGTCCGGGGTATGATTTATTGTCTCGTCGAGGAATGGTACATACTAACATGGCCATCGACCCTAACTTCGAGCAGAACCGAGAGAAGGTCGGCGAAGAAAAGCTGGACGAACTTCGTTCGTCGACAAACCAAACTACGTTTGGTGACAGCGTCGCCGTCTGGGGACCGGTCGACCCGCCGGAGAAACTCGGCATCCACGGAACACACGTCGCCGTCGACTTCGACATCTGCCTCGCCGACGGGGCCTGTCTCGAAGACTGCCCCGTCGACGTGTTTACCTGGGTCGATACCCCGGGCCATCCCGAGTCAGAATTGAAGGCCGAACCGACACACGAAGACCAGTGTATTGACTGTATGCTCTGTGTCGATGTCTGTCCGGTGGACGCCATCGACGTTGACCCGGGGCGCGCGGGCCGCATCTAAGCGCGCCTGACGCAACCGTCCCTCCCGCCGCTACTCGACCGTCTCGCGGCCGCTGAGCCAGTGCTATCGCAGAATTTTCGCGCAGACCGCACAAAAGATTATTATGAATCTGAGGTCACACTAACACGAGGGAAGTTCTCAATGCACACAGTAGTACTCACGAAAGGCGTTCCTGACTTCCGGGAGGGCCAGGTATCGTTCGACGAGGATGGGCACCTCGAACGGGGGAAGACGCCCACGGTGATGAACCCGAACGACCAGTTCGCTCTGGAGGCCGCGCTTCAAACACGGGTTCGACACGGCGGCCGGGTCAGCGTGATGAGTATGGGGCCGCCGGGGTACAAGGAAGTGCTACAGGAGGCGATGGAGTCGGTGTACGCCGACGACCTGTTCCTCGTCTCCGACCGAGAGATGGCCGCCGCCGACACGTGGGCGACGGCGATTACGCTCAGCGCGGGTATCGAGAAACTCGGTGAACCCGACATCATCTTTGCTGGCTTCAAGACAGCCGACGGGGAGACTGGCCACACCGGACCGCAGACGAACTGGTGTCTCGACATGCCGCTCGTTACCCACGTCATCTCGCTAGATGTAGACGAAGACGAGGGTATCCTGCGAGCGAAACGACTCGTCAAGGGAGATATCGAGGAGATAGAGACAGTCGAGGCGTCGCTTCCGGCGTTCGTCGTCACCGACCCGGAGTTCGTCCCGTCGTATCGCTCGGCAGGCGACCGACTCACGCTGAAGGACCTCCGCGAAGAGACGAAAGCGCGCGCCAAGCACTACGAAGACCATCTGACGGTTTGGGACCATACCGACGTCAACCTCGACCCGGACTACATCGGTCTCGATGGGTCGCCGACTATCGTCTCCTCTGTGGACCCGATTCCGAAAGCCCCGGCAGAGCGCGAGGCGACGATGGTCGACCCGGACGACGAAGAGGCGATGGAGGACGTGCTGGAGGCGATGCAGTCGGCGGCCGCGGGGGGTGACTGACGATGACCGACTTCGACCCGAGCGACTACGAGATTGCTGAACTCGGCCCGGCCATCAAGGACATCGAGGATGCCGCCGAATTAGAGGAGATTCTCCAGAAAGAACACCGCGGCGAGAACCGTGCTGGTGCCATCGCCCTCATCGAAAGTCGCATCGAGAAGTTCTCCGATGACGACGAGGAACCGGCCGACGCCGACGGCCTCGACCTCTCGGAGATGAGCGCGGCCGATGTCGGAAACGCCCTGCAGAACATCGATGAGGTCGAAGACCTTCAGTCGCTACTCGAACGCGAGGAGGCGGGCGGAGACCGCGGGTCGGTCAAACGCCTCATCCAGAACCGCATCGACTCGGTACAGGGGAGCGACGAAGCGGCGACGGAAGTCGAAATCGACGACCGACCGCCGGAAGAGAAATACCCGGACCTCGACCACCCAACGCGGGACAAACGCCACGCCCGGGCGCTCCGCGGCGGTGTCTACCGCGACATGTGGGTCTACTGCGAGACGCAGGCGGGCGAACTTATCGACGTGTCCAAGGAGATGCTTGGGAAGGCCCGGCAACTGATGGACCAGTACAACGAGGACTACGGGGTCTCCGAAGAGAATTCGGAGGCCAGCGAGACGGAGTCTCGCACTGAAGCAGAGCGAGTCGTCGCGGTCCTCATCGGTGACGACGTGTCCAAACACGTCGAGGATGCCATCGCCTACGGTGCCGACGTGGTTCTCGTCCGCGAAGACGAGCGACTCAGCAGGTTCCAGCACAAAGCCTACACGAAGATTTTCTGCGACATGGCTCGGGCCGGTGCGAGTCACGACGGCGGCGAAGTGACCGGCGGCCGTGACGAGGACTGGCGCGACTACGACAAACCACGCTACACCATCTTCCCAGCGACGAACAACGGCCGCGACCTCTCGGCGCTCGTGCAGGGGGAACTCGACTCGGGACTCGCAAGCGACTGTTCGGGCCTCTACATCGAAGAGGAGGTCATCTCGAATCCCGTCAAGACCGGCGTCGCGGGCGAGAAAAAGGAGTTCCAGCGCATCCTCCACATGAAGCGTCCGGACTTCTCCGGGTTCGAGTACTCGACGATTCTCTGTATCGACAACCCGACGCGGGAGTTCCACCCGCAGGGCGCATCGGTCATCCCCGGGAGCTTCGACATCCCCGACCCCAACCCGGGGCGCGAGGGATTGGTCCTCGAACACGACGCCCCCCTCGACGACGACTGGTTCCCCGTCACCGTCACCGACTTCGACCAGTTAGACGAGGGAGTCGACCTGACGGGCCACGACGTAATCGTCGCCGTCGGCCGCGGTATCGGCGACGCCCCGACGCACGGCATCGAACTCGCACAGGAACTCGCGGGGCAGTTCGACGACGCCGAAATCGGCGTCACTCGCGGCATCGTCACGGGGTCGTACCAGTTCGACGGGCACGTCGAGCAGTACACCCACGAGGAGCGCCAAATCGGCGAGACCGGACAGGTCGTCGCACCAAAACTATACATCGCGGCGGGCATCTCGGGTGCCGTCCAGCACAAAGTCGGGATGGACGAGTCGGACACCATCGTCGCCATCAACACCGACCCCGGCGCGCGAATCAGGGGTTTCTCGGACTACTTCATCGAAGGCGACCTCTTCGAGGTGCTTCCGAAACTAATCGAGGCGCTCAAAGAAGGACGCTTCGGCGAAGCGATTGCCGGTGACGCCGGGGCGGCACCAGACGGTGGCGTCGCCGCAGACGACGGAGGTGAGACACGATGACGGAACACGAACACTACGAAGCAGTCGTCGTCGGGGCAGGACCCGGCGGCGCGGCGGCAGCAGCGACGTTCGCCAATTACGGAATCGAGACGCTGGTCCTCGAACGCGGAGTCGAAGCGGGGTCGAAAAACGTCTCCGGGGGCCTCATCTACGCCGAGGAGTCGGCCCCGTACACTATCGACGACCTCTTCCCCGGATTCCGCGAGGAAGCCGCAGAGCGCCCCATTACCACCTACCGCATCCACAACATCGCGGGCGAGAAGGTGGAATCGTTCGACCTGACCAGACTCCACGAACACGACACCGAGTGGTCCGACGCCGTCCTCCGGCGGAAGATGGACTCGTGGCTGGCCGAGCGCGTCCACGAGCGGACTCGCGAGACCGGCGGCGGCCTCTTGACCGACGTACACGTGAACGGACTGCTCCGCGAAGAAGGGAAGATAGTCGGCGTCACCACGGACGAACTCGACCCGATTACGGCGGACATCATCGTCGCCGCCGACGGGGTGAACTCGGAACTCGCCCGCGACGCCGGGTTGATGGACTGGGACGAACCCGAAGAGTGGTTCCAGGGCGTCAAGGCAGTCGTCGATATGCCGGCCGACACCATCGCCGACCGATTCGACGTTGGCGAAGACGAGGGCGCGGCCCACCTCTTCTCCGGCGACCTGTTCGAGGGTGTTCGCGGCGGTGGGTTCCTCTACACGAACCGCGAGTCGCTGTCGCTCGGAACGGTGTTCCACCTCGACAGCCTCGTCGCGGAACGCGCCGAACCGCACCAACTGCTCGACGCCATGTTGACCCACCCCCTTCTCGGCCAGTGGTTGGACGAGGACTACACCGAAGTCGAGTACAGCGCCAAACTCGTCCCCGACTCGAAGAAGGTGGCCCTCCGCGAACCGCACTTCGGTCGCCTCATGCTCGTCGGCGACGCCGCCGGACAGATGCAGGCCCAAGGCCCTATCATCAAGGGGATGAACCACGCCGTCTCGGCGGGCGCGCTCGCTGCGGAAGCGTACGCGCAGGCGAAGTCCCGAAACACCCCAGAAGACGCCGGGACGCTCTACGCCCGGAAACTCCGAGACGAAGGCGTGATGAAGAAACTCCGGCCGACCGGCTACGAGATGATGCGCGGCCTCACGGAGAACGAGTCGGTCACGGACCTCGTCGATGGCGTCCTCACGTCGTCGGTCGGTCGGTTCGGGATTCGGGCGCTCTCGGGGCAACTCGAACGCCTCTACAACACACCGACGCTCTCGGCGATGATTCCGGACACGCGGACCCCCTACGTCACGCTCCCGATGGTCATCGCAGAGGAACTCGGAACGCGCGTCGGAGAGACGAACGACGTGTCGCCGCCGGACCTCGAAGCCCGCATCGGGAACCTCACCTACGACACCGATATCGGGAATCCCCACATCACGCTTCTCGACAACTCCTTTGAAGCGAGCGGTGTCGCGGTATCCGCCTGCCCCGTAAGCGCCGTCGATTTCGGCGGTGGGTGTTACCGCGAGGAGTTCGTCCGAACCAACGGGTCCGAAGAGCGCGTCGTCAGCCTCGACACCCAACCCTGTGTCGAGTGCGGAACCTGCGCCGTGGTCGCCGACACCGAGTGGACCCACCCCCGTGGCGGGAAAGGCGTCGAGTTCAAACAGGGGTGAGTCGATGACGGGAAACACCGCACCGCGGCCCACGACTGACACCGACCGGGACCCGGAACACGCCCGA
Organism: Haloferax sp. S1W; assembly: GCF_044593955.1. Taxonomy (GTDB): domain Archaea; phylum Halobacteriota; class Halobacteria; order Halobacteriales; family Haloferacaceae; genus Haloferax. The sequence goes on from NZ_CP172595.1 coordinate 518,183, forward strand.
TTCGGAAAGCGCGTTCGCAACCTCGCGGCCGAGGCGCGGTCGGTCCGCGAGTCGTTCGACCCGCCGGACGACGAGAATGCGGACGAGCGGGCGATGTCGTACGCCCGAGAAGGTGTCGGCCCGGTCGTCTCCCTCTACATCGAGGCGCGAACTGGCGGTCAGATGGTCGAGTTTACACAAGAGGAGTTTCGGCTCCTCCACCGCGCCCTCAACGACTGGCTCTCACTGTACGCCCGGTGTTACGGCGTGGAACTCGACGCCGATTTCACCATTCGCGAGGCCGCGGAGATACTGCTGAAAACGCACAACGTCCGTGACACGGCGCAACTGCTGACGTGTGTTCCAGCGCGGCGGTGACGGTTTGCAACGAGAAGAAATATCACAGTCTGAACATCTTTGTCGGTAACCGGAGCTCGAACAGGTCCTCGCGGCGATGGACGAATTGTCCTAATTTTAACCGCGAAACGGTTCCCACGAAGTAACCATCACGAACAACAATTATTAACCATGGGTGTTATTGTGTACCATGGAAGTCACAGACAGTCTCAACTTCGACCACAAGGACCGCAAAGACATCTACGAGTACATCGAGCGCCACGGGACAGTCCGCGAGGACGAGGTACGCCGGGCGCTCAACTTCGACCCGGCGGCGTTAGGGACACATCTGACGATTCTGCGACGAGACGGCTACATCCGAAAGGTCGGCAATCACGTGCAGGTCGCGTACGCCCCCGGCGAGGAAGAGATGGTCACGCTCGACGACCTCGATGTGACCATCCGGATGGCCCAAGACGTTGACCTCGAAAGTCTCGTCGACGCCATCCACGAAGTCGCCGACGAGGGGACTTACATCGAAGCCGAGACAGTCGCGGACATCATCGACCACGAGGAGGTCGTTCTGCGACACAACGAACTCAGTTCCCGGATGGTGTTCGTTGCGACGACCGACGACCAACTCGCCGGGTGGGTCCACCTCGACCTGCCGGAGGCGGAGAAACTGAGCCACACGGCCGTTCTGACCGTCGGCACCCGGTCCGAGTACCGCGGCCACGGCATCGGGAGTAAACTCCTCGAACGCGGCGTCCGCTGGGCGCGCGAACACGGCTTCGAAAAGCTGTACAACAGCGTTCCGGCGACCAACGAGGGCGCTATCGAGTTCCTCGAAAACCACGGCTGGGAGACCGAAGCGGTCCGGGAGAGTCACTACAAAATCGACGGCGAGTACGTCGACGAAGTGATGATGGCCGTCAGTCTCCGGTGAGGTCCGCCACCCCTACGACCAGTTCTTTTCTGCGTCATCGAGCGGGATAGCGACGACGCCGTCCTGTTGGGCGAGCGCCCGAGCGTGCGCCGGACAGACGTTTCTGTCGTCGGCCCACGGGATGTGAAGCCTGACCGCCGCGACGTTCTCGCAGTCGTCTTCGGTGCACTCGGACATGGCTACTCGTAGCGCTCCCGTTCGGCGTCTGCAACCTCGCCGCCGTAGTGGTCCACGAGCGGTTCGAACGCGTCACCGAGCGCGCGCATGCACTGCGCCGTCGAGTGGAACCCGAGTTCCTCGGCGACCGGCGTCCACGGCCGCGCCTGCAACACCTTCCTGACGAGCAGTCGCTCTTCGAGGTCGGACAGCGAGACGTTCCCGGGTGCCGTGAGATGGGCGAGCGCGAGTTGCCTGAACGCCCCCGGTGCCGTCGTGTACTGCCCCGGACCGTACGATGCACCGACGACGACGCGCCACTCGTAGGGCGACAGCGACGGCGCGAAGTCGGGTTCGACGGCCGCGAGCGCCGCCCGCGCAACGTCGGGGTCGAGGTCAGAGAGTGCGTCGGTCAGTACGTCCCCGATGCGGCCGAGGAACCACTGCGAGTGCCGGTCGTGGAGTGTTTTGCCCGCCTCCGACAGCGGGAGCATCATCAGCGCGGAGTACTCGCCGCTCGTGTCGTTACGGGTCGTCGAAAGGTGGACGGTTCGGTAGCCGCTCTCCCGCCAGAAGGAGAGCAGTTCGGGCGTCGCGCCGAACCCGACACCGAGGTAGTCCGCCTCGTCTTCGAACTCGCGTCGGATGGACGAAAGCAAGTGCGACCCGAGACCCCGCGAGCGAACTGCGTGGTGGGTCGCGATGCGCATCACCCGGTAGCCCACAGGAACGCCTGCCTGTTCGTCCCGGAGTTGGCTCGTGAACACGTCGGGGAGCATATTCCCGCGGATGCGGCCGCCTTCGTACATGTGCTGGCGCGTCTCGGCGTCCAACCCGCCTTCGCGTGCGAGAAGGGCCACAGAGACGACCCGGCCGTCGAAGGTGAGCGCCCGGAGCGTCAGGTTCGGCGCGTCGAGAAGTCGCGCCAGGTCATCCGGTTCGGTCCGATAGTGTGCGAGAACGAGCAGGCCGAACGCTTCCCGAAGCAGGTGTTCGTCCGCCAGCAACTCCTCCGGCGTGAGTGTCTCGTAGGCGACGGTACTGTGTGCCGCGTCCTCGATTAGCTGTTCGACCGGTGGGCGCGCATCGAGGAGGAGCGCGCGGAAGGTCCACGATTCTACGGGGTCGCCGACGGCGTACCGAATCGGGTGGTCGAGTCGTACGTCAGTCACCTCGTGGGACGACTCGTCGAGTCGGTCGCGGAACCGGACGGAGAACCCGCGTCCCGCGCCCTCGTAGCCCCGAATGGTCGTACAGAACGCGACAGCGGGCGCGTCGAGATACGACGAGAGCAGTCGAACCGGCAGCGCGGCGGCCTCGTCTACGATAAGAACGGTATCGTCGTCCACTTCGGCACCCGCCTCTGTGGGCGGAACGTACCGCACTCGACCGCTCCCGCGTGCCGAGAGGTCGAACGTGTCGGCGCTCCCTCCGGACAGCGCGTCGAGTTCGTCCAGCAGTCGCTCGGCGCGGACGAACACTTCCGCGGCGTTCCGCTCTCCGGGGGCGGTCACGACAACGTCGCGTCCCTCGGCGGCGAGGGAACCAGCGGCGAGTCCGGCAGCGCTTGACTTGCCGCGCCCGCGGTCGGCTTCGACGACGACTGCGGTATCGTCCTCGTGGAGGACTTCGAGGGCCGAAAGCGCGTCCGACTGGTCGGCAGTGAGACAGTCCTCGTACGCGCGGCGCGGGAACACCCGGTCGCGCGGAATCGGCGGCAGCGGGATGTCGAAGGTGATTCCTTGTTCGTACGCGCCATCTCGCTCCACGATGCCGGTGTCAAGATTGACGAGGGCGATGCCGGGGTGGTCGCGGAGCGTCGAGATGAGTCGCGTACGGAAGCGCCCTGACACGTCCGCGACAGTCGCGGGTGGGACGGCGAGGCGCTCGTCGAACGAGTTCCGCGTTGTCGCCCACTCGTCGAGTGGCGGTGTGAGGAAAACGAGGAGACCGCCGCCGTCGATAGCGCCAGCGACGCGCCCGAGCGCGTTCGGCGAGAAGTCGTCGTGGGCGTCGAGGACAACGACAGTGCGGGTCGTTCCGAGAAGCGACGACGCCTGTCGGGGTTCGACGCGCTCGAAGCGGAATCCCTCGCGGGTCGTGACGAACGTCACCTCGTCGTCGGGCACGTCAGCACCGCGGACCGCGTCGAAGGCAGCGTCGATGCCGCTGTCTCGGTCGCCGGAAAAGACGAGCAACCGGCGTTGGTTGGTCGCCAGTGCCTCGTCGCGTCGGGCGGCGGCGAGCGCCTCGATGTCGGGCGTGCCGGCGGGCGAATCAGAGACGGGAGAGTCGCCGGAACGAGTCATACTGGTGGATAGTCCACGAGCCTATTCACTTCCTTCGGTCGTACCGGGAGACGGTGGCCCGGTTTTTTCCCGCGTGCGGACGCGTCGCACGCCGTCGAGATTTTGAAAGCGCTTTTATGGGGTCCAAAGTAAGGGATGTGTACAGCCTGTCCGGGGTTGATGAACCTCCTCGCCGTAGGGATTGTGCCTGCCGGTCAGTTTCGACCGACCGGTGCGCCGGCGAGGGAGTCGAGCCCGCGAGCAGGATTAGGTGAACAACAATGGCTGTCTACGTAGAATTCGACGTACCGGCCGACCTCGCTGACAGCGCCGTCGAGGCGCTCGAGGTCGCCCGAGATACTGGCATCGTGAAGAAAGGAACCAACGAAACGACCAAGGCAATCGAGCGTGGCAACGCCCAGCTCGTCCTCATCGCCGAAGACGTCTCCCCCGAGGAAATCGTCATGCACCTCCCCGAACTCGCAGACGAGAAGGGCATCCCGTTCCTCTTCGTCGAGACGCAAGACGACATCGGCCACGCCGCCGGCCTCGAAGTCGGCAGTGCGGCCGCGGCAATCGTCGACGCCGGTGAGGCGTCGGACGATGTCGAGGACATCGCGACCAAGGTCGAGGACCTTCGATAACTGACCATGAGCGCGGACGAACAAGCCAGCGACTCGACCTCTGCCGAAGTCATCGAAGTCGTTGGAAAGACTGGGATGCACGGCGAGGCCATGCAGGTCAAGTGCCGCATCCAAGAGGGCTCCAACAAAGGGCGTATCATCACGCGAAACGTGCTGGGTCCCGTCCGTGAGGGCGACATTCTCCAGCTGCGCGAGACCCAGCGTGACGCCGACTCCATCGGAGGTCAGTGAACATGGTTGAGAAGCGAACCTGCGACTACAGTGGTGAAGACATCGAGCCCGGCACGGGCACGATGTACGTCAAGAACGACGGTACCATCCTCCACTTCAAGGACTCGAAGGCCGAGAAGAACTACTTCCTCGGTCGCGAGGCCCGCGACCTGGAGTGGACGGAAGCCGGCCGCCGCGCACGAGGAGAGGACAACTAAATGTCCGACGCGGAGCGCACCTTCGTGATGGTCAAGCCTGACGGCGTCCAGCGCGGCCTCATCGGCGACATCGTCTCTCGCTTCGAAGACCGCGGTCTGAAGATGGTCGCCGGTAAGTTCATGCAAATCGACGAGGAACTCGCCCACGAACACTACGGCGAGCACGAGGGCAAGCCGTTCTTCGAGGGTCTCGTCGACTTCATCACCTCCGGTCCCGTCTTCGCGATGGTCTGGGAAGGTCAGGACGCGACGCGACAGGTCCGCCGCATGATGGGCGAGACCGACCCCGCCGAGTCCGCTCCCGGCACCATCCGCGGTGACTACGGCCTCGACCTCGGTCGGAACGTCATCCACGGCTCCGACCACGAGGACGAAGGCGCGAACGAGCGCGAAATCGCCCTGTTCTTCGACGAAGAAGAACTGGTCGACTACGAGCGCATCGACGAAACCTGGCTCTACGAGTAAGCCGGGTCGCGGTTTTTCGATTTTCTTTTCCCCGAGAGGAGCGGCCGCGCCGTCGGTTCGGCACCCTCTCGTCCGCGCTCTCACCAGCGAGTCACTGGAACCGACCGGGTAGTCACCCGAGTCGCGAGCGAATCCGGTGAGCGAGCAGTTTCGCGATGACGCGCGGTCCCGGTGGCATCATCCCGATATCCTTCGCGATACCCATCAGGTTCACCAGATTCCACTGCTCGACGATACGGTCGTCTTCGACGCGGAAGACGAAGAACGCCGGTTGCGCGAACGATTTCCCCGTCGGCACGAGGTTCCCCCACGCCTTCTGGGGCGTCCCGCGAGCAGTCACCCGAAACATCACCCGGTCGTCCTGCGCAATGGTGTCGTCGATCCGCAGATGCCAGTTCGGCACCACGTCGCGGAAGTCAAGCAACTGGTCGACGAGCGCGTCTCGGCCCTCTCGGACCTCGTCGACGCCTAACTGGTGTGTCACTACGTCTTCGTGGAGTGTCTCGGCGGCAACCGCCCGGTCCCCCGTGTTGATGAAGTCCTCTACGTATCGGCGACAGAGTTCGACGTTTTCTGTCGTTGGTGCGACTGATTCGGATGCCATACCACTCAATACGCGATATAGTGTGTTAATTATTCACAAACGTTCAGCGAAACGAGAGTACCGCGCTCTACGAGTGAGCACCGTTCAAAAAAGGTGGCCGAAACACCTGATCAGTGAGTCGGTCGAGTGGTTCGGGTAGTCAGCCAGCCGAGTGGGTTGGGAAATGGGTCGGCCAAGAGGCCCGGGCAGTTAGTCAGCCTGCGGGACAGGCGCGGCGAGGTCGATTTCGCCAGCGTCGAGTTCGGCTTCGACTTCGCGGGCGGCCGTGACCATGTTCTCCATCTTCTGGTATGCCACTTCGCGCGGAAGGAGTTTCACGCCGCAGTCGGGTGAAACCGTGAGTTTCTCCGGTGGAACCACCTTCAGGCCCTGCTTGATGTTCTCCTTGATTTCTTCGACAGTCTCGACCTCAGTAGTGTGTACGTCGAGGACGCCGAGTGCAAGGTCGGGTTCGAACTCGGGGTCGGTGAACACGTCTATCTGTTCGTACCCGCCGTTGCAGAGTTCCACGTCGAACTCGTCGATGGGGTAGTCGTTGAGTTCGGGGTAGATGCGCGAGTAGTCGCCGTAACAGACGTGGAGGCCGACGCGCACTTCGTCCGGGACGCCCGAGACGATGCGTTCGAGACACTCGCCGACGATGGCGTGGTCGTCCGGCGTCGTCGCCAGCGCGGGTTCGTCGATTTGGATGTACGTCGCACCCGCCTCGACGAGTTGCTCGATTTCCTCGTTGACGAGGTCAGCAAGCGCGTAGGCGAGTTCCGCCTCGCTGTCGTAATGCTCGTTGAACGACCAGCTAGCGAGCGTGTACGGCCCCGTGATAGGCACCTTGACCGGTTTGGACGCCACGTCGCTTGTGAACTCGAATTCGTCGACCAGCCACGGTTCGTCGTACTCGACTTCGTTGACGACCGAGGGCTTGTCGAAGTAGTTGTGGCCCCACACCTTCACCGGGCCGTTGAACTCGTAGCCCGGAATGCGGTGGGCGAAGTACTCGACCATCTCGTTGCGGCGCATCTCACCGTCGACGACGGTGTCGAGACCGGCGCGCTCGTGTTCGTGGGTGATGACGCGACACGCGTCGTCGTGCGCCTCGTGGAGGTGCTCTTCTGTGAACTTCGAGTCGGGGTCCTCCGCGAGGTCAGTCGCGCGGTTGAGCCACTTCGGCTTCGGGTACGACCCGACGACGGTGGTGAGCAGGAAGTGCTCGTTGTCGTGGTTCTCGGGGCGGAACTGCTCGCGGTTCTCGACGCCACGGCTCATGCTTCCACCTCCTGGATCTCCTCGGCCGCAGCGGCGAGGGCGGCGAGTTTCTCCGTGGCGCGATTCTCCGGCAGGTAGAACAGTTCGGTGTTGGTGGTCACGTAGGCGGTGTCGAAGGTCTGGCTCTGTACGCGGTCGAGCGTCCACTCGACGCGCTCGCGAACCGTCTCGGAGTCTTCGACCAGCGTGTTCTGGCCGTCGACGAGACCGAGGGCGATGTCGTCTTTCGTGCCGTACTCGTTGATGTTGTAGAGCGTCTGGTCGCGGTCGCCAACGACGAAGTCGAAGCCGAGCGCGTCGACATCGGCGTCCATCAGGTGAGCGTAGACTTTCTCTTCGAGTGCGCCCCAGTAGGTGTGGACGACGACGTTTGCATCGGTCGCGTCGGCGACGGCGGAGATTGCTTCGGGGACCTGTGCGTCGATGTCTTCGCCCGGTGGCGAGAACACGAGGGAGGGTTCGAGGAGGAACAGCGTCTCGTGTTCCGGGAAGGCGTCGACTTCACCGGCGAGGAAGTCGCTGACAGCGTCGAGGAACTCGGCGTCGTCGCCGTAGTGCTCGTCGGTCGCGAGGTCCGCAAGGGAGTACGGGCCGGGGAGGACGGCCTGCAGCGACTCGTCGCCGAGGAGGTCGGCAGTCGCGTCCAGTTCGGCCGCAACGTCACCGGAGAAGGTGAGTTCACCGCGTACCTGCGGGTCGCGGTAGAAGTTGTTGTTGTCGTAGTAGCGTACGATACCGCCGGTATCGACGTTCTCGTGAACCGTCAGCGGGTGCGCGAGCATGTCGTCCCAGCGGAGTTGGCCCTCGACGACGCGGTCTAACCCGGCATCGACTTGCTCGGAAACGACTTCCTCGCGGGCGCGGCCGTACGCCTCGACGATGTCCGGTCCTTCGTTACCGGAGATGAGGTCGTGCTTCTGGTGGCCTTTGAGGTCGGAGAGGTCCTGCTTCGCCCAGTCCGGGAGGGGATACAGTCCCGGTGTGGTGGAGACGAGTTCGGTCATCACCTCTCGTTTTGAAATGACGGGCTATAATATTTCCTGTATCAACAAATGCATCAGAGTTATTTTATCGCGAGGACGGTCAGCGTCTCGAACGGGTAGGACTCCTGTACCGTAACCTCGTGCGAGAAGCCGTTCGACTCGGCGCGGTCCAGCACTTCGTCGTATCCCGAGAGGCTACTGACGAGCAGAAGTGCCTCGCCGCCGGGCTTGAGGACCCGCCCGACAGTGTCGAGGAAGGGGTCGATGATGGCGCGGCCGTCTTCGCCGCCGGTGAGCGCCGTCTCCATCCAGTCGTCCCGCTCGGCATCAGGGTCTGACGGGAGATAAGGCGGGTTGAATGCAACCGTGTCGAACGAGTCATCTCGGAACGGCGAGACGAGGTTTCCGCGCACGACTTCGAACCCGCGTTCACCCTCATCGCGGAGTGCAGCGGCCCGTTCGGCGGCTTGCCGACACGCGTGTGGGTTCAGGTCGCTCGCGACCACGTCGGCGTCCGTCTTTCGGACGAGTTGCTCTGCGACCCATCCCGACCCGGTTCCGACTTCGAGGACGCGCCCCGAAACGCGCTCGACGGCGGCCTGTGCGAGCAGCCCTGAGTCCTCCGCCGGTTGGTAGACAGTGGTGTTCACACCGCGGCGTTCTGCGAGGTCGGTCACTGCCGGTCCTCCTGTGCCGACGCACCTGTGTCTACGCCACCGCCTGCGTGCTGGCCGTCGCCTTCAGCACCCGGTCCAACAGGTTCCGTAAGTCGAACCGGCCCCGACTGCTCGCGCGCGGAGAGTTCGCGCTGCGGGAAGGGGATGGTGATGTCCTCTTCCTTGAACACCTCGTGAATCGCACCAATGGCCGCCGTCCGCGCGCGCCACTTCCTGCGGGCGCTCGGGCGGTCTATCCACGGGCGAACCCCGAGGACGACTGCGGAATCGGCGAATCGCTTGGCGACGACCTGCGGTTTCGGCACCGACAACACCTCGTCGAGTTCCTCGACTGCCTCCTGTGCCACCGTCGCGGCGTGGTCGAGGTCGGTACCGTAATCGACGCCGACTTCGATTTCGAGACGAAGCCGACCCTTTCGACTCCGGTTGACGAGGCTCTCGGAACTCACCACGTCGTTTGGAATCATGACGTACTCACCGTCGAACGTCTGGATTCGCGTGTTCACGACCGTGATTTCGGTGACGATTCCCTCGTGGTTTCCGACTTCGACCCAGTCACCGATTTCGAACGGACGCGAGAACATGAGGACGAACCCCGCGAGGAGAGCACCGAGTGTCTGTCTGGCGGCCATACCGACCACGATACCGAGGAATCCGGCACCGACGAGGACGCCGCCGAGGTTCGCTTCCCAGACGCCGAGGATGCCGATAAGTGCGACGAGGTACGTCGTGACCTGCGCCAGTCGGTAGATAATCTCCCGCTGGTGGTCGGATATCTCCGGCCGAGTACTCGCAATCTCCCTGATGAACCGGCCGATGACCGTCGTCAGCACATACGCGCCGACGGCGAGGACCATCGAGAGGGCCAATCGAGCGAGCGCCTCCGTGCCGAGACCGTACTGTTCGGCTATCGTACTAAACTCGGCGCTGGTGGGCCAGATGACGACGAGAAGGCCGCCGCCGCCGATGGCCACGACGAGTCGCAAGAGCGTGACGCTGAGATGCCACACCGGCGACGAAATCGCTTCGATGTCGCGGTCGTGGAGGCGCGCGATGAGTCGCCAGACGACCGCTACGATGATGACGAGGACGACGCTGGCAGCGGCTCTCGTCTCGAACGACGAGAGAATCGGTGCGAGAGGCGTCTCGCCCTGGAGGAGCGACAGTACAAACACGGAGGACCAAGCGGCAAACAGGGAAGTGAGCATAGCCTACAGGCCGGTGTCAGCGGCGAGTTGCGCGAGTTCTGCGAACTCCACGGGAGCCATGTTTCCGGCGCGCTTTCGAAGCACGTCTTCGTCTGCGGCCTCGACAACCGCGTCCGGGTCGGAGAGTCCGGAGATGTGCGGCGTGTTTCGAATGCCGTTGCGGATGGTCTTTCGTCGCTGGGTAAACAGCGCCTTCACGAAGTCGAGGAAGAACTCCTCGTCTTCGACTTCGTAGTCGGGCGCGCGCGGCGTGATGCGGACGATAGCGCTCTGGACCGCCGGTTGCGGGTCGAACGCCTCGCGCGGGACGATTTCGCAGACTTCTACGTCGCCGTAGTGCTGTGCGCTCACCGAGAGACGGCCGTACTCCGAGGTGCCTGCGTCGGCGGCCATGCGCTCGCCAAATTCCTTCTGGAACATGAGCACGAGGGGTTTTCCTTCCGGAAGGAGGCGGAACGATATCTCGGAGGAGATGCCGTACGGGAGGTTCGAGACGCACGCAGAAAACTCGGGGAGGTCGACTTCGAGGGCGTCGCCTTCTATCACCGTCAGCCGCCCCGAATCAACCGCCTCGGCGAACTCGCGGCGCAGGTGGTCGGCGAACGTGCGGTCCTGTTCGACGACGGTGACGTGGTCTGCCACGTCGAGGAGGCGGTCTGTCAGTACGCCCGGCCCGCCGCCGACTTCGAGGACGTGCGACGTATCTGCATCTTCTGGGAGGTACGTCGGAATTCGGTCGACGACCCGGTCGTCGACGAGGAAGTGCTGGTCTCGGTCGGGGTCACCGCGGACCCCTGCACGTCGGATGAGCGCGTCCGGGTCGCGCGCGGTGGTTTCGTGGGGGTGGCCACGTCCGTCGCTCGTCATTGCCAGCAGTAACAGGTCGGTGCGGGTAAAAGTCCCGTTCCGGTTATTGGTCGTTCCGTACGAACGTCTTGTACTTCACGTCGTCGTCGTGGAGTTCTTCGAGAATGCGCTCGACGATGACCTCCTTCGGGTGGTGAAGCCCGGAGACACGCTCTTCGAGGTCCTCGAACGACTCGAACGGACCGTACCGCTTGCGCTCTTCGAGAATCTTGTCCCGGAGTTTCTTCCCGATTCCGGGGAGCAAATTGAGTTGGTGAAGCCGGAGCGTGATTGGCTGTGCGTCGTTGTAGAAGTCGACAAAGCGCTTTTCGTTGGCGTCGACGATGTCCTCGACGACGTACTCAACCTCCGAAGAGGCCGTATTGGAGAGGTCGTCGAACGACGACTCTGTTACGTTCTGGACCAACTCGCGGTCGGCGGCCGGTGCCACAGCGACACGGTCACCGATACTCACGTCGGCGTCTTCTTCGAGTGTCAACTCCAAGAGACGGAAGTTCGACTCGCGGAGTGCGTACGCTATCGGAGCCGAATCGAATCGTCGCCGGTCGTCGTTCCGACGCCCGTGTCTGAGTACGTCCAGCAGGACAGCGTACTCAACCGTGGCGTCGGCGTCACCGCTCTCCGAAGCTGTCATGTCAGTTACTACGGTGAGCCGATATTTAAATAGTTGGCCGCGCCGTCGCGCGGTCAGACGTACTTGGCGACGACGTTGAGAATCTCGTCGAGTTCGTCGCCCGACAGCGCGTAGCGCTGCTGAGCGTAGACCGCACGGAGTTCGTCGCGGGTCTCCGGGAGGAGGTCCGCGATTTTGATTGCCGTCGGTGCGTCGACCTTCTCTAACTCGGCGAGCTCCTCGACGAGTTCACGAGATTCCTCGGGGTCGAGGTGGGCAAACCGGTTGACGTGCTCGATTGCACGCGCCAGTTCGTAGCGCATTTCGCGCTCCTCGTCGGCAGCGCGGTCGGCCTCGACCTCGGCGAGGAGTTCTTTGACCTCTGAGATGGTCAGGTACTCCTCGTCGAGCTTCTCTTTGAAGATGGTCATCGCTTACTGTTGGGCGCGCAGGTGGGCGGGCCGGACGATGACGGTCTTTTCTTTGCCGCCATCGTTGATCTGGACCTTGAACGCGCGACCCTGCTTCCCGACGACCTCACCGGTGAGGCCGTTGAAGCGCGGGTGGAAGCGCCCCTTGCGCACGCTCGGGTCGATAGAGAGGTGGACCTTCTGACCCTCGTCGAATTCGGCGATAGAGCGCTGCGGCGGGGAGGTACCTCGCTCGCGTGGTTTGTTCGAAAGCTTTCCTCGCGTCCCCTTCATCGGACCGTTGGAGCTCGGCATAGTCGTGAGAACGAGTACTTGCGTCGCCGTTATAAATTGCACGTTACGAACCGCGCGTGTGGGCGATGCGCGTGGGCACGTCACACGGGGGCAGTAGCAGTAAGGGGACACAGGGGTCGCCGACGCAGTGAGAGGGACGGACTTAACCCGAGTCGGTGCGGCCGTTCGCGTATGGCTGAAGACGAGCGACGCATCGAGACGCGCGCTATCCACGCCGGACAGGAACCCGACGAGGAGACAGGGGCACTCATGACGCCCATTTACGCGAACTCGACGTACGCACAGGACGGCCCCGGCGACCACCGCGGCTACGAATATTCGCGGACCGGGAACCCGACTCGGACCGACCTCGAATCGAACCTCGCGGCGCTCGAAGGCGGCGACTACGGGCGCGCCTTCTCCTCGGGGATGGGCGCTATCAACACCGTCCTCAACCTGCTCGAAGCGGGTGACCACGTCGTCGCTGGCAACGACGTGTACGGCGGTACCCACCGCATCTTCACGCAGGTCTACGAGAAGTACGACCTCGAATTCGACTTCGTGGAGACCACAGACCACGACGCCGTCCGCGACGCCGTCCGCGAGGAGACGGCACTCGTGTGGGTCGAGACGCCGACGAACCCCCTCATGCGCGTCAACGACATCGAAGCGCTGGCGGACATTGCCCACGAGGTTGACGCGCTCTGCGCCGTGGACAACACCTTCGCCACGCCGTACCTCCAGCGCCCCCTCGAACACGGCGCAGACATCGTCTCGCACTCACTGACGAAGTATCTCGGCGGGCACTCCGACATCGTCGGCGGCGCGCTCGTCACTGATGACGAGGACCTCGACGAGGAGATTGCCTTCTATCAGAACTCCGTCGGCGCGACGCCCTCGCCGTTCGACTGCTTCCTCGTCCTCCGCGGGACGAAGACGCTCCCCGTTCGAATGGACCGCCACTGCGACAACGCCCGCGAACTCGCCGCGTGGCTCGACGACCACGAGGCCGTCTCTGAAGTCTTCTACCCCGGTCTCGACTCGCATCCACAGCACGAACTCGCGGCCGAGCAGATGGACGACTTCGGCGGCATGCTCTCGTTCGAACTCGACGGGACGCTCGACCAGGCCTCGACCGTCGTCGAGGAGACAGACGTGTTCACGCTCGCCGAAAGCCTCGGCGGCGTCGAGAGCCTCATCGAACAACCCGCGGCGATGACGCACGCAGCCATCCCCCGCGAAGAGCGTCTCGAAGCAGGCCTGACCGACGGCCTCATCCGCGTCTCGGTGGGTATCGAACACGTCGACGACATGAAAGCCGACCTCGAACAGGCGTTCGACGCGGCGTTCTGACTCCTCGTTCGACTCACCGAGTCGAACCAAACACCCGTCGAGAAAGGCAGTAAAACGTGTGTATTCGGTTGTTTTCGCCTCGTGGGAACCCGGGTAAGGGTTATTGAGTGTGCCGATGAATCTCTAGCTATGTCGCAAGAGTCCGTGTCCGTGAGTGATGAGGTTCTGCAGGCCCAGCAGTCCAAGGAGACGGCCGAACCCGTCACCGCCGACTCCGACGACCACGAGGGGTCGAGCCACAAAGCCGAGCAGTTCGGTATCGGCCTCGCCGCCGGGATGCTCCTCGGCGGCATCGGGGGTGTCCTCGTCGGGTCGTTCCCGGTAGCGATTATGCTCGGCCTCTCGTTCGGCGTCGTCCTCGGAATCGTCATGATGGAACGCTGGTGAAGCGGCCCACGAACCGAGAGAGACACTGGTGCGTCGCTGCCGAACGCCGAGACGGTGCGGTCGCTCTGCGAAACGAATTTCTCTGAAAAGGTCGGGCGTCAGCTCAGATACGGCCGACGTTCTCGACGGAGACGCTCTCGACACCTTCGACTTCGGTGAACGCCTCTTCGACGGCTTCCGTGCCACCGGCATCGTCGGGGACGATGACCGTCGGCAGGAGGGCGACGAGACCGAACGCAACGTCGTTGCGCTCGAAGCCCTTAATCTTCGCACCCTCAGGGAGGGAATCTTCGAGCAGGTCCTCGAGGTCGTCGAGGTCCAGCTCGGGGCTGTTCGGCATGACCTTGATTTTAGCGGCTACTTTTCCCATTGTTTATGGACCCATGAATCCGCAGTCGGGGCATTCATAGAGGTTACTCTGCTTGCGGCACTTGGAACAACGCGAAATCTCCTTGCCACAATCCGGACACTTGAACGTCGCAGCGCTCATGCCGGCGATGTTGATGCCACAGGACACGCACTGGTGAGCGTGTCGCTGTTCTGCCTCGCTCATACGATGACTAACCGAGGCGCGACTTTTAACCGTTGTCTTTCCCGGTCCCAGATGGTGTGTCGCCGTCACACGCTTTCCGGCAGCGTTCCCCTCATCCGAGCGCCAGCGGCGTCACGAGCACGCACATCAGGTGGACCCGGCGACAACCGAGTCGCGTCGGAAGGTGCCCAACTGCGGCGGCGACGACGAGCACGACGACGCCAACCTCGCCCGCGAACGCCCACGACAGTCCGACGAGGAAGATACACACGCCCGCGACGAGTCGTCGTTGGTCGAGTCGCCCGACGAGAGCCAACATGCGGTCGCCGAGAATTGGGACGAGAAGCGCCCCACAGATGCCCGCAACGAGTGTGACGGGAAGGGCAACCGCGAGTCTCGATGGAAGGTCGGCCGCCACGAGCGCCACGAGCGCCCCGGTCCGCGGCGTCCCAAGCCCGGCCAGCGCGAATAGCGCGAACACCGAGGTAGCGGTCGTCGCGGCGCTCGTGGCGACCACGTACGACCGGGCCGCTGTGTCTTGGTCGCCACTCGGGAGTGCGGCCAACGCGAGCGTCCCCGCCACACCTGCCGAAACGCCCGGAAGGTATCCGACGAACGCGCCGCCGCCGCTTCCGGCGAAAACACTCCGCGCGAGCGTTGTCGGTGACATCGCGAGCGCGGCGTCTCCCTGCGGCGGCACGCCCGCTCCGTCGCTCGCGTCGAGGAGGACGGGAACGCCGAACAACCCGGCGAACAGCGGACTCAGAATCCCGCCGACCGGCAACATCCCGTTCGCGGGCCAATCGAGGACGACGAGTCCCAGTGCTGACGCTGCGGCGACGGTGACGACGGCGGCTACTCGTGCCCGTATCGACGATTCGGTCCACACCAGTGCAACGACGACTGCGAGCAACACCGCCCAGAGGAACTCCCGAACGACGGGATACACCTCGGTCGCAACGTCCGTGAACGGGACCGCCAGCGGGACGGCGAGACACAACGCGACACCGCTTCCGACCGCTGAGAGGCGAAGTGCCTCGCGTCCGCGGCCGCCGAGGACGAGACGGTGACCCGGGAGCGAACCGGGCGCGAGCGCTGCGTCGGGGACGCCGAGCGCAAGCGAGGGGACGATATCGAGAAACGTGTGGACTGTCGCGGCCGCCACCACCGCTGCGGCGACGGTGACCGGCGGGCCGGGAAACTGGGGCGCGAGGCTCGCCAAGAGGAGTGCGAAGGCGTTGGCGTGGAGTCCCGGTACGAGCCCCGAACACGTACCGAGGACGATACCCGCGGCGACGCCGACGAAGATGGATGCATCCGGACCGAGGGTGTTCCACATCGGACCGCGATGGTCCCGGCTTCGGATATAAACCTCCGTCGTGGCCCGGCTACATCGACACGGAGTAACCCGCCACTTCGAGACCGGTGCCGCCGCTCTCTGGGTAGCGTCGAAAGAAATCGGAGTTATCTGACGAGTGACGCCGCGTGTGCGGCGAAGTTCTCGTGAAGTTTAGCCGAAGAGAGCGCCGAGGCCTTCACCGTCTGCCTCGTCGTCTTCGTCTTCGTCTTCTTCTTCAGCGGCCTCTTCCTCAGCGGCCTCTTCTTCCTCGTCAGCGGCCTCGACTTCGCCACCAGCAGCGCCGCCCGCAGCGGGAGCGGGGGCAGCGGCGGCCGTCTCGATGGCCTCTTCGATGTCAACATCCTCGAGCGCGGCGACGAGCGCCTTGACGCGGGACTCTTCGACATCGACACCGGCAGCCTCGAGGACTGCGGTGATGTTCTCTTCGTTGATCTCTTCGTCCGTCTCGTTCAGGATGAGAGCAGCGTAGACGTATTCCATTGTTGTGTTCCTCGTTGTGTGTTGTTAGAACAGAGAGCCAAGTGCGTCCGCGCCGTCGTCGCCGTCGTCATCGTCGGCGTCCTCGTCGGCGTCGGCGTCCTCGGCCTCTGCGGGTTCTTCGTCGGTCGATTCTTCTTCCTCAGCGGCGGGCGCGCTAGGCGCGGAGACGCCGCGGAGTTCCTCGGGAAGCGCCTCTTCGTCGTCGATCTGCGTGGCGAGCGCCCGAAGCTGGGCGTCTGCCTTCGAGACGAGTTCCGGCATGAAGTCCGGACTCTCGATGTTTGCGAACAGACCAACGGACTTGGCTTCGCCAGTCGCCTTCGCGATGAGCGTCGGCGCGGTCTGGGCGGTCGGGTAGACCGCGTTGACCGAGAGGTTCGTCGCGGCGGCGACGGCCGACTGGATGTCGGCGCGGTACTCGTCCACGTCGATTGCGAGTTCGTCGGGTTCGAACAGGACGCCTTCGGAGAAGACGCCGCGAAGGTCGAGACCGACCTCCTTGGGTTCGATACCGAGCTCGGAAAGGACGCCTGCGAGTTCCTCGGAGACTTCCTCGCCCTCGGAGAGGACGTGGGAGTCTTCGGTCACCTTGATGGAGCCGTCCATGATGCGCGCGGACGCTCCGACCTGCTGGAGTTCGCCGACGAACGGACCCGGGTCCACACCCGTGTCACCCTCGGGGATGACAATGTCGTTCGGGGCGACTTCGCCAGCGTTGATGGGGGCGGGCGTCTTCGACGCCTCAAGCTCCTTGAACAGCGCGAACGGGTTGTCGTTCGTGCCGATGAGCGCCACCTGACCGGCGACGTATTCCTTGAGGTCCTCGAATCCGTCGTCGACTTCGTCGAGCGCGCGGTTCACGAGCGTGTTACGGCTCATGCGCACCTGAGCGGAGCCGTACAGCTCGCGGCGCATGGCCTGGAGCTGTCGGCTCGGGATGCCCGCGACGCCCACGACGCCGACGGATTCGTAGCCTTCGATGAAGTCGACGAGTTCGTCGACCTCTTCACGCTTCCACTGAGGGATCTCCTCCGTCTGTCGGACACCGGACTCGCTCATGCGGGCACCTCCACAGATGGGCCCATCGTGGTCTTCACGAAGACCGAGTCGATGTTCAGGGGACCCTTTTCGAGGGTCGCTTCGAGACGACGGATGATGACGTCGATGTTCTCCGCAATCGAGTCAGGGTCCATGTCGTCCGCACCGACGCGCGTGTGGAACGTGCGTCGGTCTCGGGAGCGGAGTTGCACCGTGTTCATCATCCGGTTCACCGTCTCGACGACATCGTCGTCAGGCTGAAGCGGGGTCGGCATCTTACCGCGGGGACCGAGGACGGTACCAAGGTAGCGACCGATGTCCTGCATCAGTGCTGCCTCGGCAACGAAGAAGTCGGTCTCGTCGGCAAGGTCCTTCGCCGCGTCGGTGTCGTCACCGAGGTCTTCGAGCTCATCGGGCCCGAGAACCTCGTCGGCGACATCCTCAGCTTGGAGCGCGGTCTCACCGGTCGCGAACACCACAATCTGGGTGTCCTGGCCGGTGCCAGACGGGAGCACGATGCTCTCGTCAACACGCTTTGACGGGTCGTTGAGATCCAAATCGCGCAGGTTCACGGCGAGGTCAACCGTTTCGCGGAAGTTCCGCCCGGGTGCCTCGTCGAGTGCGCGAGAGACTGCGTCAACTATTGTATCTGCCATTATTCACCTCCGTAGTACGCAGGATTGCTCCTACGGGTCAGTGAAACAGGCTGCTGCCTGCCTCGTCCGGCAGGACGAGTAGGCTCGACTTAAGTCCGTCGAAGAACGAGCGCCGAAACGGCCGAATTCGGCCGTTTCGCGTGGCAAGAGACCACACGCGCTCGGTGCGGACGCTCCCCGAGCAGTCGTGGAGAGGAGAAAAACGGGTCGAGAGAATCGACCCGACGGAAAGGGCGATTCGACGCGGTCGAGACGATTATTCGTCGTCGAACTGGTCGTCGAACTCGCCGCCGTCGATACGCTCCTTGAATTCGCGAGCGTCTTGGCCTTCGATGGTGACGCCGAGGGACGCACACGTCCCGGCGACTTCCTTCGAGGCGTTCTTGAGGTCGTACGCGAGCAGGTCGGAGGACTTCTGCTCGGCGACCTTCTTCAGCTGTTCGATGGACATGTCGGCGACGAAGTCCTTCTGGGGCTCGCCGCTGCCAGTCTCGAATCCGACCTCGTCCTTGACGAGGGCAGCCGTCGGTGGGACACCGACCTCAATAGAGAACGAACCGTCGTCCTCGTACTCGACGGTAACGGGCACTTCCATGCCGTCGAACGCTGCCGTCTGGTCGTTAATTTGGTTGACGACGTCCTGCACGTCGACGGGGGTCGGGCCGAGTTCCGGGCCGAGCGGCGGGCCGGGGTTCGCCTTCCCGCCGGGAACGAGTACTTCGATAGTTCCAGCCATACGTGGAAACACCGTGTGGCGACTTTTAACGGTTTTCTTTCGCTCGGAGCCGTATGAGAAGACTACGCATGGCGGCGATAGCGACCCCGTCGCGGGCGATTTGGTCGGCTACACAGTAACGACCGGCGCTGGGGGCCGCTCGTGTTGTAGGTTGACGCCGAAGGGTTACAGGTTGACGCCGAAGGGTTACAGGTCGACGCCGAAGGAGTCCACGTCGCCGGCGAGTTCCGCCATCGACCCGAGGAGCGCCGCGACATCGTCGAGGTCCTCGGTCGAGACGACTTCGACCGGCGTGTGCATGTAGCGGTTTGGAATCCCGATGTTGAGCGAGGGGATGCCGGAGCGACTCGTGTAGAAGGCGTCCGCGTCGGTGCCGGTTCGAACCCCGGCGGCCTGGAGTTGGACACCGATGTCCGCCTCGACCGCAGCGTCGCGGGCGAGCGAGACGACGTTCGGGTGGTTAGCGCTCCCGCGGGAGATGACCGGACCCTCGCCGAGTTCGACCGGTCCCTTACGCTTGCCCGGTACGTCCGGGTTGTCCGTCGCGTGGGTCACGTCCACCGCGACCATCGCGTCGGGGTCGAGGTCGTAGCCGACCATCTTCGCACCCTGTACGCCGACTTCCTCTTGGACGGTGCTGACGGCGTAGACCGTCGCATCTACGTCGTTTTCGACGGCTGCACGGAGGCCTTCGGCGGCAGACCACGTGCCGACGCGGTTGTCCATCCCGTTGGCCGCGACACGGTCGCCCACGAGGTCGCGGACTCGGGCTTCGACCGTCACGGGGTCGCCAACTTCGACGTAGTCTTTGGCCTCGCCCTTGCTGGTCGCGCCGATATCGACGAACTGCTCTTCGAGGTCGTCGTACTCCTCGCTCCCAACGTCGCGGAGGTGAATCGCGGTCTGGCCGATGACGCCGGGAACGTCGCCGTCGTCGGTGTGAACCGTGACGTGCTGGCCCTTCGAGACGGTTCGGTCGGCACCGCCGATGGGTCCGATGCGGATGAAGCCATCGTCGTTGATGTCACGGACGATGTAGCCAATCTGGTCGGCGTGGCCGGTAAAGGCGACTTCGGGGCCGTTTCCGGACCCTTCGTGGACTGCAATGGCGTTTCCGTACGCGTCGACCGTCACGTCGTCGGCGAACTGCGAGACGTACTCGACCCACACCCGCTGGCCGTCAGTCTCGTAGCCTGACGGACTGGGAGTCGTGAGCAAATCTTCAAGGAATGAACGGCGGTCTTCGTCCATGCAGCAACCTCATTGGTCGTCCGTGAAGAACACAGCGAAATTTTTGCCACACTGACTAGACCGCCGGTGCTGGGTCCGCTCGGGCGCTTCGCCGCAACGACTATCCCGTTTGTCGGCGTATTGTTGGTATGGCCAATTTTACCCTCTTCGAGGTGCACCTGCACGACGGATTAGAGTTCAGCCCGACCAACCGCGCGCCGCTCATGGGCAGTCAGGAAACGTCGAGCGACGACTCCGACGCGGAACTCGAAGGTGAGTCCGGGATGGAGTCAGAAGACGAAGCCGAAATGGAGTCCGAAGGCAGGTCCAAGATGGGCGTCTTGTTCGGTCTCGTCCTGCTCATCGGCATCGCCGCTGGTATCCGCTACCTCCGCGGCGGCAGCGAAGAACTCGGCGAACTCGCCGACCTCGACGAAGGCGAAGAAGTCGAACTCGGTGCCTGAGCGCACCCGACACCCGTTTTTTTACCGGACGCTGTCGTGACGCAGTGGCGACACCGGTCGGATACGCTTAAGCGAGTCCCACAGAAAGGCCGCATCATGACCGTTTCGAGCGCCCCAGGGAAGGTGTATCTCTTCGGGGAGCACGCAGTCGTCTACGGGGAGCCCGCCGTTCCGTGCGCCGTAGAGCGACGCGCGACCGTCTCCGTGACCGCCCGGGACGACGACCACGTTCGCGTCCGCGCCGAAGACCTGAGTCTCAACGGCTTCACCGTCGAGTACAGCGGGTCGACTAGCGACCGCCCGGATGTCGATGTTCCCGCGCCCCTCGTCGAGGCCGCGGTTGGCTACATCGACGCCGCCGTCGACCAGGCGAGAGACGCCGCCGACGCACCCAACGCCGGCTTCGACATCACCGTTCAGAGCGCCATCCCGCTCGGGGCCGGGTTGGGGTCGTCCGCGGCTGTCGTCGTCGCCGGAATCGACGCCGCAACCCGCGAATTGGGTGTCGAACTCTCGCCCCGCGAGATTGCCGACCGCGCGTACCAAGCCGAGTACGAAGTCCAAGACGGACAGGCCTCGCGCGCGGACACGTTCTGCTCGGCGATGGGCGGGGCCGTCCGCGTCGAGGGCGACGACTGCCGAACTATCGACGCACCGGCCCTCCCGTTCGTCATCGGCTTCGACGGCGGCGCTGGCGACACCGGCGCGCTCGTCGCCGGGGTCCGTGACCTCCGCGAACAGTACGACTTCGCCGCCGACACCGTCTCGACAATCGGCGACATCGTTCGCCGTGGCGAGACGCTGCTCGCCGATGCCGACCCGGACGAAGAGCCGGACGACGAGTTCCTCACCGAACTCGGCGGCTTCATGAACTTCAACCACGGGCTCTTGGAAGCACTCGGCGTCTCATCGCGCTCTCTCGACTCGATGGTCTGGTCGGCCCGCGAAGCCGGTTCCTACGGCGCAAAGTTGACTGGCGCGGGCGGCGGCGGGTGTATCGTCGCCATCGACCCGACGCCGGAAACGATGACGGCGCTTCGCTTTACGCCCGGGTGCGAAGACGCCTTCCGTGCCGAACTCGCCACCGAGGGCGTCCGCGTCGAAGAACCGCCTGCCGCAGAGGAGAGTCAATCCGCGGAGGAGTCGGCGTGAGCCTCGTCGTTCTCAAACTCGGCGGGAGCGTCGTTACCGACAAGGACGAACCCGAAACGGTGGACGACGAGGGCCTCGCGTCCGCCGCCGACGCGGTTGCCTCCCTCGCCGAGTCTGGACAGGTCGTCGTCGTCCACGGCGGCGGGAGTTTCGGCCACCACCACGCGGCCGACCACGGCGTCTCCTCGGATTCCGGTACGCACGACGCCCGCGGCATCCGCGCTATCCACGACGCGATGAAGGACCTGAACGACGCCGTTCTCGATGCTCTCGCCGACCGCGGCGTGGCCGCGCTTCCGGTCCACCCGCTTTCGGCCGGTGCCCGTGAGGCGGACGGGTCGCTGTCGCTGTCGCTCACAGCGGCCGACGCGATGCTCGACGAAGGGTTCGTTCCAGTCCTCCACGGCGACGTTATCGCGCACGCAGAGAAGGGTGCGACCATCGTCAGCGGCGACGACCTCGTGGTGTCGCTGGCGAGCGGCCTCGACGCAGACCGGGTGGGCCTGTGTTCGACCGTTCCCGGCGTCCTCGACACCGAGGGCGACGTTATCCCCGAGATTACGGCGTTCGAGGACGCGGCCGACGCGCTCGGCGGGTCGGACTCGACGGACGTGACCGGCGGCATGGCCGCGAAGGTACGGAAGTTGCTCGCGCTCGGCGCGCCAGCGCACATTTTCGGTCCAGAGGGTCTCTCGGCGTTCGTCGCCGGTGAGTCGCCGGGAACTGTCGTACGCGGCGAGTAACCGAACGAAGCGGCCCCGCAAGGTGGCGGAGCGGTCCCCTAGAATTCGAGGGCAACGCCGTCTTCTGCGACGTCGACCGCGCCATCGAAGTGTTCCTGCACGCTGGCGACGAGTTCGTCTGGCACGCGGTCGGCGTGTGGATAGAGGTGCGTAAGGTACACAGAGTCGATGTCGTAGCCGGAGAGCACCTCACCGAGCGCACTCGGCGTTGGGTGGTTCGACACCTCGATGTCGTCCGGGAACGAGCAGTCGTGCGCGAGGACGCTCGCGCCGTCGGCGAACTCGGCGAGTCCGTCGAACGCTTCGGTGTCGCCGGAGAAGACGAAGTCCTTCTCTCCTTTCTCGTTCGTGAACCGATATGCGAGCGTCGAAATCGAGTGGCGTACCCTGTATCCCATGACGTCGAATCCGGCGATGCCGAACTCATGGGGACCAACCTCTCGAATCTGGATGTCGAGTTTGCCCTGCATGTAGTCGTGAACGTCGAGCAGTCCCTCGACGAGGGCCTCAGTCCCTTCGGGACCGACGATTTCGAGGTCGTCTTCGCCGGCTAACCACCGGGCTTTGATGAGCGGAAGCAGGTCGGAGACGTGGTCGAGGTGGTGGTGGGTGAGGAGGACCGACGAGATTCCCTCGTACCCAACGTCGGTTTCGGCGAGGCGAGCGAGGACGCCGGACCCGCAATCGAGGAGCATCGCGTCCGTCTCAGATTCGAGTAACAGACCCGTCTGTGCCCGGCCGGAGACGGGCATCGCACTACCGGTTCCGAGGAACGTGACTCGCATACGATATTCTTCCACGCATCGTCCGTTAGTACTTGTGTCCTAACATGGCAATAAATTTTGATGATAAATTTAATGTCACGTTCCCTTCTTTTCGTGAGTGAGATTGTGTCCCGCATTCGCACATTACTTTCTCACGGCGTTTTCGCCGCCCTCGGCGTCTATGCAGTGGTAACGCTGGCGTTCGCTATCGTCGCCCTAACCCCGGACCCCGGTGAGGCGTTTATCGCTCACCAACTGGCTCGAACGGGACAGGGTGACAAAATCGAAGCAAAAATTCAAGCGTATCGGACGGCTCGAAACCTCGACAAACCAGTCACCGTCCGGTACATTCGGTGGATGATAGACATCACGGTGTTCGACTGGGGGCGCTCGCTCGCGACCGGTCGTCCCGTCCTCGCGATGGTGCGCGACGGACTCTCCTACACGCTGTCGTACGTGGTCCCCGGTATTCTGGTCGGCACGCTCGGCGGTATCTGGGCCGGACTCTCAGGCGCACTGGGTGACAAGACGAACTCTCAGCGCGGTCTCTCGCTTGTTTCCTACGTCTCCTTCGGCGTCCCGAGTTTCTGGCTCGCCGCCGCGTTCCTCGTCGGCGTCGCTCCGAATCTCTCGTGGTTCCCGGACATCCTCCCGACCAGTGGTCCGTTCACCCCCGAAACCATGCTGTTTCTCACGCCACCCGCGATAATCGTCGCGGCCAACGTCTTCGCCGGACAACTCAGATACGCCCGTACCAAGGGCCGCGAATACTTCCAGTCGGACTTCGTGCGCCAGCATCAGGCAATCGGAATTAGTCAGCACCGCGTCATGTGGTACGTCCTCCGTGTCGCCGCGGTCCCGCTTCTCGCGGTGTCTTTGGCCGACCTCATCGCCATTCTCGTCATCAACGTGTTCGTCATCGAGTTCGTCTTCAACATCCCCGGTATCGGCCTGCTCACCTATCAGGCAATCCTCGACCGCGACATGCCAGTCGTGTTGGGGATGACGATGGTCGTCGCTCTCACCGGCATCGGTGTGAACTTCGTTCAGGAGGTCGCAAACACCGTTCTCGACCCGCGTATCGGTGACGATGGAGGGACAGCATGAGCGGGAGCCTCTCTCGTCGGTGGGCAGGCACCGACTCGTCCGACAGCCTTGGGCTTCGGCCAATCGTGGTCATCGCCGGACTCGTGGGCTTTGCGGCCCTCTCGTGGTACTCTCTGTTCGTCGACCCGCTCCCGTACCTCGACGGCTTCCGGAGAATCGACTTCCTGTTCATCCCGGCGTTGTTCCTGTTCGCCGTCTACGGCGTCGTGCCGCTGGCGGTCGAGCCGACCCGGGCAAAACCAGTCTGGGACTACGCGAGAGGGCGGCCGCTCGTCATGTTCAGTCTCCTGTGGGTCGTCGGATTCGTCGTCGCCGGACTGGTCGGCCCGCTTTTTATCGAGCGGTCGTTCGACCTCGGCGCGACCCACCAGCCACCAGCCTTTACCACCATCCCAAGTACGTTCTCGAACGACTGTCTCGGGACCCTCGCTAACGGTCGTTGTTCCGGCACGCTGGTTCACCCGCTCGGAACGACGAGCATCGGCCGCGACGTGCTGACGCTCGCCATCTTCGGAACGCGCGAGGCGCTCACGTTCGCGACTATCGTCGCAGCATTGCTCGTCCCCGTCGCCACGTTCGTCGGCGTCATCGCCGGGTACCGCGGCGGTTGGACGGACGAAATCCTGATGCGGGTCGTCGACATTCAGCAGACCCTTCCGGCGTTCGTCATCTACCTCATTGCAAGCTTCCTCTACGGTGAAAGCCAGTTCCTGCTGGTCGCGGTCTTCGGGCTTACGAGTTGGGGGAGCGTCGCGCGAATCGTCCGCAACGAGACGGTTCACCTGCGCGCGAGCGAGTTCGTGTCCGCCGCAGTCGTGGTCGGTGCCGGAACGCCGCACATCCTCCGCAACCACATCCTTCCGAAGCTCTCCGGCTCTATCGTCACCGCGGTCACGCGCCAGATTCCGATGTTGCTCCTCGTCGAGGCGGCGCTGTCCTACATGGACCTCACCGTCGTCACCACGGGGTCGTGGGGCGTGACGATTCGAACCGGAATGAACTACTTCCCGCGGGCGTGGTGGGTCTCCACCGTTCCGGTGGTCGCTCTCTGTGTGACTGTCGTCTCCTTCAGCGTGCTCGGCGACGCGCTCCGGCACGTGTTCGACCCACGGATGACCGAGTGACTGTCCGCCCCGCAGGTAGCCGAGTGACTGTTCGACCCACGACTGAACGACTGACGGGACACAACCCTCATACCTTCGCAGGCTAACCCCCACGCAATGAGCCAGCGCGGCCGGTCCCTTCTCGCGTCGCGGGCCGACGAGTACGACTTCGACCCCGAGTCAGTCCCTGTTGCCGACGCGGACGTGCTCGACCTCTTGGAACCCGCCGTCCAGAAGTGGTGGGTCGACCAGTTCGGCGAATTCGTCCCCGGTAACGGCGGCTTTTTCACCCCGCCGCAGCGCGGGGCCATCCCGCTCATCCACGAGGAGCAAAACGCCCTCATCTGCGCCCCCACCGGGTCCGGAAAGACCCTCGCGTCGTTTACGGCCATCATCAACGAGTTGTTTCGCCGTGACCGCGAGTCGCCCGACGGCCTCGACAACTCGGTGTACTGCCTGTACGTCTCACCGCTGAAATCGCTTGCAAACGACATCCATCGCAACCTCACCGAACCGCTTTCCGGTATCGCCGACATCGCCGCCGAGCGCGGTGAGTCTATCGACCTCAAACACGCCATCCGCCACGGCGACACCTCGTCGGCAGACCGCCAGAAGATGCTCGACGAGACGCCGCACATCCTCAACACGACGCCTGAGACGCTCGCCATCCTGCTGAACTCGCCGAAATTCAAAGAGAAACTCAGAACCGTCGAGTACGTCATCGTCGACGAGATTCACAGCCTCGCCGAGAACAAACGCGGCACGCACCTGTCTGTCTCCGTAGAACGACTGGAAGACCTCGCCGAGTCGTCGCCGACGCGCATCGGGTGTTCCGCCACCGTCGAACCGCTGAAGACGGTCGCAGAGTATCTCGTCGGCTGTGAGGATGGCGAACCGCGCGACTACGAAATCGTCGACACGCGCTTCGTCCGCGACTTCGACCTCGAACTGGAGTGTCCGACCGACGACCTGATTCGAACGCCCCGAAACGAGGTTCAGTCGCGTTTCTACGACCGCCTCCACGAACTCGTTTCCTCCCACACGAACACGCTCGTGTTCACGAACACCCGCTCTGGGGCAGAACGTGTCCTCCACAACCTCCGCGAGGAGTTCGACGACATCGACGAGACCAACTCCGGGTGTCACCACGGCAGTCTCTCCAAGGAGCGCAGACAGGAAATCGAATCCAGACTGAAAGCCGGGGAGTTGCAGGTCGTCACCACCTCGACGAGCCTCGAACTCGGCATCGACATGCCACACATCGACCTCGTGGTACAGGTCGGGTCGCCGAAGTCAGTCGCCTCGCTCCTCCAGCGAGTCGGCCGGGCAGGTCACCAACTCGGACAGACTGTCGAAGGTCGGGTCATCGCCCTCGACAGAGACGAACTCGTCGAGTGCGCAGTCATGCTCAAGAAGGCCGAAGAAGGGTTCGTCGACCGCGTATTCGTCCCCGAGAACGCCTTCGACGTAGCCGCCCAGCACGTCTACGGGATGGCCATCAACGAGATTCGCCCGGAATCCGACCTCCGAGAAACGCTCCGCCGCGCGTATCCCTATCGGAACTTCTCGGACGACGACTTCGAGCACCTGTTTCGCTACCTGACGGCCGACTACGACGGCCTCGAAGACAAGAACGTCTACGCGAAGGTCTGGCGCGACACCAACGACCCACCTGACGGCGAGCACCACTACCCGGAGTACCCCGTCGGCGAACCCCTCGTCGGCAAACGTGGACGGATGGCGCGCGTCATCTACATGACCAACATCGGCACCATTCCCGACTCCTTTACCTGCGACGTGGTCACTCGCGGGGGTGACGAATGGGTCGGCACCCTCGACGAGGGCTATCTCGACACGCTGGAGAAAGGCGACGTGTTCGTCCTCGGCGGCGACAACTTCGCCTACCGCTACCGCCGCGGGTCGAAGGTGTACGTGGACCGAACCGCGAAGCGACCGACCGTCCCCTCGTGGTTCTCCGAGCGCCTGCCCCTCTCGTACGACCTCGGGCGGGAGATTGCGGCGTTCCAAGCAGCAATCGTCGACCGCCTCCAGTCGGGTGGGCCGCCGGCGGTTCGCGTGTGGCTTCGGGACTTCCCGCTGGACGAAAACAGCGTCCGGGCCATCGCGCGAATGTTCGACGAACAACTTCGCTACGCCGGCCCGGAGAGCGTCTCGACCCCGAATCGCCTCGTCGTCGAAGAAGAACTCGACCGCGAGGCGTACCGCCGACACTACTACGTCCATTGCACCTTCGGCAGACAGTTCAACGACGGTCTCTCGCGCCTGCTTGCGTACTACGCTGCCCGGCGAACCAACGCGAACGTGCAGGTCGCCGTCGCCGACAACGGCTTTTCACTGTCGATGCCGCTGAACCGCAAACTCGACCTTGCGGGCGTCCTCCACGGCCTCGACCCCGACACCGTAGCCGAAGACTTGCGGGCCGCACTCGGCGGCACCGACCTGTTGAAACGGTACTTCCGCATCAACGCCACGCGCTCGTTGATGATTCTGAAGCGCTACAAGGGCTACGAGAAGTCCGCCGCACAGCAGCAGGTCTCATCGGAGATGCTCCTGTCGTTCGCACAGGAGTTAGACGACTTCGCCGTGATGGAAGAGACCTACCGCGAAATCCTCGAAGACAAACTCAACCTCGCGGCCATCGAGGACGCCGTCGAACAGGTCGCCGCAGGTGAGATGGGAGTCGTCGACGAACAGGTCTCGACACCCACGCCCCGAGCGTTCGGCCTTGCGACGCTCATGGCAAGTGACGTGGTTCTCGCCGAAGACGAAAGCGCGGCACTCCGGGCGTTTCACGACCACGTCCTCGACGAAATCGGCGAGGACGACATCGAACTTGACGTGTCCTGAGCGGAGGGCCGCGACCCCGGCCCGGCCGGTATCCGGCCGGTACCCGGTCGCCCTCACACCAACAGCGTGTTCAGCGCGTCCGGAACCACGAGAACACGGCTTCCGTCTTCGATTGCGTCTTCGACCGACTCGCGGGCGTACATTAGACACTCTTCGACAACTTCGGGCGACGCCGAGTTCGTCACGAACACGTCGTGGTCACGGAGGACACGCGCGACGACGAAGGCCCGTTGCGCGCCCGGTTCGTATCCCTCTCGCATCGACTCGTAGAGCGACGTGGCGTCGGTCGCGGTCGAGAGCGCGTCGTAGAATCGCTGTTCGCCGGTTCCTTCACCAGCACCCTCGGGGAGCGCCGCGGGAACGACGAGTCGCCCGCCCTCCCGAAGCGGGTTGTGGTCGCCGAGGGCGACGTAGGTCGCGGCACGAGTCGCCTGATAGAGGTTGGCGTCTTTCGGCGCGCCGACGCCGCAGACGACCGCGTCGTACTCGTCTTCGATAGCGACCGAGAGTGCCTCGCGCGCAGTCTCGGCCAGCGACCGGACCACTGAGATGGGGTCGCCCGCAGCCGCGCCGAGGAACCCATCCGGACCTTTCGTCACGTTGAGACAGAAGTCCGGGCCGCCGACGAGTCCGGCCCGGTCCAGCGTCTCGCGGAAGGGGTTGCCGCGGACGCGACCCAGTCGGACACCATCCCGAGAGAGCATCTCCGGACCGTGGGTGTCGCGGATGATGGATTCCGACCCGGCACCGATGACGACGGTCTTTGCACCCCCGGAAAAGCCCGCGTACTGGTGGGGTTCGACCATTCCCGTCGAGAGAACCACGTCGGCAGACGCGACGGCGGGGTGGACCGCGACCGGACAGCCACCGACCGCACCGAGTGTCACCACCGAACCGGGGTCGTGGTTCACCGCGAGGGCCGCGTACTCGCCGAGGCCATCGCGGAGTTCTTCGTCGGTCATCGGGCGATGGAGGCCGAGGCCGACGACGACCGTGACGTTCTCTCGCGGGACCGGCAGGTGGTCGAAGAGTGCGTCCAAGAGTACGTCGTCGGGCGTGTCGCGGGTCACATCGGTGACGACGATTGCCACGTCGTCGGTCGAATCGACCAGCCCAGTGAGCGGCGGGCCGTGGGGCGTCTCCATCGCTATCTCGGCGGCGGTCCGGGGGTCGACCGGGTCGCCACCGGGCGGCCGAGCAACGTCCACGTCGCACGACGGGAGCGAGATGGAGAGCGTCCCGTCTCCGAGCGGGAGGTCCATGCCTCGCAGTTCGGCAGCGGAAAGGTGAATCTGTCGGCGAGTCGATGCCGCGAAAGGTGAGAAGCGGCTATCGCCGCGCCCACTGCAACAGCCGCTCGTAAAACGGGTCGGACGCGAGTGCGTCCGCGTCGCCGACGAGACAGAGCGCCTTCTTCGCCCGCGTGAGGGCGACGTTGATGCGGCGGTGGTCCTCGAACAGTGGCCCATCGAGGTCGCCGGTGGCGACGAACGAGACGATAATGACCTCCTTCGAAGAGCCTTGGAACCGGTCTACTGTATCGACGGTCACATCGGTTCGGCGGGAGATTTCGGCTACCTGCGCTCGGAAGGGCGCGATGACACCGATGTCCTCGGGCGCGACGCCCGCGGCTTCGTAGGCGGCGACTATCTCTGCTACGCGGTCCGCTTCGGTCGGGTTCGTGTTGCCTACGCGCCGCCCGTCGGGGTCGACGAACGAGACGGGGTCGGTGATGGCCGGGGGCAGTTCGGTGGTGTCCACATCGAGGTCACGGAGATGCTGGGCCGCGACTTCCCCAGTCGCCGGGCGGAGCGCGCCGTCGTAGAACTCCGCAGAGGCGAACGACTGAATGCGCTGGGACATCCGGTACTGGCGGTCCAGCATCACCGACGCATCCGGATAGGTTTCGATGAGGCGCTGGAACAGCGAGGTCTGGAGGTCGTTTTCGGCGCGAACGACCGGCGGGAGTTGCTTGTGGTCGCCGACGAGGACGAACCGGTCTGCGAGGTTCACGGCGGCGAGCGTTCCGGGTTCGGTGAGTTGCGAGGCCTCGTCCACGAGCGCCACGTCGAAGGACTGCTCGCGCATCACGCGCGACCCGCAGGTGGCGGTCGTTGCGGCCACGACCGGGGCGTCATGGAGCGCGCCCGCGAGGGTGTTGGGGTCGCCGCTTCTGGAGAGGCGAACGTCCTGCATGTCCTCGCGGACGCCCGTCTCGGTTCCGACGCGGACGATGTCTTCGAAGCCTTGGTCGCGCAGGGCTTCGAGCGCGTTGTCCACAGCGCGGTTCGTGAACGCCGACAGGAGGACGCGGTTTCCGTCTTCGACGAGCGCGCGGATGGTCCGGGCGATGGTGTAGGTCTTTCCCGTGCCCGGCGGCCCGTGAATGAGCGCCACGTCTTCGGCGTCCACTGCGAGGCTGACGGCCTCGTCCTGCATCTCGTTGTTGTCGATGTAGGTTGTGCCCGCCGAGCGGTCCGAAAACTCGGGGTCACGGCGACCGAAGAGTACGTCCTTTCGGTCGGGCGACCCCTTGAGGACGGCGTCGTGGAGCGCCGTCAAGAGGCGGTCCACGGTGAGTTCCGAGGGGTACACGTCGAGGCGGCGCAGTGGGACCGGTTCGTCGGTGGTGACGACGACTTCGTCGCCGAGTTCGACGATGCGTGCGAGTTCGGCGTGCCCTTCGACCGGGTCGCCGTCGCTGGCGAGGGCAACGTCGCCCGCGCGGAGTTTCGACACCGCGTCGTCGGTCTTCTTCGCGCGGAGTTCCCACGTCCCGTCGGGGCGCTCCTCGCGGCCGAGGGGTTCGAGGCCGATGATGGCCCGGTCGTCGTCGGCGCGTTCCTCGGCGGACTGTTCCCAGAGTTTGCGGTACTCGTTGTGGACCGCCCGGCGCTCTTCCTCGATGGCGCGATAGAAGCGGTCGAAGTACTCGCGTTCGTCCTCCGGGACGGGCTTTCCGATGGCTCCGGCTTTCGATTCCTGTCCGAGGCGACCGGAGACGACCATGCAGGTGTCTTTCTCGAAGCAGTACTCGCACTTCGAGTTCGACTCGTAGCCCGTCGGCACCGACACGTCGTGTTCCATCGCCGCGATTTCGTTGCGGGTGCGGACGACGAATTCGAGCAGTCCGCGACCGATAGAGAAGTCCTTCGCGGGCGAGAGGTCGCCCGACTCCTCGGTGCGGTCCAGCGTCGTGTTCTTGGTGTAGAGGAGCGTCCCCGTATCGACCGGGACGCCCCGCTCGTCGAGGATGAGGGCGTAGGCAGCCGCCTGAATCTTGTCCTGGAATCGCGGGTCGCGGTTGAGGTTCTTTCCCGTCTTGAGTTCGACCGGTGCCCCGCGGCGGAGGGCGTCAGCGCGTCCTTTGATGCCGAACATCGGCGAGATGAGGGTGTACTCCGAGCGCCACTCGTCTTCGTCTGTGAGGACGCCCTGCGAAAGCCATCCCTCGATAGCGGCGGCATTGCGCCGGACCTCGTCGGCGACTTCATCGACCTCGCGGCCGAGCAGGCCGAGTTCGAGGCCGCGCTCTTCGATTCGCTCGTCGATGGAGGAGTCGAGGTCGCGGCCGCGGAGCAGATCACCGAACACCTCGTGGACGATGGTCCCTTTCACGACGGGGTAGTTCAGCGGGATGCCCGAGAGTTTGTTCAGGTAGTACATCCGCGAGCACTGCACCCACGAGCGGATGTCGGTCACGTCGACGAGGAAGTCGGGTTCGACGACGACAAAGGAGTCGCTCGAAGTCGCGTAGGTCGTCTCGCCGCGGTACTCCGACTCCTCGACGTCGGTGACGAGCAGGTCCATTCCCGGTTCGGCGTGCTCGGCGGCGTGGGTCCATTTGCCCCAGAGCGTGACGGTGAGTGGGTCGGCCGTCCCGCGCTCGGGGCGGAGCGTCACCTCCGCCAGCGAGCGCTCGCCGTACTGCGTCTCGACTTCACGTGGCTCTCCGACTTCGACGAGCGGACCGCGAAGGTTCACGTCGAAGTCGTCGGTGAGGCGCGGGCAAATAGCCGTCGGTCGTTCGACTCCGCGGAACCAACGTGACTCTTCGCCAACCGTCACGTTCTTTCTCTCTGCACGGGTATGCTCACCCATGCGGGTCAGAGATTGGCAAGACATCCTTTCGGATGTCGTCAACGACGGCCGCGACCCGGACGACTGGCGGGCCGTGGCCGGACGGCGACGCGACGGTATCGGCGAAGACCTCTACCTCGGTCACCCGAACGCCGGAGTCTACCACCTCAAGACCTACGCAAAGAACCCCTACGACGTTCGAGGCGTCGGGACGCGGGTTGCCCGCCGTATCGACGACGGCCTCGACTCGCTGTTCCCGCACCGCGAACGTGACGAGACCGGCCGGTTCGGCGTCCAGCGCCCACCAGAAGACGGCGACGAGGCGGAGTCGATGGCGATGCGCCTCGAAGAGACGGTGAAGGTCCACGCGGAGGCCCCAACCACGCCCGACGACTTCTTCACCGACGTGATGGAAGCGCTCGATAGCCCCGCCTTCGGGCCGATGGACTACGAGTTCGACGACCGACCCGACCGACTCGACGACCTCTCCTCGGAGTTTACCGACGCCGACGACCTGCTCTCGTCGGAACTCGACGACCTCATCGAGACCGACGAGGTCGACCGCGGATTCTACTGACTGACCTCGGTTTGGAGGTTCGTATCGCAACAACTGTTTCCAGCAATCCAGCGGTTTCAAATCGTCTGGGGGTCTACAATTCGAATATGTACGACTCGTCCACAGAGACGCCATCGGACGACTCGGAGGACCAATGGTCGGACCGAGTCTGAGCGACGACGAGACACGCCTCGCGAACAGTCGCATCAAACTCGGGTTTATCGCCCTTATCAGCATTTCCTCCGGTCTTATCGCGGTGACCGCCGACGCAACACTCGTTCAAGCAGGTATCGCGGCTCTCGCCGGTCTCGTCGTCGGCTGGCTCCTCACCAAGTATATCGCGCAGTGGGGTCGTGAGTTCACGGAGGTAAACCGGCGCCGGTAACCACAACTCCCCCACAATTGAGAATCATGTCAATTGGGAAATCTGTACACAGAATGGTAAACAGAACAAAACGTGTGGCAACGAATCGCAGGGTATATATCCATTCCCTATAGACAGATTCTCGCCGGTAACCAGGGCAGGGGCAACGACCTGGTTATTCACCGGATGCCTTGTGGGGTTTCAGGATTGGGCTCCTGACACAACACAGGGCACCTACCCAAGGTGCGTGCGCGAACCGAACGCCCGTTCGGTCCTCGGGTGCGCATTTCTGATGGAGTTGCAGTCTCCTCAGGGCGACACCCGTGCGATCCATCGCTCGGGCGCGTCCAATTCTGCGTTCGTCGGTAAGTTCTCCGGATGGTCCCACACGCGCGACGCGGCCGCGACGCCGCGCTCGTCAGCGACCGCCTCGAAGAATCGAGCGCCACGTTCGTACTGTCGCCGCTTGAGACCGAGACCGAGGAGTCTGCGGGCCAGTTTTGCGATGGGACCACCACCACGACGACGTTCGTCGAGTTTCCGGCGGAGGTCTTCGTACTCGTCGTCGAATGCCCGGTCCATCAGGAGTTCTGCGTAGCCCTCGACCGCCGTCATGGCCGTGTCGAGTTCGTGGAAGGCGCTCCGGTCGATGTCGCCTTCGACGAGCGCGTCGATACCGCGTTCCATCCGCGATTCGAGGTGCGTCGAGAGCCACGGTGCTGCACCGAACTCCGCGGCGTGGGAGACTTCGTGGAACGCAATCCACCGTCGGAACCGGGGATAGTCCACGTCGAGCGAGTCGGCGACGCGGCGAATGTTGGGGTGGACGAAGTAGAGCCCGTGGTCATCACCGTCGGCGAGGAGCAGCGGGTCGTACTGCCCGAGGACGTTGTTGCCGAGAAACGAGAGGACGAGGGCGAACGTCCCGGTGTTGACTGCGCGGGTGAGTCCCGGCAGGAAGACCGGGCTGTGCTCCTCGAACGGCACCATCACGCGACGGAACGTCTTGATGTTGGCATCAATCCAGTGGTGGCGGTTCTGGACCTCGACGGCCGCGGGCACATCGAAATCGACGGCTGCGACGCGCCGCAGTCTATCGCGGGCGTCGCGAACGTCGGTCGCGTATCCGTCGCGCTCAGCGGCCGAGAGGTCGATAGAACCCGGTTCTATCGCCGCCTTCGATGCCTCGGCGGCGGCATCCCAGTCGATAGTGCCGGTTCCAGTCGCCGAGGCGTCTGCGACCGCCCGGACGCTCCGGAAGAAGTTCATACGGGTACGTGGGGTCCGTCGGCCAAAACGCTTCGGACGGACTGCAAAACAGTCGTCATATCCGACCGATAGGACCCCCGCTAAAGATTAGACGCTCTCTCGCGTGTGTTCTGTATGAACCGAACCATCGACCACTGCGCGTTCGGTGGTCTCGAACTCTACGACCTTCGGACCGCCGCCAACGACGTGGGCCTCACCCCGACCTACGGTGGCGAACACAGTACCGGGACAACACACATGGCCGTCGTCCCATTCCCCGACGGGTCGTACCTCGAACTCATCGCGCCGACGCTCGGCACCGACGCCGAGAACGCGGACTTCTGGCCGACGCACCTCGCTGCGGACGCCGGACCGACAGCGTGGTGTCTAGACGTCGCCGACGTGCGAGCGACTGCGAAAGCCGCCATCGATGCCGGGATTTCCGTCGACGGCCCGCACGAGGCCGCACGTGAACGTCCGGACGACCGACTCGTCGAGTGGGACATGTGCTTCGAAGGCGACGACGAACGCCTCCCGTTTATGATTCGAGACCGAACACCGAGGGAGTATCGCGTCCCGAGAGCGTCACCCAACACGCCGATTCGCGGTCTTCAGACCGTCGTCATCGCGACGCGTGACCGCGACTCGACTGCGGCGTTGTTCGCCCGCCGCCACCGATACCCCTCACCAATCGACATCAACGGGCCGTTTTCCAACTTCGCGGTCCTTCCCGGGTCACCCGTAGCACTCTGCGAAGCCGGTGACGGTGTCCTCGCGGAACGAATCGAGGAGGTCGGCGAGGGTCCGTGTGCGTTCCTCGTCGGCGTTACCGACCTCGACAGGGCACGCCAGACGCTCTCGCTCGGTGGAGAACAGCGCTACAGTGACCGGCGGATGGCGTGGTTCGACCACGAACTGTTCGACGGACGCTTGGGCGTCGTCGAACTGGCCTGAGTCGCTACAGGCGGTCCCAGTGGCCGACTTCGGCGCTCATGCCGCGCAGTTGTTCGGCCCGAGTTCGAGTTCTGTCGCTTCTTCTTCTCCGGTGACCGACTCGCGTCCGCTGTTGATACTGATGACGCGCTCGTAATTCGGTGGTTTCTCAGGCGTGTCGTCGGCGATGCGGTGCACGAACGTCTCTTTGTCCATCGAGAGCAGGTCGAGTTCGCGCCGAAGGTCGCCGAGCGTGGCACTCACGAGTTTGCCGGGTGCGGCCACGCCGTAGACGCCTTCCGAATCCACCGAGACGTGCCCGGGGAGGATGTGCGTGTCGTCGGGTAAGGAGAGAATCGACTCGTGAAGCGTCTCGTAGAGCAGTTCGGCACCCGTCGCGGCGTCCGCGTCACCAGACGCAGTCTGGTGGCCTGCCGAGGGAACCTCGGCAACGTCCCCAAACTGGAGTTCCGTCCGCCCGACCGATTCGACGAAGAGCGTGTCGCCGGTCAGCAGATACTGGTCGTCGACCAGATAGTTCATCATGTCGGAGGTGTGTCCCGGCGCGTAGCGGGCCTCGATGTCGACATCACCGAGTGTGATAGTGTCGCCCTCGTCAAGGGGGACGAAATCGTAGGCCACGTCTCTCTCTGCTGCGTGACTGCCGAGATAGTAGGGGACGTCGAGTCGGTCCGCCAGCGCCCGCCCGCCCGAGACGTGGTCCGCGTGGACGTGCGTGTCGAGGACGCCCGCGACGGTCAACTGTTCGTCCGAGGCGACGAGTTCGAACTCGTGGTGTTGTCGCGTCGCGTCCACTACGACGGCCTCTCCCGCCGAACGCGACCCGACGACGTAGCCGAGACACCCCTTCGCGCGGCGCTGGACCTGCGCGATGAACAGGTCGTCGTCGCCCGTCTCGACTTCGACGACTTCGTAGAGTTTACTCCAGTCTTCCATTCCGCCTTTGACGACCGATACGTCGTCGTATCCGCGGCGACTGAGTTCGAATCCGAGCGATGTCGAGGACAACCCTTTCCCGCAGAGAGTGACGATTGGTCCCTCCGCGGCGAGTGCCTCGACTTGGTCCCAATCCCACCCCCCACCGAGGCCGTCGATGGGGTGGTAGGGTACGTTCACCGCACCCTCGATGTGCCACGCGTCGAAACTCTCGGACGGGCGTGTATCGATGACGGTGAACGACGCTCCGGCGTCGAGGTTGGCCGCGAGTTCCTGAACCGTGAGTTGGTGGAGGAGTTTGCCCATACTATGTGCTATGTGAACAGTACTCAAAACCATTTGTGACAGATGGTTCTCGGCGATGTAGCGGCCACGAGACAGCACTGTCATTCAGCGGACGCCAGCGCTCTTGCTCGGCAGATAGCAGCGCCGTTGCTCACCGGGTGAGCGTCAGAAAAGTTCGGTCTGAAACGTCCGACCCGTCTTACAGTTCGGCCTCGAAGTCTTCGAGGGCGTAGACGGTGTCGGTTCCGCGGCGGTCGAGCGTCTCGTTGGCGAGAAGCCAGTAGACGACCGACAGTGCGCGGCGACCCTTGTTGTTCGTCGGGACGACGAGGTCAACGTTCGAGGTCTGGTTGTTGGAGTCACACATCGCGATGACGGGGATGCCGACCGTGATGGCCTCCTTGACCGCCTGTGCGTCTCCAATGGGGTCGGTGACGACGACCACGTCGGGTTCGATGTAGCCGGCGTAGTCGGGGTTCGTCAGCGTTCCGGGGATGAAGCGACCCGTGCGGGCACGGGCACCGACGGCGTCGGCGAACTTCTCTGCCGGGAAGCGACCGTACTGGCGCGAGGACGTGACCAGAATCTGCTCGGGACTGTAGTTCGCGAGGAAGTCCGCGGCGGTGCGGATTCGCGAGTCCGTCTGGCTCACGTCGAGGACGTACAGACCGTCGTCACGGACGCGGTGGATGAACCGCTCCATGTCCTTGGTCTTCTGCTGGGTACCGATGTGGACACCGGCGGCCAGATAGTCTTCGACCGGGATGAGCAGGTCGGCGTCTTCGTCGGGCATAACGTCCTCGTCGAAGGCCGGTTCCTGCGCTGCTTCTTCAGCCTCGGCAGCCTCGTCGGCCGCCTCGGCGGGCTCTGCTGTCTCGTCTTCGGTGGCGGCCTCGTCGGTGACCGTCTCGGCGACCTCTTCGGCCTCCGTCTCGGTTTCCTCGTCGACGACCTCCACCGCGTCGTTGTCGTTGTCGCTCATGCTGCGTCGTCCGCGATGCGGATGAGTTCGTTCAGCTTGGCAGTTCGCTCGCCCTGGACCGTCCCCGTCTTGATGAAGGGGGCGTCGGTCGCAACGGCGAGGTGTGCGATGGTCGTGTCTTCAGTCTCACCAGAACGGTGCGAGATGACGGCGTCCATCCCGTTTCGAGACGCCAGTTCGACGGCGTCGAACGCGTCGGAAAGCGTCCCAATCTGATTTGGCTTGATGAGGATGGAGTTCGCAGCACCCACGTCGATTCCCTCGGAGAGGCGGTCGACGTTGGTCACGAAGAGGTCGTCGCCGCAGATGAGCGTGCGGTCGCCCACACGGTCTGTGAGTTCGGCGAAGCCTTCGTAGTCGTTCTCGTCGAGCGGGTCTTCGACGTAGACGAGGTCGTACTCGTCGACCATCTCGGCGACGTAGTCGATCTGTTCGTCAGGCGTCTTCGTCTCGTCACCGTAGTGGTAGACGCCGTCTTCGAACATCTCGGACGCCGCGATGTCGAGACCGAAGCGAATCTCGAAGCCGAGGTCGTCCTCGACATCGGAGACGGCTTCGTCCATAATCTCGAACGCCTCTTCGTCGGAGACTGCGGGTGCCCATGCACCCTCGTCACCCTTTGCGGCGGGAATGCCGCGCTCGTCGAGAATCTCGGACGCACGGGCGTGAACCTGTGCGTTGGCGAAGACTGCCTCGGAGACGCTCGGCGCGCCGACCGGCGCGGCGAGGAACTCTTGGATGTTCGTCGCTTCCTTCGCGTGTTCACCGCCACCGATGACGTTCCCGAGCGGTGTCGGGAAGTTCTCGCCGCGGAACGCACCGCCGAGGTGCTGGTACAGCGGCGCACCGAGCACGTCGGCACCGGCCTTAGCGGCAGCCATCGAGATTGCGACGGCGCTGTTTGCGCCGATTTCCGAGAAGTTCTCGGTTCCGTCGGCACCGCGAAGTGCGGCGTCGACCTCACGCTGGTTCCCGGCGTAGACTTCGTCTACGAGACGGGGAACAGCGTGACGGCGCGCGGCCGCAATCGCTTCAGTCGGTGGAAGTTCGATTGCTTCGTATTCGCCGGTGGACGCCCCACTCGGTGCCGCAGCGCGACCGAACCCACCGGATTCGGTGAGTACGTCGGCTTCGACGGTCGGGTTTCCACGCGAATCGAGTACACGGCGTAGGGATACGGATGTGATTCGAGTCATGTTCTTACTGACCCTCTCGTTTGACGGTGAACGGAAGGACTCCTGCGTCGTACTCCTCGGCCGCGATTAGTATAGGTTCGGTCTGCTCGCTCTCGACGAGCACAGGCGCGCCGTAGGAGACCTGCAGCGCGCGTGCACCGAGGATTCGGGCCTTCTCGTATCGGTTGTACCGTTGCATCATTGGTAGGGTGACACGACATCGACGAGGTCCTTGTGCGATACCATCATCCGCCGGCAGCAGGCACGAGTGACGCCAAGGTCGTCGAGGACATCTGCGGGGTCCTCGTCGCCCTCGCGAGCACGGGCCTTGAATTCGTCCCAGTGTTCGCCAATCACTTTGCCGCAGGTGAAACACCGGACGGGAATCATCATGGGTAGATCACCTCAGCGGTAGGACTTCTGGTAGCGAGCGCGCGCGCCCGGTCCGCCCCACTTCTTGGGTTCGGACTGGCGGACGTCGTTGACCAGCAGCGAGCGGTCGAAGTCCATGTACGCGTCGCGAAGCTCCGCGTTGTTGAGGTGCTGCACCAGCCCACGCGCGAGCGCGGTGCGGACTGCGTCGGCCTGACCGGCCACGCCGCCGCCGCTGACACGCACGTCGATGTCGACCTTCGAGCGGAGGTCCTCACCTGCGATGCGGAACGGTTCCAGCATCTTCAGGCGGGCCATCTCCGGTTCGACCAGCTCGACCGGCTGGGAGTTGATACGGACTCGCCCTTCGCCCTCGCGCACGGTGGCGCGGGCGATGGCGGTCTTCTTCTTCCCTGACGTGTTCGTTACCATGTGACGTTAGCACCCAGCTTCTCGGAGACCTCTCCGAGCGAGATGAACTTAATGTTCGACAGGCGGTCCAGCGAGGTGTCCTCGAGCATCTCGCCGTCTTCGTCGAACGGATTGCCGACGTAGACGCGGATGTTGGAGAACGCCTCACGCCCGCGGGGCTTCTTGTACGGAACCATCCCACGGATGGCGCGCTTGAAGATTCGGTCGGGACGCTTCGGGTAGTAGGGACCCTGGTCCGAACCGATTTCGGCACGCTTGCGGTAGACGCCCATCACGTCGTCTTCCGACCCAGTGATGACGGCGTCTTCCGCGTTGATGACGGCGACCTTCTCGCCTGCGAGGGAGCGCTGTGCAACCTCGGAAGCGACGCGGCCCATAATGCAGTTTCGTGCGTCGACGACAACGTCGGCGTCGAATTCTGCGAGGCTCATCGGATCACCCGTACGTTAGACCCTTCGGGGTTCTGTTCAGCGAGTTGTTCCAGCGTCACGGTGTCGCCGACCTGCTCGATCTTCTTTCGAGCGGTGGACGAGAAGTCCACGGCCGCGACTGTGACGTTCTTTTGCAGCACACCGCTACCCAGCACCTTGCCGGGCACGACGACGGTTTCATCTTCCTGAGCGTATCGTTCGATACGACCAAGGTTGACTTCCGCGTGGGTGCGCCGTGGCTTTTCGAGACGGTCCGCGACATCCTGCCAGACGTTGGCACCGGACTCACGCGAGACCGCCTTCAGCTCGGCGATGAGACTGTTGAGTCTCGGGTTCGTCTTACTCATTGTCTACCTCCAGAGAGAAAGCGGAGTGCAGGGAGCAGGATTTGAACCTGCGGACTCCTATGAGACAGCGCCCTGAACGCTGCGCCGTTGGCCAGACTTGGCTATCCCTGCACGCATTCCGCTCTACTTCATGCCCCGTAAAAACACCTTCGGTCCGGCCCGGTGCCGTGGTGCGGTCGCACGCCACGTGTGTGGCGAGTGCGGCCGCTCCCGGGATGGGCGAACGTCGGTGTGTGTACGGGGCAGTATCCATGCTTATAGTGCGACCTTCTCTTCGAGCTCGGCAGCGCGGTCGCCAATAGAGGCGACGGCGCGCGTAACCAGCTCGTCGACGGTGAAGGAACCGTCCGTCTCCACGCTGAAGACGAAAGCCCCCGGTACGTCGTGCACTTCGACATCCTTACCGGGGTACCGCTTCGTCAGGTCGTTCCCGAACTCATCAGTGACGACCAGGTCGCCGTCTTCGGCGTCCTCGTCGTCTGCGTGTTCCGCCGCGGCCTCTTCGATGACGCCACGGAGGATGTTCGGTTCCTGCTCATCGAACTCGCCGGATTCGCCGACGACCTCCACGCGCTGGAGGTGTCGGTATCCGACGGAGACCCCGCCTTGGTTTCTGGCGTGGTCCTTACCGTAGCCGAGGACTGCGTCAGCCTCGAATTCGAGGCGCTGGCCTTCCTTCAGCTCGATGATTGGGACGTTTTCGTCCGCCGGGACGACCATGTCGTCCGCAGACTCGATGTCTCCGGAGTACGCGGTCGCGGGCCCGTCGACTTCGAGCGCGACGGTGACAGAGTCACCAGGCTCGAAGTCGTCGAGGGGCGTGGTCAGCGGAACCAGACCGAGGCGAAGCCCGATCATCTCGTCGAACATGACCGACGTGTTCTCCACGAACCGAACGGTTTCGATGGAGAAGGTCGGCACGTCGGCGATCATCGCCCGACGAATGCCGTTGGCTAGCGCCGGGGTCAGACCGCGCGCGACGAAGCGGGCGCGTCGGTCTTCGCGTTCGATGAACTCGACCTCGAAGTCGTCTGCCATTGTGTATTAGAGTCGGCTGTTTTTCGGCGCGCGAGTCCCGTCGTGCGGAATCGGCGTCACGTCCTCGATGCGGCCGATTTCGAGACCAGCACGAGCGAGGGCGCGAATCGTTGCCTGTGCGCCGGGGCCGGGGCTCTTGTTCCGGTTGCCACCGGGGCCACGGACGCGGACGTGCAGACCCGAGATGCCAGCCGCCTTGATCTGGTCGGCGACGCTCTCAGCCATCTGCATGGCAGCGTACGGGGACGCCTCGTCACGGTTCTGCTTCACAACGGAACCACCGGACGACTTGACGATCGTCTCGGCGCCCGTGATGTCAGTGACCGTGATGAGCGTGTTGTTGAACGATGCGTGCACGTGGGCGATTCCCCACTTGTCACCGGATTCGGATTCGCTCATTCTTGGGCCTCCGCGCGCTCAGGGTGCAGTTCGTCCGAGAGCGGCGACGTTTCGTCGAAGCTCACGGCGTCTTCTTCGTTGACTTCGACCTTACGGGACGGGACCGTAATACGAGCGCCGTCGATCGTCACGTGACCGTGAACGATGAACTGACGGGCCTGCTGCGGGGTCTGTGCGAGACCCTTGCGGTAGGCAACCGTCTGGAAGCGGCGTTCGAGAATGTCCGTCACGTCGAGACGCAGCGTCTGGGAGATGTCGTCTTCCGCAGACAGAATGCCGTAGCGGCGCAGGCGGGTGACGAACTCGTCACCGAGCGCCTCTGCTTCCTCGACGTCACCCTGGGCCTCACCGAGGAGGCTACGTGCCTCACGGCGGATGTTACGCAGTTCGGACTGCGCGCGCCAGAGCTCTTCCTTGGTCGAGAGACCGTAGCGAGACAGGAGGTCGGCCTCCTGAGCGATACGCTCGCCCTGGAACGGATGGTTGGGCGTCTCGTAGAACTTGGTGTTGTTACCGGTCGTCATTCTTCAGCCTGCGCCTCCTTGATCTCCTCGACGTTGACACCGATGGTGCCTTCGGTACGTCCAGTGGACTTCGTCCGCTGGCCGCGAACCTTCTGGCCGCGCTGGTGTCGAACGCCCTTGTAGGAGCTGACCATCTTCATGCGGTTGATGTCGTGACGCCGCTTCTCTTCGAGGTCCGACCCAGTGATGTGGGCCGTCTCGCCGGAGTAGAAGTCACGCTGTCGGTTGACCATCCACTCTGGGACGTGTTCCTCGAAGTTCTGGACGGCATCGACGACGGAGTCGATTTCGTCCTCGGGGAGCTTACCGAACAGTGCCGTTCGGTCAACACCCGCGGCGTCGGCGATAATGCGCGCTGTGCGCTTGCCGATACCCTTCATGTCTGTCAGGCTTCGCTCCACCGTCTTCGTCCCGTCAAGGTCGGTCTGACCAATTCGGATGAAGTAACGGAGGTCCTCACCCTCCTCCGGAGAGCTATCCTGTGGTTCTTCTGCACTCATGACTTGGAAAGTCGTGTTGTGAGCGTTGCGGCGGGGATTCGAACCCCGGGGGCTTGACGCCACTGAGTTAGCAACCCAGCGCCTTGGGCCAGGCTTGGCTACCGCAACACTGCGTTCGTGTTATTTTCGCCCTCTCGGACTCGGGGCCGACGCCCCTACAGCGATTGCATGCGATACGAGACGTGGGCATTACTTAAACATCACGAAAGGGTGCCGCCGTGCGACTGCTGGACATCGTCCCGCTCACCACCCTCTGCGGTGTGTTATGACGACCCACCAAAATCATAACAACTTCTGTTACGTATGCCGTGCAATGAGTTCGACAGACTCGGCCGCCACGCCGACGAAGCCGGTTCGCATCGAGGCGAGAGACGAACTGGACGCCCTCGTCTCCGAGCACGACCAAGTGCTCCTCGATATCTACACGAAGGGATGTACCCTTTGCCAGAGCATCGAACCGGTCCTCGGAACCGTCGCGAAGGCGACTGACGTGGTTGTCGCGATGATAAACCCGAAGACGGACATAACCATCGCCGAGGAGTACACCGTTCGGAGTGTTCCGACGCTCCTCCTCTTCGACGACGGTGAACTCGTCGGACGCCTCGACGACGGTTTTCAGGGAGCGCAGGCTATCATCGACTTCGTCGAAGGTGGAGGACAGTAGCCAAGTCGCCGCAGGGTCGGAGAACGTACGAGGAGTGCGTCAGCCGTCGATATCGGTGTCTGAGGTGGCCACGTCGCCCGGATTCCCATCAACCGGCATTACGTTGTCGAGGAGGAAGTACACCGACTCTCGCATTGCCTCGGCGGATTCCGGGCGCGTCTGTGTGACGTGAACGTCGAGTGTGCGAAACAGGAACGCCATCAGATTCTCGGCCATCATCTTCGCGTTCATCGGACGGTAGCGCCCGGCTTCTATCTCTCGCTCGATGAGCGTCGAGATGGTTTCTATGATGTACGACTCCATCTCCCCGAACTTCTGGCGGAAGTCCTCGTCGTGGATGGTCTGT
This sequence comes from Haloferax sp. S1W, assembly GCF_044593955.1. Lineage (GTDB taxonomy): Archaea > Halobacteriota > Halobacteria > Halobacteriales > Haloferacaceae > Haloferax. The sequence continues at coordinate 561,950 of NZ_CP172595.1, forward strand.
GTCCGAAGTTCGAAGATGACGCGCTGGAATATTTCCAGTTCTTCGATTTCCGGTGGCGTCATCTCTTCGCAGGGCTTGTTGTCCTCGGGGAGCACGTATCCGACGAACTTTCGAATCTCCGCGTCAGCATTCTCGGCACCGGGGTCTATCGTGGCGATGTAGAGGTCGATGACGTAGTCCAGAAACGCCAACAGCAGTTCGTCTTTGTTCTCGTAGTGGTAGTACAGAAGCGACGTACTCTTCTCGAATTCTGCGCCGATGTTCTTTATCGAGAGGTCGGCGTAGCCGTGTTTTGCGAGCGCGTGGAGCGTGGCGTCCATAATCGCCTGCTCCGTCTCGCTTCGTCCAGTGTCGATTCGGTCGTCGTCCATAATGTGTGATGAATGTCCGTTCAGTCGTCAGTCGGTTCGTCGAGGCGGGTGGTACACCAGTGACAGAAGTCGAGGTCAGCGTCAACCTCGCGGCCGCACTGCGGGCACGACACAGAGTCGGCGTCGTCGTCAGTCAGCACCCCGGACGGCTCGGAAACCTGCTTCAGGCCGAGGAAGAACGCGTCGACGACGCTGACCAGGCTCACCGCGAGAACTGGAAGAATGTCGGTCAGTGGTGGAACCGGGCCGCCGTTCGCCAGTGCTTCGAGCGCCTCGACTGGAACGAACAGCGCTGAGACGGCGAACGCGAGCGCGACCCACAGCAGGGCACGTCGCCAGCGGCGGAGGTAGAGATGGCCGAGGCCAGTGACCGCGAGACCGAGTATCGCGGCGAGCCACGGGCGAACCTTCGTCAGTTCGGACATGGTTGCATTCGGTTGATTCTGAGTCATGAGCGTTCCGTTCGTCGTGTGTTGGAGGGAAATCCGTGTCGTGGGCTGGTTAGCGGGCGATTTGGGCAGTGTTGGGTAGTCGGTTGGCGATTCAGGCGGCAGTGGGTAGTCAGTGGGCGATTCGGGCGTGGGGGGCAGGGGAACCGGCCTGTAAGACAGGGCGGTTGATGGTGGTTATTCGCCGGACAGTGGCTGCGCGGCGAACGTGGGCTGGTTAGTGAGCGGTTCGTGTAGTGGGCATTAATCCGCGGTGGCCGCCGAGGCGGTCGATTTGGGGGTGGTGAGCTGCTCCCAGACGACGATTGTCGGGGGTGTGACGACCAGCGCGGCGAGGTACGAGTAGAAGATACTCATCGCGGTCACGACACCGAACTGGCCGAGGACGGGCGTGATGGCGATAGCCAGCACACCGAGTCCCGTCGTAGTGGTGAGCATACTTCCGGTGAGCGCGCCGCCGGTCCCGCTGACGGTCAGCCGAAGCGCCTCGTCGAGGTCGTGTCCAGTGTTGTACTCGTCGGCGAACCGGTGGACGACGTGAGCGGAGTAGTCGATACCCAGTCCGATGGCGATGGCGAGGATGGTCGCCGTCAGGGCGTTCAGCGGGATGCCGAAGTAGCGCATCGACCCGGCGAGGAACGCGAGCGATACGCCGATGGGGACGAGGTTGACAACGCCGAGCGTCCACTGGCCTTCGAGGAGTTGGTAGATGAAGACGAGGAATATCGCCGTCGCGATGAGCGCGACCGCGAGGCTCTCGATAGCGGACATGAAGATGGTGTCCGAGACGGCCTTGAACACGACCGTGTTCCCCGTTGCCGTCGCGTCCATGCGAAGTCGGTCGGCGACGAGTTTCCCGTCGGCCACGATAGCCTTCTGTTCGGCATCGCCCTCGACGGTGTAGACGATGCGCGTCGCACGGTAGTCTTCGGTGAGGTACGACGAGGCCTGCCCGGAGACGGGCGAGGCCATCAGTTCGTCGTAGATGGTCTCCAGATTGTCGTCGGGGACGCCGTTGCCGTCCGCGTCGTTGCGGGCGACAAGGGCTGCGAACTCGGGGTTCTGAGCCGCGTAGTCCTGAATGACGGTGACGATGCTCGTCGCCTTGGCTCGGCGGTCTTCCTCGACGAACGTCTCGGGCGGGTCCTCACCCGCGCGATGTATCATCTCAAGCGACGAGTCCGCCCTGAGTTGCCCTTCGACGTACAGCGTCACACTGTCGCCTTGCGTACTCTCGAAGGTGTCTTCGAGGTAGTTCAGGTCGCGCGTGACCGTGTACACACCGGGTTTGAACGGTTCGGGGAGTTGCTGGAGGTAGTCGGCTTGCTCTTCCGGCGGGAGGAAGTCTTCCTGCGAGAACGACGTATCGACCCCGGTCCCGTAGGCACCGACGGCGACAGTCGAGACGAGCGTCACCACGAGGAAGATGCGCGGCGCAGTCCGGCCGATGACGACACCAACCGAGAGGACGCGCGCGAGGGGACCGCCTTCGCTTCCGAGTGGGGTAGACCCGAACGACGGGACACCGTACTTCTCGCGGAGTTGGTCTGTGTAGAGCTTCGCCGCCGGGAGGAACACCCCGAAGATGAAGAACGTAAACAGGATGCCGACTGCCGCGACGAGACCGAAGTCGCGAATCGGTGCGAGGTCGCTCGTGACGTTCGCGAGGAACCCGAGCACCGTCGTCCCGGTGACGATGAAGAATGCGACCGAAAGCTGTCGAACCGTCGTTCGCATCGACGGGACGGGTTCGACATCCTTCACGCGCTCTTCGCGGTAGCGGTTCACCGCGTGTAAGCCGAAGTCGATACCGACCGCCAAGAGGAGCGGCGGCACCGCGATGAGCATCTGGCTGAACGGGATGTCTGCGAGACCCATGAACCCGAACGTCCAGACGACGGCCAGCACGAGCGAGACGACGCCAAGGAACAGGTCGATGGGGTCGCGGTAGGCGACGACGAGGAAGCCGAAGATGAGAAGCACCGCCGCCGGAACGACGAGCAACAGCGAGTCGGCGATGACGTTGCTCAACTCGCTGGAGATGATGCCACTCCCGAACACGCGAATGTCGCTGTCGGCAGTGGTGGTCATCGACTGAATTTCGGTCTGAATCCCCGTCATCGGGCTGGTCCCGGACGTACCCGCACTCGACGAGATACCGGGGACTTCGTGGCTGACGACGCCAATCGTCGACGAGGCGCGGACCGACTCGTGATTGAAGTCGTCGCTCAAGAGCGACGCGACCTGCGGGTTCGCCGTTGCTTGCTTTGCTGCGGCGCGGACCTCAGACGGAGATGCGGATTCGAGCGCGTCTATCTGCTGGTCGAGCGTCGTCGCGGAGGGGTCAAGCGTCTGTGCGACCGTCGAGGCGACACTCGACGCCGAGGTGGCGCGGAGATGCGACCGGTCCATGATGCGCTCTTGTAAGCGCAACATGTCGAGCATCGCCGACTTCGAGAGGACGTTCGAGTCCTGCTGGATGAGCTGTGTACTCCCAGTACTGGTTTCGAACGCCGGCGAGAAGTCGCGGTCAACGTCGTCGAGTGCCTCTTGTGCCGGAGAGTTGTCCGTGAACTGCGAGGTACCGGCGTCGGTCGAGATATTCCCGAGTCCGGCCCCGAAGACGAGTGTCGCGACGAGGAACAACGCGACGACTCGACCGGGGTTGGTGACGATGTATTCACCGAGGCGGTCGACGTACACTTCGTAGTCAATCATGGTGGGGGAGGGGTGGAACGATTACCGCCGGTACCAGAGGAAGCCAACGACGCCGAGACCGACGACGACGAGACCGCCAACGAGCGATGTCGAGAGGCCGCCACCTCGGGTCGATTCGGTGACGGACATCGCCACGGGGTACGAGTCGGAGAGTTTGCGCTCACCGTCTCCGTTTTCGTACTCGAAGTCGATGTCGAACGAGTAGGTCTTCGGATTCGCGACGGAACCGGCGCTCAGGCCGAGCGTAATCTCGGTGGACTCACCGGGAGCGAGTTCTTCGATGAAGGCGGTGTCGTCAGTGAGCGACAGCGGACTGTCGGCGAACGCCTTGGCGTCGATATTCCGGTAGGTCTCGTCGCCGTTGTTGGTCACGACGAGCGTCACCGTCTCAGAACTGCCCGCTTCGAGCGACCCGTTTTTGACGGAGACGCCGAAGAGGTTCTGCTTGGGCTTTACATCGGCATTCATCAAGAGCGCATCCGACTGCAGGGTCTCGCCGTCTGCGTTGCGGTACTCCACGGTGTAGCTCAGTTGACGCTGCCCGGCGTCGGCCGAGTCAGTCACTTCGATGGAGAACGAGAAGTCGCTCGACTCGCCCGCTTCGAGCGTGCCGAGAGCGTATTCGGTCTCTTTGATGTTCGTGTTCGGGGACTTCGACGAGACGACGACGACCGCATTACGGGCCGTCTGCGGGCCGTCGTTGGTGATGGTTCCCGAGATGGTGGTCTCGCGGCCGATGCGCAGCGTCGAGTCGGCCGCATCGAGCGAGAACGACTGTTCTGCCAGCGGAGTCACACCAGTCGCGAGGTTCTTCGACTGCTTCGCGATGCCGTCGTCGTCTTCGTAGTTGACGACGGCCGAGAGCGCGTACTGTTGAACCGCCGCGGAGGCGGCGACGTTCGTCTCAAATTCGAGGGTGCGCGTTTCATTGACGGCCCACGACCCGGTGTACCGGGTGGCGGAGGTCGCCTGACCGAACGTCACTTCGGAGTTCTTCGAGGTCAGCGAGACGGACGCATCGTGCGCGGTCTGGGTGCCGACGTTGCGCATTGTGACGTTGGTCGTGCCGCTACTCCCGACCTGTGCGGAGGTTTCGACGGAGACGATTTCGAACCGTGGTGCTTCCTCGACGACGACGGTGACCGGGACCCTGGTCTTCGTCTCCACGTCGTGCTTTACGTCGCCGCTGTCACGGACGGACTCGTCGTACTCGTACTTGGCGACCATCTGCATCTTGTACGTACCGGGCGTCGCGTTCTCCTTGACTGAGACGGAGAACGTTGCGTCGCGCTGGGTTGCGTGGGGGATGTCGCCGACAGGGAGCGTCGCCGTGTTTACCTCGATTGGTGCGTCGCCGGGTTTGAGCGTGAGTCGCACGTTCTCCGCGGAGCGCACCTTCGCTTCGAGTTTCTCGCGCTGTTTGTCGCTCAGCGACGACGAACTCTCTAGCGAGGAGAACTTGCGGTACTCAGTGTCGCCGCCGTAGTTCGTGATAACGACGTCGAGCGAGGTTTCCTGTCCAGGAACGAGTTTGTTGCTCGGAGCGTACGCCTGAAGATTCGGTTCACCGACGATACCGGCCATCGCTGGCGTCGGAATCGCAACCAGGACGACCAGCATGACAACGAGTGTTCGTGAAAATTTCATGGAGTGTACAGATGGACTGTGTGGGCCTCAGATGGCATTCAGCGGGTTGTGTGATAGTTGGAAGGGGGGGATTCGGTTGATGTTGGAGTACGTTCGAATGGGGTGGTGGCCCCATTTGACTGAACGTACAATCAACACCAGATACTGTGTAGCGAGGTGATATAAATTGAACGAAACTTCAAAAAATTGCACAGGAGTTTGACCCACCAGTATTCACTCCTCCTAGGTGCCAATATACGGGGTTTCAAGCCCTAACTCGCAGCTACTCGTTCCCCAAACATCGTACTCCGATAGCACCGGCGTGTCGCAGGTGCTCGGTCAGACCCCGATGTATTCCTCGTTGACGACCCAGCCACCTTCGTCGTCTCGAACGAGGTACTCTCCGTAGTAGGGGACGCGATTGGTGACGACTGTCTCGTAGGCATCGCGAATTTCGTCGCGGGTCATCTCGCCCATCGACCGCAGGTCGTCGTTCCGGTTCAGACACCCTTTGAGGTATCCTTCGTGCGTCACGCGCACGCGATGGCAGTTCGCGCAGAACTCGGGATTTTCGACGGGGTCGACAATTTCGACCATCCCTTCGCCGACGTAGTAGCGCCGTCGGTGGTGCATCTCTCGTTTTGCGGTCTCGTCGGCGATGTCGTCGAGCCATCGGTGGACCCGCTCGATGTCGATGTTCCACTCCGGACGGCCGGTGAGTTCGGGCATGTACTGGATGAGTTGGAGTTGCAGGCCGTCGTTCTCGGCGACGTACTCGACCATCTCCTCGACGTACCCGGCGGTGTGGGTGAACACGACCATGTTGAGTTTGACCGGCGTGAGTCCGGCGTCGACGGCCGCTCTCACACCCTCCATCACCTTGTCGTACGCGCCGGATTTCGTAATCTCGGCGAACGCGTCGGGGTCGAGCGCGTCCTGCGAGACGTTCACCCGGTCGAGTCCGGCGTCGACGAGGTCGTCGGCGCGGTCGGGGAGAAACGTTCCGTTGGTCGTCAGCGACGTTTCCATGGAGTCGGGTGTCCGCCGGAGTATCTCTTCGAGGTCGGCGCGGAGCATCGGTTCGCCGCCGGTGAATTTCACCTTCCGGACGCCGTACTCCTCGACGACTTCGAGAAACCGGACTACGTCGTCGGCGCTCATCTCCGAATCGGAGGGGTCCATCGGCCCCCGAGTGTCGCCTAACCCCTCGTTGTGGCAGTAGACGCAGTCGAAGTTACACCGGTCTGTCAGCGAGATGCGGACACCGGTTACCTCTCTCCCGAAGTCGTCTGCCAGGACCATGTGTCGAACACTGGGAGTGTACGTTGATAAATTCGCTGTCGAGGGTAAGATGAATGTAACCACCAGTGGTTTCGTCCGTGGAGAGGCACAAACTCATCCAACGGGGTCTTACAAAACCCTTATCGGCCACACCGCCGGATGAACGGACATGGACGAAGCCGACGTACGCGACCTCTTGCGTGCGGTCGAGGACCCCGACCTCGGAGACGACATCGTCTCGCTCGGACTGGTGAACGCCGTCGAAGTCGATGGCGACACCGCCCGTATCTCACTCGCGCTCGGGGCACCGTACTCCCCGTCTGAGACGGCAATCGGCCGTCGCATCCGCGAAGTGCTTTCTGACGAAGGGCTGGAGGCCGACCTCACCGCGAAGATTCCGGCCGACCGCGACCCCGACGAGGAAGTCCTTCCGGGCGTGAAGAACATCATCGCCGTCGCCTCCGGCAAGGGTGGCGTCGGGAAGTCGACCGTCGCCGTCAACCTCGCGGCAGGACTCTCGAAACTCGGCGCGCGCGTCGGCCTGTTCGACGCCGACATCTACGGGCCGAACGTTCCGCGGATGGTCGCCGCCGACGAGGCCCCGCAGGCGACGCAGGACCAGACCATCGTCCCGCCGGAACGCTACGGCGTGAAACTCATGTCGATGGCCTTCCTCGTCGGCGAGGACGACCCGGTCATCTGGCGCGGTCCGATGGTCCACCAACTGCTCACGCAACTCGTCGAAGACGTGGAGTGGGGCAGTCTCGACTACCTCGTACTCGACCTCCCGCCGGGAACGGGCGACACGCAACTCACCATCCTCCAGACCCTCCCGCTCACGGGCGCAGTCGTCGTCACGACGCCGCAGGACGTCGCGCTCGACGACGCGAACAAGGGGCTTCGGATGTTCGGTAAGCACGACACGAACGTTCTCGGCATCGTCGAGAACATGAGCACGTTCCGGTGTCCGGACTGTGGCAACGCCCACGACATCTTCGGCGCGGGCGGCGGCCGCGAGTTCGCCGCGTCGAACGACCTGCCATTCCTCGGTGCGCTTCCCCTCGACCCCGTGGTTCGTGAAGGCGGCGACGGCGGGCGACCAATCGTCCTCGAAGACGACAACGAGACGGCCGACGCCTTCCGCGTGATGACCGAAAACGTCGCCGACATGGTCGGCGTGGTGCAGCGACGGAGCGTCAGCAACCGATGAGCGGCGAGGAACGCCTCGACGACGAGACGCCCGCGGACGACGTGGACTGGGAGATGGCCCCCGACTCGGACGCCGAGTTCCCGAACGACCCCGAGAAAGTGGCGTTCCTCCGCGAAATCGCCGAGGATATCTACGGCGAGTCCTCCGAGAGTCGGCAGGTCTCGGCCATCCTCTACCGCGTAAGCGACCTCTACGACCCCGACGGCGACACCTCGCCCGAAGAAATCTACCTCAACGTCCGCCACATCATGGACATCAAGGCCAAAGGCGGCCTCGACCGCTGAGTCGCGGCGACTGTCGCGGTCCGCGCTCGTTCTCAGTTCACTTTCACCCGCGCTAGATGCCAATTTCGTGCAACTACGGCCGTCAAGCGATATTGGACGGCCGTATCCGAGATTTTCACTTTCACTCTGCATCCATGGCTCGCACTTTACACGCGTGACAGCGACAGTCTATACGCTATGGACCGCGGCGAGATGCGTCGTTGTCCGCTTTCGACTGAGCGAAGCACGTTCTGACTCGACCGCGGCGGTTTTGGTTCCGGAGACGCAAACACGCGTGTGGACGCCAATCAACGCCAGTTCCGGAACCCCTTCTCGATGGACGCCGAGTGCACCAACTGCGATGCCCTCTGCGAGGTGCGCGAGCAGGTCGTCCACGGCTACGGCGACGTAGGCGCGGAGTTCCTGTTCGTCGGCGAGTCGCCGAGTGCGGGCGCGGAGCAAACCGGCGTCCCCTTCACCGGCGACGAGGCAGGGGAGCGAGTCCAGCGCATCCTCGGCGAACTGGGCTTTTCCCGGTCGGAACCAGATGCGGAAGAACCGGACCTCCAGAACGTCTTTCTCACGTACTTGACCCGCTGTCGGCACCACGAGCGTGGCCCGGCCCAGACAGAAATCGAGACCTGCGAACCGTTTTTGAACGCCGAAATCCGGATGATAAACCCGCACATTATCGTCCCCGTTGGGCAGGCGGCACTGGAGGCGCTCGCGTTCGATTACACGACACGTGCACGCGAGAGTTTCGACATCGACGAAGAACACGCCACCACGATTCGTGGCCGCGGGTTCGAACTCGTGCCGATGAAAGCCCCGTCGCGGCAGACCGACGAGGACACCGAGGCGTTCGTCACGCACGTCGTCGAGGAAGTCTTCGACCGCGACTACCGGCAGACGAAGGGGCGTCAGAGTCGCTGACTCGGGAACCGCAAGCGGCGGGTTGAAGGGTTCGCCGGGGAAAGAGACCTACATGACCGTCATCGCCGTACTCGCAGAACCACCGCGGCCAGGATTGGTGCTGTCTGACCTCGCAGCGACGAGTCCGCTCTCAGAAGAGGCGGTTGCGGACCTGTACGCCGCGATGCTCAAGGACATCTGCATCGCCGTGGAGCGCTCGGGTGGTGACCTCCTCGTGAACTACCTGCCGGACGACCAGCTTCCGGCGGAATTCGTCGGTGACACCAGCGCAGAGGCCGAGATTCGCGCGCTCGTCGCGGATGCCCTCGGCGGCACGGAGGACGTTCGGTTCGAACCGCAGGTCGGGTCGACGTTCGCGGCCCGCGCCGGAAACACCGTCACCCACCTTCTCGAAGAAGAGGCGGGTCACTCCGCCGCCGTAGTTCGCCCCGTTGTCCCGCAACTTGGGCGCACCCACATCGACAGCGCGGCGATGAAACTCCGCAGTACGCCGGTCGTCCTCGGCCCCTCGACCGAAGGTCGGGTTCACTTTGCGGGCTTCCGCGACCCTATCGACTTCACCGACGCATACGACACACCGGAAGTCGAGACCCTCGCCGAGCGCGCCGACGAGGCAGACCTCGGCCTCGACTACATTCCGATGCTTCCGGTCGTCGAGACCGGCGCAGACCTCGCCACGCTGGTTCCGGTGCTCCGCTCGCGGGTCGCCTCAGAGCGCGTCGTCCCCGAACACACCACGACGTTCGTCTTCGACCACGGGCTTCGCGTGGCGGAGACGGATGGCGTTCTCGAACTCGTCTCCGACTGACCGAGAGCGACAAGTCTTAGGTACCCCGTCCGAAAGTATCGGGCGAAGGTGGGATGGCGGAGCGGCCTAACGCGCCTGCCTTGAAAGCAGGTTTCCTCACGGAATCCTGGGTTCAAATCCCAGTCCCACCGCATTCTCAGAGAACCGAGACGCGCAGTTTCATCTGCGCGTCTCCGGTGAACGTGTGCTGTGGTGATAGACTGGGATTTGAATCAGGGAGCGACGCGAACGAAGTGAGCGGAGTGAGTGAGGTTCAAATCCCAGTCCCACCGCATTCTGACGCGAACAACATGGCGAGCACCGCGTAGCGTGTGCTCGCCAGCGTGAGCGTCGAATCGGTCCAGTGGGATTTGAGCAGCGAGCAACGCGAAGCGTTGCGAGTGGGGTCCCGCGAGTACCACGAGCGGGAACTCGTGAGACGTGAGGCGTCTCACGGTGTTCAAATCCCAGTCCCACCGTATTCTGCGGGAGCACGAACACCAAAGAAAACCAATCGCTCAGAACCGATACGCCATCATCACTTCGTCGACGTACTCGCCCTCGATGGTGTAGTGTTCTCTGCGAATTGCCTCGGTCTCCCAACCGTGCTCACCGAGGAACTCCATGGCGCGGTCGTTCGTCATGGGAATGCTGTTGTAGACCTTGCGGAAGCCGTTCGCTTCGGCCCAGTCGAGGCCGCGCTGGAGGAGCAAACTGCCGATACCGGCACCGCGGTAGTCTTCTTTGACGCCGACGGTCTGCTGTGCGGTCTCTCGAACCTTCGCGACCTGCGGGAGGTCGAGGTGCGTCCACCCGACGACTTCGCCGTCGATGGTAGCGACGAAGAACACGCGGGAGGCAACCTGATTGTGGCGTGTGACGGCCTCTTCGTAGAGGAGTTGCTCGGCGATGCTTTCGGCGACGACGTACGTCTTTTCCGACGTGACATCTCGAATCGCGTCGACTAACCCCTCGAAATCCTGCTGGCGACCCGGTCGGATAGTGACCACACCCACGTCTGTCTGGTGTTCCTCGATTGCGCCGACATCGAGCGCCAACTGGAGCGTCCCGCCGTCTTCTTCCAGATATCCCCGAGATTTCAAGCGGTCGAGTTCGACCTGGAATTCGTCTGATGAAACGGGAGCGATGTCGAGCAACACGTTCCGCTTTGCGGTCCCATGCCGCTCGACGTATTCGTATATCCGCTTACTAGCCTCTGATTCGAACGTTGGGCGCTCGGTCGCTCGCATACTCCTCTGAAAATGGAAGGCCACCCGTATATTTCTTGTCCAATGGTATCACTTAACACATCATTGTAGACAAGGTAATCGACGGTGCTGCACTTCGTTTCGGCGTTGGGCGAATCCGTGTGCTGCCGAAGTCGCACACTGCGATTCAAAGGGAACCCGCATGACAGATATCAACAAATGCGTAACGGCTTTGAATCGGCCTGCCAACACACGGATATGGATTGGCCACACGACCCGGACGGAGAGGAAGGGAGCGAAGGCGGACGCAAGTACGGCCAGGCGATTATCGCGAAGAAAATCGACGAGGAAGCGGACTTCCCGCTGAACAAAGCGGAGTTCGTCGAGGAGTTCGGCGACGAGCCCATCCGACTCGACTACGAGCGCGTCGTCTCGCTGTCGGACATCTTCGAGCACGTCGAGGGCGAGGAGTTCGACGGCTTCATCGAATTCCACAAGGCAGTCGGCAAAGCGATGCGCGAGAACGACTTCTGGTTCTACGAAGGCGCGGACGCGTTCGTGAACAGTTCGAAGGCGTAATCTCCCGCGTTCTTTCTATCGGTTCGAACGGTGTGGAGCAGCGGGATTAGTCGAACGAAGTCCGCTCTTGGACTTCTCGCTCGATAGCCTCGCGCTCCCACGTACGCGTCGCGTCACCCTCGACTTCCGCCTGTACCTTCTCTTCGAGGAGCGTGACGGCGACGCTGTTGGCCCCTTCGGGGATGATAAGGTCGGCGTGCTTCTTCGTTGGCTCGATAAACTGCTCGTGCATCGGTTTGACCGTCGAGAGATACTGGTCGATGACGCCCTGTAAGTCACGTCCGCGGTCGATGGCGTCGCGCTGGATGCGCCGGAGGATTCGCACGTCGGCGTCCGTCTCGACGTAGAGACGGAGGTCGAGCATCTCGTTGACCTGCTCGTCGTAGAGCGCGAGAATCCCTTCGAGGATGATAACGTCGGTCGGGTCGACCGTCACGCGCTCTGGCTTTCGGTTGTGAACCTCGAAGTCGTACTGTGGCATCTCGACCGCTCTCCCCTCCAACAGTTCCGCGAGTTGCTCGCGGAGGAGGTCCCACTCGAACGCCGACGGATGGTCGTAGTTGACCTGCTCGCGTTCGGACATTTCGAGGTGACTCTGGTCTTTGTAGTAGTTGTCTATCGGAATACGGGTGACGGACTCACCGACATTCTCCGTGATGAGTCGGGCCACAGTCGTCTTACCGGCACCGCTGCCCCCGGCGATACCGATGACGAACGACGGGATGGTCATCGAACAAAAAAGGCCCGCCAACGGGTTTGAACGCAGCGGTTTGCACCGTCTCTCGTGCTAGTATATAAAACACAGTGTTTGTCTGTAACTCGCATACAATTCTCGTACCGCCGTATCCCGCAATGGGACGCAGTTTCGAAACCAAGGGAGTTAAATTTATAAGTGGCAGTTACCTTTTCCTTTCACATGGTACGTGATATCGTACGCCGCGACTTCCTCAAGGGAGTGGGAGCCGCGGGAGCGGCAGGCTTGACTGGTTTATCCGGATGTATCGGTGGCGGCGGTGGAGGCGGCGGCCCAGAAGGCCTCGTCGTCATCGGCTACCCAGAAAGTGGGATTCAACTGTTCCGCGACTACTACAGCGCGTCCGACGGGAGCGAAGAAATCCTCGTTCCCGACGGACTGCGCGACGGGGCGATGCCCGGACAGGTTGGTAACGACATGGAGAACGTGACTGGGACGGCACCGGCGGCAGGCGGTCCGAACCAGGAGACGTTCAATCAGTTGTTCCAAGACGAGTACGACGCTGCACCGGGTGTGTTCACTTCGCAGACGTACGACTCCGTCGCGATTCAGCTTCTCTCGAACGCCGCGGCCGGTGAGAACTCCGGTCCGGCTATCAAAGAGCAGATGCGCCGGATGGCGAACCCCGGCGGAATGACCGTCGGGCCAGACAACCTCGTCGAGGGTATCGAGGCTGCGGCCAACGGTGAAGACATCGACTACCAGGGTGCGTCCTCCTCGGTCAACTTCGACGAGAACGGTGACCCGGCAGAGGCGGCCTACTCCATCTGGGAGTTCGACGCCGGGAACAACGCGACGACGGACGTCGAAAAGCAGAGCTTCGCTGGAGAGAACCCCGACGGGGCTGGCCCGATGGCCGACAGCGGTCCCGGTGGCTCCGACCGCGAGATGTCGGTTGGTATCCTCCTGCCCGAGACGGGTGACCTCGCATCGGTCGGCCAACCGATGATTCAAGCCGGTCAGATTCCGGTCAAGCAGGTCAACGAAGCCAACCCGGCCGGTCTCTCGGTCAACGCGCAAATCGAAGACACCCAGACGTCTCCGGACGCTGGTGTCTCCGCCGCGCAGTCGCTCGTCTCCGCGGGCGTTCCGTCCGTGTGTGGGTCGGCGTCCTCCGGTGTGAACGTTCCTGTGTCACTGCAGGCGTTCATCCCGAACGAGGTCGTCGGGTGCTCGCCGTCCTCGACGGCGCTGTCCGTCTCGAACCTCGAAGACAACGACTTCATCTTCCGGACGGCACCTTCGGACTTCCTGCAGGGTCGTGTCATGGCACAGGTCATGGCCGAACGCCTCGAAGTCAGCACGGTGTCGACGTTGTTCGTCAACAACGACTACGGGCAGCAGCTCTCTGAGCGCTTCTCGAACGTCTTCTCCGACCAGTTCGACGGAGAAGTCTACCACCAGGTCGCGTTCAACATCGGCGAGTCGTCGTACTCCTCGGTCATCGGGACGGCGCTGTCCGGTCCGGACAACTAAGCGACTCACAGACCCGACTTTTCTTTCGACGCTCCACCGTGAGCGGCCGCACTGCACGTCTCCCGTCAATCGCCGGTCGCTGTTAGTCGCCGTCAGTCGCCATTAATCGCCGCTAGTCGCCATTAGTCGCCGACAGTCTTCTCCGTCAAGACACGAGAGAGAACGGTCTTCGAGGGGTTTACGTGAGCAATAGCGCGGCGTGTGCGTCGGTGGTGCAGTCGCTGTCGGTCTCAGTCAGCGCCACAAATAAAATTCGTGTTCGGGTGGAGAGACTATCCGCCGAGGAAGTCCTGCCGGACCTGTTCGTCTTCGAGGAGTGCCGTCCCCGTGTCCATGTAGCGGTTCTGACCGTTCGCGAGGACGTAGCCGCGGTCACAGCGTCGAAGCGCCTCTTTGGCGTTCTGTTCGACCATGAGGATGGCCGTGCCTGCCTCGTTGATTTCGTCGATTTTGTCGAACATCTCGTCGACGAGGTCGGGTGCGAGACCCGCAGACGGCTCGTCGAGGAGGAGCAAGTCAGGGTCGAGCATGAGCGCACGCCCCATCGCGAGCATCTGCTGTTGCCCGCCTGACATGGTCCCTGCCTTCTGGTGCTTGCGCTCTTCGAGGATGGGGAAGCGGTCGTAAACAGCGCGCATTGCCTCCTCCGGTACTTCGTCGAGGATGTACGCGCCCATCTCGAGGTTTTCTTCGACCGTCAACGCCGAGAAGATGTTCTCGTTCTGCGGGACGTATCCGACGCCGACGTGGATGATGTCTTCCGGTCGGCGACCGGTGATATCCTCGTCTTGGAACGTGATGTCCCCGCCCATGAGAGCGGTCAATCCGAACACCGATTTCATCATCGTTGATTTTCCGGCCCCGTTTGGCCCGACGATGGTGACGTACTCGCCGTCGAACACGTCCATGTCGACATCAGTGAGGATTTGCAGGTCGCCGTACCCGGCGTCGAGTCCCCGAACGCGCAGGAGCGCGTCGCTCCGGTCTTCGATTCCAGCACCGCTCGTGGCGCTGCGGTTCGCGTCGACGCTCATACGTTCCCTCCGAGATACGCCTCGATTACCTCTTCGTTGCTTCGGATGTCGTCGGGGGTGCCCTCGGTGAGGACCTTCCCCTGATGTAAGACGATAACGTGTTCGCAGTTGTTCATGATGAGGTCCATGTCGTGTTCGACAATCAGGAAGGTGTAGCCCTGCTCACGGAGTTCGTGGACGTGTTCGAGGAGTTTCTTCTCCAGCGTCGGGTTGACGCCGGCGAACGGCTCGTCGAGGAGCAGCATATCGGGGTCAGTCAGGAGCGCCCGAGCCATCTCCAGCAGCTTCCGCTGGCCGCCGGAGAGGTTTCCGGCGTGCTCCTCGGCGATGTGGGAGATGTCGAAGAAGTCGAGGACTTCCCAGACCCGTTCGAGCAGTTCCTCTTCTTGGTCGCGAACGTCGTTTCTGACGCCGGGAAGGACCGACCGCCAGAGTTCTTCTCCGCGCTGATGTTTCGGCGCGAGCATCATGTTTTCGAGGACAGTCATCTCGCTGAGTTCGCGCGCAATCTGGAACGTCCGAACCAGTCCGAGGTTTGCGACTTCGTGCGGCTCCATCCCCGTGATGTCCTGTCCATTGAAGTGGACCGTGCCCGCGTCGGGCTTTATCATCCCGGTGATGAGGTTGAACGTCGTGGACTTCCCGGCACCGTTGGGACCGATGAGTCCGGTGAGTGACCCGGCTTCGACATCGAACGTCGCGCCGTCCACGGCGGTGATACCACCGAAGGACTTGCGTAGGCCTTCGATCTTAAGCGGGTAGTCTTCGGTCGTCTGAACGCCGGATGCGAAGGAACCGAGCGCACCCTCGTCGACCTTGGTCGCCACTTCGTCGATAGGTTGGTTGGCGTCACTCATCTGCGACACCTCCGTTGGTGTCGTCCACGTCGACGCCACCATCCGTCTGCACCTCACCGTCAGACGACCCGCCGTCGGTTGCGGCAGCCATCGACTTGGGTCGCGACAGCGAGATGACGGACGCCGTCTCCTTGCGGTGGCCGAGGAGACCCTCCGGCCGGTTGTGCATCAACCAGATGAGCACGAGACCCATCATGACCAACTGGAGCTGACGGATGCTGTCGAGCGTGTAGAGCAGGAACGGGACGGGGTCGAGCTGCGAGATGAGCGGCCCGACCGCCTGTCCGAATCCTGGCGGCGAGTCGAAGTTCGGAAAGACCGTCGTCACGAGGTTCTGGAAGTAGCGCGGACCCTGGTAGAGGAGGGCCGCGAACGCCGCACCACCGAGCACGCTGCCGGTGTTCGACCCGGCACCGCCGATGATGAGCGCAATCCAGATGAAGAACGTCACCCGCGGACGGAAGAAGTTCGGCGTCACTGCGCCCTGGGGCATGAGCCAGAGGATACCGGCGAGACCCATGAGCGCACAGCCGAGCATGAACGACTTGATTTTGAAGCGGTCGGTGTTCTTCCCGAGCGCGTTGGCAACGTCTTCGTCCTCGCGGATGGCCTTCAGCACGCGGCCGAAGGGTGACTCACCGGTGCGCTTGAGCAGCCAGTAGAACACCGTGACACCCACGAGCAGTAGCAGGCCGTAGGTGAAGCCGTCGACGACCGGTTTCGGGTTCGTCGGAACGATGACCCTCGTGGCGTCGACGAATCCGAGGTAGACACCCCAGAGACCGAACGTCTGGAATAACGCTTCGAGCGGGGGAACGAAGTCGAGGATGAGCCCCGAACCGCCCCCGAAGCCGACCCTCGTTCCGAGCAGTTGGAAGTGCTGGAGTTCGCCAGAGAGGAAGCTGAACCGGACGATTTCTGACATCGCGATGGTCACGATGGCGAGGTAGTCAGCGCGCAACCGAAGCGCCGGAAGCGCGACCACGAATCCGAGGAGTGCGGCCGCGACCATGCCAGCGATGATGCCGACGATGAGCGGAAGACCGAGCCCTCCGACCTGTGCGGCACCGCCGGCGACGTACAGGGGTTTCGAGACGAGCGCCATCACGTACACACCGACGGCCATGAAGCCGACGATGCCGATGTTGAACAGCCCCGTGTACCCCCAGTGGAGGTTGAGCGCGAGCGACAGCATCGCGAACACGCCGATGTAGAACGTCAGCGTGGCGATGGAGTTCAGTTGCCCGCGAAGGTCGTAGCCGAGCACGACGCCCGCGAGTACGTACAGGAGGTACGCCGCCGCGATGGTGATGACGATGAGTCCCGTGTCGCCACCCGGAACGCGGGCGGCGAGGTCGTCTCGGACGCTCATGCTGTCGACCTCCCACTAAAGAGCCCAGACGGCTTCACGAGCAGGATGACGATCATCACGACGAAGGCGGCGGCCCGCGCGAACGCGGACGGAATCCACAGGACCGACATCGACGCGGTCAAGCCGATGACCAGTCCACCGAGGATTGCACCGTAGATGGACCCGATACCGCCGAGGATGACGGCGGCGAAGATGAGCAGCAGCAGGAGCCATCCGTCGTTGAACCCGAGGGTTCCCTTCCAGAGGATGAACATGTATCCCGCGACGCCCGTGAGACCCCCGCCGATAATCCACGTCGAGCGGACGACCCGCTCGGTCGGAATCCCAGTGATAAGCGCCAGGTCTTCGTTGTCTGCCATGGCGCGCATCGCTTTCCCGAGCTTCGTCCGCTGTAACAGCAGGTGCACGCCCAGCATCAGCGCAGAGGCGATGACGAGGAGCGTGATGTCGTGTGCGTCGATGAACACCGTTCCATCGATGAGGTGCAAGCCCACGGACGGCGGCTGTGCGGTCGTGCCGCGTACGTCCGACCCGAAGACGAACTGCATCAGGTAGCGGAGCGCGAACGCGACACCGATACTCGTGATGAGGAGCGTGATGCCGCCTTCGTCACGAATCGGCTTGAAAATGGTACGGTCGACCGCCAGTGAGAGGAGGATGGTGAACCCACCGGCGACGATGATGCCAGCGACGACCGCGAGCGGCGTCGATAGCATGCCAATATCGAGCGCACCTCCGTAGACGGAACCACCCGCACCGACTAACATCAGTGCCCCAATGTCGGCGCGACCAAGTCCTGCAAGGAGGTACGTGGTCGACCAACCGGAGAACGCGCCAGCGGTGATGTAGTCACCGTGCGAGAAGTTTGCGAAGTTCAGGATGCTGTACGTCATTGACAGACCGATACCGGCGAGCCCAATTACGAGGCCCCGCATCAGGCCGTCCCAGACGAGCGAGCCGATGTCGGCGAACCGCGTCTGCCCAGTTGCGAGCCCGAGCAGGAGGTCGCCGAGCAAGTACGCTGCGACGATTCCGAGCACGAGCGCGAACGGACGCTCAATTGCTAACTCCCTGCCCCGGGAGTATGTTTCAGCAATACCCATTGATAACTATCCTCATGATATGTGCGGACGATTAACGCACATAAATCTTTCTTCACGCGACCATCTATTTGGCTTCGTCACAATCGACTGGACCCTGTTCGAGTTGGAGTTTCGCGCCACTGTCAGCGATAATTAAAAACGGTTTGGAATCGTCTAACCGTACATGCGCGTGACTTCTGCGACGGTAGACGACCTCGATGCCCTCGCAGACCTGTGGGTCGAACTTGCGGCAGGCCAGCGTGCGTTCGGTTCGCACCTTCGGGCGGAGTTGAACAGAACTCCAATCCGGGAAACCCTCGCGCGACACGTCGCTCTCGGTGGGGTATTAATAGCGCACGAGCGGGGTGAAAGGGACTCCGCGAGTGCTGATGAGGAGGACGATTCAGGCGGGTCGAGCCGAGTTGTCGGATTCGTTATGTTCAATGTCGAGTCAGGTGCGTACGAACAGGACGTAACCCGCGGCACCATCAGCAACCTGTTCGTCGTCCCTGACCGCCGCGGGGATGGGGTTGGGAGCGAACTACTCGCCGCGGCCGAAGACGAACTCGAGGAGTGGGGTGCCGATGTTGTCGCACTGGACGTGATGGCTGAGAACGAAAACGCCCGAAAATTCTACCGTCGGCACGGATATCAACCACATCGAATCCAACTGGAGAAATCGATGCGAAACGATACACACTCAAAGGAGGACCAATAATCACCAGACGCGCCAGGAGAGCATGGGCGGTTCATGCACTCGACTTGTAATCGAGACTTCGTGGGTTCGAATCCCACTCCTGGCTCTTTTCTGAGGAGCAACGTGACGAAGAAAGGGCGGACAGTGGCGATTTGAAGCCGACCAGTCGTGCACAGCGAACGAAGTGAGCGAGCACGTCTGGTTTCGGTTCGAACTCCACTCCTCGCTCTACTGGAGTGACTTTTCGCACTGTCACGTCCGATTCTTTATCACAATCGAGCAACCAACTTCGAAATGGGACATCTGTCCCGGAGGCGTCGTCCGATGCATGCCTGCCATGGTTGCTTCCCGGCGCCTTTCTGCTTAACACCGAGTTAATCCGCCTGAGACGCGATTTTACTAGTCTTGACGAACCACTATCCTCAGCTAATCATACGTTTATTGCCACACTGGATTCCGTCGCAGTTGGGGTCACTGTGGTCACCTGACGCAACGACGGTCGTTTCCACAACGGAGCAACCGCAGCGGGCGGTGTCCACTCGTACGCGCCGAGCGCAGCAGCCATTCAGACGCAACGCTCTTGAAATATGCAGACTCGGCGCTCTCGAAAGCAACACGCAGCACGTTGGTCGTCTCCGTCCGGAGGACCGTCAGTTCTGGCCCGGCGGCGACCGAACGCGAACGAGCAGTAACGACCCGGGAACGCCAAGAATGAGCGCCCGGAACGGATTATGTTTGATGATAACGTCCGGGTCGAGCGGTTCGCGCTGGAGTTCGGTGATTCTGAGACACGAGTAGTAGACAGTGACGTGCGTCAGGACGTAGGCGAACGTCGCCGGAACGATGACGGGATAGTGAATTCCGACGGAGTGGAGTCCCTCGAAGGCGAACGCGGTGAGCGCCGAGATTGAAAGCAGATTGCCGAGTTGGAGCGTGACGCCGATTAATGCCGTGATTGCGGTGTCGAACGTTGACGGACCGTACGGCGTGTACGAGAGCGCAGTCATGACTGCGATGGCCCCCAGAAAGAGCCCGACGAGCAGTCCTGCTAACGGGTACACAAACTCCATACGGCGCGTTACGATGAGAACGAGGGGCGGGAATTTAGTTCTACCCCCCTCGTTATCGTGGGAGAAAATCGGGCGTATCCGAGCGACGGGCGGGTTTGTGCGTCGATTCTCGCGTCGTGTTCAGGTCCGTGGGTCGTTCAGTAGGCACGGAGATTTATTTTCACGGGAAACGTCGTTCTGGTATGAAAGGAACAGACCGGTTCATGCTGGCGGTAACGGTACTCCTCTTCGCGCTCATCTTCTTCGGCGTTTTGCTCGCGCTGTTGTAGGGAGAAAACTTATGCAACATTCCTGAAAGGTGCTAGACACCATGCCGGAATGTCAGAACTGCGGTTCGTTCGTAACGCCCGCATACGCCCGTGTATTTGCGCCCGACGGGAGAGAGCATCCGCGGGTCTGTCCGAACTGTGAGGATATGGTTCGTGACGGGGCGCAGGTACGCGAAGCGCGTTCTCGACGAACTCACTGAGCGATGTGGTAGCGTTCGGCGTCCTCCTGCCGAACGAGACCACGCTTACTGAGCGTTCCGAGGATACTGTAGAGGGAGATTTTCTTCATTTCGAGACCGTCTTGGAGGTCGGAGATAGACGCGCCGTCGTGCGTCGAGAGATAGAGGTACACGAGCTTTGCGGCCGGGGAATTCAGCTCACCGGGAACTTCGACCTTCGGAACCGTCTGTTGCATGGTTGTTGTCGTCTCCTTAGCTTCGACGATAATAAAACTCCCTTACAACAATTGTCGAACACCAGGGGACGCGAGTGAGGCTACGAGGTACTCGAATTCGAACGAATCGTTGTATTCATCACGAACATACATTGTAGGAAATGCGACTATCGACAGCCCCCGCTTTCGACGACAGTCGAAGAGTGGCCACGGAAGGAACAGCGGCGGGCGGCAGGGTTCAGACGATGAGCGAGACCCACGCGAGAAACTGTGCTGCCGCCGCGACGACCATCGCCGCAACAGCGGGAAACGGCGACCTGACGTGCGTGTAGCGGATTGCACCCCAGACGGAAAACGGGAGTGCGAGAAGGGTTGCGAGCGTCACCACCACGGGAATTGCGGTCCCGGTTATCGCCAGAAGCGACCCGTACGCGACGACCACCCCACTGACGTGGAGTACCCGAAGCCGTTGCGGAGACAGTCGCGTCACGAGCGTCCGCTTGCCGACTGTTGCGTCGGGTTCGCGGTCGGGCCACGTCGTCGCCAGCAGGTTGACGAACACCAGCAGCGCGAACGGAACGAACGGGACGAACTCACCGACACCGAGGCTCCCACTGGCAGCGAGGACGCCGTAGGCGGGGAGGAGCAGTCCACCGAGGAACGCGTTGTCGAATGCGCCAACTCCCCGCCACGCGAACGCCAGCGGCGGGAGCGAGTATTCGATGCCGAGGACGCCGATAGTGAGGAGAAGCACGACTTCGGCTGTCGAGAGCACTCCGACGACGAAGCCGCCAGCGACGACGACCACCGAGAGAGTACCGGACGCGACCATCGCCCGGCGCGCGAGCGACCGCGGCAGCCCAGTTCGGGCGAGCGCTCCGCTTCCGCCCGAGAACCACGTTCGGTCGGCCAGCAGGTCAGTTTCGTAGTCTGCGTACTCGTTCGCGTAGTGGATGGTGAGTGCGACGGGGACGAAGGCAGCGAACGCGATGCCGAGATGGCCGACGTTGAGTGACGAACCGCGCGCCACGGCCACCGCGACGCCGAGTGCGTACACGAGCGCCATCAACAGCACCTGCTCCGGGCGAGCCATCTCGAAGAGCGCACGGAGTATTACCCGTCGCGGCCGCTCCGTAGGCGACGCGTCGAAAGAAGAATCGTCGTTCGATTGCGACACGAGCGAATGGAGCCGAGCGGGACGAGACCGCTCAGTAACTCCGAATCTTCGGCTCGTACGTCTTGTTCTTGCCTTCGAGGATGACCGGCTTGTACCAGAGTTCTGGCTCGCCGTCGTTCCACGAGAGCATCGTGTGCTTCAGCCACTCCTCGTCGCGGCGTTCCTGGTACTCCTTGCGCCAGTGTGCGCCACGGAACTCGTTGCGGGCGAGCGCACCGACCGTGATGGCCTCCGCGATGTCGAGGATGTTCCGCGTCTCTAGCGTCTGGAGTAGGTCCGTGTTGAACGTCCGGGACTTGTCGGCCACGTACACGTTCTGATACAGTTCGCGGGCCTCGCGGATGTCGCGGAGCGCCTGCTTGAGGGCGTCTTCCTCGCGGAAGACGTTGACGTGCTCCGTCATCGACTTCTGGACGCGCTCGCGGATTTCGGCGTGCTGGGTGCCCTCGTCTTTCTCCAGTAGGTGCTCGATGGTCGCACGCTCGTCGTCGAGGGCACGCTGGACGACTTCGCCGCCCGAGAGGTCCGCTGCCGCGCCACCATCTGCGACGGCGTCGCCACCGAGACCGGCCTCGCCGAGTTGGACGGGCGTCTCGACCGCTGCGGTCTCGTAGTCGCCGACCTTTCCGGTCGTGATTTCGGCCTCTTTCATGTCCTTGCCTGCTGCGTGGTGACCGGCGCGCTTGCCGAAGACGATGAGTTCGGGGAGCGCGTTGCCGCCGAGTCGGTTGCCGCCGTGGACAGACGCACACGCACACTCACCAGCAGCGTAGAGGCCGGTGATGCACGTCTCGCCGTTCTCGTCGGTTTCGACGCCACCCATCGCGTAGTGCTGGCCGGGCTTGACCGGCATCGGCTCTTCGAGCGGGTTGACGCCCTCGAAGTCTTCCGAGAGGTGGATGATGTTCTCCAGACGGTCCACGATGCGCTCTTCGCCGAGGTGGCGCATGTCGAGGTGGACGTACTCGTCTTCGATACCGCGGCCTTCGTTGACTTCCGTCAGTTCGGCGCGGGAGACAACGTCGCGGGAGGCGAGTTCGCCGAGGTTGTTCGCGTAGCCGTACTCGAACATGAAGCGCTCGCCGTGTTTGTTGTAGAGAATCCCACCCTCACCGCGGACACCCTCGGTGATGAGCACACCCGTCGAGGGAAGCGTCGTGGGGTGGAACTGGATGAACTCCATGTCCTCGATGGGCGCACCAGCGCGGTAGGCCATCGCGACGCCGTCGCCGGTGTTGGCGACTGCGTTCGTCGTGTGGTCGTAGACCTGCCCGAGGCCACCTGTCGCGAGGATGACGCCGTTGCGGGCGCGGAAGCCTTCTATCTTCCCGGTCTGGACGTCGTAGGCGACGATGCCGTGGCAGGTTCGGTCCTCGGGCGCTTCCTCGTCGGAGACGGCGAGGCGCGTGACGTGCCACTCGTCGTAGACCTTGATGCCGCGTTTGACGAGTTGCTCGTACATCGTGTGGAGCAACTGATGGCCGGTCTCCGCACCCGCGTAGGTCGTCCGCGGGAACGAGAGGCCACCGAACGGGCGCTGACTGACGCGTCCGTCGTCGTCGCGGGAGAACGCCATCCCCCAGTGTTCGAGCTGGATGGTCTCTTTCGGGCTGTCCTTACAGAGCGTCTCGACTGCCGGCGCGTCGCCGAGATAGTCGGAGCCCTTCATCGTGTCGTAGGCGTGGTCCTCCCACGAGTCGCCCTCGCGGAGGGCGGCGTTGATGCCACCTTCCGCCGCGCCCGTGTGACTTCGGACCGGGTGGAGCTTCGACACGATAGCAACGTCGGCTCCTTCTTCGTGTGCCGCAATCGCCGCGCGCAGGCCTGCCCCGCCCGCGCCGACTACGATAACGTCGTGTTCGTACATGTTTGAGTGGTGTATCGTTGGGTTGGTCGAACGTTAGGGTTTCACCGAGAGGTTCACCAGAACTTCAGGTTGTTCTTGATAGCCTCGCGCTTGAGTTCCTGAATGTGCTCCGTGAGGGGGATATCCTTCGGACACACTTCGGTACAGGAGAACTGGGTCTGGCAGCGCCAGACACCGTGTTCCTGTTCGAGGATTTCGAGGCGGCGCTGTTTCATGTCCTCTCCCTCGCGTTCGTCCATCGCGAAGCGGTAGGCCTTGTTGATGGCCGCCGGGCCGAGGTACTCGTTGTCGCCGGCCGCGATGTTACACGAGGACATACACGCGCTGCACCAGATACAGCGGGTGGACATCTTGACCTTCTCGCGGTTCTCGCGGGTCTGCCGCTGTTCTTCGTCTTCGGCAGGCAGCGAGTTGGTCTGGAAGTACGGTTCGACCGCTTCCATCTGGTCGTAGAAGTGCTCCATGTCAACGACGAGGTCTTTGACCACGTCGGTGTGCGGGAGCGGTTCGACGCGAACCGGTTCGGCGAGGTCCGAAAGCTGCGTCTTACAGCCGAGTCGCTGCGACCCGTTGACGAACAGCGCGTCGGACCCACAGATAGCCTGTCGGCAGGAATGACGGAAGGTGAGCGACGAATCGTAGTGGTCTCGTGCCCACATCAGCGCGTCGAGGACCGTCATCCCCTGCTTGTAAGGGACGTAGAAGTCGTCGAAGCGGGGTTCCTGCTTGTCCTCCACTTCGGGGTCGTACCGGAAGACCTTCAGGTGGTACGTGTCGTCCGCAGAGCGCGCTTTCTCGGCCGCCTCGGCCTCGCGCTGCTCTTGGACTCGCTTCGCTCGCTCGCGCTTTTTCGCGTCACGTTTCTGCTTGCCGGGCGAGACCGACTCGGCGGACGATTCGTCTTCAACTTGGTCGGGAACTTGCGTACTCATGGTTAGATGGGAACACCTCCGGCCCACGCGAGTGCGGTACGAACGCCCTGCACGATGAGGACGAGGCTCGCGATGCCGAGAATCGCCTTGACCGCGGTCTTACGAGACCCGGACAGGCCCTGGTTGACGAGGGCGTTGTAGACGCCGTTGACCCCGTGGAACGTCGCCGTGATGAGGAACAGGATCATCAGCGAGAAGTACGTCAACTGCTCCATTCGCGCCTGTGAGAGGGCGAACGTCACTTCGTCGGCGTGGTTGAGGAAGTGAAGCAGGAAGAAGTGGAACGCCAACACGATGACGAGGAAGGCGGCCGTGAGGCGCTGCCAAAGCCATCGGGTTCCACCAGGTTCGAAGGACGTGTATCGTTCTGCCATTAGAGACTCACCCCTGCGAGGAACGTCGGCACGCTCGCGACGACGATGACACCCGTGAGGATAAGCGACGCGTAGAAGCTCTTGTCCTGTGCTTCCAGCCCGACGCCCAGGTCAACGAACAGCAGTCGAAGCCCGTTGAGGATGTGGAACACCGCCACAGCGAGCAGTCCAACTTCGAGAATGCGTACGACGAGCAGACTTTCCAGCGCCTGAATCGTGTTCGTGTACGGCGCCTTGCCCGTGAGGGCCGTCGACAACACGGCAATGTGAGTAAAGAGATATCCCACAAGCACCCAGCCGGTGAATTTGTGGAATATCCAGGCCCACATGCCAGCCGAGAACTCCCGCCATCGACCGAAGTCCTCGATGAGGCCCCGATTGTAAGACTGACTCATGCTCTTGTGAGTGTCGGGAAGGGGAGGGTATAGAACTTACGTGTATGATGTATCGTGGGGGTTCGCAATAATCGCCGTCCGCAGAGGTTTCTCCATCCCTTGGCACTAGTTCACAGGGGCATCTCGATCGCTGCCGATTGCTCCCGCTCGACGACGCGCCTGACCTTGTCCTTCAGTTCGACAAGGTGGCAAAGCGGGTTTCCGGGATAGACGACTGGGTTCTCCAGGACACCGACGAGAAGTCCTGTAAATGGTGCTTGCACCGTTACGTTGTCGTCCTTGAACGGGTTCGTGATGGTGCAGATGCGGTCGCCCTCGTGGACGAGTGCGCCGCACTCGTGGTGCATGTCGACGATGCCGCCTGCGTCGGCGCGGAGCCACGTCTTTTCGTTCTCGTCCGAGATGACGGTCCGCCAGCCGGGCCAGTTGACAGTCGAAGCCTCTCGGAGTCCGTACTCCGCGAAGACGCTCTCGACGCCAGCCAGCGCCTCGTCGATAAGTTCGCGCTGGAATCGGTGGGCTTCGCCCATCTCGACCGTGATAGCGGGTGTCCCACGGGAGGAGGCTTCAGCTCGAAGCATTCCGTCACTGCCCGAACTGTCGATGATAACGTGCGACCCGAAGGCGTTCGCGAGGCGGGCCACGTCGGGGTCGGACATGTCGGCGCGGACGTGGAGCATGTTCGTCCGCCCGCGCGTGGACGTGTGAAAGTCGATACCGAGGTCACAGGGGGCGATGAAGTTCTGATAGATACGGTACGCCATCCGCTTTGCACCGGTGGAGGTTTCGGACCCCGGGAACGAGCGGTTCAGGTCGCGGTCGTAAATCGGGAGGTATCGCTGTTGGGCGATGAACGCGGGGACGTTTACCACCGGCATGCAGACGAGTGTTCCAGCGAGGTCGGTGAGGTCCCATTCGTAGGCAACCTCACGGACGACTTCGATACCGTTCAGTTCGTCGCCGTGGGCGGCAGCGGAGAGAAAGACCGTTGGCCCCGGTCGCTCCCCATTGATGATGGTGACGGGGATACGGACCGGGTCACCCAGGTACGTCTCCGAGATACCGTACCGGATGTTCTGTGTCTCCCCAGGCTCGACCTTCCCTCCGTTGTAGGTGAAGGCCTCGTTGTCGTCCATGCCAGTCGATGGGGTGGCCGGGGTTATAAACGGTCGCGCCGTCGCAATCCATCCCAACTCGTACCACTCTAGACAAATACTGCGACCGTCATACCTTTGAAAGCTGGATTGCATGGAATGAGTATGTCCACCACTAACGACGACGTTGTCCGCGTCGGGGTGCTTTCGCTTCACAACAGCAAGGAGACGAAAGCAATCTTGAACGCGGTCGAGGACCTCGGCCACGAACCAGTCTGGCTTCGCCGCGAGAATGCGGCGGTAAACATCGAAGACGGAGAGGTGACAGTCGAACCAGAGGTGGACATCATTGCGAATCGACTCTTACTTTCTAACACCGAAGAACCGGCCGAGTTGCTCGGCCTCGCGACCACATTCAACCGCATCCGGCCGATGCTCAACGAACCGAATGCGGTCCTCGCGGCCATCCACAAGTTCGCGACGGCCGCGACGCTCGCAAACTGGAATATCAAGGTTCCGGACGCGCTGCTCGCCCTCTCGAACGACCGCCTGAACAAGGGTCGAGAGCGCTTCGGCGAGGTCGGTGTCTACAAGTCGGCTATCGGGACCCACGGCGGCGGGACGTGGAAAGTCGACCTCACGGAACCGGTGAACCCGAAGGTCGGGAACCGACAGGCATTCCTCCAGAAACTCATCGACCGCGACGACGAACGCCACCGTGACCTCCGCGTCTACATCGTCGACGGCGAAGTCATCGGCGCGATGTACCGCTACGCGCCGGAAGGCGACTGGCGAACGAACGTCGCACTCGGCGGCGACGTGCTCGACGCCACCGACGAGATGCCCCAGGAAGCCAAGGAGACGGCCCTCTACACGGCCGACGTGATGGAGATGGACTACGTCGGTGTCGACCTCGTCGAGGGCGACGACGGCTGGTTCGTCCTCGAAGCCAACCCGACGGCCGGATTCAAAGGGCTCTACCAGGCGACGGGCAAGAGTCCCGCGCCGTACATCGCGAAACTCGCTATCGAACAGGCGGGCGGCGAGGTTGACGAGACGCGCGTCGAAGAGCTATCGGCCACGCTCGACGACTCGACCCCTTCGTGCGCCCCCAGCGAGTCACCCATCATCGACGGCGAAGCGCCCATCATCGGCTACATCGAGGAAGTCGTCGTCAACGGGACGAGTGGCTCACAGCAGACCCTCGCGAAGTCCGACACCGGTGCGACCCGGACGAGCATCGACACCAGTCTCGCTGCCGAGATTGGTGCCGGTCCCATCAAAAGCATGACACGCGTGAAGTCCGGCAGCCTCAAGACCGGAAAGGCCCGCCCGGTGGTCGACCTCGTCATCGGTATCGGCGGCACCCAACACACCGTGACCGCCAGCGTCGAAGACCGCTCGCACATGGACTACCCGCTGCTTCTCGGCCGCGACATCCTCGAACACTACCGCGTTGACGTTCGCCGCCGCGCCGACGCAGACCGGACGGGTAGCGACGACGAAGAAGAAGAACTCCTCGAAGAGTAATTCGGAACGCGCGGTCGGCTTCCGCGACGGCCGAACTTTTCTCCTTGCCCGCGTAATCGAGTGGCAATGAGCCACGAGGCCTACGACACGCTCCGTACGGACAGCCACCTCGGGGGCGTCGTCGAATCTCACGGTCCGGTGACGCTCGACCCCGCGGCCGACCCCTTCGAGCGATTGGTCGTCTCCATCGTCAACCAGCAACTCTCGACGACAGCGGCGGCGACGATTCGCGACCGACTGTTCGACCGCGTGGAGGTGACGCCTGCGGGACTCCTCGCCGCTGACGGGTCGGTCCTCCGCGACTGCGGTCTCTCGGGTCAGAAGGTCGGCTACGTGCGCAACGTCGCCGAAGCGTTCCAAGATGGACTGTCGGCCGACTCGCTGCGCGCGATGGACAACGACGATGTGATAGACGCCCTGACCGAGATTCGTGGTGTCGGCGTCTGGACGGCCAAGATGTTTCTCATCTTCGTGCTCGCGCGCGAGGACGTGTTTCCGGTCGAGGACCTCGGGATTCGACGCGGAATGGAACACGTCTTCGAGGTGGAAGCCGATGCCTTCACGCACGGGGAGATGGTCGAACGCGCCGAGCGATGGGCCCCATACCGGAGTTACGCCAGTCTCTACCTCTGGCGAGTGATGGACGACTGAGCGAGTCGCGGCCTCGACTGGTGAGTCTCGGTCCCGACCGGTCAAGTCGTGTCCCAACGGATGAGACTCGGCCCCGACTAGCGAGCCGTGGACCCTGCCGAACGGAGACACGAACGCCCGAGAGACGATAACACCCACGCCGTCGTCGCATTGGGCAGTGGAATACAGAGTAAACAGCTATTGCGTTTACTTTTTACGCGAGGGAAACGTTGAAACCAATGGACACTGTAACGTTCGTCCATGAAGGTAGACGATATCAACAGCATCACTGTTCTTGGCGCGGGCAATATGGGCCACGGCATCGCGGAAGTGGCAGCCCTCGCGGGATACGACGTTGTCCTTCGCGACATCAAAGACGAGTTCGTCCAGAAGGGCTACGACCAAATCGAGTGGTCGCTCAACAAGCTCGCGGAGAACGACCGCATCTCGCAGGCCGACGCCGACGCCGCGCTCGACCGCGTCACGCCCGTCGTCGACCTCGAAGAGTCGGTTGCCGACGCCGACGTGGTCATCGAGGCCGTCCCCGAAAAGATGTCCATCAAGAAGGAAGTGTACACGGACCTCGAAGAATACGCTCCCGAGCGCACTATCTTCGCGACCAACACGTCCAGTCTCTCCATCACGGAACTCTCCGAAGTGACAGAGCGTCCCGAGCACTTCTGTGGGATGCACTTTTTCAACCCGCCGGTTCGGATGGACCTCGTCGAGGTCATCTCCGGCGCGCACACCGACGACGAGACGCTCGACGTCATCGAGGACCTCGCAGAGGACATGGGCAAGACGCCCGTCCGCGTCCGCAAGGACAGCCCCGGGTTCATCGTGAACCGTATTCTCGTCCCCCTGATGAACGAAGCGGCGTGGATTGTCCACTCGGGCGACGCGACGATGGCGGAAGTCGACTCCACGACGAAGTACGACATCGGCCTCCCGATGGGGAGCTTCGAACTCGCCGACTACGTCGGCATCGACGTGGGCTACCACGTTCTCGACTACATGCACGAAGTCCTCGGCGACGCCTACGAGCCGTGCCCGCTCCTCTCTGAGAAGGTCGAAGACGGTGACCTCGGCCAGAAGAGCGGCAAGGGCTTCTACGACTACGAGGACGGTGAGGGCGCGCAGGTCCCCCACGGCGAGGGGAGCGAAGACGTGAAGAACCGCCTTCTCGCACTCATGGCGAACGAAGTCGCGGGTCTCGTCGGCAACGACGTTGCTCCCGCGGGCGAAATCGACCGCGCCGTCAAACTCGGCGGGCGCTTCCCTGACGGTCCCGCGAAGATGGCCGACGACGCCGGTATCGAGACGCTCGTCGAGACGCTCGACGAACTTCACGAAGAGACCGGCGAGGAGCGCTACGAAGCCGTCGAGTACCTCCGTGAACTCGCGGAGTCCGGCGCGGGCTTCTACGACGATGGCAGCGACGAGGCGGACGATAGCCTCCAGTTCGACAACATCGCGGTCGAAGTCCGTGAGGGCGTCGGCCACATCACGCTCGACCGCCCGCACCGCCTCAACACCATCAGCACGGAGCTGATGGATGACCTCTCGGCGGCGCTCGACACGCTCGAAGCCGACGACGAGGTGCGCGCGATTCTCCTGACCGGCGCTGGTGACCGCGCCTTCTCCGCCGGTGCCGACGTGACGAGCATTGCCGCGGGCGGCGGCGACGCCGTCTCGGGTGTCGAACTCTCCCGCAAGGGCCAGCAGACCTTCGGCAAGCTCGAAGAGATGGACAAGCCGGTCGTCGCCGGTATCGACGGCTTCTGTCTCGGCGGCGGGATGGAACTCTCGATGTGCGCCGACCTCCGTATCGCCACGGAGCGCTCGCAGTTCGGCCAGCCTGAACACGACCTTGGTCTTATCCCCGGTTGGGGTGGCACCGTCCGCCTCCAGCGCATCGTCGGCACCGGTCGCGCGAAGGAGATTATCTTCTCCGCCGAGCGCTACGACGCCGAGACAATGGCCGACTACGGCTTCGTCAACGAAGTCGTGGACAACGAGGACTTCGAGACGGAAGCGTTCGAGTACGCCAAGAAGTTCGCGCAGGGGCCGCCGATTGCACAGCGCTACACCAAGCGCGCGATGCACAACGGCTGGGAGAACACCGATGCTGGCCTCGAAGTCGAGGCGCAGGGCTTCGGCCTGCTCTTTACCACGTCTGACCTGATGGAAGGTATTGCGGCGTTCACCAGCGACCGCGACCCCGAATTCACCGGCGAGTAATCGCACATTGTGAGTGGGTTCCTCTCACTCACTCGACTCGGAACGCAACCCTTAAAATAATCCAACTACCACTCGTGAATGCAGAAGCTCGGTTGGTGTAGTCCGGCCAATCATCTTGGCCTTTCGAGCCGAGGACAGGGGTTCAAATCCCCTACCGAGCATTTCTCTGAGGAACAACGTGACGAAGAGAAAGCGGAGCGTAGGGGATTTGAACCCTACCAGTCGCGCACAGCGAACAAAGTGAGCGAGCACGTCTGGTATTGGTTCATAATCCCCCTACCGAGCATTTCTCTGCCGAACTACCTTCCAAGCGACCGCTGTGCGTGTCGCTTGGACTGTGAAGCAGTGTATGTGAGTCAAGGGAATTTGAACTAGGGAGCGAGGCGGATGCCGAGCGAGTGAAGTTCAAATCCCCGACCAAGCAACCCCTTCTCAACTCCCAGAGCGACCACCCCATCCAACCAACCACGTTGATACCATGTACCACACTTTTACCCGCTCGCACTAAATAGACTATATAGCATGCCATCCATTCGGTTGGCGCCGACCACCTCGGTTGGTGAGCGGTAGTGCTCGAACAAATACCCGCGGCGGTCAATCCCACCGTTGCCCGGTTGTTCATCGCGGCCGCACTCGGGATGTTCCTCGGTCTGGAACGCGAGCGGTCGAAGAAGACCGCCGGAATGCGGACGTTCACACTGACAAGTCTCGTCGGCGGCATCGCAGTCATCGTCGAGAGCGATGTCATCCTCGCGGCGGGGGCCTTGCTCGTCGTCGTACAGGCCGCGCTGCTTGGCGGCCGCGGACTCATCGAACAGGAGTTGCACCGCCTGCGCGACGAAGACGACACCGAGACCGACGTGTTCGAATCGAGCCACTCTGTGGAGGCAGACGGTGACGACGACAACGGTGTGGGTCTGTCGTTGACCACCTCCACGTCGCTGCTCGTCGCCTACGCGGTCGGTGCCGCGGTAGTGAGTGGCTACGTCCTCGAAGGGGTCGTCGTCGCGCTCACGTCGTCGTTATTGTTGGTCCTCCGGCGGGAACTCCACGGGTTCGCCCACCGGCTAACCTCTGGCGAGGTTCGGAGCGCCATCGAGTTAGCCATCATCGCGTTCGTGGTGTACCCGCTGCTTCCCGACCAGGCGCTGGGACCGTGGGATGCCGTCAGACCGCGAACGGTCTGGCTGCTCGTCATCGCCGTGAGTGCCATCGGATTCGTCAACTACGTCATTATCAGACGGTACGGCGAACGTGGCATCGCAATCACCGGCTTCTTCGGCGGACTCGTGAACTCCACGGCCGTCATCGGCGAAATCGCCGGGCGAGCAGGGCGCAACCCGTCGATTCAACCGCTGGCCGTCGGCGCGATTCTGATGGCCGACGCGGCGATGGCTATTCGGAACCTGTCGCTCATCGTCGTGTTCGTCCCCGACCTCTCGTTTCAGGTCGGCGTCCCACTCGGACTCATCGGGGTCGTCGGCGTGGGCTACGCCCTGCACTCCCGCGAGTGGGGTGTCGACCTCAACGTGGCGTTCGAATCACCGTTCAGCCTCAAAAGCGCCCTCCGGTTCGGGCTGTTCTTCCTCGTCGTCCTCGTCGTCTCGGCGGCGGCACAGGAGACCTTCGGTGCGACCGGATTCGTGGTGACGAGCTTCCTCGGTGGGTTCGTTTCCAGCGGGTCGGTCGTCACGACGGTCGTCACCCTCTACAGCGGCGGGCAAATCGAGAGCACCACGGCAGTCGTTGGCGTGCTGGCGGGGACAGCCGCGAGCATCTTCGTCAAGATTTTCCTCGCGGCCAGCATCGACCGTACGCTCCTCGCGCCGGTCGCACGAAAGAGCGCCGTGCTCGTCACCAGCGGGGCAATTGGTGGCTGGATCGTCGTCATGGTTTCGTGACTCCGCGCTGTCACAACATTGATAGCCCCCTGAGACAGCAATCCAAGCGCACTGGTTCGGTGCACGTTCTGTACCCGAGCGGGCCACAGAAGAGTCGCCCACCGGTCGTCCCCCGGTGTGGCGGCGGCCGCTCGCAACGCATCGTCACTCCTGAGAGCCGATGGCTTGAGGTTCCCTGCGGTCTATCGTGCGCCAGAGTCGAACCCAACGCATGAATCGAAGCTCGAAACCGTACCGAGACGGCCCGCTACAGCAGTCGAATCGAGGCCCGCACGTCCCCGACGAACGCCAAACGAGTCGGAGGCGGCCACGATGAGTGATTCGACACGGGCGATTCTCACGGCGGGGACGCTCGTCGCACTCGCCGCAACCGCCGGAAGTCTCTACTTCAGTCTCGGCCTCGGATTGACGCCCTGTGACCTCTGTTGGTACCAGCGCATCCTGATGTATCCGCTCGTCGTCGTCCTCGGTGCGGCCGCAGTCGAGGGGCGAGCGGGCGTGTGGAAGACCGCCTTGCCACTGTCAGTCGGTGGGGTCGCCATGTCCGGATACCACACGTATCTCCAAATTGCACCGGGCGCAACCTGTACTATCGGCGGCCCGTGCGCGTCTATCCAGTATCCGATGCTCGGTGGACTGCTCACTATTCCCCGACTCTCACTCGTCGCGTTCACGCTCGTGACCCTTCTCGTCGCCGGAGTGGTGCTGACGAGCGGGGAGGGGACCGACTCGTGGGGAGTGTAGGCGTCGAAGAGTCAGGCCCTGTTTCGCGTCCACTGACGGAGTTCGGCACCAGTGAGGATGGCAACGAACGCGAGCGAGACGAGCGCAACGAGACGCGGGTCCACCCACGCGACGAGCGGGACCCCCATCCACTCGCCGAGGACGAGCACGAGTCCGGCGAGACAGGTTGCGAAGGTGAGCGCCGCGGCGGGCGTGGAGTTGGCCTCGTCGGTGAAGTAGGGGTCGAGTTCGGCCGCGTGCTCGGCGAGCGTCACCTCCTTCGCCACCGAGTCGTAGTCGACGATTTCGAGGTCGTCGAGTTTCGGGAGATGAGTCTGGTGCAACGAGATGTAGACGCTCTGTCGGACGTTTTTCGGCGGTGGCGACTGGCCGGACTCGGACTCGCCGATGAACTCGGCGAGGTCGCCCACGGTCTCCGCGCCATCGTGTTCACGGAGTTGTTCGAGAACGAGTCGCCGACGGTCGTTCCGAAGCACATCGTGAATCTCGGTCTCGTTCAATCTGTCGTGAACGGGCTGGTTAGGTGTCGTCATCTCCCCAGTTAGAGCCACTCATCGGGCTTCGTGTCGTAGTCGATGTCGCCCGCAGCGATGCGCGCTTCGAGTTCTGAATCGAGGTCGTGCGTCTCGAACTCCTCACCATCGTACCGGACTCGAACCGCCTGCTCTGTCGGCGTTGGTTCACGCCCGCGACGGCGCGCGACTTCGACTTCGTGGTCGTCGAACTCCTTCGTGATGGTCATCAGGTTGACCGGCCGTCCCCACAGGTGGTAGACCCGTTCGAGGACGCCCTTCGCCTGCTTCATATCGAGGATGACGCCGTTGTACTGGTGGCCGAGAAGTAACTCCCCGCGGTTGTCGAAGTTCCCGTCGTAGACGGCTATCGTCGGCTTTCCGAAGTTCGTGAACTGGAGGAGGAGTTTCTTTTTCACGTCCTCGTACTGCGTCGACGAGACGCGGAACTGCCGCGACGACTCCGAGTACTCGTAGGCGAAGTAGTGGTTCGTCCGGACGAACTCCTCGGTGAGGAACGCGTCGAGGAACGTCACGTCGTTGTGACTCTGTCGAATATCGCGCATCCGGTCCCATCCCGCCGTCTTATCGACGGCCGAAATCGCCTCCTCGACGGTGTCGTAGCGGTTGTCGTCGAACATGTACCGTGACAACTGTTCGAGTTCGGACCGTCGGATGCGACTGATGAAGCCGCGATTCTGCGGCTTGACGAGCGAGTAGTGGCGCGCTGCCAACCCCTCGTACGAGAGAACCTTCCACGGGTAGGTATCCACGTCGACGGCTTTGTCGCCGGACAGCGCGCGGTCGAGCATCTCGTGGTCGACTCGCGGGTCGT
The DNA here is from genome assembly GCF_044593955.1 of Haloferax sp. S1W. Lineage (GTDB taxonomy): Archaea > Halobacteriota > Halobacteria > Halobacteriales > Haloferacaceae > Haloferax. The sequence continues at coordinate 596,612 of NZ_CP172595.1, forward strand.
CCGGGCCGAGTTCGGCCAAGTCGGCTAGTGTCTCGCTCGACACAGTGTCGATAATCGGGTCAGCCGCGAGGAGTGACTGCACCTCGTCGAAGTCGATTTCTTCGGTGAAGTTGCGCCACGTGACTCCCTTCACGCGCAGGAGTTTGTCCGCGACTTCGGCGCGGTTCGTCGTGTTCTCGATGTACTCCCAGAGCTCCTTGCCAAGTTTGTACGGATTGAGTCCGGGCGACCCAAGGACGCGCGCCTGATGGTCGGCGTAGGTGATGAACTCGTCCGTGCCCGCGAACCGCTCGTCGCCCATCATGAGCGACTCCCAGTAGGCGGCCCATCCCTCGTTCATGACCTTCGTCATCTTCTGGGCGGCGAAGTAGTACGCCTCCTCGCGGAGCATGTCGAGGACGTCCTTCTGCCACGGTTCCATCTCTTCGGCCTTGCCGGTCTCCTCGTCGTACTGCATCCCGTGTTCGCGGATGTAGGCAATCACGTCCTTTCGCGGTTCCGTGAGTTTCGCCGCCTCGCGTTCCGCTTCCTCGACGCGGTCGACCCACTCGTCGTCGAACACCTCGCGCCGGACATCTTCGGAGATGTTGAGGTTCTCCAGTTGCGCGCGGATATCGTCGGGGATGGACTCGTCTTTCCGTTCGGCCGCCTCGCGAATCGACCGATGCTGGTCGATGGTGTCTTCGAGACAGAGGATGGCGTCGATGAACTTCTCGACTTCGTCGCGACTCACGTCGGGGTACTCGATGTACCGCTCGATAGCCTCGCCGTGGCGTTCGAGCATCGCGGCGGCGTTCAGGTCTCCCTCGTCGGAGAACAGCCCGAACCACTGGTTGTTCTTGAAGAAATCCGAGTGGGCCTCGACGTGAGTGATGACGGCCTTCTGGTCCGCCAGCGAGTTCGACTCCTGTAAGAACGCGTTCGATGGGTCGTCGTTGTTGACGATTTCGAACGCCTTCCCCATGCCGAACTGGTCGGTCTTGCGCTGGCGGTCGTAGGTCATTCCCCACCGCCAGTGCGGGTAGCGACTCTGGAAGCCCCCGTAGGCGATGAGTTGGTTCATCTCGTCGTAGTTGACGACCCAGTAGTTCACCGGGTAGGGGTCCAAGCCGAGTTTCTTCGCGAGCGCACCCGCTTCGCGAACGGGTTCGTCGAGGCGGGCGGCCTCTCGTTGTGCGTCTCTGCGGTGTCGTCGTGAAGTCATTCTGCTGTCGCCTCCGTGCTGAGGATACGGTAGATGGCGTCGACCACGTCGTCTGGTTCCGAGACGTATGCCACGACGACGTTGCCTTCGTCGCCGAGAAGTCGCTCGACTTCCTCGGCGTGGGTGGCGTTGATAGCGGTGCCACCCGGTTGGGTCTCAACGTACGCGTGGAGGTTGGCCGGAATCTCCTCCATAAGCGGGATGACCCGTTCTTTCGTGTCGTTCGAGGAGTTCTCCGAGTCACCGGCGGCGAAGACGTAGCGGTTCCACTCGTGCCACGGGTAGCGCTCTTCGAGTACCTCCTTCGTCAGTTCGTAGGCCGACGAGATGCGCGTCCCACCGCCCGAGCGAATGCCGAAGAACTCGTCGCGTTCGACCTCCCACGCCTCCGCGTCGTGGGCGATGTAGACGAACTCGGCGTGGTCGTACTTCCCCGTGAGATACCAGTCCAGCGGGGTGAAGGTGCGCTCGACCAGTTCGCGCTTCGTCTCGCGCATCGACCCAGACACGTCGCGGATGTTGACCACGACGACGTTCGAGCGCTTCTTCTCGATAATCTCGGGGTGGCGGTACCGTTCGTCCTCGCGGCGGAATGGAATCTCCTTGAGTCCGTCGCGGCGGATGCGCTGGATGGTCGTCGTGCGCTCGACGTTCTCTTCTAGCTCCTCGAAGGACGCCCACGTGTCGCGCTCGTCGTCCGGAATCCGCGTCCATTCGTCGTCTATCCACGCCAACGAGACGAGGATGTTGTTGTCGCGGCACCAGCGGTAGACATCGTCCGGCGTCGCGCCTTCGACTTTCATCGCCTCGCGGACGTAGTCCTCGTCGAAGTCGGTCGCCAGCTTTCGCTTCAGTCCCTCTTTGAAGAGGCGCTCGAAGTCGAGCGTGCTGTGGGGACCGGTCCGAGTCACGTCGGTGAAGTCGCCTTCGATTTCGTCGATGACCTCCTTGCCCTTCGGTTCGAGTTCCAATCCGAGTTCCTCGTCGAGCGCCTCGGCGAACTGCTCGGGGTCCATCTCGTAGTACTCGTGTTCGGCCCCCTCTTCGCCCGGTTCGCCCTCGTCGCCCTCTCCGGGCGCGGGTTGGGGCTGGCCGAGCGGTTGGCCCACGTCGGGCGTTCCGCCTTTCCCCTGTCCGACGCCGCCCATGTCGAGACGGTCGTATTTGAACTCGGGGAGTTCGACGACTTTGATTGGAATCTTGATGTCCTTGGCTCCGGACGCGCCGAGGTCGCCGTAGGAGATGAACTCCTTGAGGTCTTCGCGGCGCTCTTCGCCCACTTCACGGAATCGTTCGAGGTCGTCTCTCAGTCCCATTCGTAGCTCACCCGTTTCATGACGGCACGACTCGTGAGTTCGGCCGAGGCGGCGGTGTAGCCGCGCTGTTCCATCTCCTTGAGAGTCCGTTCCTTGACGCTCTCCGTCTCGGTGTTCGTCGGCGGGTCGTCCCACTGACGGGGGTCGAGGTCGGGGAACAGGCGACGCACGTCGACCCAGTCGTGTGTCTCAAGGACGGTTCGAATGACAGGAATCTCGGTGAGGTCCACGTCGCTGACCTCGAACCCCTCGTCGCGGTTCTCCCATGCGTACCTGTTGAGCGCGGTGATGACCTTCTCGTGACGGAACTCCTCGACGTCGTCGGCCGGGTCGTTGCCGTCGTAGTCGTCTTCAGAGAATCGACCGAGGTGTTCGGTCTCGAACAGTTTCATGAGCAGTGGGTCCGGGTCGACGAGACCGTGCTCAGTCTCGATTTGGTCGTCGGAGGCCCACGCGAAGACGTGTTCGACGTACTCTTCGACCGTCTCGCGCTCGACGCCCTTGTCGGCGAGCAGGGCGTCGAGAACGTCGCTTTCCTGCTGTTCGAAGATGTACTCTTCGACCATCTCGATGCGGCCTTCGTACTCGGCCGCCTCGGCGCGCGAGAACACCGGCGCGTCGGGTAACTCGTCGACCATCGCGTCGAGCACGTCAGTCGGCATCACGACAGACCCCACGTCGAGGTCCGGGTGGTGTCTCTCGACTCGGTCGTGGAGCAAGTCGGCGATAACGTCTCGCGTGAACGTCACGGGAATCCCGTGGGTGCCCTCGGAGTCGCCGACGAACTCGAACCCCGAGACTTCGCGGCGCTGGTCGCCGACCTGCAGATAGCCGCGGTCGAGCAACAGCGCCTTGTCCACGAGGTTCAAGTCGAGGTCCGGGTCGTGCGGCACGTCTTCCGGGTCGAGGCGCGTGACGACGCTGTAGAGCGCCGCCGCCTCGATTGCGTGCGGTGCGAGTTCCCGGATTCGGACGGTTCCCGGCCCCTCTCGAACGTCCAGCGTGACCCCCTCGGCGACGATTTCGGCCAGCACCTCCGGCTTTTCGGTCCAGACACTCGTCTCGTTCGTCAGTTCGCGGCGGATGAGTTCGGCTTCCAGCGAGAGGTTCGTCAGGTAGCGGAACTCGTGTTTGTTCAGACGACGCTTGAGCGCCTTCAGGGGGTCGCGGCCGTTCCTGTCGGCGAACTTGTCGAGTTCGGCGTCGAGGTCCGGGTTCGAGATGATGACGAGTTGCGTGTCGATGTCCATCCCGATGCCCTTGTCCAGTTTGACGCGCCCCTCGTCGGGGACGTTCAGCAGTTTCTGGAGCAAGTCTGCGTGCTGGGTCGCGTCCTCGACGATGGTGAGGAGGCCGTTGCCCTGCGAAAGGACGCCGTCGTAGCTGAACGCCTGCGGGTTCTTCCGCCCGCGGGAGTTCAGTTCGCGGAGCATCCCCGGCATCCACGACCCGACGAGGCGCTCTTTCGGCGACCCGTCGTCTTCGGAATGGAGGACGCCGATACCGCGTCCCACGTCCACGACGTAGTTCTTCACTCGGAGGTGTTTCGGGTCCGTAAGGGCCGAAAAGAGGTCTTTTCGCCCCGCCCGTCGGTACTCCTCTTCGAGGTAGAAGTACGCCTCGCGGCAGAATGGGTCGAGTTCCTCGTCTACGTCGATAGGGATGTGGCCGCTGTTTTTTTGATTGAGTTCTCTGAGGAGGCGCTTTCGAACGGTCGGTGGGAAGACCGAAAGCGGGTGTGCCTGCACCGGGCTCTCGTACCAGTCTTCGTTGTCCGACTCGAACTCGCCGCCGTAGGAGAGGCCGCGAGTGTCGGTTGCGTTGGCGATGTTCCACTCGACGGTGTATCGCCGTCCCTCGTCCGTCTTCGAGTACTCGCGCAGTCCGTTGATGAGACAGCGTTTCAACTCGGATTTGCCTGTGGCGGTCGGCCCGTCGAACCAGACGATTTTCTCGGCTTTGCCGCGGTCGGCGGCGATGGTTCGCAGGTCGTCGACGAACGCGTTCAACACGTCCGTGTTGCCGAAAACCGCGTGCTCGCCGTCGTTGGCCGGGTCGTCGAAGAAACTGTAGCGTTCCTTCTCTTCGCCTTCCTCGATGACGGTTCGGGTCCCCATCGATTCGATAGCTTCCAGCAGGTACTTCGACGCGTGGGAGGCGATAGAGGGCGACTCGAAGGCTGCTTCGACGTAGGCCGCGAGGCTCATCGGCTCCTCGTAGGTCCCGCTGAGGGTCTCGTCCGCGGCGCGGATGTAATCTCGCATTGGTTTAGCCTTCCAGTTCGCTCTTGGCCACCTCCGCACCAGCGAACTCGAGTACTTCGCGTGCGCCGTCGCGGGAGTAGCCCTGGTCGACCAGGGCGTCTATCCATGCGTTGCGCTCGTCGTCGTCCAGTTCGTTCGCGCTCACCAACGCCGAGAAGTTGATGTTGTGTTTCTTGTCTTCCCAGAGTTTGCGTTCGAGCGCGCGGCGGAGCCTGTCGTTTTGTTGCGGGTTGAACGACGTACCCTCACGGGCGCGACGGGAGACCCAGTTGGAGACCTCCTGCCGGAAGTCGTCTTTGCGGTCTTCGGGGATGTTGAGTTTCTCCTCGACCGCCCGGAGGAACTTCTCGTCGGGGTCCTGGTCGCGGCCCGTCAGTTCGTCTTCGACAGTTGCATCGTCGATGTATGCCATGACGTGGTCCATGTACTTCTCGCCCTGTCGGCGAATCTCGTCGAGGTCGTACGCGAGCGCGTGCCGAACGTCTTCGATGGCGCGCTCTTTGAACTCCTCGCGGACCATCTCGAGGTAGCGGTGGTACCGTTCGAGATTCTCTTCGGGAATCGACCCGTGGCCTTCGAGGTTCTCTCCGAGGTGGGTAAAGGACGTGAGTGCCGAGAGGTACGACCGCCCGCGGTGGGTCGAATCCATGATGGCCTCGGCGATTTCGTCGCCGATGAACCGGGCGGAGACGCCGTCCATCCCCTCTCCGATATCGGCTTTTGACTCGCCTTCCTCGCGGAGTTTGCGTACGTCGATGTCGTCGCCGTCGTCCAACTCGCCGTTGTAGGCTTTCGCCTTCTGGACGAGCGAGATACCGTCGGAGTCGGGTTCGACGATGCGCGTGAGGACGCCGAACAGGCCGGACATCTCCAGCGTGTGCGGTTCGACGTGGATGTCTGGCACGTCCGCGTTGCGCAGCATCTTGCGGTATATCTGCGCTTCCTGTTCGTATTCGAGGACGTACGGGAAGTCGATGCGTTTCGTCCGGTCGTTGAACGCCTCCATCTTCTCGTCGCCTTTCTTCTCTCTGTACTCCGGCATGTTCGTCCGGCCGACGATGACCTGGTCGATGTCGATTCGCGGGTTGTTCTTCGGCTTAATCGTCTGTTCCTGCGAGGCGTGCAGGAAGTCATAGAGGAATTCCCGCTGGAGTTTCAGCAGTTCCTCGCCGGAGAAGATGCCGCGGTTGGCGTTACAGAACGCGCCGGAGTAGTCGAACGCCCGCGGGTCGGATTCGCCGTACACCGCGAGTTTCGAGTAGTTGACGTCGCCGGTCAGTTCGGTCTCGTCTTGGTTCTTCTTGTCTTTCGGTTCGAACGTCTCGATGCACTGCCGCTTGTTCTCGGAGGCGACGAGACGGATGATTTCGATGTGGTTCTCGACCACTTTCTCCAGGTCGTCGTCGTAGTACGCCAGGAGGCGGTCCATGTAGAACTCCGAGGCGGGGTCGAGCGCCTGGTCGTTCCGGATGGTGTACGGTGCATCGAGGTTCTCGTTCAGTTGTTCGATGACCATGTCGCGCTGTTCCTGTGCGAGCAACACGAGCGGGTCCTGGTTCATCGGCGACTGGACAACGTCGTCAGCGGGGTCTTGGTCGCGGATAACGTCGGTGAGGTTCGTCCACCTGAACGTGTACATGCGACCTTCGTCGTGCATCGTGTAGTCCTCGAAGTAGCGTCGCGAGAGCCAGTCGAAGTGCGACTTCCCGGACCCGACGGGACCAAGGAGGAGTTTGATGCGTTTTTCGGGGCCGAGGCCACGGGCACCCGATTTCACCTTGTTGACGAACTCGTGTATCGATTCGTGTACTTCTCGGCCGTAGAAGACGTTCTCCCCGTCGTGGAGCGGGTCTTCGGAGGCCATGAGGTACTCCACGACGCCCGCGTCCTCGTCGTAACGGGTGCCGTAGAAGTCGAACATGTCCGCCACGCGTTGGTGGGCGTTGCGAGCGATCTTAGGATCCGCGTAGACCTCTTGCAGGTACCACTCGAAACTCTTTGCCTCGCGCAGGTCCGAGGGGACGGAGTCTTTGTAGTGTTTGCTCAGGTCTGCGAGTGTTTCTATTTCGCCGGTCATTGTTCGTGGAGCCTCGACGGACCAGCCGTCCTGAGACGGTTACTGTGGCGACGCGCCCGATAGTACGGGTCGCGGACGGAACCCCATCGATTTCGACGACACGCAGCCAGTGGCTACGGGACGTGGGCGACGGGGCACCGCCACCGCTCCGCGCTCGCAACGGGGCGACGACGGGCGACAGAATCGATAAGTCACGCGGCGCGATTCGCTCGGTCCAGGGACCGAGACTAATTCACAATGAGGGGCGTTAACATATAACGCTTACTCCGGGAAAATATAAGAAAAGTGTCTCGAATACGGCTACTGCCACATGCATACCACGTGATTTTGCCCCCCACTCTGACGGTGTGCGTCGGTTTAATCGGCGATTCAGTCTATTGGCAGACCCATTAATCGAATCATCCTAAAATCATGTCGTCGTTTATCGGTCGTTATTCCGGCGGGTGTCCGAGACACCCTGTTTCCGCTTCGACGACCGAGAAGGCTTAGGACGCCGAGGAAGTAGCGTGTGTATGACCGAACTGCCCGACGGATGGACGCTCTGGAACGACGAACACGGGGGGAGGCGCATTCTCGCGTACCGCCCCGACGTGTTCGACGGCGACGAGTTCCCCTCGGAGTGTCTCCCCACCATCTTCGTGTCGAACGGGTCGCGGGCGAACCGACCCGGTGCGTCACAGATTTCGACCGAGACGTGGCACGCAGTCCTCTTCTTGGAACCCCAAATCGAGGCTGTCGCCGAGGAGTTCGACTCGCGCGATGCGGCACTCGACGGTGCGAACGATATCGCACGTCGATTCGCGGAGGGAGAAGTCGATTATCGGGAGCCGTACCAACTTCCGCGCGAAGACTACTTCGAGAAACTCGACGAACTGACCGGACGAGAGTCTTAACCACCTCGCCAATGAATCACACACTATGACGGCTGTCACACTCATCGGAACTCGGCTTGCCGACGCCGGTGCCGAGTTCGTCTACCACGGGGAATCGAGCGCCTGTGAGGGGTGTCCGTACCGACGGCAGTGTCTCAACCTGAACGAGGGGGTCCGCTACCGCGTGGTCGACGTGCGAGAAAACACGCAAGTCCTCGACTGCGCCGCCCACGATATCGGAGTTCGCGCCGTCGAAGTCGAACCCGTCCCCGTCCGGGCGAACGTCCCGTCGAAGGGGGCCTACGCCGGGAGCAAGGCCAGCCTCCAAGGACCGTGCCCACATACTGAGTGTCCGAGCCACCAGTACTGCGTCCCCGAGGGCGCGGAGTTCGACCAGGAGTATCGCATCGCCGAAGTCGTCGGCGACCCGCCGCACGACCACTGCTACCTCGACCGGAACCTGACGCTCGTCGAGTTCGAAGCGGCCGACGAGTAGTACCGCTGAGAAACGAGCGAACACAACAGAGTGTTTACACGCCTCGGTGCAGACGCCTCGGGTATGACGACCGCAGTCTTCTTCGACCTCGATTTGACGCTCCTCCAGTACACAGCGGACTTCGAGACGATTTTCGAACGAGCGCTTCCGAACGCTCCTGACGGTGCGTACGAACGGTACGTCGAGGGGCTTCTCGACGCCTTCGACCACCTTTCGACGACACCGTATCACGCAGGATTCGAGGCCGTCGTCGACGAGTTCGACGTGGACGCCGACCCCGACACCCTCGTCTCGAACTACCACGATGCGGAACTCGCGGCGACGACTGTTCCAGCGGCCACACACGAAGCGGTCACGCGGGTCGCGACGGAGCGACCAACCGGCATCCTCACGAACGGGACGCTGGAGATGCAACGAGCAAAGCTCGAACAGCACGGTCTGGACGACATCGTAGACGCTGTCGTCGTCTCGAACGACCCTGTAGTGGCCGCGCGGAAGCCGAACACTGCTATCTTCACGACCGCCGAAGACGCCCTTCCGGCGGACGACTACGTCTACGTCGGCGACTCGTACGAGGAGGATATCGTGGGCGCGCGCAACGCCGGGTGGGAAGCGCTCCACGTCGGAAGCGATGGCCCCGAAGACGCACCCGAGCGTGTCGAGTCCGTCGAAGAAGCAACGCGGCGAATTCTCGACTGAGCGCACGGCGAAAATGGAGACGGGAGAAGAAATAGAGGCGCGACAAAAAACGGCGAACTCGGAGACTGTGAACGGCCGTCGATTCGGCGGTTACGGAAGCGTCCCGACTTTCTCGCCAGCGTAGCCGAAGATGTTGGCGTAGCCGTACGCCGAGAGCAAGATGGGGAAGAAGTCGCGGTCGGCGATGAACGTTTCGTCGTCCGCGCGGGCGAACGGTTCGCCGGATTCGACGGGTTCGAAATTCTTCGCCAGCACCTCGTACTCCTCGGCGACGGGTTTCGGAATCATTTCGAGCAGACGGAACACGTCGAGGCTGTTTTCCTCCGGTGCGGCGAGTCGGAGGCGGGCGTCTTTCGCAACCGGGGCTTCGTCGTCGGATGCATCGCCGCCGTCGCTCGCAACTGCGGGCGCGGGGAGGACGTTGGTCGCTGTGAGGAACGCACGGATGAGCCAGTAGGCGTTCTTGGCTGCCTCGTCGGACTTCTGAAGCCCAGCTTCGACTTCGATGGTGTGGGCGTGCTCGATGAGTCGCCCGTCGGCGAAGTTGTTCGTCTCGACGACCACGTCGACCGGGAGGTGCGGGAGAATCGACCGCGAGATGGCATCGACGGTATCGACGATTGCGAAGGGGTCGGCGTACGACTGCGTGGAGTGGATAGAAAAGGCAGTCGTACCGCGAACCTCGCGCCCGAGGTCGTAGGCGAGTCGTCGCTCGTGCGAGTCCGCGTTCGGGTCGCCCGGGAACACACGGTTGAGGTCGTCGTCGAGGAACCGAACGTCCGCGTCGAGGGCTTCCTCGTTTGCGACGATGAATTTCACCGGACGCTCAACGTCGGGGTCCTCGGCGACGAGTCGCTCGATGGCTCGCGCACCGCACGGCTCGTCACCGTGAATAGACCCGACAACAGACACTTCCGGGGTGCCGTCTCCGAGTTCGTAGATACGCATTGGCGGTTTCTGGCACTGGGCGCTAAAGGACTTTTACATTCGCTGGAACGGGAAATTCGACGAGAGATGTCAATCCCCCGTTTGGAATCTGGGGGACGCTGTGTCCGGACTCGGGGGACGCTGTCTCTGGAATCTGGGGGACACCGCGTCAGTGGTCGAGTCCTTCGACGTACTCGTAGTCGGCCGGGTAGGCAGTCGCCTGATGACCGTCGAGACAAATCTGCCAGCCGTGGAGGACTGTCGGGTCGTCGAGTGCGGTTCGGAGGGTTTCGCGAACGTCGTCAACGTCCACGCCGTAGAAGTCGCTCGGCGTCCCACGAAGGTAGTCCAGCGACGTGCCGAACAGCGAGCGCATCCCCCCGTCGTCCTCGAAGTCGAAGTGCTTGTACGCGCCCGCGGCGACCTGCACCATTCCGTGGAGGAACGCACTCTCGGCGGTGCCTGCACCGTAGTTGTACCACTCGATTTCGAAGCAGTCGTGGCTCTCGTGGAAGTCGCCAGCGTTGAACAGTCTGACACCGTGTTCGACCGCCCTCCGGAGGGTTGCGTGGTCCCACATCCGAATCTCTTCGTTCCACCCTGTGGGGTTTCCGAGCGGCGGGGCGACGCTCGAATCGCGGGTGTGTTCGTCCATACGGATACTACCGACGTGTGGTCCGGTAACTCCATCGGTGACGGGAGTATCCACCGCGGACTTTTCGCCGAGGAGCGCCTGCATGGACATATGGACGCGTGCCTGTATTGCGGGAGCGACGTACTGCATCACGACCCGGTGTTCGTCGAAGAACTGGACGGCGACGAGCGCGTCGATGTCGGCGCGTTCTGCAACTACGCCTGTCTGTCAGCGTATATCGACGAGGAGAGCCTCACGACCGGTGCGTCGTGTGAGTGGGAACCTGCCTGACAGGCGCGCGAGGGTACATCTCTGACAGGCGCGTGAGAGTCATCTGACAGGCGCGTGAGAAACCACCTGTTTGACGGATTCTCGTCGGGAAACAGGGTCTATTTACACATCCATCCGTTCGACTCGACAATGGCACTTACAACCGCACTCGTGGCGGGCGGGGTCATCGGCGTCCGACACGCGCTGGAGGCCGACCACCTCGCCGCCGTCGCGACGATGGTCGAAGACGGCAACAGACCGGGTCTGGTCGGCGCTTCGTGGGGCGTCGGGCACTCGATTCCGATTGCCGTCGTCGGCCTCCTGTTCGTCGCGCTCGGCATTCGATTGCCCGAGTCGGTGACACACCTTTTCGAGGCCGTGGTCGGTGTGATTCTCGTCGCGCTCGGCGTGCGGATGCTCCTGCGCGCCGCGGACGTTTCTGTGCCGTCGCTCCGAAAACACGACCACGGAGGCGACGCGCACCAACACCTCTCGTTCGGGACGTTCGCACTCGGCTCCGAGCACTCACACGTCCACGACGAGTCGTTTGCAGTCGGCGTCCTCCACGGGTTCGCCGGAAGCGGGGCGCTCGTCATTGCGATGGTCTCGGCCGCACCGGGGATAGACCAGGCCGTTGCCTTCCTCGCAGCGTTCAGCATACTGACGGTAGCGACCATGGCCGTCGTCTCGGCGCTTTGGGGTCGGTCGATGAACGTCGGTGGAACGCGTATTCTCCGCGGTATCGCGGGTGTTGTCGGCATCTTCGTGGGCGGAACACTCGTCGTCGAGATGGCCGGCGTTCCCGTCTGACGATTCGCAACGTTTTAGCGGACGCCCGGACCACATCTGTACGCGCGAGGGTAGCTAAGTCAGGAAAAAGCGGCGGACTCAAGATCCGCTCCCGTAGGGGTCCGTGGGTTCAAATCCCTCCCCTCGCACTTGTGCCGACGAACGAAGTGAGGAGTGCCGAGTGCGCCCGGAGGGATTTGAATCAGGGAGCGTACGCGACCGTGGTTCAAATCCCTCCCCTCGCACACTCTCAAATCTCTCCGTTTGTTCCCCACCATAACGCGTTTGCGACACCGGGAGACGTGTGAGACATCCGTAACACGTCTAAAACACCACCGCAACAGACCACGTTTCTGGTGAAAACCAACCGACACAATCGGGGTGAGCGTCGCATCCTCGTTCGACAAACCCACAAAAATCGGCTGGGAAACCGACGAGCATGTCGGACTGACTTTCAGTCAACCGGGAGGTATCAGAGTTTATCAGAAATGTTCATTATGTTATCCCACCTACTATAGGGTTGCCGGAAGCGCAAGGACGCACCGGATGACCAAACCGAATCCATCGGGCGGTGTGAATAGCATCGACGGTGGTACCCATCGCCAGATGGGGAGGAATGGAATCGACATGAACACCGAGTCTTTCGTAATAGGAAGGCGAGGTCAAAGTGCCGAAGAGGAACCGAGGCGACCCCGTCAACCACTCTGCAAGCGAGTGGCAGGAAGGCCAAGTACCGGACCACGAGAAATCGGAGTTCAGGAAGTCGGCGCAAGCCGAAAAAGGCCGTGAGGGTTGTGGAAAACGTCCTCCGTCCGGGTTCTAATTGCGGTTTCTGGCGTTCTTCGATTTTCACTCCGCGAGCGACGCGTCCGCGTCCGAGGGCAGGTTTTGTGTTGTTGACTGCCGCCGTATTTTGACCACCGACCTACGAGTCGTCGACTAACGCCCGCATCGCCCGAAGGTACTCCGCTGCCACGAGGGGTTCGTCCGCAGCAGTACGTTCGACCGCCTCGACGCCGTGGACCAACCGGTCGTGCATCAATCCCGGCGGGACCTTCGCCCGGAGGACGCGAGAGACCGTTTTCATCTGCGAGCGGACGGTCTCGACATCCCGACACCTGACCGCGTCTCGCGCCTCGTCGAGGGCCGTCACGAGGGCGTCGCGAACCGACGCCGGGAGGTCAGTGGTATTGCTCACAACGCGAACTAGATCGGCGTGCGTGTTAAGGGTAGCAGACTCGTCGCCTTCTCGCCGCCGCCGAGTGTCGGTGGTTATACGCCGCTCCCTGTTACTCTCACACCTATGGACGAACTCGATGCTCGCGCGGACCGCGCACAGCGAGCAGCACGCGATGGGGGCGAAGTCGCCCGCCGAGCCTTCCGAACCGGTATCGACGTCGAGACCAAAGGCGGGAAGACGGACGTGGTCACGCAAGCCGACCGCGATGCGCAGAGACGGGTCGTCGAACGCATCCGAGAGGCGTTTCCGGACGATGCCATCGTCGGCGAGGAGGCCGACGAGTTGAAGTCGGTCCCGGACAGCGGCGCGGCGTGGGTCGTCGACCCTATCGACGGGACAAACAACTTCGTTCGAAACGTGCCCGTCTGGGCCACCGCCGTCGCCGCGGTCCTCGACGGCGAACCGGTAGCCGCCGCGAACTTCCTGCCAGCGCTCGGCGACCTCTACGCCGCCGACAGCGAACGCGCGTACCGAAACGGCGAGCAAATCACCGTGAGCCAACGCGACGACCCGGAGACGTGTACCATCTGCCCGACGTTCTGGTGGGACTTCGACGCCCGCGACGAGTACGCGGCCACGACCCGGGCGCTCGTCACGCGGTTCGCCGATATCCGACGCTACGGAAGCATGCAGGTCGTCCTCTCGCTCCTCGCCGACGGTGCCCTCGACGGCGTCATCACGAACAAGCAGGCGAATCCATGGGACTCTGTGGCTGGTGTCCACCTCGTCCGAATGGCCGGTGGAACCGTCACCGACTTCGACGGCAACGAGTGGCGACACGACTCTGACGGACTGGTCGCCTCGAACGGACACATTCACGACACGTTGCTCGACGCAGCACGCGAGATAGAAGACATCTGACGGGCGATAATCGGTATGACTGACGGCCGTTATAAGTCATCATTTCGTTGACGACTTGATGTGTCACATCCGCAAGGGGGAAGTTGACCCCCCGTGAAAGTGGCGACATGGAACTCGACGATACGGACCGGGCAATTCTCCGTATCTTAATGGAGGACGCTCGCACTCCGTTCAGTGAGATTGCCCGCCAAATCGACATGTCGAGCGCGACGGTCCACGACCGAGTCGGCCGGATGGAAGACGCCGGTGTTATCGAGGGCTACCACGCGAGCGTGGACGCCCGGCAGGTCGGTCTCGGAACGTCGGCAATGGTCGGCTTTCGCGTCAAGCAAGGCCACGAAAAGGAGGCGCTCCAGCAACTCCGCGACATCGAAGGCGTCCAAGAGATTCACCTGACGACCGGCGAATGGGACGTCATTCTCCGCATCTACGCCGAAGACACCGATGCGCTTCGTGAACTGATGTTCGACCACGTCGCGGAACTCGAAGGCTTCTCTCGCTCGCAGACGATGGTCATCCTCGGCACCGAGTACGACGACCCCGTCTTGCCGATTCGCGACCCCGACGAAGCGGACTAACGACCGGTCGCAGTTCGTGGGGCGAGTGCATCACGAGTGCGAGAGACCGGAACCCTAAACAGTCCCGGCGTCGGGGATTTGGCTATGGCAACGGTAGCAGAGCGAACCGGTCTCGACCCAGAGCGCCTGTGGGGCGCGAGCGTCGTGGCCATCCTCGTCGCGCTCGTCGGCGGGTCGCTCGCGTTCCCTCGCGTCGTCTACGACGGCTTCATCTGGCACTACTTCTGGGGGCCGGTTCAGGCCGACGCGAACTCGGCAGTGTGCGCCACTCGTGCTGGCGGCATTACGAAGTATCTCGACAGCGCCTCGGCGTGCGCGGCCGCGGCCGAACCGGTCGCCTACCCCGGCTATACGCTCGTCTCGGAAGTTGGCTACATGGTGACGCTCATCATCGCGCTCACAGGCGTCGTCTTCCTTCTGCGCCGCCTCGACATCGGTGACGACCCGCGATTTTTCTTCTCGCTCGTCCCGTTCATGTTCTTCGGCGGTGCGTTCCGCGTCATCGAGGACGCAAATGACACCCCCGGCGTGGCTGACGCCCTCATCACCTACCCGGTGAACACGCTCGTCATCAGCCCGGTCATCTACGTGACCGTTTTCGCGATTACGCTCGTCGCGGTCGTCGGCAGCGTCACCGCCGAACGTTCGGGTGTCGTCGACGACTACGTGAAACCCCTGTTCGCTGCGGGCGTTGCGGTCCTCGCGGTCAGCCTCACATATCTCCTGTGGGCCGGTCTCACGGGCGCGCAGGGTGCGACGTTCTACCCGCAAGTGCTCGTCGTCATCCTCCTCGGCGCGACTGCCACTGCCGCCGCGACATGGTGGCTCATCGAGCGGTTCGCCCCCGACGTGAACAAGGGAACTGGAAAAATCGGACTCGTGGTCCTCTGGGGACACGCCGTCGACGGCGTCGCGAACGTCGTCGGTCTCGACTGGATGACGGCCCTCGGCGCTGGCAACAACCTCATCCCGAAGCACCCGGTTAACCAGGCCGTCGTCGATATCACCGCGTCGACGCTCCCCGAATCCATCCTCGCCGTTACGGGCGACGCGTGGCCGTTCCTGCTCGTCAAACTCGTCGCCGCGACGGCGGTCATCTGGGTGTTCGACGAACAGATATTCGAGGAGAGCCCGCGCTACGCAATCTTGCTCCTCATCGCCGTCCTCGCGGTCGGTCTCGGCCCCGGGACGCGCGACATGCTCCGCGCGACGTTCGGCGTCTAAGCACCCAGTCGACTCCGTTTCACCCAGTCGACTCCGTTTCACCCAGTCGACTCCGTTTTCCGGGAGATACCGAACACCGGTTTCCGGCTCCGAAGGTTCATATCCCAAGCCGCGGCCAGCAACGCCCACGATGTAACCATTACCGCGCGGCGGACCGCGGGTGTCCAGCACACCGCCGCGCGAGGAGTCGTGTGCTGGCTGTCAGCCTATTCGTAACCCGGAACCGAATGCTACGGGAACGGGTGGAACTCGCGGTCCAATCGCGGTTCGAATCCGAGGTCTTGGGGGACGGTCTCGGCGCGGTCGGCGAAGTACGGTTCACCGATGAAGAGCGGTTGCGCTTCCGGCACCAGCACTCGCACCGCTTCGAATCTTAACTGCTCCACGTCCTGTGGCGTAATTCGCGCGCCGTACGCATCGAGGCCAGCCTCGGTGACGCGTTCGACTACCGCGTCGAGTTCGGCCGAACCGTCGGGAACTGAGTCCGGACCGACCGAGGACGCGGGAATCGTCGCGTCGGGTGAGACGAACTCCTGTGCAGGGTCTGGGAAGTCGGCGTACGTTCCGATTGCGCCGCCCTGCTTCGCCGCCTGTTCGGGCCCCATGCCGCGGAGTTCGGTCCAGTTCTGGAGTGCCTCGGCGAGTGCCGACCGCGCGGCGTTGTTGGGGTCGAGACTCGCGCCCGACCCCATGGCGAACTTCGGCCACACGTCGTCGCGGTGGACTGCAACGGCGACGACGGGCACGTCGATGTCCTGTGTCACGAGCAGCGCCGTCACGTCGAGGGCTTCGGAGCGCGCCCGCGCGGTGAGTGTCGCGAACGTCTCGTCGTCGACATCGAGTCCGAGCGGGTCGAACGTCGAGTACCACGCGAGCATCGTTGCGTCGCGCTCGATGGTCTCGTACAACCCGGAGAGCAGCGCCTCTGTTCCGGAGTTCCCGAGTCCGAGTCCCGTCGTAATCGATGGCTTGTGTCGTTCCGTCGGCGGCGGGTAGTGGACGAACTCCGCCGGGAGCGACACCCTGTCTCCGGTCGCGAGATGTTCGCCCGCGACCCACTGAATCGACTCGCTCGGGTCGGGGTCGCGATAGGAGTCCGGGCGCACGAACCGACTTGGCGGGATTGCACCCGGTTGCGACGAGGCCGGAGCGACCGTGAACTCGCTCGTTCGATAGACGCCTGCCGCGTATCGTTCGAGTGCCTCACCGAGCGCCTTCATGTACGCGTCGTCCCATCCGGCCGCAGCGCCACCGGCGAACTCCGCCGCGCGGGTGTCGCTGTACGCTGTCGTGTCGGCAGTCTGGGCGACGTAGTACGGAAGCGGGAACGACTCGCGCTCGCCGACCTGCGTGATGATGCCCACTCTGTCGTCGGTTGCCAGTTCTGCCCGCGAGAGCGCGTCCTGCAACTCGACGGCCCGGAAGTCGCGCTCGAGTGTCCGGTCTCGTTCGTTTGGCGAGGGAGTCGGTAAGAAAGAGCGTTCGCGGCCGGGGACTTCGACGACGGTGCCAGCGACGGCGTCGCCGGAGAGGAGCGACACACCGCGCCGACCAGCGATAGCACCGGCGAGACGAACCGCCGCCCTGTCACCCGACGGACGGCCACTCGATTCGGCCGTCGACGCGACGCGGGCGCGGAGGTCGGCGAACTGACCGCTGTCCGTATCGAACGCCGACACTGAGGCGTCGAGTTCAGGGATTGCGTGACCGCCGATGCCACCGACCTCGACGGCTATCCAGCGCTCGGAAGCGGCATCCGCCGCGTCGAACGCATCGTGGCCGGTCGGCGCGACGACGAATCCGAGGTCGAAGTCGGAGAGCGCGTCCGCTGTGGTTTCGGTGACCGACGCATCGATATCGGTGCAGGCGGCACGAATCGACTCGGCGGCGGGGCCGCTCCCGACGAGTCCGATGTTCATGCCCGCGACGAGGGGCGGTGGGGAGAAAAATCGGCGGGTCCCGGCGACCGATTAGGCTTCGAGCAGTTCCTGTGCGATGTCCGCGAGTTCGTCACTGCTCGCGTCGACGAGTCGGTCGTTGCCGAGTTTCAGGCGAAGGCGCGGACGACCAACGTCGATTGGGACCTTTTCGGTGTCGATGAGGCCGGTATCTTCGAGTTTGGTCTTCGTGCGTGAGAACGTCGCCTTACTCGCGATACCGACATCCTCGCCCCACTTCGAGATGTCGTACAGCAGGACGTTGTTGCGGGCGGCGACGAGAAGCGAGATGGTCACTTCGTCGAGGCCGTCGCCGTCACCGCGGGCCGACGACAGCGAGTTGAGGACGGCGTCGAAGTCGTCGAGGGTGTCTTCGTCGATGTTCTCTGCGAGCGTCTCACGGACGCGCGAGAGCGGCGGCGTCCGGAGTTTGAACTCCGGCGCGTCCGCCCAGCGTTCGTGGTGTGCTTCGAACGCAGTCTTGACGAACTCCTCGTCGTCGGTGACGAGACCGGCGACTTTCCCGCCCGCGCCGACGAGTGCGACGACGGAGTTCGGCGTGACGAACAGTGTGTTCTCGACATCGTCTCGCGCGGTTCGCAGCGAGAGCGTCCCGTCAGCGATGAGGTCGGCGGCGTTGGATGCGACGATGAAGTCGTCCATCACGTCCTTCAAAACGGCCTCGTCCGCGACGAGGTGAATCGTCGGGTGGTCGCCGTCGTCGAAACCCGTCGCCACGGTGACGAGTCCTTCGATGACCTCGGCGGTCGGGTTCGCCACGAGAATCTCATCTGCCGTCGAAGAGAGGACAGACGAGATAATGTCCTCTACCCCCTCTGCGAGCAGATTAGAACGAATAGCCATATACTGAATATCGCGAGTAATATATTTAATATTAACGTAACGGGACTATCAGAACGTCTCAGCGTTCGCGTTGTAACAACTATCTTTTTCGAGAATTGAGCGAACCGATTCAGAAATTTTACTTCTGGGTCGAAGGGCGAAAATCACCATCCGGAGCGGCGAACCGTGAGTGACAGGAAGCTGAGATAACAACCGACGGACGTTTCTGAACGGCCGAACGCGACATGTCGAAGTCGAGAGAGCGAGCGCTCTGACCGAGTCTGGCGCATTCGTGTATGTGTGACACGGTTCTGCGGCCAGATGTATGCACATGTATGTAATACAACACCGGCAGGCGTGGCCAAAGGGGACACATTTATGCCCTGATTGTGATGGATACTACACATGGACTACAGCCACGTCCGCGATGTCGATCCTGCTGTGGCAGACGCCCTCGACGGCGAGGTCGAACGCCAGCGCGACACGCTCGCGATGATTGCGTCCGAGAACCACGTCAGCGAAGCGGTCCTCGAAGCGCAGGGGAGTGCCCTGACGAACAAGTACGCGGAGGGCTACCCCGGCAAGCGCTACTACGCTGGCTGTGAGTACGCCGACGAGGTCGAAAACCTCGCTATCGAACGCGCCACAGAACTCTGGGGCGCAGAGCACGTCAACGTTCAGCCTCACTCCGGTACGCAGGCGAACATGGGCGTCTACCTCGCCATGCTCGAACCGGGCGACAAGATTCTCTCGCTTGATTTGACCCACGGCGGCCACCTGAGCCACGGTCATCCCGCGAACTTCACAGGCAAGCTCTACGACGTCGAGCAGTACGAAGTCGACGCCGAAACGGGCTACATCGACTACGACCAACTCGCCGAGAAGGCCGAGGAGTTCGAACCGGACATCATCGTCTCCGGCTACTCCGCGTACCCGCGCGCCGTCGAGTGGGAGACGATTCAGGAAGCCGCCGACTCCGTCGGTGCGCTCCACCTCGCCGACATCGCCCACATCACGGGTCTCGTCGCCGCAGGTGTCCACCCCTCGCCGGTCGGCATCGCCGACTTCGTCACCGGCTCGACGCACAAGACCATCCGCGCCGGTCGCGGTGGCATCATCATGTGCAAAGAGGAGTACGCCTCTGATATCGACTCCGCTGTCTTCCCCGGCGGTCAGGGCGGTCCCCTCATGCACAACATCGCTGGCAAAGCGGTCGGGTTCAAAGAGGCGCTCCAGCCTGAATTCGAGGAATACGCCGAACAGGTCGTCGACAACGCGAAGGTTCTCGCCGAGACGTTCCAGGACCACGGTCTCACCGTCGTTTCCGGCGGCACCGACACGCACCTCGTCCTCGTGGACCTGCGCGACTCCCATCCGGACCTCACGGGTGGCGAGGCCGAAGATGCCCTCGAATCGACCGGCATCGTCCTCAACGCGAACACCGTCCCCGGCGAGACGCGCTCGGCATTCAACCCCAGTGGTATCCGTGCTGGTACGCCCGGTCTCACGACCCGCGGCTTCGACGAAGAAGAGACCCGCGAAGTCGCCGAACTCATCGTGAAGGTCGTCAACAACCACGACGACGAGGACGTGCTGGCGGACGTCTCCGACCGCGTGCAGGAACTCTGCGACGACCACCCGCTGTACGAGTAAGCGCCTGTCTCCATTCTCGATTCTTTTTCACACCCCGACGAGTCGTGCGTCCGCACCGACCCGTCTTTTTCACTCGGTGGTACGTACGTTCAGTACCCAATGCGCAGGCGCACACTTCTCGGTACACTCGCTGTTCCCCTCGCCGCAGTGGCCGGGTGTACGTCTCCGAGTGGGAGTGAGACGATGACCGACGAGACCACGACAGCAGTCACAGATGGCGGGCGCACAGACACCGGCGGGGGACGAGCAGACACCGACGCTGACGACCTCGACCTCCGCGAGGCCAACGTGATGGGCGTCGAATTTGAGCAGTCGGGCGGCGACTATCGCTTCTCGGTGACGCTCCTGCACGATGATGATGGGGAGGATGGCTACGCGAACTGGTGGGCCGTCGAGACACTCGACGGGACCGAACTCGGACGGCGAACGCTCCTCCACGCCCACAGCACGCGCGAGTTCACGCGCTCGGAAGTCATCCCGATTCCCGAGGGAACGACGTGCGTCGTCGTCCGCGGGCACGACCAGACCCACGGCTACGGTGGCCAGGCGATGCTCGTAAACCTCGAAACAGGCGAGGTGCGCGCGGAACGACAGGGTCCGGAACCGAGTTCGTTCGAGGGGGCCGAGTGCTGAACCGGAGAAATCCCTGCTGAATAACACTATTACTCGCCGGAACGTATCCTGCGACACCATGGCACCGATTCGTCGCCTCGTCCTCGACGTGTTGAAACCGCACTCCCCATCGACAGTAGAGTTCGCTAGGGAGGTCTCGTCCGCCTCGGACGTTGCCGGGGTGAACGCGACGCTTCTGGAAACCGACCGTGAGGTGCAGAACATCAGACTCGTCGTCGAGGGGGACGCTATCGACGCCGATGAGGTCGAACGCCGAATCGAGAACCTCGGTGGGACGGTCCACTCGATAGACGAGGTCGTCGCTGGCGAGGAAATGGTCGAACCTCGCGACCAACCGCAAGACTGGTTACCGCCGTGACGCCCCGCCGAATCGCCTTCTTACTTCGACAAGAGCGTGTCAGGGCCATCTCCCGGCGCTATCTCGTCTCGAACGGGTTCGACGGTGCCTTGACCTGCATCGGTATCGTCATCGGTGCGTTCCTCACGGGCGTTTCGGACGGGACGACCGTCGTCAAAATCGGTCTCGGTGCCGCCACCGGTCTCACGACCTCTGGCGTCTGGAGTGTCTGGGAGATAGAACGGGCCGAGAAGTTGGCCGAACTCGCGCGTATCGAAGACGCGATGTTGACGGACCTCAGCGGGACCGCGGTCGAAGCGGACAAGACGGCCGCCAGAGCCATCAACGCTGTCGCGAGCGGTCTCGGACCTCTCGTTAGCATCCTCATCCCGTTGCTCCCGTTTCTCGCCGTCGGGTCACTGTTTACGATGCTGACTGCAACAGTCGCGTCCGTCACCCTCGGCACGGGCATCCTTTTCGCCTTCGGTGCGTACATGGGGTCGATTTCCGACCAGCGATGGTACGTCGCCGGACTCCGAATGGGGTTGGCTGGCCTCGCGGTGGCTGCCGTGAACCTGTTGTTCGGCGGGTGATTCGTACCCATATTATCCACAAACTTGTATATTTACTCTATTTTGAAACGCAGAATAGGCACGATTCCGAATCTTTGAAATGGTCGGGGCACGGTGTCTGCATCAATGACGACCATCATCGACGGCAACGAGGTCGCCGAAGAGATTCGGTCCGACCTGACCGACGCCATCGACACGCTCGCGGACGCCGGTGTAAAACCGGGTCTCGCCACCGTGCTGATGAGCGAGGACCCCGCAAGCGAGACGTACGTCGCGATGAAACAGCGCGACTGTGAGGAAGTCGGCATCGAGGCGTTCGACTACGAACTCGACCCCGAGACGCCCGCTGACGAACTTTACTCGCTCGTCGACGACCTGAACGCAGACGACGAGGTTCACGGCATCCTCGTCCAGATGCCCGTTCCGGACCACGTCGACGACCGGACCGTCCTCCGTCGCATCGACCCCGCGAAAGACGTCGACGGGTTCCACCCCGAGAACGTCGGCCGACTCGTCGCGGGCGACGCTCGATTCAAGCCCTGTACGCCCCACGGTGTCCAGAAACTCCTCGACGCTGTGGACGTGGAGACGGAGGGTGCCGACGTGGTCGTCGTCGGCCGCTCCGACATCGTCGGCAAGCCGATGGCGAACCTCCTCATCCAGAAGGCTGACGACGGCAACGCCACGGTCACGGTCTGCCACTCTCGTACGAAGGACCTCGCCGAGAAGACCCGCGAGGCCGACATCGTCGTCGCGGCCGCGGGTGTTCCCGAACTCGTCACCGGCGACATGCTCTCGGAAGGCGTCGTCGTCATCGACGTTGGTGTCAACCGCGTCGATGCGGACAACGAGAAGGGCTACAAACTCGTCGGCGACGTTGACTTCGACTCCGCCAAGGAGAAAGCGAGCGCAATCACGCCCGTTCCCGGCGGCGTCGGTCCGATGACGCGCGCGATGCTCCTGTGGAACACGGTAAAGGCGGCCGCCGAATCCGCCGACGTGGACGTCGACCTTCCCTGAACGACAGGGTAGTCGTGGACGCTTCTACTGACATCGACGGCGAGTGGACGAGAGACGAAGACGGCGTTATCAGGCGGCACAATCACCACGAAATCGACGCAGAGGGCTTCGAGAGCGCCTGCAAACGAATCGACGATGGTCTCGAATGGGGCGTCGGCGCGCTCTGTGAACGAGATGGGACGGTGCTTCTCGTTCGGCAGGACGACCAGTGGCTGCTCCCCGGTGGGGGTGTCGAACCCGGCGAAACCAAACGGGAGGCACTGGTCCGCGAACTCGACGAGGAGACAGGCCTCGATGCAGATGTCGGGTCACTTCGGGTGGTGACAGAACAGCGACTCTGCTACGATGGCGATGCGGTGAGTTTCCGGTTCGCAATCTACGACGCGGCCGTCGCTGGAACTGTCACCGACGACCCGGGACTCGAAGACGAAAAGATAGTCGACGTGTCGTGGTTCGAGACGCTTCCGGAAGACACGCTCGACCGAGCGCTCATTCAGTACCTCCGCGGCCGCTGACTCGGGCGGCCCGAGATGGCTGGTGCGCTCCGAACGCTCACCTTCTCACTCGTGTGTCGAAATGAGTAGCCGGCCGTCGTCACGGCGGACACAGAGTCTGGTCCCCGGTTCGGGGTCGAAACTGTGGGCCGGGCGGTCGGAGATGAGCAGTCGCGAGAAGGGGTCGCCGCAGGCGGGGCAGGCGACGCCGTCCCTGTTTTCGACGAGCATGGTCTCTCCCGTGTCGCGGAGCATCTTCACGCGGTGCCGAACCTCGTGAATGTCGAAACCGGCGGTCATCGTCGGGAGAGGGTCGGCCGGTGTCAAAAACGTTCGGTGGATGCGACGGGAGCGGGAGCCGCCGAACTCGGTGGTCAGAGAAGCGACGCCAGTCGGTCACGGGCCGACGCCAGCGCGTCGAGGTCGTCGTCGACGATGCTGGTGTGGATGTCGCGGACCGCGAGGACCAGCGTCTCGGATTCGTCGAGCGGCATGGCACCCTCAAGTGCTTCCGCTCGCTTGACGTAGTTCGACAGCGACCCGAGCGTCTTTCTGACCTCGGGGTCCGGATTCTCGTCCAACCAGGTCGAAAGGTCGCGTCGGTAGTCGTCCACGGCTTCGGCGTACGCGAGGCCACGGGCGTCCGTCATCGAATCGGGAACGTCGCCCGGGGCCAGTCGGTCGCCGTCGTCCGCGCCGCGAAGCAGTTCGAGGACGTAGAACTGTTCGTCGTCGGTCGGTCGGTTCGAGCGGGCGACGATATCGACCGCGTGCAGGAGTTCGTACACCACGAGCACCTCGTCGGAGAGCGGCCGAAGGTCGCCGCCGTGGATGAATCCGATTTTCCGGATGTAGTCTCGAAGGTCGGCTTTCAACTCCGGTGCAGCGTCTCGAATCGACGTGTCGCTGACGGCCGCACGATGCGGTGACAGGTCGAGGGTTGCGGCCGACGACGTGTGCTGTTTCCTGTCACCGACGCCGACGCTCTTCATGCTGCCACAGTATGGACACGACACGCTTCCCGTCTCGAAGTA